>NZ_JAYFSI010000030.1:0-17337 GCF_034929455.1 Amycolatopsis heterodermiae
GGCCCAGACACGCGGCGAGTTGCTCTTGCACGGCATCGCCGCCAGGCAGGGCGATCCGCCGAGCGAAAGCCTTGCGCTCGGCGGATGGCCGGGTTGCACCTGCGCGGCTCACCAACCAGGCGAGGCGATCCACCGAGCAAGCCGGGTTCGCGGCGAGGTGCTGTTACGCGGCAGCAATCGGCGGCGCGACAGAACAGGCGGGTCGACACACAGCGCGAGTCAGGCTTGTGCGGCCCACCGAGCAATCGAGGCGGCCGACCGAGTGACGCAACCAGTAAGCCGGACATACGGCAACTGCACCTTCGCGGCTTACCAACCAGACAAGGCCATCGGCTGCACGACACAGCCGGCGAGTCGAGACACAGGACGAGTCACACTTGCGCGGCCTGCCAAGCCGCCGACGCGGCCCGCCGGGCGACTCACCAATCAGACAACGCGGCCGGCTTTGCGACACAGCCGACAGGACAAGTCACACTTGCGCGGCCCACCAAGCAAAGGAGGCGATCGGCCGAGTGGCGCAGTCAGCTCGCCGTGGAAACTGCAAGTTGCACTTACGCGTCTGGCAAGCCCGGCAAAGCGATCCGCCGAGTGGCACAGTGACCAACCCGGACAGCGGCGCGGCTTACCGACCGGGACAAGACATCGGGAGCGAGTCGCGCCAACCGGGACTCACCAAGCAAACAAGGCGATCGGCCCAGCCAGCCACCCAGAGAATTGCAAGTTGCACCCAAGGGAATCCGCCGAGTGGCGCAACGGGACGAGCTGCGGGCGCGCTCCGGGTGACCGGTTCCCCCTCCCCGGGGACCGGGACCCGTTGCACGACAAGCTACTTCTTGCGGGTCGCGCGCTTGCGGGCCGGCTTGGGCTCGGCCGGCTCGGCTTCCGCGGCCTGGTCGGCCTCGAAACCGGCGATGATCTCGCTGGACAGGCGGCCGCGCTCGGCGACCTCGTAGCCGTTGGCCTGCGCCCATTCGCGGATCTGCCGGTTGCGCTCGCGGTCGGTGCCCGAGCTCGACGAGCCCGTCAGCGACTGCCCGGTCGCGAGCCGGACCTTGCGGCCGCCGATGCGCCGCGCGGCACCGACGTAGCGGGCGAGCTCGTCCCGCAGCGCCGAAGCGTTCTCCTCGGAGAGGTCGATCTCGAAGCTCACCCCGTCGAGGGCGAAGGGGACGGTCTGGTTCGCCTCGCTCCCGTCGAGGTCGTCCACCATCTCGACGTGCACCCGTTGCGCCATGGTTCGTCGTTCCTCATCTTCTCCAGAACACGGTCGGACAGACCCTAACCTGTCGAATCACGTCCGGCACGCGCGACACCCGCGAAGCGTCCACAATGGCCGCCCGGGCGACGGGGCCGCCCCCTACAGCCTGACCGCAACCGAGTCGGAATGCGCGTGATCTTGTAAAGGTTTTGTATTCGTGATATGCTCGAAATCAGATCGGTACCGTTGCGGGGTGACCTCACCCGATTTTCCCGGTAATGCGCCCGGCATCAGCTGCACGGCGTTCACGGCGGCCGCCGCACGAGCGGCACATTTGCTGGTCGACGCCGCTCCCCCGATCTTCTCGGACCCGCTCGCCGCGCCGTTGCTCGGCGCCCGCGCCGAAGAACTGCTGGCATATCACCGGCTCCACGGTACCCATCCGGTTCTCGCCGGGGCCCGCGCCGAGGCCGTCTGCCGCAGCCGGTTCACCGAAGAGCGCCTCTTGCGTGCCAATTCCGGTATAGACCAGTATCTGATTCTCGGCGCCGGACTCGATTCGTTCGCCTATCGCACACCGCCCGGCCGGTTCCGGGTGTTCGAAGTCGACCGGGCGGCCACCCAGGCCGCCAAACGGGAACTCCTGGAAGCCGCCGGGATCGCCGTGCCGGAGTCGGTGACGTTCGTCGCCGTCGACTTCGAAACGGACCGGCTCCGCGAGCGGCTCGTCCAGAGTGGACTCGACCCGCACCGTCCCGTGTTCGTCAGCTGGCTCGGAGTCACCATGTACCTGACGCGCGAGGCGATTCTCGCCACGTTGACGGATCTCGGCGGTTCGGCACCCGGCTCGGAAATCGTCGCGGATCACCTGCTGCCCCCGGAACTGCGCGACGACGCCGGAAACGGTTACGCCGAGGCCGTCGCGCCGATGGCCGCCGAAGAGGGTGAGCCGTGGCACACGTTCCTCTCCCCCGCCGCCATGGCGGCTCTCCTGCGGGACACGGGATTCGAAGTGGTCGAACAAGCCGGTCAGCACGACGTTGTCGGTCCGGCCGGCTGGAACCGCGACGACGCGCTGAAACCGAGCCGGCTTTCCCACCTGACCCACGCGCGCATTCCGCACCCGGCGGGAAAACCGGGCCACGGCAGCTGATCAATCCGGCAGCAGGGGCATCTCCAGATCGTCCGGACGGCCCAGCAGGACCGCGCGGGTGACCGCCGCCTTCCCGAAACGGTCCCGCACCGAATCCAGCGCCGTGTCGAGCTGGGTCGCGCGCTGACGCTCGAACGGCAGCGCCAGCTGGACGTGGTCGTCGTCGGTCAGGTTGGACAGCGACGCGCCCAGCAGCGTGATCCCGCGGTCGAAGATGAGCGGGAGCGCGGCTTCCAGGAGTTCCCGCGCCGCCGCGAGGAGCGTGCCGGTGCCCTCGGTCGGCTCGTTCAGGGTGCACGAGCGCGTCACCCGGGTGAAGTCGGCGAAACGCAGGCGCAGGGTGACCGTGCGGCAGATGCGGTGCGCCGCCCGCAGCCGCCGGGCGATCCGGTCGATCAGCGCCACCAGCACGACGTCCAGCTCGGCCGGGGTCCGCCGGCCTCGGCCCAGCGCGCGCTGGGCGCCGATCGACCGCCGCCGGACGCCGGTCTCGACCAGCCGGGGGTCCCGGCTGTGCGCGAGTTCGTAGAGGTGCCGCCCGGCGCCGCGGCCCAGCATCCCGGCGAGGTCCACCGGCTCGGACGCGGCCAGCTGGCCGACCGTCGTGATACCGCGCGCCCGCAGTTTCTCCTCGGTCACCTTGCCGACGCCCCACAGCGCCCGGACCGGGAGCGGGTGCAGGAACTCCAGTTCCGCGTCGTGCGGGACGACGAGCAGGCCGTCCGGCTTCGCCACCCCGCTGGCGACCTTCGCGAGGAACTTCGTCCGCGCGACGCCGACGGTGATCGGCAGCCCCGCCCGCTCGGCGACCGCCCGGCGCAGCCGTTCGGCGATGACGCTCGGCCGCCCGGCGATCTTCGCCAGCCCGCCGACGTCGAGGAACGCCTCGTCGATGGAAATGCCCTCCACCAGCGGGGTGGTGTCCCGGAAGACCTCGAACACCGCCTTGCTCGCGGCCGAGTAGGCCGACATCCGCGGGCGCACGACGACCGCGTGCGGGCACAGCCGCCGGGCCTGCGCGCCGCCCATCGCCGTGCGCACGCCGTAGGCCTTGGCCTCGTAGCTCGCGGCCAGCACGACCCCGCCGCCGACGATCACGGGCCGCCCCTTCAGGCCCGGGTCGTCGCGTTGTTCGACCGACGCGTAGAAGGAGTCGAGGTCGGCGTGGAGGATGGGGCCCTCGTCGGTCATAGAACATATGTTCGCATACCGCGGGCCGAAATCCGCTCGCCCGTCCGGCGCCACCGGTGTGCCGCTGGCCGAAACTGAGCGTTTTACCGGTTGTCGGCCCTCCGTGACCGCGCCCACACTCGAAGCCATCGATCCACCCGACCTACTGGGGGCGCCATGTCCGAGAAGTGCCGATGCGGCGATCACCACGCATGGGCCGGCCCGAGCCCGGACGACCGGCCCGCCGCGCCACGCCAGCCGCTGCTGGCCGCGACGCTGGCCCGTGAAGACCGGGTCGAAGACGCCGGCGGGCTCGACCCGACCGACCGGGTCACCTGCCGGACCCACCGCCGCTGGCTGCACGAATGCGTCTCCTCGCCGGTGCACGCCAACCCGGCGATCGGCTACCGCTGGTGCCGCCGGTGCGACCACCAGGCCCTCGTCGCCGTGGACGAGCTGACCGGCGACATCACCATCCGCTGCGGGCTCTGCGGCCACAGCCCGCGCAGCCGCGCGAACGACGAGCTGGTCGAACTGTGCCGGCGCAGCCTGGCCCTGGCGCGCGCGAACCGGTTCCCGCAGAGCGCCGCGGCCTGACCGACGCACGAACCGGCGTCGCTGCCATGATGCGGACGTGCCCGAACCCGGAACCTCCGCTCTGGTGATCCTGCTGCCCGCCGCCGAGCCCGTGCTGGCCGCGGCCCGGCGCACCGCCCCCACCCTGGTCCGCCCCGGCCTGCCCGCGCACGTCACGGCGTTGTACCCGTTCCTGCCGGCCCACGAGCTGACGGACGAGGTCGTCGACGCCGTGCGCGCACTCGCCGCCGGCGTCCGGCCGGTCGATCTCCGGCTCACCGAACTGGCCGTCGCACCGGGTTTCTCGGCGGTCGCCACCCCCGCGCTGCAGCCGATCGCGGACGCCGTCTGCGCGCGCTGGCCCGGGGTTCTGCCCTACGGCGGCCGGTTCGGCCCCACCCCCGCCGCGCACCTCACGGTCGCGATGGGCGGCGCCGAAGCCGACCACGAGCGAGTGGCCGAGCAGGTCCGGCCGCTGCTCCCGCTGGACGCCCGCGCGGAGGAACTGCACCTGGTCGCGCTCGACGAAGCAGGCTGGGAAACGCGGCTCGTCGCGCCGTTCGGCGCCTGACTCACCGGGCCGGGCCGGCGTCCAGCTTCCGGTAGGCCTGGGCGATCGCCCGCAGCCGCGCGACGTCCGCGGCGAACGGTTCCGTGCCGGCGACCGGCGGTTCGATCTCCCCCGGTTCGTCCGGCAGGGCACGCACCAGCCTCGCGGCCGCCGGGGGCGCCAGCTCCGGCGTCACGCCGGCGAGGATCAGGCCGTCGTTGGTCTCGCTCATCGCCGTCAGCAGCCGTTCGCGGCGGGACGGGCCGCCCGGGTCGATCCGGACGATCTCCGGGAACCGGCGGGTGAGGTGCGCGCGCACCGGCCGCAGCAGGCGCAGCGTCCGCGCGTCACGGCGGCCGGCCACCAGGCCCGGGATCGACGGGATCGTCAGCCCCACCACGATCAGCAGCACCGACACCGCCGGGAAGCCGACGTCCAGCGCGCACGGCAGCGTCGAGAACGGCCCGGCGCACAGCGCCTTCGCCGGGTGGTCGGACTGCAGCGCCTTGATCGTCGCGACGACCTTCCCGCCGAGGTAGGCGACGGCGAACGCGGACGCCAGCAGCAGCAACGAGAGCCCGGCGCGCAGCGCACCGCCGCTCGCCCGGATCGTCACCGCCGACACGATCCCGATGTCGACCACCGCGAAGCCGAGGTAGACGGTGTAGGCGAAGACGTACACGACGAGCGTCGGGTGGGTGCCGTACAGCTCGTCGAACACGCCGATGCCGCGCGGCAGGTCCGGCGTGCTGAAGAACGTCACCACCAGCAGGACCAGCGCCGCGGCCAGGGCGACGAGCCGGGTGCGCCGGCCGCGGTCGCGGGTGCCGCTGATCTCGGCGACGGTCAGGCCGATCCCGTAGGCCGCGACCATCGTCGCGAGGTTCGAGAGCAGGCGCCCGAGGCTGGGGTACAGCTCGCTCTCCGCCACCTGCGCGCGGTTGGACAGGAAGCAGAACGCCGCGCCGAGCGCGATGAGCGAAACGGCCAGCCCGGCGCCCGCGCCGGTCCGCCGCGCCCGCACCGCGCGCCAGATCCCGACGGCCAGCGCGAAGAGCCCGACTCCGAGGAACAGAATGTCGATCACGGGACCGGACTATCCCAGCAGTGCCGCCAGGCGCCGCGCCTGGTCCGCCGCACGGCCGGACGCGCCGGGCTGGACGGCGGGCGGTTCGCTCGTCGCGGCGCTCATCAGCAGCACGGCGATCAGCTCGGCTTCGTACTCGTCACGACCGCTCGTCACGCGGGTGAGCAGGTGCGACAGCGCCCGCGGCGCGAGATCCGGGGCGAGCTCGGCGGCCTCGGACTCCGACATCAGGCAGCTTCCGGTGTGCGCGCACAGCATGTGGGCGAGCTCGTGGGCGATGATGTGGTCCTGGTGCAGCGCCGACGTGTGCTCGGTGTAGGCGATGAGGTCGTAGTCCGGGCGGGCCTGCCAGGCGCCGGAGGGCTGGCCGGGCCGGTAGGCCACCGGCACCAGGTCGATCTCGCGCCCGCGCCAGGTCTCGAGGGCGTCGACCCAGCGGTTCATCGACCACGGGCGGGGCAGCGGGACGGCGTCGAGGACGGTCCGCACCCGCGCGCGGGCACCGGCCCGCAGCTGCGTGAGGCCGTGCGCGTCGATGGGTCCTCCCCGCTGGGCGAGCGCCAGCCGGGTGCACCGGGGCGCGATCACGGACGAGGTCATCGTAGCCGACCGCTCACCGCGGGCACGTCACTCCGGCTTCCGGCGCCGGCCCTCGCCGCGGCGGGTTTCGTCGTAGCTGCCGAGCTGGTCCATCAGCGCGGTCACGGTCTCGCGGTCGCGCGCCGAGAGCTGCATCGCCCGCTGCGCCATCTTCCGGGCCTCGGTGTCGCGCCACGCCACGACCTCCTCGACCTGCCGGTCGACCTCGCCGGCGACCTCGTCGTCGAAGAAGTACGTCACCGGCACGCCGAAGAACTGGGCCAGTGCCTGGATGTGGGAGCGTTTCGGGTCCTTGCGGGCGCCGACGGCGAGCTGCTGCACGTGGGTCGCCGACATCGTGACGCCGGTCTGCTCCGCGACGCCGTGGGCGATCTCCCGGTACGAGTACGGCTTGCGGTCCGGCGGGTGCACGGTCGCGATCAACTGCGCCAGCCGTTCGGCGAAACTGCGCTCCTCGCTCACCACACACCACCTTCAGCCATGAAACGTGACACTGCCCAGCCTAGCTGTCCCGAAAACTTGACAGCGCCTGTACCGGAAAGACTACGATACCGACGGTAGGTGTTTCGGAAACGAAACGCCAGCCCGGGCCGGTGCGACGGCCGCGGGGTGACTCACGTGGCCGCTGGGGGTGGCCACGCGCCTAACCCCGCGGCCTCGCACCAGCCTGTTTCAGCCGGCTCCCATTGCTTTCGCGAGCTTCGTGAGGTCGTCACGCAGGCGCGGCAGCCCGTCCCGGTCGACGCAGCCGGTGGAGATCTCGACGTACAGGCCACGGTCCTCGGGGATGTCGACGTCGACACCGCCGTCCTCCGGGCCGATGCGGGTGATGTAGGTGTCGGCGTCCATGCCGGCGGCCTGGCGCAGCCGGGCTTCGACGGCGCCGGCTTCCGGCAGGTCCTTGCGGATGAGCTGCAGGTGCAGGTCGGTGTAGCCGGGATCGGGGCCGAGGATCAGGTCGTTGTCGCGGTCGCAGTCCCACTCGGTGAACTGCGGGGCGACGCCGGGCAGGGGCGCGAAGCCGGTCAGGTCGCCGGTGAGCCCGCGCAGCGTCGCCGACGTCGCCTCGAGCGGGAACGGCCCGTTCTCGAGCGACTGGTCGGTGAGCTGCAGCCCGAACCACGTGCCGAAGAAGAGCCACACCCCGAGGCCGAAGGCGAGGAACCCGCCGCCGGCCCCGAGGCGGGGCGTGTAGTCGTGCGCGAAGGCGGTGGCGTCGAGCCCGTGCCGGACGTCGAGATCCGGGCGTTTCTCCTTGAGCGCGGCGAGGAAGTCGTCCGCCGTCCGGTAGTGGCGCCACCGGGTGCGCACGCGGCCGTCGGGGGTCTGGAGCTCGACGACCTCGCGGTCGAAGTCGCCGGCCGGGCGCAGCGCCGCGATCAGGCCGAGCACCAGGGACGTCGGCAGCAGGAAGGCGAGCCAGAACGGCTTGGCCGAGACCGCGCCGCGCCGGACCCCGGTGATCTCGGCGTAGGGCACGTGGGTCTGTTCGAAGGTGACGGCGTCCGGCCCGAACCGGGCTTCGGGTGGCCAGGCCCGGCCGAGGAACCAGGCGAAAACGCCGACGAAGACGTCGAGCGCGACACCGATCCAGAAGAACGGCCGCTCCGGCGCGACGAAGATCCCGTAGACGTCCCAGGCGGCAAAGCCCACCGCGACGGCGACGAGCACCCAGGTCCACCGGCGGGCGCGGGAGAGCGGGACCACCCGGGTCTCTGTGTCCGCCATGGCGGGGATCATAGTGACGCTCGGTGGGTCTTGGTGCGGCAAAAGTGCCGCCCTGACAAGGGGTTCCGGGCCGGGTTGGCATCGACGCGTTCGACGAGACTCGAGCCCGGGCGAGCGGTTGTGCGGGACCCGCGGCTCGGACGGTTCGATGGGCCCGTCGCGCAGCGCTGGTGATCCGCTGGGCAAGGCGCTCGATGGCGCGGGGCAGCGCTCGCGACCCGGGATCGGCCTCGTGATTGCGCAGGCATCACCCGTGACCGGGGAGGCATCACCCGTGTCTGGGCGGGCATCACCCGTGATTGCGCGGGCATCACCCGTGTCTGAGCGGGCATTACCCGTGATCGGGGAGGCATCACCCGTGTCCGGGCGGGCATCACCCGTGATTGCACGGGCATCACCCGTGTTTGGGCGAGCATCACCCGTGATCAGCGGGGCATCAAGCGTGATTGCGCGGGCATCACCCGTGATCAGCGGGGCATCACGCGTGATCGGGGAGGCATCACTCGTAATCAGGAGGTCGACACACGTGACTGAGCGCGCGTCACGCGTGCTTGGGCGGGCATCACCTGTGCCTGCGCAGGCCACCTGGTCACGAGCTGAGCCGGTGGCCCCTCCCGCGACCGGAAGGGGCCACCGCCGGGATCAGGACCGGTAGACGCCGAACTCGTACAGCGAGTACCCGTACGCCGTGCCGCGCTGGGTCGCGTTCATCCGCACGTACCGGGCCGTGGCCGAGATCGCCAGGTCGTCGGCGCCGCCGTCACCGGTGGTCGTCGCGTAGACCGAGCGCCAGTTCGTCCCGTCGTCGCTGACCTGGATCTCGTACGCCTTGCCGAACGCCGACTCCCAGACCAGCTGCACGTGGTTGAACGCCTGCCTGCTGCCCAGGTCGACCTGCACCCACTGCGGGTCGGCCCACGCGCTCGCCCAGCGCGTCGCCAGGTTGCCGTCGGTCGCGGCCTGCGGCGGGTAGGGCGCGCCCGGGCCGTCGGCCTGGTAGGTCGACGCCGTGGTCGCGGCGCCGCGGGCCAGGTTGGTCCCCGGCACCGGCGGGGCGACCACGCGCAGGGAACGCGTCTCGATCCCGACGTTGCCGTGACCGTCGCGGGCGTAGAGGTAGATCTTCCAGACGCCCAGGTCCTTCGGCGCCGTGACGGTGAACGTGCCGGTGCCGGTGAACTGCGCCGGGATCAGGCCCGCGGCGTTGTTGATGTACTTGCTGTTGTAGCCCATGGTGTAGGCAATCGGGTCACCGTCCGGATCGGACACGTTCGCCGTCACGGTGAAGGTGCCGCCGGCCGGGACGTCGGTGGTGCGGCTCAGGTTCATCGACGAGATCACCGGGGGCGTGTTGCCGCCGGTCTGTCCACTGTAGAGCTTGCGGACGGCGTACCAGGCGAGCCGCTTCTCGTTGCCCGTGGTGATGTTGAACCAGACGCCGCCGAAGTCGCCTTCGGTGCCGTAGTGGAACAGCGTCGCGCCGAGGGCCACCCCGGGGTGGGCGAGGATGCAGTTCCAGGCGTTGGTGTACCCGTCACGCTTCTGCTGGTCGGTGGGTTCCGTCGGGACGCCGTTGACGTCGTTCGGGACCTCCCACTCGCCGGCCGGGCCGGTCTCGGTGATGATGTACGGCTTCGTGTAGCCGCCGTTGATCCAGTCCTGCTTGACCTGGCAGACCTGGGCGTACGAGTTCACGGAGTACAGGTCGAGGTTCGGCGTGTAGGCCTTGTAGTACGGCCAGGCGCCGGTCCAGGCGTCGGTCGAGGTGACCGGGTGGTTGGCGTCGATGGCGTGGATCGCCTGGGCGGCCTGGTCGACGAACCGGGCGTAGGCGATGCGGTTCTGCTCCAGCAGCGTGCCGGAGTAGCAGTTCTGCATGCCGAGGATCGACTCGTTGCCGACGTTCCACATCAGCACGCCGGCGTTGCCCTTGTAGGTGTTGACCCACTTCTGGATCTCGCCGAGCATCGTGTTCTTGTAGTTCGTGTCGGTGGTGTAGTCGACGCACCCGCCGCTGCCGGGCCCGCCGCCGGGCTGGAGCCAGAAGCCGGCGACGACCTTGATGCCGTTGGCCGCGGCGGCGTCGAACAGGGGCTGGCTGCTGCCGTCGGTGCCCCAGGTGCGGACGGTGTTGACGCCGATCGAGTGCAGCTCCGGCATCCGGGCCGACGCTTCGCTCACCGGCGGGCCCCAGGTGAGGCCCTTGACGATCCACGGCTGGCCGTCGACGCTCAGCTGCCAGTTGCCCTGGCTGCCGGTCACCTTCGTGACGCCCGGGCCGCCCGGCGTCGACGTGCCCGGGGTGCCGCTGACCTGGAACTCCCAGAGCGAGTAGCCGTAGCCGCCGACGCGGTGGGTGCCGTAGAGGCGGACGTACCGGCCGTGGCCGGTGACGGCGAGGTTCTGCACGCCGCCGGTCGCGGTCGTCGTGCTGTACACGGTCTGCCAAGACGCGGCGTTGTCCGAAACCTGGATTTCGTAGGCGGTCGCGTAGGCGGACTCCCAGTTCAGGGTCACCTGGCTGATGTCGGCGGACGCGCCGAGGTCGACCTGCAGCCACTGCGGGTCGCTCCACGTGCTGGCCCAGCGGGTGCCCGGGTCGCCGTCGACGGCCGCGGAGGCCGGTGTCCCCGCGCCTTCGCTGCTCGAGGCGGTCACCGGTCTGCCCTGGGAGAGCAGGGTGGCGGCGTGTGCCGGGGTCGGGCCGGCTAGGAGGCCCAGCACCAGCAGGACCACGAGTGCCGGGACGGCACGAAGGGGCAACGGACGGTCCACGATGACTCCCGCGCGAATGGGGAACGGAGATTGGAGAGCGCTCTCCGGCACGGCCGATCGTTCGTCACGACGGCCCGCGTTGTCAAGGTTCCCGTCTGGAAACGGACAATGCCTGCCCGCCGCCGAATGAGGGTGCTCCTTGACAGGGTGGCCGGGCGGTGCGCATGCTCTTGGAGAGCGCTCTCCCATTCCTCAGGCACCCTCACCGTGGAGGACCCTTGGTATCCAAAGCCGCGCTCCTCGCCTGCACCGCCGCCACCGTGCTGGCAGGCGCCTTCCTGACCGCGGCCACCTGGTCGCCCGCCGGAGCCGACAACCTGGTCACGCACCACGAATTCCAGGTCAACTGCTCCCCCAGCCACCACCAGCCGGACGACCCGATCGTCTTCCCCGGGCTGCCCGGCGCGTCGCACGACCACACGTTCATCGGCAACAAGACCACCAACGCGAACACGACGCTGGCCTCGCTGCAGCAGTCCGGCGTCGGCAACACGACCTGCCTGGCGCCGGACGACCTGTCCGCGTACTGGTTCCCGACGGTCTACAACGGGAACCAGGTGATCCTGCCGAACTTCGCGCAGGTCGTGTACTACAAGTCCGGCATCCTCGACTACACCAAGGTCGTGCCGTTCCCGCCCGGCCTGCGCTACGTCGCCGGGACGGTCACGGCGACGCAGGACCAGTTCCAGAACGCGCCCGGCGCGATCGAGGGCTGGGAGTGCGGGGACAGCTTCCACAACTGGGACATCCCGGTGCAGTGCACGCCCGGCAGCCAGCTGAACATCCGGTACCAGGCCCCGAGCTGCTGGGACGGCGTCCACCTGGACTCGGCCGATCACAAGAGCCACATGGCGTACCCGGACAAGACGACGCTGACGTGCCCGGCCGACCACCCGGTCGCGGTGCCGATGCTGGAGTTCAAGATCGCGTTCCCGGTCAGCGGTGACATGTCCGGCGTCCACCTGGCCAGCGGGCGCGGGTATTCGTGGCACTACGACTTCTTCAACGCGTGGGACCCGCCCACCCTCGCCGCGCTGGTCACGCACTGCATCAACGGCGGGCTCCAGTGCGACCCGCGCGGGTTCGACCTCTACAAACCGGACCGCGGCACCGTCCTCGGCCCGAACTACCGGCTGCCCGGCCGGCCGTGAGGCGGACGGCGCCGGTGGTCGCCGCGGTGGTGGTGGCGATGTCCATGGGCGGGTGTGCCACCACCACGCCGGCGGCCCCGGCGCCGCCGCCCGGCCCCGGGGCGAGCGCGTTCAACCCGACCGACGTCGCGTGGTTGCAGCTGACCGTGCCGATGACGGAGAACGCGGCCACCGCGGCCCACCTGGCGGCGGACCACGCGGCGAGCCCCGCCGTGCGGTCCGCCGCGTCGGCGCTCGAGCCGTCCCAGGACGGGTTTCTCACCCGCCTGCGGGCGGCCCGGGACCGCGCCGGGCTCCCGGCTGCGAACGTCCACAGCGGACACCAGATGCCGGGCATGATCACCGACGCCGACCTGGTCGCCCTCCGGACCAGCGACGGCGCCGACTTCGACCGGCGGCTCGTCGCGTTGCTGCGGGCCCACGCGAAGCAGATCGTGGTCCTGGCGAACGGCGAGCAGGCCTCGGGCGCGGACCCGGCGACCAAGGCTTTGGCCCGTGACCTCGGCGCGGCGGCCACGCGGGAAGGGGAAGTGCTGGACCGGACGAGCTGACCGGAGACACCGCCCGGCCCCACTGCCGGGCCCCGGCGGGGCCTGGGAGCGGCCCGGCCGGGTGCGCGTCCTCCGGTGCAGGTACTCGGCGACGAGTGGCGGGTTTCCGCCACTCGTCGCCGAGTTGCCTTTGCGGCAACGGTTTCCGCCGACTCCGTCCGGACGACACGCGTACCCAGATGGACGACACACGTCCCTGGATGGACGACACGCGTACCCAGACGGACGACACACGTGACTGGGCGGGTCGGCTCGCGTGGCTGGGCAGCCGGCTCGCGTGATTGGACGGTCAGCACGTGTGTCTGGAGGGTCGACACGTGTGATTGGAGGGACGACACGTGTGATTGGAGGGACGACACGGCGGTCGTGGGGTCGAGCGGCGTGTCGTCCAGGTGGGTACGCGTGTCGTCCGGCTGCGTGCGCGTGTCGTCCAGTGAAGTGCGTGGGGCGGCCGGGTGGGTGCGGGGTCAGGCGGAGTCTCGGATTACCAGGTCTGGGTCGAAGATCACTGATTCCGCGCGCAAAGCTGGGTTCGCCATGCGGTCCAGGACCATTCGTGCCATCGCCGCGCCCATCGCTTCGACCGGCTGGCGGATCGTCGTCAGGCGGGGGCGGCAGCTCAGGGCAACGCGGCTGTCGTCGAAGCCGATGACCGCGATGTCGTCCGGAACCCGGCGTCCCGCCTCCGCCAGCACCGACAGCGCGCCGTACGCCATCAGATCATTGGCGACGAACACGCCGTCCAGCTCCGGCTCGGTCGCCAGCAGGCGTTCCATCGCCAGCTCGCCGCCGTGCTGGGTGAAGTCGCCCTCGGCGACCGCGACGTACGCGTGGCCGTGGCGGGCCATCGCGTCGCGGAAGCCCGCCAGGCGGTCGTGGCCCGCCGGGGTGCCGCCCGGGCCGGCGATCGTCGCGACCCGGCGGCAGCCACGGGAAACGAGCCGGTCCGCCGCGAGCCGCGCGCCGTCCTGGTGGGCGACGTCGACGTAGCACACCGGTGCCGGGCGGGCGGGCCGCGCGAACAGCGCCGTCGGGACGCCCGCCTCGGTCAGCACCAGCGGCAGCGGGTCCCGGTCCGGCGCGAGCGAGATCAGCAGCACCCCGCTGACCTGCTCCTGCCGCAGCTTCGCCACCAGTTTCGCGCGTTCCTCCTCGCTGTCGACGAGCATCAGCAGCGGGTGCCGGCCGTGCGGGCGCAGGTGCGCGACGACGCCCTCGACGACCCGGCCGAAGAACGGGTCGCCGAACACCCCGCCGGTGAACGCCTCCGCGTCGACGTGCCGCTCCGGCTCCGACACGACCAGCGCGATCCCGCCGGTGTGCCGGCTGACCAGCGACCGGGCCGCCCGGTTCGGCACGTACCCGGTGTCGGCGATGGCACGCTCGACCGTCTCCCGCAGCTTCGGGTCGACGTTGCGCACGCTGTTGACCACGCGCGACACGGTCGCGCGTGAGACACCGGCGACCCGCGCGACGTCCTCGAGGGTCGGCGGCACCGAAGGAAACGTGGTCACCCGTTCTTTGTAGCACGCTGTGAGAGCGCTCTCCCAGTGCCGGGCCCCAACCTCGATGACAAATGTCATGAGCGCCCGGTGCGAGACGGCACTGCCCTCTTCGAGCCCGCGGGACGAGCATTTCCGGGGCAAGCACTCCGATCCGCACCTTGGGGAGAAACCCATGACCGTCCAGACCACCACGACGACGGCCTTCCGCCGCGTGCTCGCCCTCGTCGGCACCTACCTCGGCGTCAGCATCCTGACGCTCGGCGTGATCGTCCTGTTCCGCGACAACCACGCGATGGTGACCGACGCCGTCTGGGTGCGCGCCACGATCGTCGTCGGCAGCGCGCTCCTGACGCTCGCCTTCGCCCGCCGGGCGGCCCGCGGGTCGAAGAAGGCGTTCCTGCGGCTGCGGATCGTCTCGGGCGTGATGCTGGTGGCGATCGCCGTCATCGTCGCGCTGCCGGGCGCGTTCCCGGTCTGGCTGCGGGTCGAGCAGGCGGTCTGCGGGCTGCTGCTGCTCGGCGTCGCCGTGCTGGTGAACGGGCGCGAGCTGCGGTCGCGGTTCGCGGCCCGCTGAAGCCGGGCGCGGTAGCGTGCCGGTGATGAACGACTCGACGGTGCCCGCCGACGCCCAGCGGTGGGTGCACGGCTGGCGGCGGCTGGTCCTCGACGCGGGCATGCTCGCCTACCCGCTGGTCACCGTGCCCGGCGTGCTGGCGCACTCGAGCGGGACCGCCGCGGTCGCCGGCTGCGCCATCGTGGCCGGCTTCGCCGTCGCGTACGTCTTCGCGGCCTTCGCGGCGGCCCGGCGGTCGTGGCCGCGGTACTGGGTGTTCCTCGGGATCTGCGCCGTCCTGTTCGCCGCCGTGCTGCCGTTCGCCCACGCCGAAGGCTTCTTCCTCGCCGCGGTCGTGGTTTCGCTGGCCGGGATGAGCCTGCGCCGGTACACCCTCGTCCTCGGCGCCCTCAGCGCGCTCGCCGCGCTCTTCGTCCCGTGGGTCGTGTGGGACTCCGGGCCGGGGTGGCCGCAGGCGGTCGCGCTCTTCTTCACCGTGCTGGTGGTCTACGCCTTCGGGGAAGCCGTCCGCGCCAACACGGCCCTCGTCGAGGCCCGCGCGGAGGTCGCGCGGCTGGCGTCGGAGGCCGAACGCGCCCGGATCGCCCGGGACCTGCACGACCTGCTCGGCCACTCGCTCACCGCCATCACGGTCAAGAGCACCCTCGCCCGCCGGCTCCTCGACACCGAGGCCGCCCGCGCGGGCGAGGAGATGACCGCCGTCGAAACCCTGGCCCGCCAGGCCTTGACCGACGTGCGGGCCGCGGTTTCGGGCTACGCCGAGGTCACCCTGGCCGGCGAGCTCGCCCGCGGCCGCGAGCTGCTGCGCGCGTGCGGGGTCGCGGCCGAGCTGCCCACCGCCGTCGACGTCGTCGGCCCGGACCACCAGGAGCTGTTCGGCTGGGTGGTGCGGGAGGGCCTGACCAACGTGGCCCGCCACGCCCGCGCGACCCGGTGCGCCGTCACGCTTTCCGCGTCGTCGGTCGAGGTGGTCGACGACGGCCTCGGCGGCTCCGCGACCGAGGGAACGGGCCTTTCCGGGCTCCGCGAACGGGTCGCCGCCGCGGGCGGGCGCGTCGAGGCAGGGCCGGTTTCCCCGCGCGGCTGGCGGCTGTGCGTGTCCCTGACCCCGGTGGAGGTGCCGTGACCGTCCGCCTGCTGCTCGCCGACGACCAGGAGATGGTCCGCCAGGCGCTCGGCACCCTTCTGAACCTGGAGGACGACTTCGAGGTCGTCGCCTCCGTCGGGCGCGGTGACGAGATCGTCGGCGCGGCGCGCGAACACCGTCCCGACGTCGCGCTGCTCGACATCGAGATGCCGGGCCTCGACGGGCTCGCCGCCGCGGCCGTGCTGGCCGCCCAGGTGCCGGACTGCCGTGTCGTCATGCTCACGACGTTCGGGCGCGCCGGATACCTGCGCCGCGCGATGGAGGCCGGGGCGGTCGGGTTCGTCGTCAAGGACGCGCCGGCCGACGCTCTCGCCGACGCGATCCGCCGCGTGGTGAAGGGCGAGCGCGTGGTCGACCCGGCGCTCGCGGTCGCGACCCTCGCCGCGGGCGAATCGCCGTTGACCGCCCGCGAACGCGACGTCCTCATCACCGCGCGGACCGGCGCGACCGTCGCCGAGATCGCGTCCCGGCTCTACCTGTCCGAGGGCACCGTGCGGAACTACGTGTCGGCGGCGATCACCAAGACCGGCGGCCGCAACCGCGTCGACGCCGTCCGGATCGCCGACGACCGCGGCTGGCTCTGACCGGAATCGGATCTTCTGCCGGGCCGGCCGCCGAGCGTCAGGCGTTCTCGTCGAACGGGATGCCGCCCGGCTTGGCCTTGGCGAGGTTGCCGGCGAACTGGTCGTCCTTGATGCCGAAGGTCGCGCTGCCGAAGTTCGCCGCGACGAGCTTGTCGCGGATCCCGGCCGGGTAGCCGTCCCAGCCGACCAGGGTCGGGTACTGCCAGACGCCCTTGTGGTTCTCCGGCGGGTCGTCGTTGCCGTTGGCCGCGCGGAAGCAGTGCGTCGAGCCGCCGTCCTTGTGGTAGACGACCTTCGCGTGCGTGCCCTCGAAGTACATGCTCGCGCGGTCGTGCACCGCGAAGCCGCCGTGCTGCGACGTCGCGACGTACTCGACCTGGTTGTCCTTGACCCACACGACGATGTGCTCCCAGTCGTGCCGGTGGCCGGCGCTGCCGGGGCCGAGGGAGGCCTGGTCCTTCTCGAAGTAGAGCGTGTACATCACGGCGCACCAGCCGTTGTTGCACTTCTGGCGCGAGTAGGAGTTGGTGTTGTCGAGGTCCCAGGAGTCGCGGCAGTGGCCGTTGGTGTCGCCGCCGAGCGACAGGCCGGGCGCGATGGTCCCGTCCGGGCCGATCGCCGGGGTCGGGTAACAGCCGTCCTTGTCGTAGTCGAAGGCGGGCTGGAAGGTCTTCTCGAAGTCGCTCGCGTTGGCGGGCAGGGCGCCGGGCGGGTCGGCGAACGCCGTCGCTGGGAAGGCCACCGCGAGCCCCAGAGCGGCAGCGGCCACGGCGGCCAGGGTGCGGGATCGGTGCGCCATTACGTACTCCCTCGGTCGCGGTCGGAAATTTTCCGACAAGAGATCCACAACCAGCGTCCCCAGGTCCCCCAGGCTCCGCAACGGCACCCACGACAATCCTGCCCGCCCGGGACGGTCACCAGGGGACGAACGCGCACTCCTGCCCCGCTCACCGGCAAGGTCCGTGAAGGCCACCTTGAGGGACTCTAT
>NZ_JAYFSI010000031.1:0-9471 GCF_034929455.1 Amycolatopsis heterodermiae
TCAGTCATTACGTCCTCCGGAGCGTCCAGGGCGAGCCCGCGTCTACCCGGAACGGCCGCGGATACACCCGCCGCCGCGGATTTGCTCCGTTCGCCGTAGCGAACGGCTGGGCCCGTTCGTCGCGGTTACCGCGCGCTCAGCCGGGTAGCCGGGCTGCTCCCGCGCAAAAGGAGCCCACGGATGTCTCTCGATCCACCCTCGGGGGACCGGCCGGCTCGTACTGCCGCGGTGACCGGCGGTGTCCGCCGCGCCCGGTCCGGCTGGGCCGGTGCCAGAATCGGGGTCGGCATCGCGGCGTTCGTCGACGAAACCGTGTTCCACCAGCTGCTGCACTGGCACCATTTCTACGACCGGTCGACGACCGACGTCGGTCTGGTCTCGGACGGGTTGTTCCACGCCGTCGGGTGGTTCGCGGTCGTGTTCGGCTTGGTGGTGGTCGCCGATCTGCGTCGCGGCGACCGGCTGTCGGGCCGGGCGCTGACCGGCGGGGCCCTCACCGGCGCCGGGGCGTTCCAGCTCTACGACGGCACGGTCCAGCACAAGCTGCTGGGCCTGCACCAAGTCCGCTACGACGTCGATCTCGTCCCGTACGACTGGACGTGGAACGTCGTCGCCGTCCTCCTGCTGGCCGCGGGGCTGTCGTACCTGCGCCTCGCGCGGTCCCGGACGGCCTGACGGTGCTGCACCCCGGGGTCGTCGCGGCCGTCCTGGGCGCCGTCGTCGCCTACGAAACGGGCACGGGTCGCCTTCGCCGTCGCGGGGACAGCTGGCCGGTGGCGCGTGACCTGTGGTTCACGGCCGCCGGGCTGGTGGTGCTGGGGTCGGGAGGCGTGCCCGGGTTCACCGGGCACATGGTGCAGCACGTCCTGCTGGGCATGGTGGCGCCGCTGGCGGTGGTGCTGAGCTGCCCGGTCACGCTCCTGCTGCGTGCCGCACCGGTCCGGGCGCGGCGGCGGCTCAAACGGGTCCTGGCGTCGCGGCTCGCCGTCGCTCTGGTGTTCCCGCCCGTGGCAGCGCTGCTGGAGGCGAGCAGCCTGTGGGTGCTCTATCGGACCGGTCTGCACGCGGCGGCCGAGCGAGCGTCGTGGTTGCACGTGGTGGTCCAGTTGCACGTGTTCCTGACGGGACTGTTGTTCACGGCGGCACTGTGCGGGCTCGACCCGGTGCGGCACCGGTACGGCCCGGGACTGCGCGCGACCGCGCTCGTCGGCGCGGCGGCCGCGCACGCCGTCCTGGCCAAGACGCTGTACCTGGTGCCGCCGCCCGGTCTCGTGCTCGCGGCCGCCGATCAGGAGCACGGCGCGGAAGTCATGTACTACGGCGGCGATCTCGTCGAAGTCACGCTCGCCCTGGTGATCGCGGTGCAGTGGTACGTCGCGCGCGGCCGGGCCGCGGCTCGTGACCTGCGCAGAACGGCCATCAGCCGACAGGCCCGGATCCTGCGAAGGTGAGCACGGCAACGGGGACCCGGCAGCCTGCGTCGCGGCTGCGGAGAGCGACAAGCCGAGCTCGGCGGCCTCCCGGCACCACGCAAGCCATGTGGTGTCGGTCGCGACGTTGGCGATACGCACGACAGTCCGCTGAACCCAGGCGGTCAAGCAGGGACCGCTTCGCATCTCGTACAGGAAGCGATCGGCGCGCTTGCCTAGTTCGTCGGTCGCGGCCTTGGTGATCTGCTCCCCGTCAGCGTCGATCACGCTCACCCGCGCTGCCCGGGCGTTCGGGAAACGTGTTGCGGGGCAGCGTGGCGGTCAGCCCCAGCGCCGACTGGTCGTCTCCTCGTACAGCAGCAGACCCGACATCCGGGCGAACACGGTGGCCAGCTCGGCCGACGTCGCTGGTTCAGGCTCCACGCGCATCACGCTCACCCCCGCAACCCACCATCGCGTGTGCTACCGGGGCGGAACCGAGCCAGACCCGACTGGGCCGGGCCGTCCTGGTCGGGCGCAGCCGGGTTGTTCCGCTGTCACACGGGCAACCGCCTGAATCCGGTAGCGGTCGCCGCCACGCCGGCTCCCAGGAGACCCGATGAACCGTCGACGGCTGCTCACGACTCGCCACCGATCAGGATCCTGGCGTCGAGATCGGGGAAACGGGCGAGCGCCGACGAATCGGAACCTCGCCGGCTCGCGCCACGACCAGCTGCATCCCGAGGTCCCCGCCGGGGCCCGCAACCACTAGCCGAATGAACTGCACTCGTGAGCAGATCTTCCCACCCCGAGCGTCTCGAGGTGCTGCGCGTACACGGCGACTCCGAGGGTGTCGTCTTCAGCTTGTACGGCGAGCTCGACGCGGACACAGCACCGAAGCTCGGGCAGGTCCTCGGCTCGGTGCTCGCCGCGAAGTACCCACCGGAGGTGCTGATCGTCGATCTGTCCGGGCTGTCGTTGTTGTCGGTTGCCGGGATTCGGGCGGTCCACGCCGTGCACGCCGGTGCGGGTGACTCCCGGGTGCGGGTGGTCACCGGCGACCGGCCTGCAGTGCGGGAATTGCTGCACGCCAGCCACTTCGACGCGGTACTGGACTGCTACCGCAGCCGCATGCAGGCTGTTGTCGTGGGCAGCCGTGACGACTTCGTCAGGCATGCGAGAGCGATCTGGGAAGCGAGTCCGTAGCCGGCGCCGCCTCCTTCGCACGGTGGTCCGGTAGGAGCTCTCGCATCGGTCGCCGAGATCTCGGACGCCGGTTCACCCGCGACGCCGCGACGACGAGCACGCGCGTCTCGTCGCCCGCGGGTGATGAGCGGCGGCGAGGATCGGCCGGCTTGGTATCCGACACGGAACGGCGCTGAATGCGCAGCCACGCGCGTTCCGCGGGTTCGGCGCGCATGTCTGCTTCAGCGCAGCCAGCCGGAGAGGGTCTCGTAGACGGCCTGGTCATGGAGCAGCGCGAAGTGGTTCAGGCCGCCGAGCCAGACGGTGTCGGCGTCCTCGGTCAGGTCGGCCGCCGTCACCGGTGACACGAGGAGGTCGCCGATGAGACGGCCCCACGTGCTGCCCTCGGTGTGGGACAGCGTCGCGGACACGAACAGGCGGCGGACACCCGAGCCGGTGTCCGGTAGCCGGCCGATCGCCTGTCGCGCGTCGGCGACGTGGCCGTGCGCGAGGTCCTGGATCCCGTCGCTGCGCGTCGCGAGCAGACGGGCCAGCGGAGTTGTCAGGAACGACTTGCCCAGCAGCCCCGCGAGCTGGGCGACACGGCGCTCCAACGGCGCGCCGTTGTGCGGAGTGCCCAGGCAGACCAGCCGCGTCACGCGGGAAAGCCACGACACGCGTCGCTCTTGTGCTTGGTGCAACGCGCTTCTGACGACCAGGCCACCCATGGAATGTCCGATGAGGACGATGTCCTTGACGGGTACGGGCCAGGCCGCGGTGAGGCGGGTCAGCAACGTCACGAGGTCGCTGCCGTTTTCGGAGACGTGCCTGCCCGAGTTGTACCGCACGTACACGGCGCTGGTGCCCAGGTCGCCGGCCAGGCGCGCGCCGAAGTCGGCGTCCGGGCCGGCGCCGCGGAACCACGAGCGTTCGGTTTCGACCAGTCCGTGCAGGAAGACCACGAGGCGGCTGGACGCTTCGGGGAAAGCGGCGGCGAGGGACGGACGATCGAGCGTGACCGGTCGCCGCCTGATCCGAACGGTCATCTCCTCGCCCGTTCCCCGACCGGCGTTGCGTGCCCCGAACATCCCGTTCGTGACACCCGTGACGTAGTGCCCGGGACCCGACTCGAGGACCGACGTGTTCCACACGTCACGAGCGAGCACGGCTGGTAGCTGCGCCGCCGCCAGCATCAGCGCGCTCACGCCGCTCGCCGTTGCACCGACGGCCGAGGTGGTTGCTGTCATGGTCTTCTTCCGTGCCGCGCCGCCGCAGAGCCGGCTGACTTCGATGGTGGATACCCGTCACGGAACCCGTTACACGGATTTGTGATCGCCGTTTCACACCGGGCGGTGAAGCCCGGGGAGTACCGGCCGCCGGAGTGGGTACGCGGGTGGTTCGCAACCGGAGGAGCTGGCAGTGAAAGCAGTCGTTTGGCACGGTATCGGGGACATCCGCATCGACGAGGTGCCCGACCCGAAGATCCTCGAGCCCAGTGACGCGATCGTCCGCGTCACGCGCAGCGCGATCTGCGGGACCGACCTGCACCTGATCCGCGGCACCATGCCGGGCATGCAGCCGGGCACGATCCTGGGGCACGAAGCGGTGGGGGTGGTCGAGGAGGTCGGCCCGGCCGTGCGGGGTTTCGCGCCGGGGGACCGGGTGGTGGTGGCGTCCACCATCGGCTGCGGGACGTGCTCGTACTGCCGCGCCGGGTACTTCGCCCAGTGCGACACGGCCAACCCGAACGGCCCGTCGGCGGGGACGTCGTTCTTCGGCGGACCCGAAACGACCGGGCCGGTCGACGGGCTCCAGGCGGAGTACGCGCGGATCCCGTTCGCGATGACGACACTGGTGCGGATCCCCGACGCGGTGACCGACGACCAGGCGATCCTGCTGTCCGACATCTTCCCGACGGCGTGGTTCGGCGCCCGGCTGGCCGACGTCGGCACCGGCGACAGCGTGCTCGTGCTGGGGGCCGGCGTGGTCGGGCAGTTCGCGATCGCGTCGGCCAAGCGCCAAGGCGCGGGCCGGGTGTTCGTCGTGGACGGTCAGCCGTCGCGGCTGGACAAGGCCCGGGAGCAGAACGCGGAAACGGTCGACTTCAACCGCGAGGACCCGGTGGCCCTGGTCAAGGAGCTGACCGGCGGGATCGGCGTCGACCGGGTGATCGACGCCGTCGGTGTCGACGCGCAACGTCCCTCCGGTGGTCCGGCGGCCGAGCAGGAGGCGCAGCAGGCCGAGCGGTTCGAGCGGGAGCGCGCGCAGGCCGCGCCGGACGTGTCACCCTCGGGTGCGCAGTGGGTGCCGGGCAACGCGCCGAGCCTCGCCCTGCGGTGGGCGGTCGAAGCCGTGGCCAAGGCGGGCAGCATCGGCGTGATCGGGGTATACCCGCCTGGGTTCGACAGCTTCCCGCTGGGCCAGGCGATGAACCGGAACCTGACGATCAAGATGGGCAACTGCAACCACCGCCGCTACCTGCCGCACCTGCTCGACCTGGTCGTCGCCGGCACCGTGGACCCGCTGGCGTTCGTCACCCAGCACGAACCGGCCGAGAACGCCGTCGACGCCTACGAGGCGTTCGACCGGCGCGAGGAGGGCTGGCTCAAGACGGTGCTGGACGTGTCGGCATGACCCGCACGGTGGCCGACCTGGTCGTCGAGCGGCTGGCGACCTGGCAGGTGCCGCGGGTGTTCGGGTACGCCGGCGACGGCATCGACCCGGTGCTCGCCGCGCTGCGCAGGGCGGGCGGAAAACCCGAGTTCGTGCAGGCTCGGCACGAAGAGATGGCCGCGTTCATGGCGACCGGGCACGCGAAGTACACCGGCGAGCCGGGGGTGTGCCTGTCGACACAGGGGCCGGGCGCGATTCACCTGCTCGGTGGCCTCTATGACGCGAAGCTCGATCGTCGGCCGGTCGTTGCGCTCGTCGGGCAGGTCGTGACCACGGCGCTGGGCAGTGGTTACCTGCAGGAGGTCGATCTGCACACGCTGTTCAAGGATGTCTGCGGGCAGTACCTGCAGACGGCGTTCGCACCCGAGCAGGTGCCGATGCTGCTGGACAACGCGATGCGCACGGCGATCGAGACCCGCACCCCGACATGCGTGATCCTGCCGCACGACGTGCAGCGCGCCGAGGCGCCGGACGAGACCCCGCACGCCCACGGGATCGTGCCGTCGTCGCCGGTGCTGGGCCGGCCGCGGGTGCGGCCGGGTGAGGACGCCGTGCGCCGGGCCGCCGATCTTCTGCAGCGGGGCCGCAAGGTGGCCCTGCTGGTGGGGCGGGGTGCCGCCGGCGCGCAGCGGGAGGTCGAGCAGCTGGTGGATCGTCTCGGGGCGGGGGTGACGGTGTCCCTGCTGGGCAAGCCCGAGCTGCCGGAAGGTCCCGCCTGGCACACCGGCGTCATGGGTCACCTGGGGACCACGGCGAGTGCCGAGCTGATGAGCGGCTGCGACACGCTGTTGATCATCGGGTGCAACGACCCGTGGACGGAGTTCTACCCCGAGCCGGGGCAGGCGCGGGCGGTGCAGATCGACATCGAGCCGCGGGTGATCGGCAGCAAGTACCCGGTCGAGGTGGCGGTGGCCGGGGACGCCCGGGAAACCCTGCGCGCGCTCTTGTCGGTGCTGCCGCGCAATCCCGAGCGACACTGGCTCGACCGCGTGGGCGAGAGCGTTTCCCGGTGGCGCGAGATCGCGCGCGAGCGCGCGGAGCGGCCCGCCGAGCCACTCAACCCGGAGCTGGTGGTGCGGAAGCTGTCGGACCACCTCCCGCATTCGGCGCGGGTGGCGGTGGACGTCGGATCTTCGACCTACTGGTACGCCAGGCACCTCGCGTTGCCGGCCGGGGTACCGGCGCACGTGTCGGCTTACCTCGCCTCGATGGGGTGTGCTCTGCCGTACGCCATGGCGGCGAAGCTCGACGCGCCGGACCGTCCGGTGGTCGCCTTGGCCGGTGACGGGGCGATGCAGTTGAACGGGTTGCTGGAGCTGATTTCGGTCGCCGACCGCTGGCGTTCGTGGGCGGATCCGACGTTCGTTGTGCTGGTGCTGCACAACCACGACCTCAACGAGGTTTCCTGGGAGCAGCGGGAGATGGAAGGCGACCCGCGTTACGCCGATTCGCAACGGGTGCCGGACTTCCCGTACGCCGCCTACGCGGAAATGCTCGGCCTGCGCGGGCTGCGCCTCGACGCGCCGGAACGAGTGGACGATGTCTGGGCGGAGGCGTTCACCGCCGGAGGCCCGGTCGTGGTGGAGGCGATCGTGGACCCCGCGGTGCCGCTGGTGCCGCCGCACCTGCCGGACGCGAAGGCGGCCAAGATTTACCAAGGCCTCGCGCAGGAGACCGACGGCGGAGGCGGCGCCGAGCGGGTGCGGACGCAGCGGGCCGACGAAGGCCACCACGACCGGTGAGGACGCGGTGGTCCTCTCCGGCCAGCGCGAGCCACCTGCCGTCGATTACGCTGCCCGGGATGCAAGAGGGCACTGTCTCGTGTGGACCCGTCCCCGGGCCGGTCTACTTGGACCACAACGCCACCACGCCGGTCGAGCCCGACGTCGTCGCGGCGATGCTGCCGTTCCTCGGCGGCGAGTTCGGCAATCCGTCCAGCTCGCACTCCTGCGGCACGCGACCCCGCGCCGCGCTGGCGCGGGCCCGTGAACAGGTCGCGGCCCTGATCGGCGGATCGGCCGGTGACGTCGTGTTCACCGGGTCCGGCTCGGAAGCCGACAACCTCGCCGTACGAGGCACCGTCCTGGTGTCCGGGGTCGAGCGGCCGCACCTGATCACCCAACGCACCGAACACCCGGCGGTCCTGCTGTCCTGCCGGGCGCTGGAACGCCTGCACCACGCGGACGTCACTTACCTTCCGGTGGACGAGAACGGCCTCGTCGATCCCGCGGACCTGGCCGCGGCGTTCACCGAGCGGACCGTGCTGGTGTCGATCATGCTGGCGAACAACGAAACCGGCGCGCTCCAGCCGGTCCGGGAGCTCGCCGGTCTCGCTCGTGCTCGAGGCGTGCCGTTCCACTGTGACGCGGCCCAAGCCGTGGGCAGGATCCCGGTGTCCGTCGACGACCTCGGTGCCGACCTGCTGACGGTCGTGGGACACAAGATGTACGCGCCCAAGGGGGTCGGCGCGCTGTACCGGCGTCCCGGTGTGCGCCTCGAGCCGCTGGTCCTCGGCGGCGGCCAGGAACACGGGCTGCGCGCGGGGACCGAGAACGTCGCGCTCGCGGTGGCTCTGGGCGCGGCTGCCGAGCTGGTGGCGGGCGACCTTTCCGACGGCGTGCCGGACCGGACGCGGGAGCTGCGAGACCGGCTCCACGCGCGGCTGGACGTGGGGTTGCCGGGGAGGGTGGCGCTCAACGGGCCGTCCGGGGCCCGGCTGCCGAACACGCTCAACGTCAGCATCGACGCCACCAACGGGCACGAACTGCTCACGGCGGTTCCGGAACTCGCGGCGTCCACCGGATCGGCCTGCCACAGCGGTTCGTACGAGCCGTCACCGGTGCTCACCGCCATGGGCTTCGACGCCGCCCGTAGTCTCGCCGCGCTGCGGCTGTCGCTGGGCCGCGGTACGACGGCGGAGGACATCGCGCGGGCCGCCGACCTGCTCGTCGCCCGAGCAGGCGGCTAGCCGTTCAGCTGCCGGAGGGCGCGTTGCTCACCTTCTCGCCGGCTCGCGGCCACCCGGATCCGGCGAGGACGAACCGAGGAAGGATGCCAGCGCCTTGGACAGCTCGGTCTTACCGACACCGGACGAGGAGGAGACCACCCGGCTGCTGCGCATGGAGGAGGAGCTCCACAAGCGCGGCGCGTGGCAGGAGCACCCTGGGAATCGGGGCGTTGGTGGTGTGGCGATGCCGTCCTAAATGGACAATCGAACGTCTCCTTACGGCGACAATCACTCGAATGACGATGCCGTCGAGCGCTAGCGGAAAGGTCGCTGTCTTGACGGGCGAGTGCGGGGTTGCGCTCGGAACCAGTGCGCTGGCCGAGGTGTGACCTATGGGTGTCCAACGTGTCCTGGGCACGCGGAGACGGATGGTTCGGTGTGGCGCAGGCGGGTAGCCAGTGCAGATGACTGACTCCACTATCGCCGTTCTCGACATCGACGGAACGCTGGTCGATTCCAACTACCATCACGCGCTGGCGTGGTACCGGGCGTGGCGATCGGTGGGCGAAACCGTGCCCGTGTGGCGGCTGCATCGGTTGATCGGCATGGGCGGGGACCAGATTCCCGCTGCCATCGGCGGTGAGGATCTTGAGCGGCGGGTGGGGGAGCAGGTCCGGCAGCGGCAGGGCGAGGAGGCTGACCTGTTGCTGGAAGAGATGGCGGTGTTACCCGGTGCTCGTGACCTGCTTGCCGCGGTCAAGGAACGCGGTCACCGGCTCGTGCTGGCCAGCTCGGCGCAAGAGCGCCATGTGGAGGTCTTTTTGGACAAGCTCGAGGCCCGCGATCTTGCCGATGCGTGGACGAGCAGCGCCGATGTGGAGGCCTCCAAGCCTGCGCCGGACTTGCTGCACGTGGCGTTGAAAAAGGTGGGAGCGCCAGCGGATGCGTCGAGTGTGGTGGTCGGGGACTCGGTCTGGGATGTCGAGGCGGCCAAGCGTGCCGGGATGCCGGCGATCGTGGTGCGGTCGGGTGGCTTCGGGGATGACGAGTTGCGACAGGCCGGCGCTATCGCCCTCTACGACACCCCCGGAGACTTGGCGAAGGCACTGGCCGACACCCCGCTCGCGTGACCCGTAGTCTCTGCCGACGGTGTCTTGGCTGCTGCGGTCAGGCGGAGGATTCATCGCGCAGCGTGCGCAGGAGCGCGGCAAGTCCTCCCGAGGCGCGCCCGTCCAGCCGCGCGCTCGTCCGCACCAC
>NZ_JAYFSI010000032.1:0-3159 GCF_034929455.1 Amycolatopsis heterodermiae
CCAATGGTCTCTTGGGGGCCTTAACCCACAAAGGGTGGGATACCTCATCTTGGAACAGGCTTCCCGCTTAGATGCCTTCAGCGGTTATCCCTTCCGAACGTGGCCAACCAGCCATGCCCTTGGCAGAACAACTGGCACACCAGAGGTTCGTCCGTCCCGGTCCTCTCGTACTAGGGACAGCCTTCCTCAAGTATCCTACGCGCGCGGCGGATAGGGACCGAACTGTCTCACGACGTTCTAAACCCAGCTCGCGTGCCGCTTTAATGGGCGAACAGCCCAACCCTTGGGACCTACTCCGGCCCCAGGATGCGACGAGCCGACATCGAGGTGCCAAACCATGCCGTCGATATGGACTCTTGGGCAAGATCAGCCTGTTATCCCCGGGGTACCTTTTATCCGTTGAGCGACACCCCTTCCACCAGGAGGTGCCGGATCACTAGTCCCGACTTTCGTCCCTGCTCGACATGTCTGTCTCACAGTCAAGCTCCCTTGTGCACTTGCACTCAACACCTGATTGCCAACCAGGCTGAGGGAACCTTTGGGCGCCTCCGTTACTCTTTAGGAGGCAACCGCCCCAGTTAAACTACCCATCAGGCACTGTCCCTGAACCAGATCATGGTCCGAGGTTCAGATTCCCAATTCGACCAGAGTGGTATTTCAACAACGACTCCACAGTAACTAGCGTCACCGCTTCACAGTCTCCCACCTATCCTACACAAGCCGAACCGAAAACCAATACCAAACTATAGTAAAGGTCCCGGGGTCTTTCCGTCCTGCCGCGCGTAACGAGCATCTTTACTCGTAGTGCAATTTCGCCGGGCCTGTGGTTGAGACAGCCGGAAAGTCGTTACGCCATTCGTGCAGGTCGGAACTTACCCGACAAGGAATTTCGCTACCTTAGGATGGTTATAGTTACCACCGCCGTTTACTGGCGCTTAAATTCTCAGCTTCACCCACCAAAGTGAGTTAACCGGTCCTCTTAACGTTCCAGCACCGGGCAGGCGTCAGTCCATATACATCGTCTTGCGACTTCGCATGGACCTGTGTTTTTAGTAAACAGTCGCTTTCCGCTGGTCTCTGCGGCCACCCACCCCTAGCCTGTAAAAAGCTTCAGGATGTTTGGCCCCCCTTCTCCCGAAGTTACGGGGGCATTTTGCCGAGTTCCTTAACCACAGTTCACCCGATCGCCTTGGTATTCTCTACCTGACCACCTGTGTTGGTTTGGGGTACGGGCCGTGCATGCACTCACTAGAGGCTTTTCTCGGCAGCATAGGATCACTCTACTTCGCCTCAAACGGCTACGCATCACGTCTCAGAGTATGTAAAGCACGGATTTGCCTATGCTTTCTCCTACACGCTTACACCAGGACAACCATCGCCTGGCGGAGCTACCTTCCTGCGTCACCCCATCGCTTGACTACTACGAAATCAGGTCCCACGCTCCACAATGCCAACTCCATCCGAAGATATCGCCGGCACGCTTTGGGTGGTTAGTATCAAACGCCTCGTCATGGGCGCACATGCTCGGGTACGGGAATATCAACCCGTTGTCCATCGACTACGCCTGTCGGCCTCGCCTTAGGTCCCGACTTACCCTGGGCGGATTAGCCTGGCCCAGGAACCCTTGGTCATCCGGCGGCAGAGTTTCTCACTCTGCATTCGCTACTCATGCCTGCATTCTCACTCCCACACCCTCCACCGCTAGCTTCCGCCACGGCTTCCCTGGATGCAGGACGCTCCCCTACCCATCAACACGACTACACAACACCCTCAAGGAGCGAAGTGGATCTATTGTGTCAATGACACAGCTTCGGCGGTGTGCTTAAGCCCCGCTACATTGTCGGCGCAGGACCACTTGACCAGTGAGCTATTACGCACTCTTTCAAGGGTGGCTGCTTCTAAGCCAACCTCCTGGTTGTCTGGGCAATCCCACATCCTTTCCCACTGAGCACACACTTAGGGGCCTTAGCTGGTGTTCTGGGCTGTTTCCCTCTCGACGACGAAGCTTATCCCCCGCCGTCTCACTGCCGCACTCTCACACCACGGTATTCGGAGTTTGGTTGATTTCGGTAACCCGGTAAGGCCCCTAGACCATCCAGTAGCTCTACCCCCGTGGTGAAACATACGACGCTGCACCTAAATGCATTTCGGGGAGAACCAGCTATCACGGAGTTTGATTGGCCTTTCACCCCTACCCACAGCTCATCCCCTCAGTTTTCAACCTAAGTGGGTTCGGGCCTCCACGACGTCTTACCGTCGCTTCACCCTGGCCATGGGTAGATCACTCCGCTTCGGGTCTAGACCACGCGACTATATTCGCCCTATTCAGACTCGCTTTCGCTACGGCTACCCCACACGGGTTAACCTCGCCACGCAGCACTAACTCGCAGGCTCATTCTTCAAAAGGCACGCCATCACCATTACAGCTCTGACGGCTTGTAGGCACACGGTTTCAGGTACTCTTTCACTCCCCTCCCGGGGTACTTTTCATCTTTCCCTCACGGTACTAGTCCGCTATCGGTCTTCAGGAAGTATTTAGGCTTACCGGGTGGTCCCGGCAGATTCACAGCAAATTCCACGAGCTCGCTGCTACTCGGGAACACCACCAAGAACAACAACACAAGTTTTCGCGTACGGGGCTCTCACCCACTCCGGCCGCCCATCCCAAGGCGTTCCACTAACCCATGCGTCAATTCCGAAGAAATGTCAGTTCCTTCAAGGCGGGTCCCACAACACCGACTACACAACCCCTGACAGGTATCACATGCAATCGGTTTAGCCTCTTCCGCTTTCGCTCGCCACTACTCACGGAATCACGGTTGTTTTCTCTTCCTACGGGTACTGAGATGTTTCACTTCCCCGCGTTCCCTCCACACACCCTATATATTCAGGTGCGGGTAACACCACATCACTGGTGCTGGGTTTCCCCATTCGGAAATCCTCGGATCACAGCTCGGTTGACAGCTCCCCGAGGCTTATCGCAGCCTCCTACGTCCTTCATCGGCTCCTGAAGCCAAGACATCCACCATGTGCCCTTAACAACTTGACCACAAAGATGCTCGCATCCACTCTACAGTTCTCAAACACCACACCAGAAACAAACCACGTTTCCCGAGGCGTAAGCCCCGAGGCGTGTTGCCTCAGGACCCAACAGTGTGC
>NZ_JAYFSI010000033.1:0-2353 GCF_034929455.1 Amycolatopsis heterodermiae
TCGACCAGTGTAGCGCTGTGCGCCGGAACTAGTTCGCAGGCCAGGCGTCCCGTAGCACGAACGCTGTGCGGGGTGTTTCCGTCGGTACAGATGATCTTGTGAGGAACACGAGAACGCCCCCGACGCGGGGTCGGGGGCGTTCGTCTGTCCTCGGGTTCGACGCCGGTCCCGTCACAGCGGGGACAGACCTCGCGGCGGGCCCGGCCGCGGCGCTGGACCCACAAGCGCTTGACGCCCCGGCACATCCGGCACGCCTCGTCAGCCGGCGTAGCGGAGGCGCGCACGGGGGTTGGCTCGTCCGGCATGGCGGCTCCTCTCCGAGTACGCGCAGTGCCCCCGGCTGCGTGAACTGCCGGGGGCACTGGCCTCCACCGCCGAAGCGGCGGAGTCTTGGAACCCAGCCGGCGCGCCGCCTTGAGGGAGGAAAGGCAACGCGCCAGCCGGGAGCTACTGCGGTTCCCTCTGGGGACGACCTCGGGGCCGGATAGCGACGCCGGCCTGGATGAGCATCCGGCGCGCGCGGTCTCTGCCGATACCCCAGGGCCTGCCGACGACCGCGAGCGCCTCACCACGATCGCGGTACGCCGTGATCAAACCTTGGGGAGTCGCAAGCACCCGGGGCGCAGGTGGCGGCATCGTGGCGCCCGCCTCGACGAGGAGGCTGCGGACCTGACGGTAGGTCAGGCCGGTTTGCCGTTGCAGGTCGACGTTCGTCGCCCCGGCGTCGTACTGCCGTCGCAGCTCTCTCGCTAGCGGCCTCATGAGCTACTTGCCCCGAGCTGCCCGCGCCGGCAGCTCGGGACGTAGTTCGCGGTCGAGCCACCGGTCGAGCTCAGCGCGGCTCACCGACGCCTGAACTGCCTCGGCGTCCGGCACCTTCTCGGCGTTGAAAACGATGGTCAAGTCCTTCCGGGTAATCGTGACGAGGACTTCGACCACGTCGAGCGCGGCGCAGCAGCCGCGCAGAGCAGCCGTCCACGTCTCCAGGTCGCACAAGTCGCCGAGGTACTCGTGTCGGAACACGATCCAGTTGCCGGCCGCGAGCTTCTGCGCGAGCTCGTTCAGGTCGTTCACGTAGTAGGGCTCAGCGGGCACGGGGCACCTCCGCGGGGCGGGTCGTGTCGAGGCAGAAGGGGCACGCGGGGTGCGTGCGCGGCCCGACCTGTCGCCGGGTGATGCTCGGCCGGTCGTGCCCGAGCGGAGACGGGCGCCGTCGCTCGCACGCCGGGTACACCAGCGGCGGCCATTCCCGGAAGAGCTCGGCGTGCAGGTACAGGTGCGCATGGCCGTCGACGAACCCGTGCCACTCCCACCAGTCGCCCGGTGCCATCGCGGGCGGGCGGTCGTCGAGCGCGGTCATCGCTTCCCCGCATCGAACGAGCGCAGCGCGGCGCGGGCCGCGCACCAGCCCTCGTCGCTCATCTCGTCGATGGTCGCGCCGTGACGCGGCTCGTCGAGGTCGATTTCGTTCAGCCGCTGCCCACCGGTGTTGAACACCGATGCGCCGCTCCAGAACGTCTCGCGTTCGTCGTAACCCTGGTCGTCTGTCATCGGCCTCTACCCGCACGCTAGGTTGTCGATGCAGGTCACACACTAAACCTGCATATGCGACTTACACAACCGGGGAGCGATGCAAGATTCACGCGCGGTAACCTTCGCGCCATGAGTGGAACCGGGCCTGCCGCGTACCGCGTATCGCTGGGGCGGAAGCTCAAGCAGCTGCGCGAGGACTCCGGCATGGACCGCGAGACGGTCGCGCACGCGTTGGGTTGGGACCTCTCGAAACTCAGCCGAGTCGACAACGGCCAAGCGACACTCAAGGTCGCCGAGGTCGACAAGCTGCTCGACTTGTTCGGCGCCGACGAGGCCACGGCGGCCGAACTGCGCGAGATTGGACAGCAGGCCCGCAAGCGCGGGAGCTACGGCAAAGTCCCCGAGTGGTCGCGGCCGTTTCTCGGGCTTGAGCAGGACGCGGCCAAGCTGGAGATCTTCCAGGGCGAACTGATCCCAGGCCTGTTCCAGACTGAGGAGTACGCGCGGCGCCTGATCTCGCGATCGCCTGTGGTCGCAGCGGCCGACGTCGAGAAGGTCGTCGAGGCGCGGATGCGGCGCCGGAGCCTGCTCCACCGCGGGGAACCGCCGCGAGTTCACCTGGTCCTCGGCGAGGCTGCGCTCCACATCATGACCGGTGGCCGGCAGGTGATGACCGAACAGGTCAAGTACCTGCGCGAGCTCGCCGACCTCGAGCACGTCACGATGCAGATCTTTCCGTTCAGCGCCGGCGAGCACGCGTCGCTTGGCGTGGGCTTCACGTTCCTGACGCTCGACCTCGGCGGCAACCCGACTCACTGGG
>NZ_JAYFSI010000035.1:0-677 GCF_034929455.1 Amycolatopsis heterodermiae
CGGTAAGGCCGGGTGCGCTTATGGACGATCTGCGCGTCGCGCAGCGTGCCGCGCCAAAGAAGTGAGCGGTAGCAGGACCCGTTGTCGGTCAGCACCCGCGCAACGGTGATCCCATGGCCGGTGAAGAACGCCTGCGCGCGAGTCCAGAACGCGACCGCGGTTTCCTTGGTCTCGTCGGCCAGGATCTCGGTGTAGGCCAGCCGGGAATGATCATCCACGGCGTTGTGCAGGTAGCTGTAGCCCAGATTCGCGCGACCGCCGACCTTGCGGGGCCGGGCGGGGTCGCGGTGGGCGGCACTGTTGCGCCCGCCGACGGTGCGGCCGTGGACTTTGTGGCCGCCGCCGTCGGGGATGTTGCCGAGTTTCTTGATGTCGACGTGGACCAGGTCACCGGGGGCGGCGTGCTCGTAACGGCGGACCGGCCGGCCGGTGGCCCGATCGAGATGGACCAGGCGGGCCAGCCGGTAGCGGGTCAGGACCCGATGCACCGTTGAGGGGTTCAGGCCGAGCAGGTAGGCGATGCGGGCCGGGCCCCACCGGCGGGTCACCCGGATCTTGATCACTCGCCGTTCGGTGCGGGTGGGTGTCCGGTTCGGGCTGGTCCGGGGCCGGGAGGAACGGTCGGTCATCCCGGCTTCGCCCTGGTTGCGGTAACGAGCGGCCCACCGTGCGGCGGT
>NZ_JAYFSI010000036.1:0-623 GCF_034929455.1 Amycolatopsis heterodermiae
GTGTTCAACCGGGCGTATTCGGCGCCGACGTGCAGCTGGTTGGGGTGGAACAGGTTGAGCATCTGCCCGCCGACGATGATCGGGTTGGCGGCGCGGTTGGAGAACGCCGTCATCCGGATCACCAGGTCCGGCTCCAGCAGGACGTCGTCGTCCATGAACAGGACGTTGGCGTGGGCGGTGGCGGTGTGCCCGGCCACCTCGTAGAGACCGCGGGTGAAACCGCCGGCGCCGCCGAGGTTGGGCTGCTTGATGTAGTGCAGCTTCTCCCCGAGGTCCTTGACGACCTGCTCGAACCCGTCCCGGGACTCGACCAGGTCGGTGCCCTGGTCAGCCACGTAGATCGCGTCCAGGGTGTCCAGCGACGACACGTCCGCGGCCAGCGCCTGCAGGTTCTTCAAGCAGTCGTCGGCGCGGTTCATCGTGCAGATGGTGACCGCGGTCGGCCGGATCGTCTCGGGGGCTTCGACGGTCCAGCGGACCTGCTCGACCCGCAGGGTCTGCCCGCCTTCGGTTTCCAGGTCGAGCCAGAGGGCGCCGCCGTCGTAGAACTTGTCCAGCTTGCCGGTCAGCGTCACTTTGTGTTGTTTGACGTCGGTGACCTGCTCGGCCTCGATGACCCGCGG
>NZ_JAYFSI010000037.1:0-446 GCF_034929455.1 Amycolatopsis heterodermiae
CCGTCGTCCTCGATGGCCGCCCCGTCCTCCAGCGCCGACTCGGCTGCCTCCAACGGTGTCACCACCAACGCCGACGTTTTCGGCCCGGCCTGCTCGCAGCTGCCGCAGGGTTCTTCGCCGGGTTCGCTGGACTCGATGGGCCCGCAGCCCGTCGCCTCCGCCGCCTCGACCAACCCGCTGCTGACCAAGCTGGTCGCGGCCGTCAAGGCCACCAACCTGGTCGACACCCTCAACTCGCAGCAGGCGATCACGGTGTTCGCGCCGGCCGACCCGGCCTTCGCGGCGCTGGGTGACGCGAAGTTCAACGAGCTGGCGGGCAAGCCGGCCGAGCTGGCGCCGATCCTGCAGTACCACGTCGTCGGCAAGCGTTACGACGCCAAGGGCCTCGCCGCCGCGGGTTCGCTGGAGTCGCTGAACACCGCCGGTGGGCCGCTGAAGATCGAGGG
>NZ_JAYFSI010000038.1:0-411 GCF_034929455.1 Amycolatopsis heterodermiae
CACCGCGGCCCGCCCGACACCGATCCCGCACCGGCCGGTGCGCCGGGCCCTGCGCGGCTCGGTCATCGTGAAGACGCTCCGCACCACCGACCACAAGACCATCGGCGTCCTCTACCTGTCGACGTCGTTCGGGTTCTTCCTCGTCGGCGGCCTCACCGCCCTGCTGATGCGCGGCGAACTCGCCCGACCCGGCCTGCAGTTCCTCTCCCCCGAGCAGTACAACCAGCTGTTCACCATGCACGGCACGATCATGCTGCTGCTCTACGCCACCCCCAACCTGTTCGGCTTCGCCAACTTCGTCCTGCCCCTGCAGATCGGCTCACCCGACGTGGCCTTCCCGCGGCTGAACGCGTTCTCCTACTGGCTGTACCTGTTCGGCGGCCTGATCGTCCTGTCCGGCTACCTCACCCC
>NZ_JAYFSI010000039.1:0-379 GCF_034929455.1 Amycolatopsis heterodermiae
ACGCCAGGCCCAGGCCCGCCGGGAACGACCCTCGGGCGGGATCCAGGACATGGTCAACGTCAGTGAACGTCCGGCCGAGGTCGCTGACCGGGCCGTCCCGGGACATTGGGAAGGTGACCTGATCCTGGGCAAGGACAACCGGTCGGCGATCGGGACGCTGGTGGAACGCTCGACCCGGTTCGTGATGCTGCTGCACCTGCCCGACGGACGGGACGCCGCCACGGTCGCTGCGGCGATGACCGAGCTGATCCAGACGCTGCCCACGGTGCTGCTGGGCTCGCTGACCTGGGATCAGGGCAAGGAAATGGCCCATCACCGGAAGATCACCGTGGACACGGGGTTGGAGATCTACTTTTGTGACCCGCACTCGCCGTGGCAG
>NZ_JAYFSI010000004.1:0-656638 GCF_034929455.1 Amycolatopsis heterodermiae
GCTGGAGCCGGGGCAGCCGGTGGAGCACTCGCTGACCACCGCGGACCTGCTCGGCGTCGACGAGGAAACGTTGAAGCCGAACCGGCAGGAACGGCGGCTGGACGCCGGGTACAACGGCTGGTGGTCTTGCCTGATCCCGTACGAGGTGGTGCAGGCCACCGGGTATCCGATGCCGTTCTTCTTCCAGTGGGACGACGCGGAGTACTCCTACCGCGCCCGCGCCCACGGCTTCCCCACCGTCACCCTGCCCGGCGCCGGGGTGTGGCACGCGGACTTCCACATGAAGGACTGGGACGAGTGGCACCGCTACTTCAACCTGCGCAACTCCATCATCACCGCCGCGCTGCACTCGCCGTTCAACCTGAACCTGCTCTCCCGGGTGCTGCTGGCCCAGCTGGTGCGGTACCTGCTGGGGATGCAGTACGGGCTGTCGGCCACGCTGATCAAGGCCGTCGAGGACTTCCTCGAAGGCCCTGAGGTCCTGCGCGACGGTGGCGTGGAGGCGATGAAGGAGATCCGCCGGATCCGGGACCAGTACCCGGAGACCAAGCGGCACAAGGCCACCGACGTCCCGGGCATCGCCTCCAACGACATCGGCATCATCAACAGCGCACCGCGGCCCAGCATGCAGCGCCTGGTGCTGATCAAGCGCGTGCTCGACCGCGTCCTCGGCCGCAGCCGCTTCGGGCTCGGCGCGGTGCCGATCGACGAGGCGAACTGGTGGCACATCGCCCTGTTCGACACGGCGGTCGTCACCGACGCGAACCAGGAAGGCGTCCGCGTCCGGTCCTACGACAAGGTCAAGATGTTCGACCTGGCCAAGCGCGGCGCGAAGGTCGTCCAGCGGCTGCGCAAGGAAGGCGCGGCGGTGCAGGAGCAGTACAAGCGCGCCATGCCGGAGCTGACCTCGCGCGAAAACTGGAAGCGCCTGTACAAGCTCTGAGCTGGGTTAGCCTGACCGCATGACCGATCTGGTGGCGCGTGCTCGGGCGATCGCCGACGACGTCCTGTTCCCGGCCGCGGCCGAGGTGGACGTCAAGGGCGAGGTGCCCCGGAGCCATTTCGACCTGCTGGCCGAACAGGGTTTCTACGGCTTGGCCGCACCGGTCGAGCTGGGCGGTGCGGGAGCGGACCTCCCGCAGCTGTCCGCCGTCGTGGAAACCCTGGCCGGCGGTTGCCTGAGCACGACGTTCACCTGGTTGCAGCACAACGGCCTGGTCGCCGGGCTGGCGCATTCCGCGTCTCCACTGCGGGAGCGCTACCTGGCGCCGCTGATCCGCGGGGAGGTGCGCGCGGGCGTCGCGTACGGCGGGGTGATCCCGAAGACGCCGCTCATGCGCGCCACCCGGGTCGACGGCGGGTACGCCTTCACCGGCCTGGCGCCGTTCGTCAGCGGCTGGGGCCTGATCGACGTGCTGCAGCTGTGCGGCCGGGACGGCGACAACCTGATCAGCGCGGTGGTCGACGCGGTCGCCGGACCCCAACTGGCGGTCCGGCGGCTCGACCTGGTGGCCGTCCAGGGCACCGCCACCGTCGCGCTGACCCTCGACGGCTACTTCGTCCCCGAAGAGCTCGTCTACGACGAAACCTCGCACGCGGAGTTCATCGCCGGGAACACCTTCGGGGCCCGGCTGAACGGCTGCGCCCACCTCGGCCTGGTCGGGCGGGCCACCCGGCTGATCGAGGATGCCGGCCAGCCGGACCTCGCGGCCACCCTGGCCGCCGAGCAGGCGCAGGTCCGCGACGCGCTCGACGAGGCGCTGGCCGCGGGCGACCTGGCGCGGTTGTTCGAGGCCCGGGCCGCGGGTGCGGAACTGGCCTACCGCTCGGCCGGCGCGCTCGTGGCGGCGGTGGGCAGCCGCGCGGTGCTGGCGGGCGAGCACGCGCAGCGGCTGGTCCGCGAAGCCACGTTCCTGCTGGTGGTCGCGAGCCGCCCGGAGATCAAGGCGGGACTGCTGGCGCGAGCCGCCCGCTAGGCGTGCATGCCGAAGATGTTCGTCTTCCGGTTGAGGTCGTCGACGTAGGCGGCGGCGACGTGGGCGAAGTTGATCGCCACCTCCGCGTCGTTCTTGGTCGTCACGGTCTCCACCGCGCCGGTCTTCACCAGCTGGGCGAGCTTGCCCGTCAGCTTCGCGGATTCTTCGGTGGTCAACGCGAACAGCAGCGGTTCGCCGCCGGTCGCGAGGTGCAGCACGAGTGCGGGTTTCTGGTCAGCCATGCACCCATCGGACCAGCGGCGATCTTCGCGCGGCAAGCGAGTTCGCTGAGGGCGCAGCAGGTTCCGCGTCCAGCTGCGGCACCCGTGCGCGGTGGACTACCGTTTCCCGGAGATCCGTAGACCCGCGGGGGAGAAACAAGCGATGCCACACACGTTCTCGCTGTCGCTGGCAGCGGTGGACATCCTGCTCGAGCAGCTGGGCCTCGGCCGCGCGCCGACGCCGTTCGAGGTCCCGCACGTCGGCACGACCGTCGAGCAGCGGGCGATGATCCGCGACGCCGTGGTCCGCGACCTCAGCGGGCGCGGACTGTGGCAGCGCGGCCGGCTCGACGCGGACACCGAGCTGGCGCTGGCCACCTTCGTCCGCGCCGGCCTCACCATCAGCGCGGTCGCCGAGCTGGGCGGCAAGCAGCTCTTCGCCCGCGTCGCCTCCGACGGCCAGTTCGCCGTGCTCGTGAAGCAGGACGAGAACCTCCTCGTCTTCGAGGAGGTGCGCCCGACTGGCATCGTCCCGGCGATCGTCGACCTGCTGCCGCTGACCCCGGCCGCGCCCGGCCAGTCGGTCACCATCTCCCGCCCGGCCGAGCAGCCCCGCCGCCCGCGCCGCGACGACGCGTACGACCCCTTCGCCGGCGTCAGCGGCCCGCGGTCGCACAGTGGCAGCGGCGGCCCGCAGGTCCGGATGATCGAGCGGGTCTTCCAGGAGCCGAAGAAGCGCATCGGCCAGTTCACCGCCCAGACCCGCGGCGGCACGTTCGCCCCGCTGGCCTGGTTCGACACGGACTCGGGCCGCTGGCTGATGTCGTCCCGCACGGCCGCCGACGGCCAGCGCTGGATCACCTACGCCCCGGCCGACAACGCCCGCCTCGCCCAGCAGCTCTACGCGCAGCTCGAAGGACAGTTCTGACCCTCGGGGAACCTTTCGCGGCGGCCCCGCGTCCCAGATGAAGATCGGTGAACGGCAGTTGCGCAGGGTGCCCGGCTAGTAGACTCCCGGGTGCACACGCACGGGCGAAGCGATAACGGGGTGGAAAGCATGTTGATTGCCGACGGCGGCGGTGGCGGGTCGTTCGCGGACATAGTCAACCCGCTCTCCTCGGCCGGCATGAGCGAGGCCATCAAGGGCGTCACCGCGGAGACCCAGAAGCTGGTCGACGCAGCCAAGAGCGGTGGTTTCAAGATCACGCCGGAAGGCGTCAAGCCGATCCGTGACGCGTTGACCGAGCTGGTCACCGACCTCGACGGCCTCAAGTTCACGAGCGTCTCGCTGGACCAGGCCCCTCAGCTCGGAAATCACCCGTACGGACACACCATCGCCCAGCACGACCAGAAGAGCGCCACCGAGGCCGAGAGTTCGGCGTCCGCCGTGCTCGACAAGCTCCGGCTGGTCGCCCAGCAGGCGGACGAAGCGCTCGCCCGGGCCGCGGGCCTGTACACGGAAACCGAGAACCAGGCGTTCTCCCAGCTGAAGACCGGTCAGGCCTGAGGAATGACGAAACTCTTCGTTCGTGTCGTTCTTCCCCTCGTGGCCGGCGGAGCGCTGCTGGCCGGGTGCACCAGCACCCAGGGCGGAACGGCCTCGCCCGCGCAGTCGCCGTCGGCCGGCGATTCGAGCGCCCCGGAGACCTCCGCGTCTGCGGGCGGCGGCGGGACCGAGTCGATCTCCGACCCCTGCACCCTCATCGAGGCGGGTGATCTGAGCAGCTACGGCGAGTTCAACCCGCCGGTCAGCAAGAAGCTCGGTACCGCGCGGTCGTGCTCGTACCAGAAGAAAATCGCCTCGGCCAGCGACGAATCCATCGTGGTCGGCGCGAACGTCCGTGACGACGCCTCGATCGACCAGGTCAACGACACCGGCGGCGGCGTGGTCGACAAGGACGTCAACGGCCGGAAGGCCAGGGAAGCGTCCGGCGGATCCGTCGCGGCGTGCACGCTCGGACTGGCCGTCGGAGCTTCGCGGGTGGACGTGGTGGTGACCACCGTCAGCTCGGCGGACCAGGCTTGCCAGATCGCCGAAGCGGTCGCCAAGGCCGTCGAGCCGCGGTTGCCGAAGGGATAGGGGAACCCAGATGAGCGCGCGACAGGGATCGCAGCCGAAGACGCCGGACAAGTCGCCTCAGGAAGTCCAGGACATGGCGCCCGCCGAGCGGGACGCCTACCTGCAGCAGAAGGCCGCGGAGGGTGTCGACCCCGGCAGCTGGCTGTTCGGGCCGGTCCAGCAGTGGATCGCCCAGGCGCAGGCGAAGAACCAGTCCCAGGAGATGGGCGACAAGAACGTCGCGGCGGCCACCAAGGGCCGTGACGTCGAGTACGTCTCGGGCCTGAACGCGCCGAACGCGGACTACAAGGGCAGCGACCACGCCCAGCTCAAGGCCTACCTCGACAGCAACCTGAACGTCGACCAGGTCTCCGACGTCTCGACCGCGTACCACGAGGTCCACAAGGTCTTCGAGAAGTTCGGCACGTCGATGAACACGGCCGTGAACGCGTCCAAGGGCACCTGGGAAGGCAGCGCGGCCACGAACGCGCAGTCCTACTTCACCAGCCTCGGCAAGTGGTCGGACGCGAACGGGCAGAACGCGAAGCTCGCGTCGGAGACCATCTACGACCAGGGCCAGGCGGCCGCCACGGCCAAGAACGCGATGCCGGCCCCCATCCCGTTCAGCTGGACCGACGAGATGAAGAACTGGGCGACGTCCAACCCGTTCAGCCTGCCGGACAACGTCGACAAGTCCATCCAGAAGCAGAAGGACAGCCAGGCGGCGCACGACGAGGCCGCCGGCGTGATGTCGACCTACGACAAGAACCTCTACGAGGCCGCGTCGAAGCAGCCCGCCTTCGCACCGCCGCCCAGCTTCAGCACCGGGGGCGGCAGCGGCGACCCGAACGGGCCCGGCGACCGGAACGGGATCAACACCCCGTCCGGTGTCGACATGCCGGGTGCCAGTTCGGTGAACACGCCGGGTGGCAGCCACAGCAGCAGCAGCAGCAACACGGGCAGCAACTTCACCAGTGGGAACATCCCCGGCACGAACGTCACCCCGCACATCTCCGGGCCCGGCTCGACCACCGGCGCCGGGTTGCTCCCGGCGGGCACCACCACGCCGTCCGGCTTCCAGCCGGGCGGGGTGCCGAGCGGCGCGACGTCGAACCCGAACAACAGCGCCATGGGCGGCATGCCGATGAGCCCGATGCCGATGGGTGGCGGCATGGGCGGCGGTTTCGGCGGCGACGAGGCCTACAACTCCAAGATCGGCGGCGGCGCCGGAGGCGGTGGCCGGGGCGGTTCCGGCTTCGGGCCCGGTGGCTCCGGGGCCGGCAGCGCGACCGGCGCGGGAGCCGCCTCGGGCGCGGCCCGGCCGGGTGGCATCGGCGCGGCCGAAGCGGCCGCCGGACGTGGCATGGGCGGCCTGGGCGCGGGCAGTGGCGCCGCGGGCCGCGGTGGCATGGGCTCGGGCGGCGGTTTGGGCCGTGGCCAGAAGGGCGAAGGCGACGAGGACACGGAGCACTCGCGCCCGACGTACCTGGTCGAGGGTGACCCCGACGAGGTCTTCGGCACCGACATGCGCACCGCGCCGCCCGTCATCGGCGAATAACGGCAGACGCGCAGAGCCCCGCACCGGACCCCGGCGCGGGGCTTTTCGCATCCACGCTGGTCACGGAACCAGTAACCTTCGCGGCGCGTCGGACAGCGGGGAGGCCGGGATGACACCTGAGGAATGGCTGGCGAACTTCGAGACGAAGATCGCCGAGGTGCGCGAGAAGGCCGAAGAGTTCCGCGTCGGGCTCGAGGCCGCCGGCACCACCGTCACTTCGCCCGACGGGACGATCCGCGTCGGCGTCGCGCCCAACGGCTCGCTGACCGACCTGCAGCTCTCCGACGCCGCGGTGGCCGGCAAGTCCGGGGCCAAGCTCGCCGAGGAGATCCTCAAGCTCGCCCGCAAGGCGCAGCGTGACGCCGCGGTGAACGTCGCGGCCGCGTTCGCGCCGCTGGGCGGCGACTCCGAGGCCATGCACATGGTCACCGGCTACGTCCCGCCGGAGGAACCCGAAGAGCCGCCGGCGCCCGAGCCGATCCGCGAACGCCGGCTCTGGCAGCACGAGGAGCCGGAAGCCGCACCGCCGCCACCACCACCTCCGCCGCGTCGCCCGGCACGCCCACCGCGTGACGACGATGACGACTTCGGCGACTCCGCCATCATGCGCCGCGACTGAGGGGACCCGACATGACCACCGCCACGTCCGGCACCGGCATCTTCGACACCTACTCCGGCCTCGTCGACTCGATCACCGCCGACTCCGAGTCCGAGGGTGCGCACGTCCTCGACGTCTCCATCAACGCGGCCGGCGCCGTCGTCGACACCATCGGCGCCGCCGCCGACCCGCTCGGCGCCGTCCTCAACGCGGGTGTCGGCTGGCTGCTGGAGCACATCAGCTTCCTGCGCGAGCCGCTGGACGCCCTGCTGGGCAACCCCGACGAAATCAACGCCAACGTCGACCAGCTCAAGTCCGCCGCGGCCGAGATGCACACCGTCGCCCAGGAGCACCGGGACGACCTGCGCAGCGTCGCCGAGTGGACCGGCCAGGCCGCCGACGCGTACCGCGACAGCCTCACGAAGATGGCCGAGGAGCTCGAATCGCTCGGCAAGACGCTCGACGGGACGGCGGCCGTCGCGGGCATCTCCGGCATGCTCGTCTGCACCCTGCGCGGCATCGTGTTCGGCCTGATCTCGTCGGTGATCGCCGAGCTCATCCGGGACGCGCTGATCGCGGCGGCCTCGGCGGTGTGCACCTTCGGCGGTTCGATCGCCGCGTTCTGCGGGGTCGCGTCGGCCCGCGCCGCGGCGACCGCGTCGAAGATCGCCGGCAAGATCAGCAAGCTCCTGGAGGGCTTCGCGCGCCAGGGCGGCCGGCTGGCCAAGCTGCTGGAGGCGATGGAGAAGCTCACCAAGGGCCTCGACCGGTTCTCCACGGTCGGCGGCCTCGCGATGGGCGCCTACCAGGCCGCGAAGCCGTACGGCACGCAGCCGTCGGAGGCGTGACATGGCGACCCACCACACGAGCACACCGCACCACACCAGCACGCCCCACCACACGGACACGACGCCGTCGCACCACGAGACGTCCACCCCGCACCCGGCGCGGGAGCCGCACCCGACCGGCGGCGGTTCCAGCGGCGGCGGGTACGCGCTGCACACGGACTCGCTGCACACCATGGAGAGCAACCTCGGCGCCACGAAGGACAAGGTGCACGCGGTCGGCCGGACCGTCTCCGGGGCCAACTTCGGCGCCCAGTCGATGGGCGTGGTCGGCTCCACGATGACCGGGACGCTCAACACCACCGTCTCGGCGGCCAAGGAACACGTCACCCGCGCGGGCAAGGCGGTCGAGGACGCGGGGGCGCGCACCAAGGCGGTCCGCGAGCACTACCAGACCACGGAAGCGAACGCGGCCGACACGATGACCGCGGCGGGCAAGCACGTAGACGCGCCGAAGGCGGGCGGCTCAGCCCCACCGCCGCCCCCGAACGACGGTGGCGGCCCACCCCCGCCGCCCCCACCGGGTGGTGGCGGCATGCACAACAACCAGGGCCACCACGCCACCGACGCGGAACTGGACGGCCAGTACACCCGCGACTCGATGCAGACGCGCCCGACGTCGACGGACAACCAGATCCGCGACGCGGCCAGCAGATTGGGCTACGACCCGGACCGCCACCTGGCCATGACGCTGCAGCCGACGGCGAACCTGACCCCGGCCCAGCGCGCGGAGATCGTCGCGGTGCGCAACGAGCTGCACGCCGACCCGGGCGAGATCATGACGAAGGTGGTGAAGCCGGAGATGGGCGAAGCGACGCTGCAGAACAAGACCAGCTACGTGGAGCTCAGCACCGGCGACACCAAGACCTTCGACCCCGGCCAGGTCGGCGGATCGGTGGCGCGCGGCAGCGACACCGCCCAGTACGGAACTCCGGCCGAGTACCGGGGCAAGCTCGCGCTGGACGACAACGGCGCCGGGTGGACACCGATCGAAGCGGGCGCGCCGCACGCGTACCAGGTCAGGTACCCCGGCGACTCGAACAAGATGGAGATCAGCTACGGCGGTACGGATGCCGGGACCGCGCACGAGATGCAAGTGCTTTCCGGCCAGCCGGCGCCGCGTCCGTGGGATCCTCCGTTCCTCGGAACGGGCTACACCGGCGGCGGGGTGCCGGAGTGGATCCAGACGCGAGCGGACTACCGTGGCCGGGCCGAGATGTACCTCGTCCACTCGGACGGGACGGAGTCCTTGGCCGGGGTGTACCTCCCGGACCGGGGTTGGTTCGACGTACGTGGCCGAGGAGGCTCGAGTGCCGGGACACCGTAGGATTTCCCCCGCCGAGTACGCGGTGTTCCAGGGCGAGGTCCACCCAGCTGCCGAGCGGGTGCCGGCCGACATGCAGCTCTACCGGAACGGCACGCCTTGGCGGTTGGTGCCGATCGCCGATCTTGACGAGTGGTACACCGTCCGCACCTACGGCACCTTCCTCGAGCACGAGTTCGAGATCTACCACGAAGAAGACGACACGTACTTCATCGGAGTGGTCGGGCGGGGCGACGGGCACTGGCTCGCCGAGACCTGGGCCAAGCCGGAGGAACACCCCGAGGTCGGCTTCCAGCGAATGGACCAGTTCACCTTCGAAGCCACGGTGCCGAAGCACCTGGTCACCGGCTTCCGTGAAGAGCGCACCGACCACCTGAACCGACCGAAGGAAACCGATGAGTCCTGACGCTCCCGCCGGTCTGGCGGGCGGCACCGTGGTGCAGCTGCCGGTCAAGCCCGGCCTCGTCGGCCTCTACCTCGGCAACGTCGTCGTGCCCGGGCGCTTCGAACCCCACCGCGTCCAGGGCTTCGCCGGGCGCGCCGAGGACGTCGCCGAACTCGACACCGCCGCCATGATCCGGAACTACGGGCTGGCGAAGATCCCCGGCTGGGGGCCGCTCGACGCGCTTTACCTGCTCAGGTTCGCGGTCGGCCACACCTTTCCGTTCCGCACCTCCTACGGCGCGTCGGACCGGGAGATCGCGGCCGAGTTCGGGGTTGCGCGGGTGTACCCGCCGCCGTTCCTCGGGACCGGGTACTTCCCCGGCGTCGACCACCCGCTGCCGGAGTACGTGCTGCGGCTGGTCGAACTCCCCGTCGGCGCGGAACTGGTCGTCCGCACGGCGGAAGGGGAGACGCGGCTCGGGCAGTACCACAGCCGGAAGGTCGGCTGGATCCCGGAACAGAAGGACGCCTTCGGCGAATCGACCTTCTTCCCGCCGCCGGTGTCGTTGCCGCCGCTGGTGCGGCGCGGGTACACCGCCCGGTACCGCGGGGGCGACTTCGACGCCGAGTTCGCCGGACCTGGGCGGCTCGTGCTGCACCCGTTGCCCGGTGCTCCGGCGCCGGCCGACTTCGGGGAGACCTACGGCTTCCGGATGAAGGCCGTCGACCAGGTCGAACTGGACGAGCTCACGTTCGTGCGGACGCTGTGCCGCTGGCGCGGTGGCACCTTCGAGGTCCTCGGCCGGACCCGGGACGCCGCCGACCTGATCCTCGTCGACGAGGACTTCCTGACCGCGCGCGACCTCGGTCTGTCCGAAGTGGACTACCGGGTGTGGCGGCAGACCGTGCCCGCCGCCGAACTCACCGACGTCCGGACCGAAGCCGTTCCGGTGCCGCTGGAAGGGCGGTTTCAGTAGCGGTAGAACTTCTCCGCCCGGCCCTGGCGGACGAGCTTCAGCCACTGCAGGAACGCCTTCGGGTCGCGCTTCACGCCGACGAAGTACAGGCCGAAGCGGACGACCTCCAGCGCGCCGATCTTACGCATTCCCGGCTGCGACAACAGGTAGCCGCGGTTGCGGTAGGTGTAGTAGCGCTTGACCTCGTTCTCCGGGTCCTGCGCGTGGAACTTGCCGCCGAGCATCGGCTTGAACTCGTCCGAGCCGTCCGGGTGCAGGTACTTCGTCTTCAGCGACGTGCCGAACGGCAAGCCCGAGCGGGCCAGCCGGCGGTGCAGCTCCACCTCGTCGCCGCGGAAGAACAGGCGCAGGTCCGGCACGCCGACGACGTCCAAAGTGGACGCGCGGAACAGCGCGCCGTTCATCAGGGACGCGATGCCCGGCAGGAAGTCGACCCCCAGCTCGGACTGCGAACGCTTCCACGTCAGGCCGCGGCGGAGCGGGAACGCGAGCTTCTCCGGGGCGTCGATGTTCGACACCACCGGCGAGATCTCGGCCAGGCCCCGCTTCTCCGCTTCCTCCAGCAGGATCGCCAGCACGTTCTCGTCGGCCGGGCGGCCGTCGTCGTCGGCCAGCCAGACCCAGTCCGCACCCATCGACAGCGCGTGCAGCATGCCGAGCGCGAACCCGCCGGCGCCGCCGAGGTTCCGGTGCGACGGCAGGTACGTGCAGGGCAGCGGGTAGTTCTCCACGACCTCGCGGGCCGAGTTGTCCGGCCCGTTGTCGACCACCACGAGGTGGTCGACCGGCCGGGTCTGGGCCGCGATGACCTTCAGCGAGTCCGCGAGCAGCTCCCGCCGGTGCCGCGTGACGACCACGCCGACGACCGCGCCGTCGGGCAGCTGCCGGGTCTCGCTGGCCATCATTCCCCGCCGTTCGTCGTCGCCACCGGCTCGATGCCCAGCCGCTGCAGCGTTTCCTTGCTCATGTCCGCGAACGGGTCGCGGCCCTTGTACCCGGTGAGGACGTCCCGCAGCGTGCCGTGTTGCTTGAGGTGACCCTCGTCCATCCAGATGGCCGAATCGCACAGCTCGAACAGGAACTCGTCGGAGTGGCTGGCGAACACCAGGATGCCCGAGCGCTTCACGAGGTCCTTGAGGCGATCGCGCGCCTTGTTGAGGAACGCCGCGTCGACCGCGCCGATGCCCTCGTCCAGGATCAGGATCTCCGGGTCGATCGAGGTGACGACGCCGAGCGCCAGCCGCACCCGCATGCCGGTGGAGTACGTCCGCAGCGGCATCTGCAAGTAGTCGCCGAGCTCGGTGAACTCCGCGATGTCGTCGACCCGCTTCTCCATCTCCTTGGCCGTCATCCCGAGGAAGAGGCCGCGGATGATGATGTTCTCTTCGCCGGAGATCTCCGGGTCCATGCCGATGCCGAGGTCGAAGACCGGCGCGATCTTGCCGGTGATCCGCGACGAGCCGCGGGTGGGCTCGTAGATCCCGGCGAGCAGGCGCAGCAGCGTGGACTTGCCGGCGCCGTTGTGGCCGACCAGGCCGACGCGGTCGCCCTCGCGGAGGTTGAGGGTCACGTCGTGCAGGGCCTCGATGATCGGCACCTTGGTGTCGGTGCCGATCTTGCCGCCGACCTTGCCGAGGACGCGCTTCTTCATCGACCGCGTCTTCGCGTCGAAGATCGGGAAGTCGACGAACGCGTTGTGGACGTCAATGGAGACCATGTGTCACACCCAATAGGAGACGCGGGCACGGTAATTGCGCATCGCGACGAGCGCGAGCGCCCAGCCGACGATGGTGAGGGAGCCGACCACGATCCAGCTCTCCGGGGAGAACTCCTGCCCCAGCAGCGGTGCGCGGGTCACCTGCATGAAGTGGTACAGCGGGTTCGCCTTGATGATCGGCAGGATCCACGACGCCACGCTGGCTCGTGAGCCGCCGGCCAGGAGCTGGTCGACCGGCCAGACGATCGGCGTGCCGTAGAACAGCAGCTGGATCAGCGAGTTGATGACCTGCGGAATGTCGCGGAAGCGGGTCGAGATGATGCCGAACAGCAGCGTCACCCAGCCGGCGTTCAGGGCCAGCAGCAGGAAACCGGGGATGGCCAGCAGGATGGTCCAGCTGAGGCCCGGGTGGCAGATGCCGCCGGGCACGCAGACTCCGTTGCCCAGCGAGTACTGGTTGCTGAGCGCTTTGAAGAAGATCGCCACCACGGCCACGTAGACGATCATGTTGTGGGCCAGCAGCAGCGTCTGCCGCCAGACCGTCCGCAGGACGTACACGCTCAGCGGCGCGGGGAGCTGCTTGATCATCCCCTCGTTGGCGATGAACGTCTCCATGCCCTCGGACAGGCAGCCGCTGATGAAGCCCCAGATGATGAACCCGGTGGAGATGTAGGGCAGGAACACCTCGACGGGCACCTTGAACAGCTGCGAGTACAGCAGCCCGAGCCCGAGCGCGATGACCGCCTGGCTGATCGTGATCCAGAAGGGCCCGATCACCGACCGGCGGTAGCGCTGCTTGATGTCCTGCCAGCCGAGGTGACCCCACAGCTCGCGGGCTCGGAAACCGGCCTTGATGTCGGCGAAGGCGCGCGAGAACGTCTTGCTGTCCGACGTCGGCGGGGCCGGCGTCGCTACGGGTGAGTCCGCGGCCTGAACCGTGCTGGTGGCATGCACGTGGACGAGGGTACCGATGGGATGTGCGGCGTCCTGGCCACCCCGTCGCTGTGGTAGACGTTCTGACCGCTATGCGGCGGCTCGAGCGCTGCGTGCTGGTACTTTCTCGGCTTATGACTGCTGCTCTCGGCGCGGCGAGCTTGATGGTCAACCTGCTCGCGGCCTACGCCGACCGGCCCGACCCGCGGTCGGTGGCCGTCGTCGGCAACCAGCCGCTGCCCCCCGACCCCCAGCGGGCCAAGGCGATCGACGCGTGCGACCTGGTCATCCGGGTCAACGGCTTCGTCGTCGACAAGCCCGGCGAGGAGGTCGTCGGCTCACGGACGCACGTGGTGGTGTTCAACCGGGCGATCCGCGCGACGCCGTACGTCTTCCAGGACTACCGCAAGCGCCTCTACCTGCTGGTCGAGCCCGGCCGGATGCACTGGGAACCCGAGGACCTGCCGGGCTGGTGGCCCGCCGACCTCGGCGCGGTCCCGGTGTCGAACCGCGAGGTCGTCCTGCCCCTCTCGGACGCGCTGGGCCTGCCCACGCGCGACGAGCCGACGTGGTCGACCACCGGCACCCTGGCCGCCTGGATCGCGCGGACGTCGTTCCCGGGCGCGCAGCTGGTGCTCACCGGGTTCTCGTTCATCGACAACCCGGACCAGACGTCGTGGGAGCACGCCGCCGGCGACTCCTGCATCGTGGGTCCGGAGCACCAGATCGCCGCCGAAGGGCGGCTGCTGGACTCCTGGACCAAGACCGGTGACACCACTCTCCTGCGCTGACGCGCGTCCCCACCCCACGTAAGGAACACCCCCATGGCAGTGCAGAAAATCGGCAGAGGCCTGCTCGACCGGATCGTCCGGGTCGTCGACTTCCGCGTGGACGAGCGCACCCGCGTGCTCGCCGACCGGGTCAACAACCTCGAGCACGCCACCGCCGACCACCGGCGCCGGCTCGACAGCGCCGAGCACAACCTCGAGCAGGCCCGTGGCGACCTGGGCTGGGCCCGCGCCGAGCTCGACCGGCTGATCCCGCACGTCGCCGCCCAGGAAGGCCGGCTGGAGACGCTGCGCGAGTCGATCTCGCTGGTGCCCAACAGTGACACCCCGCAGCTCGCCGAGGCCCGCACGCTGATCGAGGAGATCCAGCGGCAGCACGCGCAGATCCGGGTCCGGCTGGCCGGCATCTCCCGCTACGAAGACCGGCTGCGCCGCCTCGAGGACCGGGTCGAAGAGCCCGTCGCCCAGTAGGTGCGTGCCCGGGAGGCCGCCGAAGCCGACGCCGAGCTGCTGCTGGGCTGGCGCAACGACCCGCGCACGCGGCAGTCGTCCCGGTCGACGGCGGTGGTCACCCTGGCCGAGCACCTCGGCTGGCTGCGCGGCGTGCTGGCGGACGAGGAGCGGCTGCTGCTCGTCGTCGACCACGAGGACGCGCCGGTCGGCACCGTCCGGTTCGACCGGCGTGACGGCGACGGCTGGGAGGTCAGCATCACGCTCGCCCCCGAGAGCCGCGGCCGCGGGCTGTCCGGGGCGGTGCTCGCCGAGGGGGAGCGGGCGGCACGGGAGCGCCTCGGCGTCCGGGTCGTGCTGGCCGCCGTCCACCAGGACAACACCGCTTCGGCGAAGCTGTTCGAGCGCGCCGGGTACGCCGAAGCCGCGCCTGCCGTCAGCGGCTTCCGGCAGCTGCGCAAGACTCTGGGGTGACCTGACGTTCAGCCCGGGGAGGCGGCACCCATGCACGACATCCGGTTCGGCGCGCACCAGATCGGCCCGGGTCACCCGCCGTTCGTGATCGCCGAGATGTCCGGCAACCACAACGGCGACCTCGACCGGGCCCTGGCCATCGTCGACGCCATCGCGGAGACCGGCGCGCACGCGGTCAAGCTGCAGACCTACCGTCCGGACACGATCACCATCGACGTCGACACCCCGGCGTTCCGGATCGGCGACTCGCACTCCCTCTGGGGCGGCGAGAATCTGTACAAACTGTACGAAAAGGCCCACACGCCCTGGGAGTGGCACGCGCCGATCTTCGAGCGCGCCCGCGCCAAGGGCCTGGAGATCTTCTCCAGCCCGTTCGACCCGACCGCGGTCGAGCTGCTGGAGTCGCTGGACGCGCCGGCGTACAAGATCGCGTCGTCGGAGATCGTCGACCTGCCGCTCATCGACCTCTGCGCGCGCACGGGCAAGCCGCTGGTCATCTCGACCGGCATGGCGAACGTCGCCGAGATCGACGCCGCGGTCCGCACCGCCCGCACGGCGGGCAACGACCAGCTGATCGTGCTCGGCTGCACGGCGAGCTACCCGGCGTCGCCCCGCGAGAGCAACCTGCGCGGCCTGCCGCTGCTGGCCGACCTGACGCAGACGCTGGTGGGCCTGTCGGACCACACCCCCGGCATCGGCGCGCCGGTCGCGGCCGTCGCACTGGGCGCGGTGGCCATCGAGAAGCACGTCACGCTGGCCCGCTCCGACGGCGGTGTCGACTCCGAGTTCTCCCTGGAGCCCACCGAGCTGGCCGCGCTGGTCGCGGAGACGCACCGGGCGTGGGAAGCGCTGGGCGAGCCCGTGCTGGGCCCGCGCGAGAGCGAGAAGGAGGGCCTGCGGCTGCGCCGGTCCCTCTACGTCGTCGAGGACGTCCGGGCCGGCGACGAGGTGACGACCGCGAACGTGCGGTCGATCCGGCCCGCCGGCGGGCTGGCCCCGGCCGAGATCACCGCCGTGGCAGGGCGCACCTTCCGCGTCGACGCCGCAAAGGGCACGCCCCTGACCTGGGACCTCGTCTAGTAGAACGCGCGCACGGCGTCGACGACGCGGTCGACGTCGGCGTCCGTCAGCGACGGGAACAGCGGCAGCGAGAGCTCCTGCTCGTAGTACGCCTCGGCGTTCGGGCAGAGCCCGCGCCGGTAGCCGAGGTCCTCGAACACCGGGTGCCAGTACACCGGGATGTAGTTGACCTGGACGCCGATGCCGACCCCGCGCAGGTGCTCGAACAGCGCCTTGCGACGGCCCTCCAGCACCCGCAGCGGGTAAAGGTGCCAGACGGGGTCGGCGCCCGGGCGGCTCGGCGGGGTCGCGACGCCGTCGACGTCCGCGAACGCGGCGGTGTAGCGGGCGTGGATCTCGGCGCGGCGCTTCTTGAACTCCGCGAGCCGGGTGAGCTGGCTGCTGCCGAGCGCGCAGAGGACGTCCGGCAGGCGGTAGTTCAGCCCGAACTCGTGCACCTCCTGGTGCCAGCCGCCTTCGTCCGGGTAGCGCTGCTCGGCGCGGTCGCGGACCAAGCCGTGGTTGCGGAACTTCCGGGCGCGGTCCAGCAGGTGCGCGTCCGGGGTGACGACCGCGCCGCCCTCGGCGGTGGTGAGATTCTTGGTCGGGAAGAACGAGAAGGTCGTCAGGTCGGCGATCGAGCCCACCGGACGCCCCTGCCACGCGCCGCCGACGGAGTGCGCCGCGTCCTCCAGCAGCAGCGCCCCGGCGTGGTGCGCGAGCTTGCCGAGGGCGTCCAGCTCCGCGGGGTGACCCGCGTAGTCGACGGCGGCGACGACCTTCGTGCGCTCGGTCACCGCGGCGGCGGCCGCTTCGACCGCGAGGTTCCCGGTGTCCGCTTCGACGTCGGCGAAGACCACCTTGGCGCCGAACAGCGCCGCGGTGGCGGCCGTCGCCACGAACGTCATCGGGGAGACGACGACCTCGTCGCCCGGCTTGATGCCCGCGGCCGCGTAAGCGACGTGCAGCGCGGCCGTTCCCGAGGTCACGGCCACCGCGGGGGTGCCGCCGGTGTGCGCCGCGAGGTCGGTCTCGAACTGCTGGACGGCGGGCCCGGTGGTCAGCCAGTCGCCGCGCAGCACCGCGACGACCGCCTCGATGTCCGCGTCACTGATCGACTGGCGGCCGTACGGCAAGAAGTCAGCCATACTGCTCGACCAGTTCGCGCAGCTCCTCCGCGTCCAGCCACAGGTCGTTCGTGTCGGAGCGGTAGGCGAACCCGTCGGGCATCGGCTTGCCGTCCGCCGGCGACTCGTAACCCCAGCCCGCGAGGTGCGGCTGGACGACGTAGCGGTCGGCCAGCTGGACCGTCCGGCGCGCGTCGTCCGGCGCGATCATCTCCTCGTGCAGCTTCTCGCCGGGCCGGATGCCGACCTCGTGCATCTCGCTGCCCGGCGCGATCGCCTGCGCCAGGTCGACCAGCCGCATGCTCGGGATCCGCGGCACGTACAGCTCACCGCCGCGCATCTGGTCGAACGAGTCGACGACGAACCGCACGGCCTGGGGGAGCGTGATCCAGAAGCGCGTCATCTCCTTGTGCGTGATCGGCAGCGACTCGCCCTGCTCGGCGAGCTTGCGGAAGAACGGGATGACGCTGCCGCGCGAGCCCATCACGTTGCCGTAGCGGACCACCGAGAACCGGGTCACGTGCGCGGCCGCGTAGTGGTTGCCGCTGATGAACATCCGGTCCGCGCACAGCTTCGTGGCGCCGTACAGGTTGATCGGGCTGGACGCCTTGTCCGTCGACAGCGCGACGACCTTCTTGACGCCCGTGTCGATCGCGGCCTCGATCACGTTCTGCGAGCCCATGACGTTGGTCTGGACGAACTCGAACGGGTTGTATTCACCGGTGTCGACCTGCTTGAGCGCGGCGGCGTGCACGACGTAGTCGACGCCGTGCATGGCGCGCTCCAGCCGGCGCCGGTCCCGGACGTCGCCGATGAACCAGCGCAGGCGCGGATCGTCGTTGAACAACTGCCGGGCTTCGTACTGCTTGAGCTCGTCGCGGGAGAGCACGACCAACCGGCTCGGGTTCAGTTCGGCGAGGGCGTGCGCGATGAACGCCTTGCCGAACGAACCGGTCCCGCCGGTGAGCAGGATGCTGGAGCCATCCAGCTCGGACATCGTTGACCTCCGCGTTTGGGGTTGGGTGCCGTCGGACATCATGTCACCCATGCGTGGAGCGCCCGGTGTCAACGCCGTCATCCAGGCCCGGTCGACGTCGACCAGGCTGCCCGGCAAGGTGCTGCGCCCGCTGGCCGGCCGCAGTGTGCTGGGCTGGGTCGTCCGGGCCGCGGCGACCGCTCCCGGCGTCGACCAGGTGATCGTCGCGACCTCCGCTGACGCCTCGGACGACGCCGTCGCCGCCGAGGCCGCTTCGTGTGGTGCCGCGGTCGTGCGAGGTCCGCTCGACGACGTTCTCGCCCGCTTCGCGCTCGCCCTCGACGAGCACCCGGCCGACGCCGTGATCAGGCTCACCGCCGACTGCCCGCTGCTGGACCCGTCGCTGATCGGCCAGCTCGCGACGCTCTGGCGGGCCCAGCCGTCGCTGGACTACGTCAGCACGACGCTCGTCCGGACGCTGCCGCGCGGGTTCGACGCCGAGCTGGTGCGCGCCTCGGCCTTGGCGGAGCAGGTGGCGACGGCGACCGGCGCGCACCGCGAGCACGTCACGTCGGGCATCTACTCGCAGCCTTCGCGCTATGCGTGCACCGGGATCGTGGTGAGCCCGGCGGCCGACGACCTGCGGGTGACGTTGGACACCGCCGAGGACTGGGCGCTGCTGGAAGCGGTGGTGGCCGAGCTGGGCGACCGCGTCGGCGACTGGCGTGCCGTGGTCGCGCTCCTGCGCTCGCGGCCGGACCTGGTGGCGCTGAACGCCGAGGTCGAGCAGAAGAAGGTCGGCCAGTGAGGCTGCTCCTGCGGGCGGACTCGTCGGCGTCGATCGGCGCCGGGCACATCGCGCGGGTGGTCGCGTACGCCGAGCGCGCGGTGGCGCGCGGCTGGGAGGTCGCGTTCGCCGGGAGCACGGCGAACGCCGAGTGGCTCGCCGCGCGGTTCGACGAGCTGGGGGTCGCGCGGGTGCCGTTCGCCGCTGCCGGGTTCGACGCGGTGGTCGTCGACCACTACGGCCTCGGTGACCTGCGCGAAGAGGTCAACGCGGCCGGGGCGAAGCTCGTCTCGATCGAGGACGGTGGGTTCGGCCGACGGCCCGCCGACGTCGTCGTCGACTCGAGTTTCGTGCCCGGTCCGCGGCCGGACGACGGCTCGGACGTCCTGCTGCGCGGCATCGCGTACGCGCCGTTGCGGGACGTCGTCCTGCGGACCCGCCGGGTTTCCGCCGCGCCGCCCCTGCACGTCACGGTGGTCCTCGGCGGCGGCGCCGAGTGGACGAAGACGGTCGAGCTGCTGCTTCGCGCCCTTCGTGACACGGAACTGCCGTTCGTGGCGGACGTCCTGGTGCGGGGTGAGCCCGTGCTGCCCGCCCTGCGGCCGGACCAGTCGATCCGGGTCGCGGCGCCGAGCCCGGCGTTGCCGGAGCTGTTCGCGACCACCGACGTCGCCATCAGCGCGGCGGGCGTGACGTTCGTGGAACTGTGCTGCGTCGGCGTCCCGACGGCCGCGGTGCAGCTGGTCGACAACCAGGAGCCGGGCTACCGGGGCGCGCTGGAGCTGGGCCTCGCGGCCGGGCTGGGCCACGCGGACACTCTCGCGTCCCGGCTGCCGGAGGCGACGGCGGTGGTGCATTCGCTGCTCTCCGACGCCGAGCTGCGCCGGACGTTGTCCGCGACGGTGTCGTCCACAGTGGATGGTCGCGGCGTGGATCGGGTGCTGGATTCCCTCTGATCGAGGACTCTCGCTGTCCGCGATCGTTCATAGGGTCGTGGCATGACGATCACCCCGTTCCGCATCGACGTCCCGCAGGCCGATCTCGACGACCTCCGCACGCGGCTCGCGAACACCCGCTGGCCCGACCAGCCCGCCGGCGCCGGGTGGCGGCTCGGCGCGCCGGTGGACTACGTGCGTGAGCTGGCGGAGTACTGGCGCGTCGGCTTCGACTGGCGGGCGCAGGAGGCGCGGCTCAACGCCTTCCCGCAGTTCACCACGACCATCGACGGGACGAACATCCACTTCCTGCACGTCGAATCCCCGGAACCGGCCGCGACGCCGGTGCTGCTCACGCACGGCTGGCCGGGCTCGATCGTCGAATTCCTCGACGTGATCGGGCCGTTGACGGACCCCCGCGCCTACGGCGGCGACCCGGCGGACGCGCTGCACGTCGTGGTCCCGTCCATCCCCGGCTACGGGTTCTCCGGCCCGACCCCGGCACCGGACTGGGGACCGGACCGGATCGCGCGGGCCTTCGCGGACCTCATGTCCAGCCTCGGTTACGAGCGTTTCGGCGCCCACGGCGGCGACTGGGGCGCGATCATCTCGCGTGAGCTGGCGGTCCAGTTCCCTGCGCGAGTGCTGGGCATTCACGTGACGATGCTGGCTTCGGCGGTCGCCCGCAGCGAAGCCGACTTCGAGGGGTTGAGTGGCGCGGAACTGGTTGCGGCGCAACGATCCTTGGAGAAGGGTCGCAAGTTCTCGTACGAGGGCACGGGTTACGCGATGATCCAGTCGACGAAGCCGCAAACGCTGGCGTACGGCCTGCACGACTCACCGGCGGGCCAGCTGGCGTGGATCGCGGAGAAGTTCCGGTCGTTCTCGAACACGACCGAGGACCTCATCGACCGCGACGACCTCCTGGCGGACGTCTCGATCTACTGGTTCACCGGCACGGCCAACTCGTCAGCCCGCCTGTACGCGGCGCTGACCGGAGGCTGGGGAGCCCCGCCACCCCCGAACACGGTCCCGACGGGAGTAGCGGTCTTCCCGGACGACATCGGCCTGCCGATCCGGACACTGGCCGAGCGAACGGACAAGATCGTCCACTGGACGGAGTTCCCCCGAGGAGGCCACTTCCCGGCCTTGGAGGAACCGGACGCGCTCATCGGCGACATCCGGACGTTCTTCCGCTCCCTGCGCTGAAGGCTCCCGGCCGCTCGAGAGGGACCAGACATCCCCCACCGCTCCCAGGGGGGCGTCCCCACGTCCAGTCTATCGGCCACCCCGGACCGAACCCGCGAAAAGCCGGTTGTCCACAGGAGTTGTCCACATCACCGCGAGCCTGTGGACAACCCTGCGGACCAACCTCAGAGGTACTGACCCGTCCCGGAGATCCCCGGTCCGTGCCCTTCGTGGCCCGGCATGCCCGCAGCGGCCGCCGAAGGCCCGGCCGGCAGGCCCCGGCGCATCTGCTCCAGCTGGACCCGCGCCGCCATCTGCTGGGCGAACAGGGCGGTCTGTATTCCGCTGAACAACCCCTCCAGCCAGCCCACCAGCTGGGCCTGCGCGATCCGCAGCTCCGCATCCGACGGCGTCGAGTCGTCGGTGAAGGGGTGGACCAGGCGGTCCAGCTCGTCCCGCAGCTCCGGCGCCAGCGAGTTCGACAGCTCCTTGACCGAGGTCTGGTGGATCTCGCGCACGCGGTTCCGGGACGCGTCGTCGAGCGGGGCCGCGCGGACCTCCTCCAGGAGCTGCTTGATCATCGTGCCGATCCGCATCACCTTGGCCGGCTCTTCGATCAGCTCGCCGACTGCCTCGGCGTGCTCGGCGCCCTCGAGGGGTTCGCCGTCCGGTCCGACTACCACCACGTGGGGTGAAGATTCTTGGCCGGCGTCACCCGCTGTGCCCGATTCCCGGAAGTTCGGCTCGGTCATGTGCTCCATCCTGGCCCGTGATCACCACGCTCCGCGACGCCCGCGGGGTGTCCGTGTCCGAGCGTAGCCGCAAACCGCTCTCCCGGTGGTTCTCCACCCAACCCCGGGCGCACGGCGAAACCGCACGTCCGTACGGTGTCCCCATGGCGTTCGACGTCGCTCGTATCCGTGGGCTCTTTCCCGCGCTGGGTGACGGCTGGATCCACTTCGACGGTGCCGCCGGAATGCTGGTCCCGGAACAGGTCGCTTCGGCTGTTTCGACGGCGATGCGAGCCCCGGTGTCGGGGCCGGGTGGAGCGTTTCCGGCCTCACAGCGCGCGGAAAGCATCGTGACCGCGGCCCGCAGGGCCGTGGCCGACCTGGTCGGTGCCGACCCGGCCGCCGTCGTGCTCGGACCCAGCGCGCCGGTGATGCTGCGCCGGCTGTGCGACGCGCTCGCCGAGCGGTGGACGATCGGCGACGAGGTCGTCGTCTCCCGGCTCGACGAACAGGCCAACCTCGCGCCGTGGCAACGCGCCGCGAAGCGCGTCGGCGCGGTCGTGCGCTGGGGTGAGATCGACATCGAGACGTGCGAGCTGCCCGCGTGGCAGTACGAGCAGCTCGTCTCGGCGCGCACGAAGGCCGTCGCGGTCACGCTCGCCTCGGGGTCCGTCGGCACCCGGCCGGACGTCCCGACGATCATCGAGTTCGCCAAGCGCGTCGGCGCGCTGGTCGTCGTCGACGCCACGTACGCCGCGCCGTTCCTGCCGCTGGACATCAACGCCCTCGGCGCCGACGTCATGGTCGTGTCCGCGCAGGCGTGGGGCGGCCCTTCGGTGGGTGCGCTGGTGTTCCGCGACCCCGAATTGATCGAACGCATCTCGTCCGTCTCGCTCGACCCGGCGGCGCGCGGCGCGGCCCGGCTCGAGCTGGGTCCGCACGCCTACCCGCTGCTGGCCGGGCTGATCGCGTCGATCGACTACCTCGCGGGCCTCGACGACGCGGCCGCCGGTTCGCGGCGCGAACGCCTCGTCACCTCGCTCGGCTCGGCGAAGTCGTACCACGCCGGGCTGCTCGCGCAGCTGTCGACGGAACTGCTGTCGCTGCGGCACATCATGGTCATCGGCAACGCGATGCGCCGGATTCCCGCGCTCGCCTTCGCCGTCGCCGGCAAGAAATCGCCCGAAGTCGCCGAATACCTGGCCTCGCAAGGGCTGTGCGCCTTCGCCGACGACGGTGCGGCCGGCGTCTTCGCGTCACTCGGCGTCGGAGAAGTGGGCGGCGCCGTGCGGATCGGGCTCGCCCACTACTCCAACGTCTTCGAGATCAACCAGCTCGTGCGGGTGCTCGAAGAGCTGCGCTAGGACTTCGCGGTCAGCAGGATCTTGCCGAACACACTGCCCTCTTCCAGCGCCCGGTGCGCGGACGCCGCTTCGGCCATCGGGACGACCTGGCCGATGATCGGCTTGACGGCGCCGTCGGAAACCAGCGGCCACAGGCGTTCCCGGACGTCGGCGACGATCGCCGCCTTCTGGTCCAGCGGCCGGAAGCGCAGGCCCGCCGCGAACACGTCGGCCCGCTTGCCGAGCAGCGCGCCGACGTTCAGCTCGCCCTTCACCCCGCCCTGCATGCCGATGATCACGAGCCGCCCGTCGGACTTGAGGACGTCGACGTTGCGGCCCAGGTAGGACGCGCCCATGTTGTCGAGGACGACGTCCGCGCCGCCGGTCTCCTTGCGGAGCACCTCGACGAAGTCCTCTTCCTTGTAGTTGATCGTGATGTCGGCGCCGAGCTGGCGGCACCGTTCGAGCCGCTCCGCCGAGCCGGCGGTGACCGCGACGGTCGCACCGAGCGCCTTGCCCACCTGGATCGCGTGCGTGCCGATGCCGCCGGCGCCGCCGTGGACCAGCAGCACCTCGCCCTCGGTGAGCTTCGCGTGCATCACGACGTTCGCCCACACCGTGCAGGCGACCTCGGGCAGCCCGGCCGCGGTGATCAGGTCGACCTCGCCCGGCACCGGCAGCAGCTGCCCGGCCGGGACGACGGCCTTCTCCGCGTAGCCGCCGCCGGCGAGCAGCGCGCAGACCTCGTCGCCGACGTTCCAGCCCTCGACTCCCTCACCGAGTTCGGCGATCGTGCCGGAGCACTCGAGGCCGATCGTTTCGCTGGCGCCGGGCGGCGGGGGATAGTGCCCCTGCCGCTGGAGCAGGTCGGCCCGGTTCACGGCGCTCGCCGCGACGTCCAGGAGGACCTCGCCGGCGCCGGGCCGCGGATCCGCGACCTCCGCCCATTCGAGAACGTCCGGCTCACCTGGCTCACGGATGGTGATCGCGTACATGCAACGACCGTATACCGGTGGGTGAGAGTCCCGCCGAATGACGCATTGACGTACCTCTCATATCGCACAAAAGTGAGCAACCATGTCACTCTTCCGAAAAAGACTCGTCCCACCGGTGGCCCTGGCCGCCTGCGCGACGCTCGTGCTCGGCTTGACCCCGGCCGCGGCGGCCAACACCGCCCCCGACGGCCCGGCGCTGGCGAAACAGCTCGTCAAGAAGGTCGACATCAACGGGGTCAACCGGCACCTGATCGCGCTGCAGCGCATCGCCGACACCAACGGCGGTACGCGGGCGGCCAGCACCGAAGGCCACAAGAAGTCCGCGGAGTACATCGCCACCAAGCTCGAGGCGGCCGGCTTCCAGGTGACCCGCCAGGAGTTCCCGTTCACCTACGCGGAGACCCTGGCCGAGAAGCTCACCGCCGGCGGCAGAGGCGTGCCGGTCATCGCGATGGAGTACACGCCGTCGACCCCGGTCGGCGGCATCACCGCGCCGCTGTCGGTCGTCGCGGTCGACGACACCAGCGGCTGCGAGGCCACCGACTACACCGCCGACGTCGCCGGCAAGATCGCGCTGATCAAGCGCGGCGGCTGCCCGTTCGCCCAGAAGCAGGCAACGGCCGCTGCGGCGGGCGCGATCGGCGCCATCGTCTACAACAACACCGACGGCGACCTCAACGGGACGCTCGGCGACCCGGCCGCCGCGAAGATCCCGACCGGCGGCGTGACCGCGGCCGCGGGCGCGCAGCTGGCGACGCTGGGCGGCCAGTCCGTGACGCTGGAGCTTCGGGCCTTCCAGGAGGCGCGGACCAGCTACAACGTCATCGCCGAGACCAAGTCCGGGCGCAAGGACAACGTCGTGATGCTCGGGTCGCACCTCGACAGCGTCCCGGCCGGCCCCGGCATCAACGACAACGGCACCGGCTCGGCGACCCTGCTCGAGACGGCGTTGCAGCTGGGGAGCAGCCCGAAGGTCAACAACGCCGTCCGCTTCGGGTTCTGGAGCGCGGAGGAGTTCGGCCTGATCGGCTCGACCTACTACGTCGACTCGCTGAGCTTCGAGCAGCAGCTCGACATCGCGCTGTACCTGAACTTCGACATGATCGGCTCGCCGAACGCCGGGTACTTCGCCTATGACGGTGACAACTCCGACGGCGTCGGCGCGGGCCCCGGCCCGTACGGCTCGGCGCAGATCGAGAAGACCTTCGTCGACTACCTGCAGGCCGCGCGGGGCGTGTCCCTCGAGGGCACCGACTTCACCGGCCGCTCGGACTACGGCGAGTTCATCGCCGTCGGCATCCCGGCCGGCGGCCTGGACACCGGCGCCGAGGTCCTGAAGACCCCGGCGCAGGCGGCGAAGTGGGGCGGCACGGCGAACATCGCGTTCGACCCGTGTTACCACCAGGCCTGCGACAACCTGGGCAACATCGACCGGGTCGCGCTGGACCGCAACGCGGACGGCGTCGCCTGGGCCCTCGGTGTCTACGCGACGAGCACCGAGACGATCAACGGCGTCAAGCCGGGCAAGGCGAAGACGGTCAAGCAGAAGGCCGCCGAACGCAGCGGGCAGCGGAACTTCTCCGCGCACGCTGTCGCCGGTGACCCGCACGCGCTGACTGCGTAGTGACACACAGAAGGGGCCGTCCCGGGTTCGGGACGGCCCCTTCGTCGTGTGTTAGCCCAGGTTGTTGGTGCCGAAGGTGTCGCAGCGGGCCGGGTCACCGGTCTGGAAGCCGGTGGTGAACCACTTCTTGCGCTGCGCGGACGTGCCGTGGGTGAACTGCGAGCTGTCCACCTGGCCGCCGCCGAGCTTGGTCTGGATGTAGTCGTCGCCGATCCGGGACGCCGTGTCCAGCGCGGACGCGATGTCGTCCTGCGTGATGTCGACGATCAGCGGCTTGCCGGTGTCGGTCGGCGTGGTCGTCGCGTGGTTGCCCCAGACGCCCGCGTAGCAGTCGGCCTGCAGCTCGAGCCGGACCGAGCCCGACGTCGGGCCGGTGCCGGTGCCCTTCTTGGACGTGCCGAGCAGGTTCTGCACGTGGTGGCCGTACTCGTGCGCGAGGACGTACGCCTCGGTGAACTGGCCGCCCTGCGCGCCGAAGCGGGTCTTCAGCTCGTTGAAGAAGCTCAGGTCGATGTAGACCTCGGAGTCGGCCGGGCAGTAGAACGGCCCGGTGTCCGAGGTGGCGCTGCCGCACCCGGTGCGGACGCCGCCGTTGAAGAAGTTCGTCGGCGCCTTCCGGTAGGTCGAGCCGGAGCGCGCGAACTGCTGTGACCAGTAGTCCTGGACGGAGTTGACGATCGCGACGATGGCGCAGTCGTGGTTCTTGTTCGCGTCCGCGCCGGTCTTGCAGGTGCTCGCGAGCTGGGAGTTGTCGACCTGCTGCCCGGAGCCGACGCTGCCGAGCCCGCCGCCGCTGCCCAGGTTCACCGCCCCCGGGCTGATCCCGCCGAGCTGCGAGATCACGAAGTAGATGATCAGCCCGACCACGCCGAGCCCACCACCACCGAGCGCCACGCGGCCGCCGATCCCGCCGCCACCACCACCGCTGCCGCGCATGTCCTGGACTTCGGAAGCGTCCAGGCCCGCATCGTCGTCGAATCTCACGCGGCAGATCGTAGCCGGACACGGTCCTGGGCGCGGCCATCGAACTGTGGCCACGCCCAGGACTTGTACCGAGGTTGTCTTCTAGTAGAGCGGCTGGCCGCGTACGGACCGGCGTTCAGGCGCTGTCGCCACGGCTGCTGAGACCGCGGCCTGACACAGGCCCGATCGACGCCGAATGCGTGAACGCATGGAAGCCCGCGCGGTGCTGTTCGCAGTGAGGCCGGTTCGGGCCTCGGTCACGACCGACCCGGTAGGTGTCCGTTCCGGTCGCGGGTACGCAGCTGGCGGTCAACCGCGAAAATCACCCGTCACGCAACCACCTGACCTCTCTGGCGGGGAGCCGGGCCGGCACGTCGCCGTCGTCGCGCCTATACCCTGGCCGACCATCCACCGACAAGCAGAATGCGCCTTTTTCCGCCGAGTCTCAACCTTTTCGTAACCCCACCTTCGGGCGATGTTGCAACGGCATTTTTACCGGCAGACAACTCGGACTCGGACCGCGCGGTCCCTTGATCAACGTTCTACGCTGCCTTATGACCGAGGAGCGGCCTGTGCAGTGGTTGGACGATGCCGAGATGGCGGCGTGGCGCTCCTACATCGTCGCGACCCTGAAGCTGCGGCAGCGGCTGCACCGCGAGCTGGCCGACCGGCACGACGTCTCGCTGACCGACTACGAGGTGCTCGTCTGCCTGGAGCTCCAGCCGGAGCAGCGGATGCGGATGTCGGAGCTGGCCGTGCTCATGGGATCCACGAAGAGCCGGCTGTCCCACCAGGTCGGCCGGCTCGAGGACGCCGGCGTGGTCCGGCGGGTCCGCGACCCGGAGGACAAGCGCGGCGTCATCACGGAGCTGACGAAGGACGGCGTGGCCCTGCTGCAGTCGGCGGCGCCGACCCACGTGGAAGGGGTGCGCGAGCACCTGATCGACCTGCTGAGCCCCGAAGAGCAGGCGACGATCGCTTCGGCCTTCGGCCGGGTGCTGGACCACCTGACCGAGGTGGAGAGCTGACGCTTCGCGCGTCAGCCGGCTGGCGGTAGCGGTGGGATTCGAACCCACGGAGAGGTTGCCCCCTCGCATGTTTTCAAGACATGTTCCTTCGGCCGCTCGGACACGCTACCTCTGCCGACGAGGGTAGCCGACGGCGTTTCGCGGCAACCCGAGCCTGGCTCTCACCGCCCTGATGGTCGCGATGGCTTCCCTGGTGGCGTTCGCGGCCGGCGTGAGCACGGTCAGGGACCGGGCCGGCTCCGTGGTGATCGGCGCGCGACCGCCGACCTGGTGACTTGTCGTCGCGCTCGTCGACGAGCCGGGTTGCGGCAGGTGCGGGGCGACTCGGAGTACAACCGCTGCAACCACAAGTAGGTCGTCCCCGGCTACATGCTCGGCAGTCGCATCGAGGTCCGGTCTCGGCCGACACCGCGGGCGCATGGTGACTGCCGGGTGCGTGGGTCCTGGCGTACCCGCGACCGGACTCGTCGCCGTGCTGTGGTTCTTGGGCCGTCGCCCGCGGCCTAAGACCAGGTGAGCGTCAAAGCCGTGCCTTGGGCGCGGCCTGCCTCCGCGGCCGGGGTGCGGGTCGACGGGTCCAGCGGGTTCTGGCCGATGGCCGCCACCGAGGCTTCGTCCGGGCCGATCACCGCGATCTCCGCGCCCGCCGCTCGCAGGTCCTCCAGCACGGAGAGCAGGGTTTTCTCCCCCGGCAACGGCGATTCCAGGCCCATCGGCGCGACCACCGTGACGCGGGTGGCGCCCGCCGCGTAGTCCGCGTTCTCGCCGGAGCGGATGCCGCCGTCGACGTAGCGGCGGCCGTCGATCGTGGTCGGGGGCCAGATGCCCGGGACCGCGCAGCTCGCGGCCACCGCGTCGACCAGGTCGACGCCCGAAGCGCGGTCGAACAGCTTCGGCTCGCCCGTTTCCGCGTCGACCGCCACCAGGACGATGCGCTGGGCGGGCCAGTCGTGGGACGGCAGCCGGGCGGCGATCACCGCGCGGCGGTCCGCTTCGGACACCGTTTCGGCGGCGAGCGCCATCTCGCCGACCCGTTGCCGCACCTCGGCAGGCGAACCGGCGTCCGCGAACGCGGCGCCGAAGTCCGCGACGAACTTCTCCATGTCGATGTCGGCCGGGATCTCCGGGGTCTGCCGCGCCGGGTCGGCCTGGTGCGCGAAGAGGTCCGCCAGCGCGACGCCGCTGGTGACCTGCGCGGCGACCGTCGCGCCCGCCGACGTGCCGACGATCAGATCCGCGCCGGTCAGGTCCTGCCCGCGATCGGCCAGGCCGGTCAGCAGCCCGGTCGTCCACGCGATCCCGGCGACCCCGCCGCCACCCAGCACCAAAGCCTGTCCGCTCATGCCGGGAACCCTAACGGGACCCACCGACAATTCTGCGGAATCAGGGCTGGCGCAGCTGCTTCGCGGCGATCCGCGCCCGCACCTCGGGACGGCGCAGCGGCGGCACGGTCGCCGGCGGCTGACGGCGTTCGGGCAGCTGCTGCAGCAGCCTCGTGGTGATCTCGGTGATCTCCGCGACGGCCGCTTCGAACGGTTCGCGCGTGGCGTCCGACAGCGACTGCACCCCGGTCACCTTGCGGACGTACTGCCGGGCCGCGGCCTCGATCTCCTCGTCCGTCGCGGACGGCTGCAGCCCTCGGAGGGTGGTGATGTTTCGGCACATGCCGCCCAGGGTACGACTCTTCGGAGGTCCGGATCACACGGTCGGGTTGGCTCTCCCCGACGTCGTTGACGCTGCTGCCCGCGCTTGGGCAAGGTCGGGGAAGTGCCCCTCAGACCGCGTCCCTTCCGTTCCGCCCGCCCCGAACCCGGCATCCTCGAAGAAAGCGTCCACGTCAAGAAGCCGGAAACCCCGATCCCGGAACAGGCCTGGCCGCGCGTGCGGGCCGACGAGCTGGTCACCCTCGTGGCACACGTCTTCGCCGCCCACGGTTTCCCGGAAGCGCGGGCCCGCATCGCCGCCGAAGCGCTCTGCCACGGCGATCTGACCGGTTCCCCCGGGACCGGTGTCGCCGAGCTGACCCGGACCCACCTGCCGTTGCTCAAGGACGGCCACGTCGTGCCGCACGCCGAGCCGCTGATGATCGCCGACCGCGGCGCCGCCGCGCTGCTCGACTACCGGCGCGCGTCCGGCCTCTGGGCCGTCGGCGACGCGATGGACCGCGCGGTGACGCGGGCCGGGCGCTTCGGCGTCGGCATGATTTCGCTGCGCGGGGTCGGGCCGTTCGGCCGGGCCGGGCACCACGCCGCCCGGGCCCTGCCGCACGCGATGATCGGGCTGGTGCTGGCGGCCGGCGGTGAACCCGGCCAGCCGATGAACCCGCTGGGCATGGCCGCGCCGGGTGGCGCGTACCCGGAGTTCGTCTTCGACATGGACCACCCCGGCCAGGAAGCGGCCGCCGGGTTCACGCTGCTGGTCGAGGTCCTCGCCGGGGTGCTCTCCGGCGTCGCCGACCACGAGCACGACACCGGCCTGCTGGTGATGGCCATCGCACCGACGACGCTGCGCAGCGCCGACGGCTTCTACCGCGCGGCGAGCGCGCTGTTCGGCAGCATGCTCGGCTGGGAGGGCGGCGCCCCGATCCGCTACCCCGGCTGGCGCGAGGCCCAGCACCTCGAGCAGTGCCGGGCGCTGGGCGTCCCGCTGGCCGGCCCGGTGCGCCGCGAGCTGGACGCCCTAGCCGCGTCGATCGGACTACCGCCGCTCACGAACGTCGGCTGAGCCGGGGCCCCGGCGGATGGGACCCGGACTAGTGGACCAGGACGACCTTGCCGCGGTCGGGGCCGACGGCCACGACGTCGCCGTTGGTCAGCTGGCGGCCGCGGCGGGTCTCCACCTCGCCGTTGACCGTGACCTCCTCGGCGTCGATCAGGTCCTTGGCGTGGGAGCCGCCTTCGGCGAGGCCGGCGAGCTTGAGGAACTGGCCGAGCCGGATCGGCTCGCCGCTGATGGGTACGTCGACGGGGTCGCTCATACCCGCATCATGCCGGGTCAGGCGCGGGCGGCCGTCTGCCGGTAGAGCGCTTGGACGTCCGTGTCGAAGTAGCTCGAGTACGACGTGTCGGGATCGTCGCCGCCGTACTCGAAGCCGCCGATGACGCCGACGACCGTGCCGAGCCGGGTGCGCGGGTCCTGGCCGACCACCCACGGGCCGCCGCTGGTGCCGGTCGGGAAGCCCGCGCAGTCCACCTTGAGCTGGTAGGTGTCCTGCCGGCTGGTCGTGTTCTGGCAGACGGCGGGGGTCTCGGAGTCGTCCGGGTAGCCGGTCAGCGTGATCGCCTGCTCGAACGCGCTGCCGGTGGCCAGGGTGTTCGCGCCGACCAGGCTCTCCAGCGTCTTCGCAGCCCCCGCTTGGTGCGCGGTGGCGAAACCGACGTCGAGGTCCGGGTCCGACGAGTCGATCCAGCCGGCGGCGACGAGCTCGTCGGACACCGTCCAGAAGCCGAACGGCGCGACACCGTCGTGGTAGGCGGGCGCGAAGGTGACGCCGGTGAGGTAGTCGCCGCCCTCGCCGTCGTGGATGCAGTGGGCCGCGGTCAGCAGCACGTCGCCCTGCTGGCTGTGGACGACGCTCGCCGTGCAGTAGTGCGCGCCGTCGACGAACAGCGCGCCGACCGCGGGGCTGGACACCGCGGGCAGGTCGACGGTGGACGCCGGGGTCGCGTCGAGCGAAGGGGTGGTCGCGCCCGCGGACTGGGGCTGCCGGGCCACCACGACCACGACGAAGGCCGCGCCGAGCAGCAGGACGGCGGCGAGGGAGAGCAGGACGGCGGGCCGCCGCACGCGCATCGCCTCCAAATCCCTGTCGCCCCCGAGCTCGTCCAGATCACCATAGGGCGTCGCTCCGACACAATCAGCACACCCACAGCAAGCTCACAGCCGCTAATATCCGTAACTCGGGAGTAACACCCAACGGGCGGGAGGGCCGATGAAGCAGTTCGCGGACAAGGTCGCGGTGGTCACCGGGGCGGGGTCGGGGATCGGCCGGGCGCTGGCACTGGAGTTCGCCCGCCGGGGTGCGCGGGTCGCGCTCTCCGACGTCAACACCGCGGACGCGGAGGAGACGGCGAAGCTGGCCGGCGAGAACGCCCAGGCCTACACGCTCGACGTCGCCGACCGGGCCGCCGTGCTCGCGCACGCCGAAGAGGTCGTGAGCGACTTCGGCGGGGCCAACGTCATCGTGAACAACGCCGGTGTCGCGCTCGGCGCCACCGTCGAAGAGATGACCTTCGAGGATTTCGACTGGCTGATGGGCGTGAACCTCGGCGGTGTCGTGAATGGCACGAAGGCGTTCCTGCCGCACCTGATCGCCTCCGGCGACGGGCACGTCGTGAACATTTCCAGCGTGTTCGGCTTCGTCGGCGTCCCGACGCAGAGCGCGTACAACGCGGCGAAGTTCGCGGTCCGCGGATTCACCGAAGCGCTGCGCGAGGAAATGCTGATCGCGCGCCACCCGGTGGGTGTCAGCTGCGTGCACCCCGGTGGGATCAAAACCAACATCGTGCGCAACTCGCGAGGCGGCGACGGCGATCAGGAGCAGGCCGCGGCGGGCTTCGAGCGGATCGCGCAGACCACGCCGGAAAAGGCCGCACTGACGATCCTGCGCGGAATCGAGCGCAGGTCCGCGCGGGTCCTCATCGGACCGGACGCCTACGTGATCGACGCCATCCCGCGCATCCTCGGCTCCGCCTACCAGCGGCCGGTCGCCGTCCTCGCGCGGCTGGGCCTGAAACAGCGGAAAAGCTGAAACTCTTTTCTCCGTTTGCTGCTTCCGGGCGAACGCTCTGGTCCGGGAAGGAGACCTGGGCCACTCTGGATCACTCTTCGCGGCCTGCGAAGATCGTCAACGCGTCACTCAAAAGAGTTGCGTTTCTGACAAGGCCGTCTGAAATGGTCCAGAATGCGTGGGGTCCGCGAGCCCCTTACCGGAGGTCCCGATGCCGCGCACCGCACAGCGCAGTGCGACCCGTTCGTCCAGCGAACCCGCAGCGGTCGAGCTGCTGGACCGCACCGGCATCATCGCGGCCAGCCTGCCCAAGCGGCGCCGCACGGACGACGACCTGCCCGAGCTCGCCGACCCGATCTACACCCGGCCGCCGGTGTGCGACCAGGACCTGCGCCCGAAGTCCGTGGTGATCCGCCGCCGCGCCCGCACCTGGCTCGGCAGCGGCGCCGCGGTGCTGCTCGTCGCGGCCGGCTGGGTCGCCGGTGGCCTGCTGGGCGGGAGCTTGTTCACGCAGGCGCCGCCGGACGACGTCGCGCAGGTCGACCCGCGGCCCGCCGTCGCGGCCGCCCCGGCGCCGCAACCACAGCCGCAGCCCCAGGCCCCGGCCGTCACGCCGCCGCCGACCACCGTCTACGTGCCGGTGCCGGCGAAGCAGGAAGCGCCGAAACGCGTTCAGGTGCAGGCGAAGGGCCAGGCGAAGAAGGCGCCCGCGGAAACGGACGTGCCGCGCGTCGACCTCCCGCCGTCGACGACCCCGCCGTCGACCACCAACCCGGTTCAGCAGTGGGTGAACGCGGCGGAAAGCATGATGCAGCAGTACCAGTACGGCTCCGGGCACTGAGTCAGGCGCCGGACCAGCGGTATTCGTGCTCCGGGCGGCCCGTGGCGCCGTAGCGCAGCCGCATCTGGACCGTGCCCGACTCGGCCAGCGCCGTCAGGTACCGCTGCGCCGTCGCGCGCGCCATGCCCAGCTCCCCGGCGACCTCCGCCGCCGACAGCGGGCGCCCCGCGCGCCGCAGCTGCTCCGAGACCAGCCGTGACGTCGCCGTCGACTGGCCCTTCGGCGCGGACGTCCGGTCCTGGTCGTGCAGCACCCGGTACGCGCGGTCGACGTCGTCCTGGGCGAAGGCGCGCCCGTCGGCGAGCAGGCCGCGGAACCGCGCGTACGACGTCAGCCGCTCGGCCAGCTGCCGCGTGGTGAACGGCTTGATCAGGTAGTTCAGCGCGCCGGCCCGGATCGCCGCGGCCACCGACGCGCTGTCGGTCGCCGCGGACAGCACGATGGTGTCGGTCTGCAGCTCCGGCAGCACGGCGAGGCCGGACTCGTCGGGCAGGTAGACGTCGAGCAGCACCAGGTCGGGGGTCAGCTCGCGCACCCGGGCCCGCGCCTCGGCCGCGGTGTGCGCGGTGCCGACCACCGCGAAGCCGTCGACCTCCTCGACGAACCCGGCGTGCACCCCGGCGACCCGGAAGTCGTCGTCCACGATGAGCGTGCGGATCATCCGTCCTCCGTCAGCATTCCGGGCAGTTTGGCGACGAACAGCGCGCCCGTCTCGCCTTCGCCGGCGTCGGCCAGCCAGACGTCGCCGCCGCGCGCCCGCGCGGCCTGGCGGGCCAAGGCGAGCCCGAGTCCGTGCCCGGGCGCGATCTTCGTCGAGACGCCTTCGTCGAACAACGTCCGGCGCAAATCGGCCGGGACACCGGGCCCACTGTCCACAACGGACACGTGCAGCGTGGTGCCGTCGGTGAGCAGGCCGATCTCGACGGTCGCCGGGCGTCGCGGGCCCATCCGCGCGGCGTGCAGGGCGTTGTCGACGAGGTTGCCGATCACGGTGTTGGCGGCGATCGGGTCGGTCACCGTCCGCGGCACCCAGGTGTCGTCGGCCAGCTTGAGCGTGAGGCCCTTTTCCTGCGCCTGCTCGGTTTTCGCGACCAGGAGCGCCTGCAGGTACGGGTCGGCGACGGCGTCGCCCAGCTCGCTGGGGTGCGCCGACGGCGAGTCCGTGAGCGTCTGCAGGTATTCGACGGCCTCGGTGTGGTGGCCGAGCTGCAGCAGCCCGTAGAGCGTGTGCAGCCGGTTCGCGAACTCGTGGCGTTGCGCGCGCAGGCCGTCGGACAGGGAGCGGATGCCGTCCAGCTCGCGGGTGAGCGTGTCGAGGTCGGTGCGGTCGCGGAAGGTCAGCACGGTGCCGATCGGCCGGTCGTCCAGGCGCACCGCGCGCGAGTTGATCACCAGGACGCGGTTGCCGGCCACGGCCAGCAGGTTGTCCACCGGCCGCCCTTCGGCGACGGCCTTGTGCACGCGCGGCGAAAGCTCGAGCTCGGCCATCGCCGCGCCGATCGGGAGCTCGGTGCCGAGCAGGCGTTCGGCCTCGCCGTTGCGCACCGAGACGCGGTTGGCCTCGTCGACGGCCAGCACGCCCTCACCGATCCCGTGCAGCACGGCTTCGCGTTCGTAGAGCAGCTCGGTGAGTTCGTGCGGCTCGAGGCCGTGCGTGACGCGCCGCAGCCGCCGGTTGAGCAGCGCGGACGCGCCCGCGCCGAGCAGCAGCGCACCGCCCGCGAAGATCAGCGTGATCACCAGGAGCCGGTTGAAGTCGCCGGTCGGGTCGCCGACCTCGAAGCCGACGCTCACCTCGCCGACCACCCGCGTGCCCTGCCAGATGGGCGTCTTGCTGCGCACCGAGAGCCCGAGCGTGCCGCTCTGCACCGCGCTGACCTCGTCCTGCCCGGCCAGCGCCAGTTCCGGGGAGGTGCTCACCCGCTGGCCGATCAGGCTCGTCGTCGGGTGGGCGAGCCGGATGCCCTTGTCGTCGGTGATCACGACGAACAGCGCGTCGTTGGCCTTCGTGACCGCCAGGACGCGGTCTTCGAGCGGGCCGCCGGGGGCCTTCGCGGCCGCGTTCGCGACCACGACCGGGTCGGCGGCCACGGACTTCGCGATGGCCAGCGCGCGGCGGCCGTACTGGTCGGTGAGGGTGCGGGACAGGAGCACGCTGACCAGGGCCACCCCGATCCCCACGACCAGGGCGACCACGCCGATCTGCAGCAGCAGCACCTGCCTGCTGAACCGCATCCGCGGGAAGAGCGCCCACTTTGGCATGGCTGGGAACATACCCCCAGCTCACGGGCATGCGCTAAATGAGCAAAACATGCAGAACGCGCAGCGGCGACGCAGAACGTCGACAAGCTTCACCTGGCCGCCACACGTACTTAACGTGCCTTCCAGCGTGATCCCCACCACGTGACGAAGGAGTCACCTCCCCATGGTTCCCCCACTGATCGAACTCACCGGAGCCACCAAACGGTTCCCGAGCGGGTCCGGTTCCGTGCACACGGCCGTCCGCGACCTGACCATGACCGTCCAGCCCGGCGAGTTCGTCGCCGTCGTCGGCCCCACGGGCTGCGGCAAGTCGACGACGCTCTCGCTGGTCTCCGGGCTCCAGCCGCCGTCCGCGGGGCGGGTGCAGGTGAACGGCGCCGACGTGAAGTCCATTCCGGACGGTGTCGGCTACATGTTCCAGACCGACGCCGTGATGCCGTGGCGGTCGGTGCTGGACAACGTCGCGTCGGGGCCGCGCTTCCGCGGGGTGCCGAAGGCCGAAGCCCGCGCGCAGGCCGTCGACTGGATCGCCCGCGTCGGGCTCGCCGGGTTCGAGAAGTACTACCCCCACCAGCTCTCCGGCGGTATGCGCAAGCGCGTCGCGCTGGCCCAGACGCTCGTCACCAAGCCGAAGATCATGCTGATGGACGAGCCGTTCTCGGCGCTGGACGTGCAGACCCGCGCGCTCATGCAGGACGAGCTGCTGCGGCTGTGGTCGGGTTCGGGGGCCGCGGTGATCTTCGTGACGCACGACCTGGACGAGGCGATCGCGCTGGCGGACAAGGTCGTCGTGCTGACGTCGTCGCCGGCCACCGTGAAGGACGTCTTCGAGATTCCCCTGGAGCGGCCGCGGAAGGTCGAGGAGCTGCGGCTCACCGAGGAGTTCCGCAAGCTGTACGCCGACATCTGGGAATCGCTGCGCAGCGAGGTCGACAAGGCCCGCGAGAAGGGAGCGAGCAATGTCGCTTGACACCCCGGCGGTGAACACGAACCCGTTGCCGGTCCTGGAGACCGAGCAGGACATCATGGCCCGCGCCAAGCAGGCCTCCTCGCGCCGCAAGCGCAACATCTGGCTGCTGCGCCTGGCGATCGTCGTCGTCTGGCTGGGCAGCTGGGAGCTGACCGCGACGTACTGGATCGACCCGTTCTTCTACTCGAAGCCGTCGAACATCTGGCAGCGGCTGGTCGAGTGGTTCAGCAGCGGGACCGACTTCGGTTCGATCTGGTACAACATCTTCACCACCGTCGAGGAAGCCGTGCTGGGCTTCGTCATCGGCGCGATCGCCGGCGTCGTCCTCGGGGTCATCCTGGGCCGCAGCGAGTACTTCGCGCAGGTGCTCGCGCCGTTCATCAAGGCCGCCAACGCCCTGCCGCGCATCGTGCTCGCCGCGCTGTTCGTGATCTGGTTCGGGCTCGGGCTGTCGTCGAAGGTCGCGACCGTCGTCGTGCTCGTGTTCTTCGCGGTGTTCTTCAACGCCTTCACCGGTGCTCGCGAGGTGGACCGCAACCTGATCGACAACGCCCGCATCCTGGGCGCGACGCGCGGCCAGGTGCTGAAGTCGATCGTGCTGCCCAGCGCGACGTCGTGGATCCTCTCCTCGCTGCACGTCGCGTTCGGCTTCGCGCTGATCGGCGCGGTGGTCGGCGAGTACACCGGCGCCAAGGCCGGCATGGGCTTCCTGATCAGCAACGCGCAGGGCACGTTCGACACCGCCGGGGTGTACGCCGGGATGCTGATCATCACCGTCGTCGCGCTGCTGGCCGAATGGGGCATCGGCACGCTCGAACGCCGCCTGCTGCGCTGGCGGCCGAACGTCAGCTCCCAGGCGCAGGGGATCTGACATGCGTCTCAAAAGGACATTCGCGGTCGCGGCCGCGCTGGCCGTCACCGCGGGCGGGGTGACCGCCTGCCGCGACTCGCGCTCGATCGACTTCGGGGACGGCGGCCGCCCGCACGTCAAGATCATGGTCGGCGGCCTGTCCAAGGTGATCTACCTGCCGGCGCAGCTCGCGCAGCAGCTCGGCGAGTACCAGAAGCAGGGCGTCGACGTCGAACTGTTCGACCAGCCGTCCGGGGCCAACGCGGAGACGTCGCTGCTGGCCGGTGAGGTGCAGGGGGTGGTCGGGTTCTACGACCACACGATCGACCTGCAGGCCAAGGAGCAGTGCATCCAGAGCGTGGTGCAGTTCGCCAACGTGCCGGGCGAGGCGGAGATGGTCGCCACGGCCAAGGCCGGGGAGGTCAAGTCCGGCAAGGACTTCAAGGGCCGCACGCTCGGCGTGACGTCGCTCGGCTCGTCGACGGACTTCCTGACCAAGGCGCTCGCGCAGCGCGGCGGCGTCAGCTCGAAGGACTACACGCCGTACAAGGCGGGCGCCGGGCAGACGTTCATCACTGCGCTGAACCAGGGCACGATCGACGCCGGGATGACGACCGACCCGACCATCGCCCAGCTGACGAACACCGGCCAGGCGAAGGTGCTTTACGACATGCGCACGGTCGAGGGAACAAAAGCCGCTTTGGGCGGTTTGTACCCGGCGAGCTCGTTGTACATGAGCTGCACCATCGTCGAGCGTTATCCGGACATCGTGCAGAAACTCGCGAACGCGTACGTCGCGTCCTTGAATTGGCTCGCGAAGCACACCCCGGAGGACGTCGCGGCGATCATGCCGCCGTCGTTCGCCGGTGGGGACAAGGCGCTGTACGTGAAGTCGCTCAAGGACAGCCTGCCGATGTTCACCAAGGACGGCCGGATGGACGAGGCGGGCGCGCAGAACGTCCTGAAGGTGCTGGGTGACTCGTCCAGCAACGTCAAGCCGAAGAAGGACAAGATCGACCTGTCGAAGACGTACACCACGAAGTTCGTGGACACGGCACGCGCGCAGGCCGCCCAGTAACCCCGCTCACCCGACCGGGCGGTTGGTGAGCTCCATAGGACCCGTGAAGGCCTCTTCCCCCGCGGAGGCCTTCACGGGTCTTTTCGTCCATTCCGGAGTAAATCCGGCAAATATCGTGATTCGTTCCCGGAATGTGAAGACCCTTCGAAAGTAGCTACCTTCCGGTTGTCGCGGATTCAACACTGGTCACACGGTTCTTCCCGGGTCCCCACCCTGTGAACGGAGTCTCCGTCATGACCAGATTCGTTTCCTCGCGTGCTGTCCGCGTGCTCACGGTGGCCGCCGCCGCGGCCGCCGGCCTGGCGATGGCCGGCCCGGCCCACGCGGCCGTCGAGTACGGCTCGCACTTCCACGGCCATCAGTTCGCCGGGGGCAACTGGGGTGGTTACGTCAGCTTCGGCAGCTTCACCACCGCCACGGCGAGCTGGACCGAACCGACCGTGACGTGCCGCTCCAGCAACGACCTGTTCGCCCCGTGGGTCGGCATCGACGGCGACGGATCGTCCACTGTGGAGCAGACCGGCGTCGAGACGGACTGCTCCAGCGGCCGTCCGGTGTATTCGGCCTGGTACGAGATGTACCCGGCCGCGCCGGTGTACTACAACGTGTCGGTCGGCGCGGGCGACAAGATCACCGCGACCGTGACGCGGACCGCGACCAACACGTACAAGCTGGACCTCACCGACTCCACCAAGGGCTGGACGAAGACCACCACCAAGACCCTGACCTCGAAGCACTCGTCGGCGGAGGCGATCATCGAGTCCCCGACCGACTCCTACCCGACGATCTCCGGCGGCATCAAGTTCACCGGCGTCAAGTTCAACGGGACGAACCTGGCCTCGACCAGCCCGTCCGCCCTGAGCGCCGACGACCGCGGCACCGGCACCTGGACCCCGGGCGCCATCGGCTCGGACGGCCAGAGCTTCAGCATCACCCGCCACTGACCCGTCGTGAGTGTTCAGCAGGTCCGCCCCGACCCCGGCTGAACACTCACGACCTGGTGGTGTCCTCGACGTACCGGCGGGCCACGAGGTGGCACTCGTCGATCCGGACGAACCCGGCCGCGTCCCAGTCGGCCGCCACGACCGGCGCCGGCACCCGCGCGGTGAACTTGCCCGCCGAGGTGTGCAGGCGGGCCCGGCGGCCGTCCAGTTCGACCAGGTGAACCTCGGAAAGCCGGACGAACCCGCTCACCCCGGCGCGCTCCACGGAGATCACCGGATCGGCGGGCGACGCACCCCGGTCGTGCGGCGCGGCGCGGACGAGCAGCTTGCGCACGGCGTCGGCCAGCCGGTCGGGGTGCACCGGCTTGAGCAGGTAGTCGACGGCGTCGAGTTCGAAGGCTTCGACCGCGTGCTCGTCCCAGGCGGTGACGAACACCAGACCGGGCGGAACGGCGAACCGGGCGACCAGCCGCGCGAGGTCGAGACCGCTCAGCCCAGGCATCTCGATGTCCATGAACACGGCGTCCAGCGGTTCTTTCCGCCGCAGGACGTAGTGGATGTACTGGCTCGCCGTGATCCCGTCGGAAACGCCGTCCACCTTCATGACGTGGGGGTTGGCGCGAAGCAGGTAGACGATCTCCTCCAGCCCGTGGGGCTCGTCGTCCACCGCCAGCACGTGCAACCGGCCCGGCGGGGGCAGCGGCGAAGGCGGCTCGTTCTTGTACACGTGCGAGTTGACGTAGACGTCGCCCTGCACGCCGCCGATCTGCACGGCGGTCTCCGGATCGCCTTCGAGGTGGTTGGCCACGTCGCCGTCGGTGTCGGTCATGCTCTCCTCTGCCGGTCCGAGTCCAGACTTGCCCACGGACGGGTGAGGGTCAACGGTCAAAAAGTGGACGGCTACTTCAGGTTGTTGATCGCCCAGGCGACCACCATCAGCGCCAGCACCAACGAGATCGCGGCCTGCAGCATCATCGTCATCTTCGCCCAGATCCGCAGCGGCAGGACGTCGGTGGGGCTGAACGCCGCCGCGTTCGTGAACGAGAAGTACAGGTAGTCCAAATAGGACGGTTCCCAGTCCTGGTCGGCGAGGTCCGGGTCGGCCATCTGCGGGAACTGCAGGTCCGGGAAGACGTGGTGGCCCAGCGCGCGGCGACCGGGGCCGCCGCGGTCGAACTCCCAGTACCACAGGGAAAAGGCCACCACGTTCGTCCAGTAGACGATGCCGCCGCTGATCAGCACCGCGCCCGCCGCCGCGGTGAGCGTGCCGGTCGCGATCCCGTAGACCAGCTGGCCGGCCGAACCGGCGTTGAGCAACGTCACTGCGGCCACCACCAGCAGCGAGATCACCCGCTCGACCGCGCTGAAGTGGTCCATCTTGCCGGGGTTGACCAGCAGCAACGCGCCCACGAGCAGCGCGGACAGCGACGGCAGCAGCCACCACGGCCGCACCGCGACCTCGCCGGGCAGGGCCAGCTGCAGGGCGAGCGTGGCGACGACGACGCCCATCGCGGGCCAGCGGGTCTCACCCGAGGTCCGGCGGCGCCACGCGGGAAGTGCCTCTTCAGTCACCGGGTCACGGTACGTCCGCGGCGATCACCCCGCAGGTGCGGTCGCCGTCTCGCCCGGCATCTTGCGGGCGACGTCCGTGCGGGACCGGGCCCCGAGCTTCCGCAGCACCTTCGCGACGTGCTGTTCGACCGTGCGCGGTGACAGGAACAGCCCGTCCGCGATCTCGCGGTTCGTCCGGCCCTCGGCGAGCATCCGCGCCACCTCGCGCTCGCGCGGGGACAGCTCGCTGCCGTAACCCCGCCGCCCGCGCTGGGACGGCGCCCACGCGCCGTGCTCACGCAGCTGGTGGCGGCAGCGTCCGGCGTCGCGGGTGGCGCCGAGCTGCTCGTACGCCTCGGCCGCCGCGGTCAGCTCGTCGACGGCGTCGCGGTTGCCGGCGGCGAGGCGGCACATCGCGGCCCGCTCCCGCGTGGCCGTCGCCGGGTACGGCATCGGCAACGCCCCGTAACCCGCCGCGGCCTCGTCGAACAGTGCGGCCGCGGCCAGGTGCTTGCCGCGGGCTTCGAGCAGCACGGCCCGGCCGGCCACCAGCGCGGCCGTCGCCACCGGCGCGTCACGACCTTCGATGCCCCGCGCAAACGCTTCCACCACGCTGTCCGCCTCCGGCCAGCGCCCGGCCCGCGCGTACGCCTGCGCCGCCGCCGGGACCAGCGCGGCCGCCCAGATCCAGACGCCCTTGCGCCCGGCCGCGGCCACCGCCGTGTCGGCCACCGCGCAGGCGCCGTCGACGTCGTCGGTCGCCAGGCGGACGCTGATCAGCACGCCGGCGGCCGACAGCACCACCGGGATCGGGCCCTGGTCCGGCGCGTGCACGCCCGCCGCGGTCAGGTGCCGTTGCGCGGCCGCGAACTCCCCGCGGACGGCGGCGAGCCCGCCGAGCACCAGCGACGACTCCATGACGATCGGGCCCAGCTCCGGATAGCTGTCACGCAGCTGCTCGGCCGTTTCGGCGAGCCCGGCCCACTGCCCGCGCACCCAGTCCAGCCGGACGCGGGTGCCCTGGATCAGGCCGATCGCGTACAGCGCGCCCGCGTCGGTCGCGCGCCGGACGCCTTCGGTCACCAGCCGCTGCGCCCGATCGAGGTAGCCGGCCCACGCCTGCCCGTCGGCGAGGTTGCACCACAGCCGGGCCAGCTGGACGCGCTCGGCGACCGTGCCGACGGTGTCCGACATCGCCTCGAACTCCGTCCACGCCGAGCCGTCGCCGACGTGCGAGGCGGCCGCGATCCGGTCGGCGGTCAGGGCCAGCCGCAGCTCGGGGTCCTCGAGCCGGTCGTACACCTCACCCGCGCGGGCGCGCCAGAGCTCGTGCCACGACACCGGGGTCAGCCCGTCGATCGGCTGAGCGAGCAGGGTGATCCCGCGCGCGGCGAGGTCGGGCCGGTCGACGAGTTCGCCGACTGCGCGCTCGACCTCCAGCCGGCCGCGGCCGAGCTGCCCGATGGTCCGGACCAGCAGCATGCCGAGGCTCAGCCGGATCGAGCCGCGCACCGACGGCGGCAGCGTCACCTCTTCGAGTACGTGCTCCAGCGTGCCGATGACGTCCGGGCGGAAGCCGCGCAACGCGACCTGGCTCAGCTTGCCCGCCACGCGCCCGGCGTCGGACTGCGCTGGGCCGGGTTCGGCCAGCACCGACTGCAGGAGGTCGATCGCGCGGGACGTCTCACCGCGGGCGATCGCTTCGTCGGCCGCCGCTTCGGCGTAGTGGCGCCACTGGTCGACGCGCCCCGCCGCGCGGGAGTGCCGGGCGAGCAGCGTGAGCGGGGGTGACGGCTGCGCGGCGAGCACCCGGATCGCCTGCGCGTGCAGCAGCGCGCGTTCCGGTCCGGTCACCGTGTCGTAGACCGCCTTGCGCGCCAAGGGATGCCGGAAGGCGTACTTGCTGTCGCCGGCCTCGCCGAGCACCCCGGCGGACAGCGTGGCGAGCAACGCCGTGCGCAGGTCGTCGTCGGACAGGCCGGCCAGTTCGCCGAGCACCCCCGCCTCGGCGCCGACCCCGAGCACCGCGGCGGCGCCGGCCAGCTGCACCGCCGGCCCCGGCAGCCCGGAAAGCCGTTCGGTGACGGCTTCCCGCAGCAGCACCGGCACTTCGAGGTTCTCCAGCAGGCGGTCGGAGAGGACTTCGCCGACGGGAAGCCGTTCGGCGGCGTCCCGCAGGGCGCGCAGGGTTTCTTCGACGACGAACGGGATCCCGGCCGTGCACTCGTGCAGCTTCGCGGCGAAATCGGCCGTGACGCGCGGCAGTTCGAGGAGTTCGACGGCCAGCTCGCGCACCGCGGCGACGTCGAGCGCGCCCAGCGCGACGCGCGCCGTGTGCACGTCGGGCCCGGTGCGGAAGGGCGGGCCGGGGCGCGCGTCGGGGGCGGTCCGGTGGGTGACGACCACGGCCAGCTCGGGCGGCATCGACCCGGCGAGGAACCGCAGGAGGTCGAGGGTGTCCTCGTCGGCCCACTGCAGGTCGTCGATCAGCACGAGCGCGGGCCCGCACGCGGTCAGCAGCTCCCGCACCGCGCGGAACACGCGGTGGCGTTCGGCGACCGGGTCGGCCAGCGGCTCGGGCCGTGGGGGAAGCGCTTCCGCGAGCTCGGGCAGCAGCGGCCGCAGCACGCCGGCGACCGGGCTGAGCGGGCCGAGCGGCGCGTCGCCCGCGGACCGCAGCGCGTCCAGGATCGGGCCGTAGGGAAAGGGTTCCCGCAGCGGCTGGCAGGTACCGCCGAGCACGCGGCCGCCGTCGAACTCGGGGCGCCGCGCGATCTCGGCGAGCAGCCGGGTGCGGCCCATGCCGGGCTCACCCTCGATCACCACGGCGGCCGGGCGCTGCCGGAGCACGCCGGCGACGGCGTCGAGCTCGGCGTCGCGGCCGGTCAGGCGAGCCGGTCCGGACCGGACGGAGACGGAGGTGGGGCGGGGCGCGGTCAGCCACATGTGACCTCCTCGACGCACACCGGGGGCTGTGCGCGGGAGCCTAAGCAGCGCTCAACCGTCCGTAAACCTTTCACCGAATAGGTGGCCGACACCGCGCACGCACGTCCGGCTACCGGTTGTCACCGGGTTGCCGGTGGAATCGCCGGTCCCGGGTCGCCGCGCGAGCGAAACGTCGGCGTCGCACGCCTTCCAGCAGCGCTTAACACGTTCAGTGAATCTCGGCCGCTACGGAAAGTAGTAGTCGGAAACCCTACTTACGGACCTGTCCGACCGGGTGACAACCGGCGCTTGGGGCCGCTTGGAGCAGGGGATACACCCGAGGTGAATGCGTATACCCATTCGCCGGGTGCCCGGATTGCACCGTAACGCCCATAACGGGGACGCTCTGCCGGGGGAGTTCCTCTGCGTGGCCGGTGGGGAGCCACGCGTAACCACCTCTAGGGAGAAGCATGAAGATCGCCAGATTCTTCGGTGCCGCTGCCGTTGCCGTGCTGACGACGGGCGCGCTCGCCGCGATCGCCGTTCCCGCGTCCGGCCAGGACCTGCTGAACCCCGACATCGTGCCGGCGATGCAGCGCGACCTCGGCCTGACCCACGACCAGGCGGTGGCCCGGCTGAAGAGCGAGGACGTCGCGAACCAGGTCTCCGCGGCCGTTTCCGCGACCCTCGGCGACGCGCTCGGCGGCGTCACCTACAACGCCACGACGGGCAAGGCACACGTCGAGACGACGAACGCCGCCCTGCTGGGCAAGATCCGCGAAGCGGGCGCGGAAGCCGAACTCGTGAAGTTCAGCGCGCGCCAGCTCGACTCCACTGTGGACACCCTGAACGCGGCCGACGCCTCGGCGCCCGCCTCGATCACCGGCTGGGGCGTGGACTCGGCCACCAACCGCGTCACGATGACCGTGCTGCAGGGCCACGCCAGCGCGGCCGACGCGTTCATCGCGAAGTCCGGTGTGGACAAGTCGTCGATCACGATCCTCCAGACGACGGCGAAGCCTTCGCTGTACGCCAACATCCGCGGTGGTGACGCCTACTACATCGGCGGCTCGTCGCGCTGCTCGGTCGGGTTCTCGACGACCACCGGCTTCCTCACCGCCGGGCACTGCGCCGCGCTCACCGGCGGCGGCTCCCTGACCGGGTCCAACGGCGCCGCGCTCGGCTCGTGGGGCACCTACCGGTTCCCGGGCAGCGACTACGCCTCGGTCCGGACGAACAGCAGCTGGACCCCGGTCGGCCAGATGAACAACGGCACCGCGGTGCGCGGCTCGTCCAACGCGGCGACCGGCACCTCGGTCTGCAAGGCCGGCTCGACCACCGGCTGGACCTGCGGCACGATCGGCGCCAAGAACCAGAGCGTCCGCTACGCCGAGGGCACGGTCAACGGCATGACCGCGACCAACGTCCGCTCGGCCGCGGGTGACTCGGGCGGCGGCTTCATCGCCGGCAACTCGGCGCAGGGCATCCTGTCCGGCGGCAACACGTCCGTGACGTACTTCTTCCCGATCGGCGCGGCGCTCTCGGCGACCGGCACCACGCTGCGGCTCGGCTGATCTTCCCCGGTAACAGCGAAAGGGCGGGTTTCGGCAGCCTCCAGCGCTGCCGAAACCCGCCCTTCGTTCCTCGCCGCGGGAATGGGAGGTTTGCGGGTCAGACGTTGCTGATCTCCTCGATCAGCCCGTCGACGTCGAAGTGCGCGCTCTCTTCGCCGAGCGGCACCAGCTCGTAGGACGCCTCGAGGAACGTCCGGATGTCTTCACGCTCCAGCTCGAACGACGCATAGCCGTCCGGTGACTCGATTTCGAGGGTCAGGAAGTCGTCGTCCTCGGACAGGTCCGGGCGGACGCGGACGTCGCCGAGGCCGGCCGGCTCGTCCAGGCCCTCGACGAGGAGGTCACGGGCGAACGTCCACTCGATCCACCGGCCCCGCTCGGTCCGGAACGCCACGGTGGCCGCGAACGGCTCTTCCGCGTGGTAGGAGAGGCGGGACAGGACGGGCGTGGTGCTCTCGTTCAGCACCACGAACTGGCTCTGGTGAATGGCTTCGGTGTGCACGGCCCCTCCTGGAGTCTCGCGGTGGTTCGCGCGGCGCGAACTGTTCGAGGAGGAGATGACCAGGGCCTACGGTCATGACGGAGAAACTCTCACGTTCACTTGATCGGTTGCATCCGTCCATTGTGGTGTAACGCCGGGCACATACCCCTTGCGTTCAGGCCGCGACTGATGGTGACGGTTCGCGCAGCGCTTCCGGCAGTTTCCGGCGCAGGACGAGCAGCGCCGGGACGGCTGCCGCGCAGGTCAGGGCCAGTACCGACCACGTCAGGGCGTTACCGACGCTGAGCAGGGCGGCGAGCAGGCCCGGCGCGAGCGCCACCGGCAGGCCCCAGGAGAGCTGGAAGATCGAACTCGCGCGTCCCTCGGCGCCCGGTGGGGCCGCCGCGGCCGCCGCCGCGGTGGCGGTCGGGCCGAACATCGCCTCCGCGATCGAGAAGCCGAGGCTCGTGAAGAGGATCAAGCCGGTCGCCACGGGCAGGGAAACCGCCTGCAGCGGGATCAGCAGCCCGAAGCAGGCCGCGAAGATCGTCGCGGCCCCGATCAGCCCGGCCGTCCGGCTGCGGCCGGCGAGCAGCGCGACGATCGGGCGCTGCCCCGTCACGACGGCCACCGTGCCGAGCGTGATGGCCGTCCCGGCGATCCACTGTGGACCGTGCAGCAGGTCGTGGACGACGATCGGCAGCACCGCGAACTTGCTCGCGCTGGCGAGCGTGAAAGCCATGTGGGTGAAGCAGAAGCCGGTGAACGGCCGGTCGCCGAGCACCGCGCGCCAGCTGCCCGGCGGCCGGACCGCGGGCGCTTCGGCCCGTGGCAACAGCCGGATCAGCAGGGCCGCGACGGCGAAACTGGCCGCGTTCACGTAGGCGAGCAGGTGGAAGGTCCACGGGCTGGTGATCGCGGGCAGCACGGCGATCGCGCCGGCGCCGATCCCCGCGCCGGCGAACCGCCCGGCGGTCTGGGTGGCGAGCACGCGGTCGGTGTCCCGGCCCTCGGTGAGCCGGGCGGTCATCGGCGCGTTGCACGTCCAGAAGAGCCGGTCGCCGACCCCGGCGACGACCGTCACGACGATCACCTGCCAGCTGCTGTGCACCAGGGGGTAGGCGCAGAAGGCGCCGATGCGCACCACGTTGCCGGTGACGAGCAGGGCGCGCGGGCCGAACCGGTCCATGGCGGCGCCGGCGGCCGGCCCGGCGACCAGCGCGAGCAGGGCGCCGGTGCTGAGCGACGTACCCGCGTCGAGCAGGGTGAGGCCCTGGGCGTGCACGAGGAAGAGCAGGGCGAACGGACCCCAGAGCCCGCTGCCGAGCGCGTCGATCAGGGTCGCGATCAGGAAGATCCGACGGTTCCGAAGCATGCTTCCCCCAGGTGGACAGCGCTCCAGGATATCGGCCCGCGGCCCCCGCCTACGGGCCCAGCGGCAGGTTGAGGCCCACCTTCACCCGGTCCATCGCGACGCTCGTGGTGAAGTGCCGGACGTTCGGGTTGTCGAAGAACATCCGCCGGGTGAACGTCTCGAAGCCGGCCATGTCCGGGCACGTCACGATCAGCACGAAGTCGGCGCTGCCCGTGACGTAGTAGCACTGCTGGACGCAGTCGTCGCCGAGGACCTGGCGGCGGAACGCGTCCAGGACCGCGAGGTTCTCCCGTTCCATCTCGACCATGACGACGAACGTCATGCTCAGCCCGAGCGCCTGCGGCGACAGCACCGCCACCTCGCGCTCGATGACGCCCGCCTCACGCAGCCGCTTGATCCGCCGCTGCACCGCCGCGGCCGAGAGGCCGACCTTTGCGCCGATCGTCTCGGCGATGGTGCGGGCGTCCGCCTGCAGGCAGGCGAGGATGGCGATGTCCAGCTGGTCGAGGTCGGGAGTCTGCACCTCAGCAGGCTAACCGGGACCACCGACGATTCGCCGCGGGTTAACGGACGGCTCACTCGCTCGTGACGGCGCTCACTACTCCGGACGCCGGGAAGATGAAACAACTTTTTCAGTGACCTGGAACACAACTGACCGGTCTACCAGGGGGTAGCCCATACAAGTGGAGAGACCAGCCGGACGCTCCGCCAACCCGCCGGCGTGGGGAGGCTCTCCCGTGCCCGCACCTGCCGCCGTGTTGACCGGAATCGGTTCGTGGTTGCCGACAAAAGTCCTGGACAACCACGAGATCGCCGCCCGGCTCGACACCTCGGACGAGTGGATCCGCACCCGCACGGGCATCCGTGAGCGTCGTGTCGCCGGTCCCGGTGAGTCCACTGTGGACCTCGCCGTCGGCGCGGGCCGCAAGGCGCTGGCCTCCACGGACGGCACGGCCGACATGGTCGTCCTCGCCACCTCCACGCCCGACCAGCCCTGCCCGGCCAGTGCGCCGCAGGTCGCCGCCCGGCTCGGGCTCGGCACGGCCGCGGCGTTCGACGTCAACGCCGTGTGCAGCGGGTTCGTCTACGCGCTGGCCACCGCGGCGGGCTTCATCGCGGGCGGGCTCGCCCAGCGGGTGCTCGTGATCGGCGCCGACACCTTCACCACGCTCATCGACCCGGACGACCGCACCACCGTCCCGATCTTCGGCGACGGCGCGGGCGCGGTGGTCCTGCGGGCGGGCGACCCCGACGAACCCGGCGCGCTCGGGCCGTTCGACCTGCACAGCGAGGGTGAGCACGCCGACCTGCTGTGGGTCGAGGCGGGCGGCTCGCGTCGCCGTCTCTCCGAAGACCCGGGTGACCGCTTCCTCGCGATGCAGGGCACCGCGGTGTTCCGGCACGCCTGCGCGCGGATGGCCGAGTCGTCGCGGACGGTCCTGGAGCGCGCGGGCTGGATGGTCGGCGACGTCGACCGCTTCGTCGGGCACCAGGCGAACATCCGGATCCTGCAGGCGACGGCGAAGCAGCTCGGCATGCCGGCCGACGCCGTGGTCGCCAACATCGACCGCGTCGGCAACACCAGCGCCGCGTCCATCCCGCTCGCGCTGGACGACGCCCGGCGCGACGGCACGCTCGCACCCGGCAACCGCGTCCTGCTCAGCGCGTTCGGCGCGGGCCTGACCTGGGGCTCGACGGTGCTGCGCTGGCCGGATCTGGGTCAGCTGTCCTGAGGTTCCGGGTCGGCTGTCCAGGTCGGCGTCGCCTCCTGGCGTCCGCGCAGCTCTAGCTCGCCGTGCTTGACCCAGAACGCGCGCTCGCCCTGCAGCGCGCCGGAGACGGCGGCGTCGCTCGCGAGGATCCGTGACGGCGTCGCCTTGGCCAGCTCGGTGAGCCGCGCGGCCTCGTTCACGGCGTCCCCGATCACGGTGTACTCGAGGCGGCTGCTGCTGCCGAGCTGCCCGGCGAACACCGGGCCGCTGGAGACGCCGATGCCGAGGTCGAGCTCGCCGGTCTCGCGCACGGCGTCCCGGATCGCGCGGGCCGCGGCCAGCGCGGCGGTCGGGGCGTCCGAGAGTCGGGTCGGGGCGCCGAAGATGCACAGCGCGGCGTCCCCCTGGAACTTGTTGACCAGCCCGCCGCGCGCGTTCACCGCGGTGACGACGACGGCGAACAGCCGGTTCAGCTTCCCGACCAGCTCCTGCGGCGGCGTCCGGTAGGCGAGCGCGGTCGAGTCGACGACGTCGACGAACAACGCCGTCACCTCGCGGACGTCGCCGGACAGGGACGCGCCGTACTCCAGCGCGTGCCGGGCGACCTCGGCGCCGACGTGCCTGCCGAACAGGTCCCGCATCCGCGCCTGCTCCCGCAGCCCGGCGGCGAGCTGGTTCACCGACGTCTGGAGCAGCCCGATCTCGCTGGAGTCGTCGACGTCGACGACGACCTCGTTGTCGCCGCGCGCGATCTTGTCGAGCGCGACGCGCAGCCGGTGCAGCGGCGCCGCGACCGCCCTGGCCAGCAGGCCCGTGCCGAGCGCGCCGACGACCAGGCCGATCACCGACAGCATGATCAGGCTGGCGGTGTGGTCACCCGAGCCGAGGTCCGGCGGCGTCGCGACGAGCAGCACGCCGACCAGGGGAACGCCGCAGGTCAGCGCCCACGTCACGATCAGCCGGGTCAGCACGGTCACCGGCAGCGAGCCACGCGGCGGCACGACGTCGAGCGCGATCGTCATCACCGGCCGCGCGACCCACTCGGCGGCCAGGTAGGTGAGCCCGACGGTGGTCAGGCCGCCGAGCCCGATGGTCGTGGCCATCGCGGCGGCGTCCGCCGCCGAGCCGAGGACGCCGGCCAGCACGCCCAGGACGGTGGTCCCGACCAGCCAGAGCGTCCCGCTGACGACGGCCATGTCGACCGGCAGCCGCAGCGCGCGCCGGGCCTCGCTTTCGCTGGGCGGGCGCCCGAGCACGAACCAGATCGCGGTCCGCCGCTGCAGCCAGGCCGTCCACAGCGTCCCGACGAGCAGCGAGACGGCGACGATCCCGGCCGCGGTGAGCCCGAGGATCCAGCCGCGGTCCCCGACGTCGTTGGGCAGGCCCTGCAGCAGCAGAAGCAGCGCGACGACACCCGACCCGGCGACACTGGAGCCGAGCCCGAGCCCGGCGAAGCCCAGGCTGGTGCGCAGGACGATCCGGAACCTCCCGCCGCTCTTGCGCACGGCGTCGATCGTATGGGGTGCGGCCGGAAAACGCGTGGCCGCAGCGCCGCGCCGCCGGTTACGGTGCCGCTCATGGAGCCACTCGGCCAGGAGGAGATCCGGGCCTCGTTCGTCAACTGCACCCGCGGCGAGGCCAAGGGCGTGACGCTGCCCGCCCGGCCCGACGAGATCCCGTGGGACCGGCGGGAGTTCCTCGGCTGGCGCGACCCCAAGGCGCCCGCGCGGGCTTACCTCGTACTGCCCTACGACGGCGAAGTCGTCGGTCTCGCGTTGCGGGCCGCGCCGTCGCCGAAGTCGCGGCTGCGCAGCAACACCTGCGGCTTCTGCACCACGACCCACGGCCTGGCCGACGTCACGCTGTTCTCCGGCAAGCGCGCCGGGAAGCTCGGCCGCGAGGGCAACACGCTGGGCACCTACGCCTGCGGCAACCTCGGGTGCTGCCAGTACGTGCGCGGTGAGCTGAAGTCCGACGTGCCCCAGCCGTTCGAGACCCTGACGCTGGAGGAGCGCATCGCGCGGCTCGAGGAGAAGGTGCACAAGTTCGTCGCGCGGGTGCTCGAGTCGCGTTAGAAGCGGTACTTCGCATCCGCAGCTGCAACCGCGTGACCGGCCGCATCCTTCTCCATCTCACTCCTCCGGGTGGGCGGCGAAGTCGTGGGCGTACGTCTTAGCGTCCACGAGGTGCTTGAGGGTGCGCTCACGGGCCTCGGCCGGGTCCGAGCGGCGGATCGCGTCGAGGATCGCGCGGTGGTCGTCGACGGCCTTGCGGATCTGCCCCGGCAGCCGCAGCGCGGCCCGCCGCTCTTCGCCGACCAGCGCGAGGACCGACCGCAGCAGCCCGGCGACGTCGTCGTTGCCCGCGTTCTGCGCGATCACCCGGTGGAACTCGGCGTCGGTGGCGATGACGCGCAGCATGTCGCCGTCCTCGGCGGCCTGCGCCATCTCCGCGACGTTGTCCTCGAGGCGGCTGACGACCTTCGCCGTCGCGTGGCGGGCGAGCCGGTCGGCCAGCGTCGGCTCGACGGTCGCGCGCAGGTCGAACAGCTTCTCGACGAGCTGGTCGTGCTCGGTGAACCAGGTGCTCAGCGGCTGCTCCCGCTGCTCGGCGACGTAGGTGCCGGAGCCGGCACGGATCTGGACGTACCCGATGGAGTCGAGCACCCGCAGCGCCTGCCGCAGCGACCCGCGGCTGATGCCCAACTCCTCGCACAGGACGCGCTCGGCGGGCAGCCGCGAACCCGGCGCCAGCTCGCCGGAGTCGATCATCGCGCGCAGGTGGTCGACGGTCGCGCTCCAGACCTGCTCGGTGTCCTCACCCACGGCCCCATCCTGCCGCACGCCCGGAACTGTCGGGGGTGACTGCCATGATCGCGGCATGACGGCACGGTTCAAGGACCTCGCGCTCGACGCGAACGACCACCAGGCCCTGGCGGACTGGTGGTGCCAGGCCATCGGCTACGTCCGCCACGAGTCTTCGGCCGAGCGCCCACCGGGCGACCCGATCCCGATCGTCGACCCCGACGGCAAGGGCCCGTTGCTCTGGCTCAACCCGGTGGCCGAGGTGAAGACGCTGAAGAACCGCATGCACCTGGACGTCGTGGGCGACCGCGCGGAGCTGCTCGCCCTGGGCGCGACCCTGGTCAGGGCGCAGGACGAAGACATCCGGTGGGACGTCCTCGCCGACCCGGAAGGCAACGAGTTCTGCGTCTTCGCGCCGTCCTGACCCGCGGTGGGTGTCTGACCAGACACATCTGCGTCGCGGGACGCGGCCACGGTGCTTAGGCTCCGCACGTGAGTGCTTCATGACGTGGTGGCACGCGGCGATCGTCCTGGTCGCCGGGATCTGGGCCGGGACCATCAACGCCGTGGTCGGGTCGGGGACGCTGGTGACGTTCCCGGTGCTGGTCGCGCTGGGGTACCCGCCGGTGACGGCGACGACCTCCAACGCGATCGGGCTCGCCCCCGGCACGCTCAGCGGCGCCTGGGGTTACCGGCACGAGCTCAAGGGCTACTGGCGGCAGACGGCGAAGTTCGCCGTCGCGTCGTTCCTCGGCGCGATCGGCGGCACGATCCTGCTGCTGTCGCTGCCGAAGGACGCCTTCGAGGCCGTGGTCCCGATTCTCGTCGGGCTGGCCGTGATCCTCGTGATCGTGCAGCCGCGCGTCTCGAAGTGGGTCGCGAAGCGCCGCGAAGAGAACGGCGAAGAGCACCAAGCCGGCCCGCTGCTGATGTTCTTCATCTTCCTCATCGGCATCTACGGCGGGTACTTCACCGCTGCGCAGGGCGTGATGCTGATGGCCGTCATGGGGATGCTGCTGTCGGAACCGCTGCAGAAGCTCAACGGCGTGAAGAACGTCCTGGCCGCCGTGGTCAACGTCGTCGCCGGGCTGATCTACGCGTTCGTCGCGCCGATCAGCTGGCCCGTCGTGCTCTGGCTGGCGATCGGCTCCACCGCCGGCGGCTTCCTCGGCGCGAAGATCGGGCGCAAGCTGCCGCCGATGGTGTTGCGCGGCGTGATCGTCGTGGTCGGCACGGCGGCCGTGATCCAGCTGGTCGTCAAGCAGTTCAGCGGCTGAACTCGCGCGCCGCCGCCAGGAACTGGTCGTTCTCCTCGGGCGTCCCGATGGTCACGCGCACGCCGTCGCCGGCGAAGGGGCGCACCACCAGCTTGCGGTCCAGCGCGTGCTCGGCGAACGGCATGGCCTGGTCACCCAGCGGCAGCCAGACGAAGTTGGCCTGCGTCTCCGGCACCTGGTACCCGGCGGCGATCAGGGCGTCCCGCACCCGGCCGCGCTCGGCGACGATGTCCTGGCAGCGCGCGAGCAGCTCGTCCGCGGCGTCGAGCGACGCCAGTGCCGCCACCTGGGCCAGCATGTTCACCGAGAACGCGACGTGCACCTGCCGGAGCGCGTCCGCGATCGCCTCCGGCGCCACGGCGTAACCGACCCGGAGGCCCGCGAGGCCGTACGCCTTCGAGAACGTGCGAAGCACCATGACGTTCGTGCGGCTGCGGGTGAACTCGACACCGTCGGGCACGTCGGGGTCGGTGACGAACTCCTTGTACGCCTCGTCGAGCACGACGAGCACCCGCTCGGGGACGGCGTCCAGGAACCGCTCCAGCTCGGCGCGCCGCACCGCGGTGCCGGTGGGGTTGTTCGGGTTGCACACGAAGACGACGCGCGTGCGGTCGGTGATCGCCGCCAGCATCGCGTCGAGGTCGAGCTCCTGGCCCTCGGTGATCGGGACGAGCACCGGCACGGCGTGCGCCACCTGCGTCACGATGGGGTAAGCCTCGAACGAGCGCCAGCCGAAGAGCACCTCGTCACCGGGGGCGCAGGACGCCTGGATCGTCTGCTGGCACAGCGAAACCGAGCCGCAGCCGATGGCGACGCGCTCCACCGGGACGTCCAGGTCGCGCGCCAGCCGCTCCCGCAGCACCTGCGAACCGGTGTCCGGGTAACGATTGATGCGAGCCGCCGCCTCGGCGATCGCCGCCGCGACGCTCGGTAGCGGGCCGCCGGGCACCTCGTTGCTCGCCAGCTTGATCGCGCCTTCGATCGTCCGGCCAGGGATGTACTTCGGCAACGATTCGAGATCGGCACGCGGGGACACGGACGACATCTTCGGCGCTCCTCGGGTTCAGCGGTACGGCCCCGCAACCGTATCTTTTCCGGTCGTCGTCCCGCGACTCCCTTCGGGCGGGCGACGGGGTTCCTCCCGTTCACCTCGAGGTGATTGAGTAACGCAATGACGTCGACCAGCACCGTGGACTACCAGCGCACCGACGGCGCCGCCCTGCGCCTCACGTTTTCGGAACCCGAAGGCGCGCTACGCGGCGGCCTGGTCGTGCTGCACGAAGTGGACGGGGTCACCGACGGGGTGAAGCTGCTGCTCGCCAGCCTCGCGACGGAAGGCTGGCTGACCGTCACGCCGCACCTCGACGGCCGGCGCCTCACCCAGCAGGACCTGCTCGACGCGACGGACATCACACTCGCCTGGCTGGTCGAACGCGGCGTCCAGGGTGACCTCCTCGGCGTGATGGGCTTCGACCTCGGCGGTTCCGCCGCGCTGGTCGTCGCCTCGCACCGGAGGCTGGGCGCCGCGGTGAGCGTCGGCGGCCAGCAGGCCGCGGAGCTGCCGACGCTGGTCGAGATCGCCGGGAAGCTCACCAGCCCGTGGCTCGGCATGTACGGCGACGCCGGTGACGAAGCGGGCGGCGCGGAGGTGGAGCGCCTGCGTGACGCGGCCGCGTCGGCGAAGGTCGCCACCAACGTCGTCCACTACCCGGGTGCGAACCACCGTTTCGACGCCGACCCCGGCGCGGCCGCGGAGGCCTGGCAGCGCACCCTCAACTGGTTCGACGCACACCTGCGTTAGGCGGATTACGCTCGGGGAGTGACGTACACCGCCGACGCTCCCGAAGTCCTCTGGCGCCCCGAGCCGGGCCACGTTGCCGACACCAAGATCGAAGCCTTCCGTCAGTGGCTGCGTGCCGAACGCGGTGTCGAGGCGGACGACTACACGTCGCTCTGGCGGTTCTCCGTCGAGCAGGTCCCGGACTTCTGGGCGGCGGTCGCGGACTTCCTCGGCGTCCGCTGGCACGACCGGCCGCGCGACGTCCTGTCGGGTGGGATGCCGGACGCCGTCTGGTTCGAGGGCGGCACGCTGAACTACGCCGAGCACGCGCTCACCCCCGGCGTCGCGGGCGCCGCGAAGGGTGACGACGAGACCGCGGTGATCTTCCACCGTGAAGACGGCTTCGCGGACCACCTCACCTACGGCGACCTGCGCGCGCAGGTCGCCGCCGCGCGGGCGGCGTTCGTCGAGCTGGGTGTCGGCAAGGGCGACCGCGTCGTCGCGCTGGCGCCGAACTGCCCGCAGACGCTGGTCGCGTTCCTCGCCGCGGCGAGCATCGGTGCGATCTGGTCGTCGTGCTCGCCGGACTTCGGTGTCCGCGCCGTCGCGGACCGGTTCGTGCAGATCGAGCCGAAGCTGTTCTTCGCGGTCAACGCCTACGCCTACAACGGCCGGCGGTTCGACATCCGCACCACCGTCGCCGACCTGCAGCAGAAGCTGCCGTCGCTGGCCGCGACCGTGCTCGTCGAGTACGTCGGCGACGGCCGCATGGAAGGCACGCACGACTGGGCTTCGCTGCTCGCGAAGCACGAAGGCGCCGCGCTGGCGTTCGAGCCGGTCGAGTTCGCGCACCCGCTGTGGGTGCTCTACTCGTCGGGCACCACCGGCCTGCCCAAGGGCATCGTCCACGGCCACGGCGGCATCACGCTGGAGCACCTCAAGGCGCTCGCGCTGCAGACCGACCTCGGCCCCGGCGACCGGTTCTTCTGGTTCAGCACCACCGGCTGGATGATGTGGAACTTCCTCATCTCCGGCCTGCTCGTCGGCACCACGATCGTGCTGTACGACGGCAGCCCGGGCTACCCGGACCTCAACGCGCTCTGGCACCTGGCCGAGCAGCACCGCGTCACGTACTTCGGCACGTCGGCGCCGTTCATCCAGAGCTGCCTGAAGGCCGGCATCAAGCCCGCCGAGCGGTACGACCTGACGGCGTTGCGCGCGGTGGGCTCGACCGGCGCGCCGCTGAGCGTCGAGGGCTTCCGGTGGATCGTCAACGAGGTCGGCAGCAAGGTGCAGATCTGCTCGGTCTCGGGCGGCACCGACCTGTGCGCGGCCTTCGTGGCGTCCGCGCCCGACATCCCGGTCTGGCTCGGCGAGCTCTCCTGCCCGGCGCTCGGCGCCGCGGTCACCGCGTTCGACGAGGCCGGCAACGCCGTCGTCGAGCAGGTCGGCGAGCTGGTCATCACTGAGCCGATGCCGTCGATGCCGGTGTTCTTCTGGAACGACCCGGACGGCTCGCGGCTGCGTGAGGCGTACTTCGAGATGTACCCGGGGTTGTGGCGCCACGGCGACTGGATCCGGATCACCAACCGCGGCTCGGCGGTGATCTACGGCCGTAGCGACTCGACGCTCAACCGCGGCGGCGTCCGGATGGGCACCGCGGAGTTCTACCGGGTCGTCGAGGGCTACGACGAAGTCGCGGACTCGCTGGTCGTGGACACCTCGGCGGCCGGGAACGAGGACGGCCGGCTGATCTGCTTCGTGGTGCTCGCGGACGGCGTCAAGATCGAAGACATCGAGCCCACGCTGCGGAAAGAGCTCCGTAGCGCCCTGTCACCGCGCCATGTACCCGATCGGTTCGTCGTGGTCTCCGAGATACCTCGTACCTTGAACGGTAAGAAGTGTGAGGTACCGGTGAAGAAGATCCTCGCCGGTGTGGCTCCCGACCGGGCCGTCAGCCGTGACGCGCTGGCCAACCCGGCGGCGCTGACGCCGTTCGTGGAGCTCGCCGGGGGGTAGATGGGGGAAGCATGATCGCCTGCAACGGGTTGCACAGGTGGTGACGGGGACTCGCGCGCAGACCACCTGGCGGGTGGCGGGGACCACTTCCGTGGGGGTGATCACCTGGGTGACCCGGCTGGCCGGGCTGATGACGCTCGTCGCGGTCCTGGTCCCGGCCGGGCGCCGGAACCTGCGCGGGCACCTGTCGGAGTGGCTGGAGCTGCCGCAGGAGGCGACGGTGGCCGCGGCGACCGTCGCGCTGGTCACCGGCGTCCTGCTGGTGCTGCTGGCCGCCGGGCTGCGGCGGCGCAAGCGGCGCGCGTGGCAGCTGGCCGTCGGCGCGACGGTGCTGCTCACGGTGTCGCACATCGGGCTCAAGCACGTCTTCGGTGCCGGCCTGGTGTCCGTCGTGCTGCTGGTCGGCCTGATCGCGACCAGGAGGTACTTCATCGCGAAGCCGGACCCGGTGGTCGGGCGCTGGCGCGCGGTGCGGAGCTTCGCCGAGCTGGCGCTGGCCGGGTTCGTGATCAACCTCATCCTGCTGTCGGTGGCCTCGCGCGCGGTGCTGGAGCCGATGAGCTTCGCGGACCGGATGGCGGAGTCGTCGCTGGCGCTGGTCGGCGTCAGCGGGCCGGCGGTGTTCCACGGCATGTGGCTGGAGGACCTGACGGCGGCCGTCGGCCTGCTCTTTGGCATCGCGGCGGTGCTGGTGTCGGCGTACTTCCTGCTGCGCTCGGCCGAGCCGGCGCCGAGGCTGTCCGACGACGAGGTCGAGCGCCTGCGCAAGCTGCTCGACGAGCACGGCGAGCGTGACTCACTGGGGTACTTCGCGCTGCGCCGGGACAAGTTCGCGGTGTTCTCCCGCACGGGCAAGGCCGCGGTCACCTACCGCGTGATCGCCGGCGTCGCGCTCTGCTCGGCCGACCCGCTCGGCGACCACGAAGCCTGGCCGGGCGCGATCGAGGAGTACCTGGAGGTCTGCAAGCGCAACGGCTGGGTCCCGGCCGCGATGGGCGTCTCGGAGCTGGGCGCGACGGTCTGGGCCCGCTTCGGCCTCGAAGTCCTGGAGATCGGCGACGAGGCCGTCGTCGACGTCGACGGCTTCACCCTCGACGGCCGCGTCATGCGCGGCGTCCGCCAGGCGGCGGCCCGCACGAAGCGCGCGGGCTACAAGGTCCTGGTGCGCCGGACCGAGGACCTGCGCCCGGGCGAGCTGGCCGAGCTGGAGGCCCTGGCCGCGAACTGGCGCGGCACGGACACCGAGCGTGGTTTCTCGATGGCACTGGGACGCATGGGGGACCAGGGTTCGGTGCTGGTGACGGCCGAGCAGGGCGGGCGCGTGCGGGGCGTCCTCCAGTTCGTCCCGTGGGGCGAGGCGGGGCTGTCCCTGGACGTCATGCGCCGCGACCGCGCGGCCGACAACGGCGTCAACGAGCTGATGATCTCGGAACTCCTGCTGTCGGCGGCCCGCCACGGCGTCACGCAGGTGTCGCTGAACTTCGCGGCCTTCCGCGCACTGATGGAGCAGGGCCAGCGCATCGGCGCCGGCCCGGTAGCCAAGACGGCGGCGAAGGTGCTGCACTTCTTCTCGCGCTGGATCCAGATCGAGACGCTCTACAAGTTCAACGCGAAGTTCCAGCCGCGCTGGGTCCCGCGCTACCTGGTCTACCCCGGCGTCCGCGAACTACCCCGGGTCGGCATCGCAACGTTCGAGGCGGAAGGCCTCGGCGGACGATCTCCACGCCTGCTCAGACTGCTGCGCCGGGCGTGACGGGGGGTGGTTACACAGGGGGTTCGGGGGGTGTGTAACCTATCTGAGCAGTGGTCGTTGGGCCCAGGAGGCTTCGCCTAGTCTGGTCTATGGCGCCGCACTGCTAATGCGGTTGGGGGTAACCCCCCCTCCCGGGTTCAAATCCCGGAGCCTCCGCTGGTACTCGGTTCGCCGGGTGCTAGGTTACAACTGAACACGCGCCCGTAGCTCAGCTGGATAGAGCATCTGACTACGGATCAGAAGGTCAGGGGTTCGAATCCCTTCGGGCGCACGTCTGGTTGAGACAGCAGTACAAGAAGCCCTCCTGCTTTGCAGGGGGGCTTCTTTCTTTTCCGGCGAATAGCCGGATCGGTTCTGCACTAACCCGTTCGGCCCCTTCTCGACGAGCTCGTCGAGAAGATCATCGACAGGGCGATCGAGTTCTCCAGATCACGCCGCCGGGAAAGCCGGAGCGGACGTCGGGCGGCCAGGTGCTCGGGTTCGGGATCTCCTTCGTCGACGGCTTCGAGTACGGGTCCGGCAACGACGCCGGCACGCGCGTCTACGGCCACTTCGAGTCGGCCCGCGAAGCCGCCTGGACCATCTCGATGACCAGCGAGGGCAACAAGGTCAGCGGCGTCGGCAACCCCGTGCTCAAGGACGTCGAATTCCTGCAGAAGAAGATCGGCGGGGACGACATGAACGGGGCGATGATCCTCGCGTTCGACCAGAACTTCTGCACCCCGCTGCCGGCCGTGATCCACGGCCAGTACGCCGTCGCCGCGCTCGCCGGGGCGACCCTGTGCGCCGAGCAGGAGATCTGGCGCAAGGCCCGGGAAGACGTCCTCACCATCGCCCGGCGCACCCTCGAGGCGATGGAAGACCAGGGCCGGGGCGTCGTCAACGACGGTCTCGCCATCGTCACCGCCGTGTTCGGCGTCGCCGCGCTCCCGGCGCTGGCCACGCTGCTCGACGCGGCCGGCCCGCCGAACAAGACCGAGGTCCAGTTCGCCGGCGCTCACCTGACGAGGTGATCGGCAAGGCGACGGAGGCACTGAAACGCTGACGAACCAGGCTCGCGTCGGTGACCTGAACTTCCTCGCCGCGGAAACGCTGCCCCACGTCGGGCACGAGTTCTCCGTGGCATCCGACGCGCTCAACTCCGGTGGCGAGTGCTCCCGCGAGTGGATGCGGCCGGCCGAGATCGGCGTCTCTGACTCGCCGGACGGGCCTCACGCGGCCTGGGCCGCGCTGGTGTCACTGGCCGAGGACCTCGTGCTCGACCTCGCGTGGGAGATCAAGGCGAGCGCGGAGCACCTGGAGATCGCGTCTCACCGGATCGGGCAGAACGAGGCCGAAGTGGAGGCGGCCCTGCGCCGGCACGCCGCGAAACTCACGGGCAGCGGGCGCGACCCGATCGGTGGCGCCGACGAGTGGCTGAACGAAAACCGCTGACGCGACCCGGCCGTAGCCGTCCCGTGAATCGGCTGCTTTGCGTAACTGGACTGGACCAGTAAACGCGCAACGCCGATCACGGAAATCAGCCGTTCGGCCGCCTTTCGGCACTCTCCGTACTCGTGCTTCCATAATTGGTCTGGACCACGTACCGTCTTCGCAAACGGCACAAAAACACCAACTGGTCCCCGTCGGTGGTGTTCGTGAACGCCGTGCCCGGAACGTCGCACAAAGCACCTGCGTCAAGGGAGACGAATGTCCAGAAAGAGATGGCACCTCCTCGGTCTGTTCACCGCGGTCGGCGCGATCACCGTCGGCCTGATCACCGTGCCGGCGAGTGCCGCCGGTGGGGTCAGCGCCAGCTACACCAAGGGCTCCGACTGGGGCACCGGCTACGAGGGCAAGTACACGATCAACAACGGCTCCGGCTCGACGCTGGCCGCCTGGACGGTGGAGTTCGACCTCCCGTCCGGCGCGAAGATCGCCTCCCTCTGGGACGGCAGCTACACCGCGGCCGGCCAGCACGTCACCGTCAAGAACAGCTGGAACGGCAACGTCGGCAACGGCTCGACCGCCAGCTTCGGCTTCAACGTCAGCTACTCCGGCACCTACTCCGCGCCGGCGAACTGCCGGTTGAACGGCGGCTCCTGCGACGCCGGCGGTGGCACCCCCACCACCACGCCGACGACCCCGACCCAGCCGACGACCACCCCGACGACACCCACCACGCCGACGCAGCCGACGACGACCACGCCGCCCCCGCCCGGTGGGCAGAAGAACGTCGGCTACTTCGTGCAGTGGGGCGTCTACGGGCGCAACTACCACGTCAAGAACATCGAGACGTCCGGCTCGGCCAGCAAGCTGACCCACATCAACTACGCGTTCGGCAACGTCAAGAACGGCCAGTGCACGGCCAACGACGACCCGTACGCCGACTACCAGAAGACCTACGACGCCTCGACCAGCGTCGACGGTGTCGCCGACACCTGGGACCAGCCGGTCGCCGGCAACTTCAACCAGCTGCGCAAGCTGAAGAAGCTGCACCCCGGGCTGAAGATCATCTGGTCGTTCGGCGGCTGGACGTACTCCGGTGGCTTCGGCCAGGCCGCGCAGAACGCCGCCGCGTTCGCGCAGTCCTGCTACAACCTGCTGAAGGACCCGCGCTGGGCCGACATCTGGGACGGCATCGACATCGACTGGGAGTACCCCAACGCGTGCGGCCTGAGCTGTGACGCCAGCGGGGCCGCGGCCTACAAGAACCTGATCTCCGCGCTCCGGTCGAAGTTCGGCTCGTCGTTCCTGGTCACCTCGGCCATCTCGGCCGACGGCACCAACGGTGGCAAGCTCGACGTCGCCGACTACGCCGGTGCGGCGCCGTACCTCGACTGGTTCAACGTCATGACGTACGACTACTTCGGTGCCTTCGCCGCGCAGGGCCCGACCGCCCCGCACTCGCCGCTGACGTCGTACTCGGGCATCCCGACGCCGGGCTTCTACTCCGACGCCGCGATCCAGAAGCTCAAGAGCAAGGGCGTTCCGTCGAGCAAACTGCTGCTGGGCATCGGCTTCTACGGCCGCGGCTGGACCGGCGTCACGCAGGCGACCCCGGGCGGCACGGCGACCGGCCCCGCGGCGGCCACCTACGAGCCGGGCATCGAGGACTACAAGGTCCTCAAGAACAGCTGCCCGTCGACCGGCACGATCGCCGGCACCGCGTACGCCAAGTGCGGCAGCAACTGGTGGAGCTACGACACCCCGGCGACCATCGGCGGGAAGATGAGCTACACCAAGCAGCAGGGCCTCGGCGGCGCGTTCTTCTGGGAGCTGTCCGGTGACACCACCAACGGTGAGCTGATCACCGCCATGAAGAACGGCCTGTCGTGACCCGCCGGTGGTTGCCCGCACTCGGGCTGGCGGCCGCGGCCGCCACGATCGGCGCGATGGTCGTGATCGCTCCGGCGAACGCGGCGGGCGGCGTGTCCGCGACCTTCGCGAAGGGCTCCGACTGGGGCACCGGCTACGAGGGCAAGTACACGATCGCCAACGGCTCGGGCTCGACGTTGCCGATCTGGACGGTGGAGTTCGACCTGCCGAGCGGCGCGAAGATCGCGTCGCTCTGGGACGGCAGCTACACCGCGTCCGGCCAGCACGTCACGGTCAAGAACACGTGGAACGGCAACGTCGGCAACGGCGGTAGCGCGAGCTTCGGCTTCAACGTGACGTACTCGGGTTCGTACGCCGCGCCGTCGAACTGCAAGCTCAACGGCGGGTCGTGTGCGGCCGGGGGGACCCCTCCCACCACGACCACACCGCCGCCTACGACGACGCCTCCGCCGACCACCACGCCCCCGAACCAGCCGGGCGGGCGCGGCGCGCCGTACCTGTACATGGGCTGGGGCAGCCCGCCGAACCCGCAGACGGTGATGAACGCGACCGGGGTCAAGTGGTTCACCATGGCGTTCGTCAACGCCTCCGGTGGCTGCAACCCGGCGTGGGACAGCAGCCGTCCGCTGCAGGGCAGCGCCGACGCCACCGCGATCTCGCAGATCAAGGCGGCGGGCGGCCAGGTCGTGCCGTCGTTCGGTGGCTGGAGCGGCAACAAGCTCGGGCCGAACTGCTCGACGCCGGCCGCGCTGGCCGGCGCCTACCAGCAGGTGATCAACGCGTACGGCCTCAAGGCGATCGACATCGACATCGAGAACTCCGACGAGTTCGAGAACGAGGCCGTGCAGGACCGCATCCTGAACGCGCTCAAGATCGTGAAGCAGAACAACCCCGGGATCCAGACGATCCTGACCTTCGGCACCTCGACGACCGGCCCGAACTACTACGGGAACCGGCTCATCGACCAGTCGAAGGCGCTGGGCGCCGGGATCGACATCTACACGATCATGCCGTTCGACTTCGGCGGCGGCGCCAACATGTACGCCAGCACCACCGGCGCGGCGAACGGCCTGCGGGACAAGCTGAAGTCGACGTTCGGCTGGAACGACGCCACGGCGTACAACCACCTGGGCATCTCGGGCATGAACGGCCTGTCCGACCAGCAGGAGCTGACCGATCTTTCGACGTGGACCCAGATCACCAACTGGGCCAAGACGAACAAGATCGGCCGCCTGGCGTTCTGGTCGGTCAACCGCGACCGCGGGTGTCCCGGCGGCGGTGTGCAGTCGGCGTGCAGCGGCATCGCGCAGAACGACTGGGACTTCACCAGGGTGACGGCGGGCTTCTGACGCCGCCGGAGAAAAGAGGCCTCCTTGCCGGCTCCCCGGGCCGGCAAGGAGGTTTTTTTGTATACCGGGCGGATCCTGTCCGGTATCGGCTCTAACGTCGTCGGCATGACCACGAAGATCGCTTCCCTCCGCATCATCACCGACGACGTCGCGCGGCTCGTCGGCTTCTACGAGCACGTCACGGGCCTGACCGCGACCTGGGCCACGCCGGACTTCGCCGAGGTCGAGACGCCGTCGTTCACCCTCGCCATCGGCAGCACGCGCACGGTCGGCATCTTCGCCCCGGGCTCGGCCCGCCCGGCCGCCAACCACAGCGCGATCGTCGAGTTCCTCGTGGACGACGTCGACGCCGAGTACGCGCGGCTGCAGCAGAGCGGGCTGGAGTTCGTCACCGAGCCCACGACGATGCCGTGGGGCAACCGGTCGTTGCTGCTGCGCGACCCGGACGGCACGCTGGTCAACCTTTTCCGGCCGGTCAAAGCGTCTTGACGGCGTCTCCGATCGCCTCGTCGAGGATGGACAAGCCGAGGGAAATCTCCTCTTCGGACGCCGTCAGCGGCGGGGCGATCCGGAACACCCCGCCCATTCCGGGCAGCTGCACGATGTTCATGTGCAGCCCCAGTTCGAGGCAGCGGCGGGTGACGCGCGCGCCCAGTTCGTCCGAGCTGCGCTTGGTTTCGCGGTCCACCACCAGTTCCAGGCCGGCCAGCAGGCCGCGGCCGCGGATGTCGCCGACGACCTCGTGCCGGTGCGCGATGCGCTCGAGGCCGTGGCGGAGCAGGCCGCCCAGCTGCAGGGCGCGCTCGTCGAGGTGGTCGCGGGCCAGGACGTCGAGCACGGTGTTGCCGACGGCGGCGGGCAGCGGGTCGGCGACGTGCGTGGTGAAGAACAGGAACCCGCGGTCGTGCGCCTCCTGTTCGATCTCGGCGCTGGTCAGGACGGCGGCCAGGGGCAGGCCGGCGCCGAGCGTCTTCGACAGGGTGAGGATGTCGGGGACGACGCCGTCGCGCTCGAAGGCGTACCAGTTCCCGGTGCGGCAGAGGCCGGTCTGGGCCTCGTCGACGATGAGCAGCATGCCGCGTTCACGGCACTTCTCCCGCAGGGCGGCGAAGTAGCCGGGCGGCGGCTCGATGATGCCGCCGGAGCTGAGGATCGGCTCGACGATGCACGCGGCCAGGCTGCCGACCGACTGCGCGTCGATCATCTCGAACCCGAAGTCGAGCTGGCGGCGCCAGTCCAGGTTGCCGTCGGCGTCGGTGAAGTCCGGACGGTACGCGTTGGGCGCCGGGATGGCGAAGTTGCCGGGCGCGGCGGGGCCGTACCCCTTGCGGCCGGCGCTGTAGGTGGCGCTCGCCGCGGCCTGCGTCATGCCGTGCCAGGACCGGGCGAACGAGACGATCTCGTGCTTGCCGGTGACGAGCTTGGCCATCCGGATGGCCGCCTCGTTGGACTCGGCCCCGGTGGTCAGCAGCAGCGCCTTCTCCAGCGGCGCCGGGAGCGTCTCGGCTAGGCGGCGCGCGAGGTCGACGACCGGGCGGCTCAGCATGCCGCTGAACAGGTGGTCGAGCTTCGCGGCCTGCCGCCGGACGGTGTCGACGATCTCGGGGTGCGAGTGCCCGAGGATCGCGCTCATCTGGCCGGACGTGAAGTCGAGGATCCGGCGGCCGTCTTCGGTGAAGACGAAGCTGCCTTCGGCGTGGTCGATGATTTCGTGGGTGAAGGCGCCGCCGTAGCGCACCAGGTGCTTGTCGGCGTCGGCCCAGAAGACGTCTGCGGAGGTGGTTTCGGAAGTCGGAGCAGCCATGCCTCCGACGGTAAGTCCGGTTCGAGCGTCACGTCCATCTCACAATTCCGACTGTCTTGTTCGGTTTTCCTGCACAACAATGAGCGGATGTTGAACCCGTGGCGCCTGCGGCTCCTGAGTCGCCTCGACACCCTGGGCACGGTCCGTGCGGTCGTGCAGGACGCGAACCTGAGCGCGTCGAGCGTGTCGCAGCAGCTGGCCGTTCTCGAAGCGGAAACCCGCACCCAGCTGCTGGAACGCACCGGCCGCCGGGTCCGGCTCACGCCGGCCGGCCTGATGCTGGCCCGGCGCGCCCGGGCGATCCTCGACCACATGGACACGGTCGAGGCGGAGCTGCGCGGCCTCGGCGACGAGCCGGTCGGCCTGGTCCGGCTCGGCGCCTTCCAGAGCGCGATCCACACGATGGCGGTCCCGGCGGTGACCCGGCTGGCGGCGGCGTACCCGCACCTGGACGTCGAGCTCCTGGAGCTGGAGCCGCACGAGAGCATCCCGGCCCTGCGCGGCGGCGACGCGGACGTCATCATCACGACGACCGACTTCGTCGAGCTGCCCCTGGGCCCGGACCTGGACATCGTCCCGCTGGCCACCGACCCGATCGTGCTGGTGACGGCCTCGGGCGGCCCACCCGTCTCCCTGGCGGCGTTCGCCGACGAGCCGTGGGCCCTGGACGTCCCGCAGTCGTACATGGCGAACCTGACCCTGCGCCTGTGCCGCGAGTCGGGTTTCGAGCCGCGGGTGGTGTGCCGCTTCGCCAACTACCTGATGACGCTCCAGCACGTCGAGGCCGGCCTGTCGATCGCCCTGCTCCCGGGCTTGGCGGTGGACCGCCGCTACCGGGTGGCGACACGCGAGCTGACGACCCCGGTGAACCGCACGATCGTGGCAGCGGTCCGTCGCGGCTCACCGTTGCGAGCGGCGGTCAACGTGGTGCTCGACGCCCTGCGGCAGCAACCGGACCTCCCGGCGCTGGCCGAATGGTCCGGTGCAGGCGCAGACTGAGCGCGTGCGGGTGGCTGTCCGGGTTTTCGGGGTTGTGCAGGGGGTGGGGTTTCGGCCCTTCGTGCACCAGCTTGCCTCGCGGCTCGAACTCGCCGGGTTTGTGGGAAACGACGTTCGCGGGGTTTTCGCCGAGGTTGAAGGGGAGAGCGTCGAGGCCTTTCTGGCGGCGCTCGAGGCCGAAGCGCCGCCGCTGGCTGTGGTCGACGAGGTTCAGGTCCGGGAAATCGCGGCCAAGGGTGACGTCGGGTTCGTCATCGTCGGGAGCCCGGGTGGGGGTGTTGCCGACACGCTGATCTCCGCTGACTCCGCCACCTGTGACGATTGCCTGCGTGAGCTGGGGGATCCCGCCGATCGGCGTTACCGGTATCCGTTTGTCAACTGCACCAACTGCGGGCCGCGGTTCACCATTGTCACCGGGGTTCCTTATGACCGGCCGTTCACGACCATGGCCGGGTTCGGGATGTGTGCCGCGTGCAAACGGGAGTACGACGACCACGCGAACCGGCGGTTTCACGCCCAGCCTGTTTGCTGCCCCGCCTGTGGCCCCCGGCTGCGGTTCGAGCCGGGCGACGGCGATCCTCTAACGCAAACCGTGGAGGCCCTCAAACAGGGGAAAGTCGTGGCCGTCAAAGGGCTGGGTGGCTATCACCTCGCGGTCGGGGCTCGGCATGAAGAGGCGGCTCGGAAGCTGCGTGCGCGGAAACATCGGGAGGACAAGCCCTTTGCCGTCATGGTCGCTGATTTGGGGCAGGCCAGGGAACTCGCCGAAGTCGACGAGATCGCCGCGGAAGTGCTCAGTAGTCGACAAAGGCCCATTGTCTTGCTGCCGAAGAACGGGGAGCTTGCTCAAGGCGTCGCGCCCGGGAATCGGCGGGTTGGGGTGATGCTGCCCTACACGCCGCTGCACCATCTGCTGCTCCAGGAGACCGGGCCTATCGTGCTGACCAGCGCGAACATCTCCGATGAGCCCATCGTCTACCGCGATGAGGAACTCAAGCGGCTGGGCACCATCGCTGACGCCGTGCTCACCCACGATCGCCCTATTCACATCCGGACCGACGACTCCGTCGTGCGGATAGTGCGGAACCAAGCCCAGCTGCAACGGCGTTCGCGGGGGTACGCGCCCGAGCCCGTCAGTCTGAAACACGCCACGAAACAGCACCTTCTCGGCTGTGGCGCCGAACTCAAGAACACCTTCTGTCTGGCCAAAGGCCGCCACGCGTTCGTCTCGCACCACATCGGGGACCTCGAGAACTACGAGACGCTCAAGTCCTTCACGGAGGGCATCAACCACTTCGAACGGCTTTTCGCGGTCGACCCCGTGCTCATCGCGCATGACCTGCACCCCGAGTACCTGTCCACGAAGTACGCGCTCGAGCAGGACGTCGAACTGCTGGATGTGCAGCACCACCACGCCCACATCGCCTCCTGCATGGCCGACAACCGCGAGGACGGGCCCGTGCTCGGGGTTGCCTTCGACGGGACCGGGTTCGGGCCCGACGGCACCATCTGGGGTGGCGAGTTCCTCCTCGCCGATCTCACCACCTACGAGCGCCTCACCCATCTGAAGCAGGTGAGAATGCCCGGCGGGGCTCAGGCCATCCGGCAGCCCTGGCGGATGGGTGCGTCCTATGTGGACGCTCTCGGGCGGCCCGCTCGGGAAGACGTTGTCAAGCTCATCCGCAGCGGCCTCAACTCACCGTTGACGTCCAGCGCGGGACGCCTTTTCGACGCGGCCGCGGCATTGCTCGGCGTCCGGGAGACCGTCAACTACGAAGGTCAGGCCGCCATCGAGCTGGAGCAGCTGGCCGACCCGGCCGAGATGACCGCCTACCAGGCGCGGATCGACGACGTCGTGCACGGCGAGGACCTCATCGCCGCTCTTCTGGACGACTCCAGCGGTAAGGCGACGAGGGCCGCGCGGTTCCACAACGGTGTTGCCGACGCCATTGCCCGGACCTGCGACCGGTTCCGTGAGCACAGCACCACCGTCGCGCTGTCCGGGGGCGTGTTCCAGAACGTCCTGTTGCTCGATCGGACCGTGGAACGACTGGAACGGCACGGCTTCCGGGTGCTGACCCACCGGAGGGTGCCCACCAACGACGGTGGGATCAGCTTCGGGCAGGTTGCCGTAGCCAGTCGTACCACTCGGTGAGGCCGTCGCCGCGGGTGGCGCTGACCTGCACTATCTCCGCCGTGGGGTTCACCCGGCGGACGTCTCGTTCGAACTCCGGGACGTCGAAGTCCACGTAAGGCAGCAGGTCGACCTTGTTCAGCAGCACCAGGTCCGTCGCCGCGAACATGTGCGGGTACTTCAGCGGCTTGCCCGGCCCCTCGGTCACCGAGAGGATCACCACGCGCGCCGCCTCGCCGAGGTCGAACAGCGCGGGGCAGACCAGGTTGCCGACGTTCTCGATGAACAGCGTCGAGCCGGGAGAAGGACCAAGCGAGTGCAGCGCCCGGTGCAGCATCGACGCGTCCAGGTGGCAGCCGGCGCCCGTGTTGATCTGGACGACCGGGGCGCCCGTGGCCTTGATGCGCTCGGCGTCCAGCAGCGTCTCCTGGTCACCCTCGACCACCGCGCACGGTGTGTCCAAAAAGGAGATGGTGCGCTCCAGCAACGTCGTCTTCCCGGCGCCCGGGGAGCTCATCAGGTTGATCGCGAAGACGCCGGACGCGCTCAGGTGCGCGCGGTTGTGAGCCGCCAGGTCGTCGTTCTTCGCCAGGATGTCCTGCTCCAGCACCACCGTGTGGCTCCGGTCGGTGATGCGGACGTCGGAGTCGGAACAGCCGCAGGTGTCGCACATTTCAGACCACCTCTACCGATGTGATGCGCAGTTCGCGCCCGGCCAGCACCTCGACGTTCGCGCTGGTGCACGGGCAGAGCAGGATGAAGTCGTCCAGGGTGAACTCGGCGCCGCAGTCGCGGCAGCGCGCCCGCCCGGACGGCTCGTCGATCTCCAGGCGGGCGCCGTCCAGCGACGTGCCGCTGCACAGGACGTCGAAGCAGAAGCGGACGCTGTCCGGCACCACACCGGACAGCCGGCCGATCTCCAGCCGGACGCACGACACGCTCGCCTCGCCGAGGCGGGCGACGACCGCGTCGACGACCGACTGCGTGATCGACATTTCGTGCATTCAGCAGATCCTCGGCAGCGGGTCCCCGACCAGCAGGTCCACGATCCGGGTGCCGCCGAACGCCGTGTTCAGCAGCACCAGGCCCGGCGGGTCGTCGGCGACGCGGCCGATCACCGCCGCATCCGCGCCCAGCGGGTGCGAGCGCAACGCCGCCAGCGCGTCCGACGCCTGCGCGCCGTCGACGACCACCACGATCCGGCCTTCGCACGCGACGTACAGCGGGTCGATGCCGAGCAGCTCGGACGCGCCGCGGACCTCGGTGCGGACCGGGATGGTGTTCTCGTCGACGACCACCGCGACGTCCGCCGCCTTGGCGATCTCGTTGAGGATCGTCGCGACGCCGCCGCGGGTCGCGTCCCGCATCGCGCGCACGCCCGGCACCGCGGCCAGCAGACCGGCGACCAGGTCGTGCACCGGCGCGGTGTCGGACTCCAGGTCGGCGTCGATGTCCAGCTCGCCGCGCGCCAGCATGATCGTGACGCCGTGGTCGCCGATCGGCCCGGAGACGAGGACGGCGTCTCCGGGCTTCACGGTGGCCACCCCGAGCCCGCTGCGCGTGAGGACGCCGACGCCCGCGGTGTTGATGTAGACGCCGTCGGCCTTGCCGCGCTGGACGACCTTCGTGTCGCCGGTGACGATCTGGACGCCGGCGGATTCGGCCGCCGCCTTCATCGACTCGACGATCTTCAGCAGGTCCTCGACCGGGAAGCCCTCCTCGAGGATGAACCCCGCGGTCAGGTACAGCGGCCGCGCACCGGAGACGGCGAGGTCGTTCACCGTGCCGTTGACCGCCAGGTCGCCGATGTTGCCGCCGGGGAAGAACAGCGGCGAGACGACGTAGGAGTCCGTGGTCAGCGCGAGCCGGGCGTCGCCGATGGTCAGCGTCGCCGCGTCTTCCAGGGGCTCCAGCAACGGGTTGCGGAACGCGTCGAGGAACACGGCCTCGATGAGCGTCTGCGTCGCCTTGCCGCCGGCGCCGTGGGACAGCGTGATGCGCTCCTCGCGGACCTTCGCGCGCCGGCGGCGGGCGCGGTCGATCCGGTCGAGCACCTGCTGCTCGCGGTCGGACGTCGTCATCGGCACCGGGATCGTCGAGCGCCGCTCAGACGTGCTCATGCCGGCTCGCCTCCCGGACGCGCGTGCGGCTGAACCGCCCGAAGTTGTAGTACGCCGCGCAGGCGCCCTCGGGTGAGACCATGCACGTCCCGATCGGCGTCTCCGGGGTGCACGCGGTGCCGAACACCTTGCACTCCCACGGTTTCAGCACGCCCTTGAGCACCTCGCCGCACTGGCACGCCTTCGGGTCGGCGACGCGCAGGCCGGGGATCTCGAAGATCCGCTCGGCGTCGAAGGACGCGTACTTCTCGCGGACGGCCATCGCCGAGTGCGAGATGAACCCGAGGCCGCGCCACTCGAAGTACGGCCGCAGCTCCATGACCTCGTTGATCGCCTTGAGAGCGACCATGTTCCCGTTCCACGGCACGACCCGCGAGTACTGGTTCTCCACTTCGGACCTACCGGAGGACAGCTGCACCATCAGCATGTAGATCGACTGCAGGATGTCGAGCGGTTCGAACCCGGCGACGACCACGGGCTTGCCGTAGTCGCGCGCGATGAACTCGTACGGCCGGCAGCCGATCACCGTCGAGACGTGGCCCGGGCCGATGAAGCCGTCGAGCCGCAGGTCGGGGGAGTCGAGGATGGCCTTGATCGCGGGGATGATCGTGACGTGGTTGGCGAAGACCGAGAAGTTCTCGATGCCCTCGGCGGCCGCACGCAGCAGCGTCATCGCGGTGGACGGCGTGGTCGTCTCGAAGCCGATGGCCATGAACACGACCCGCAGGTCCGGGTTCTGCCGGGCGATCTTCAGCGAGTCCAGCGGCGAGTACACCATCCGGATGTTGGTGCCCTCGGCGTTCGAGTCGAAGAAGTTCCCGCCGGAGCCGGGCACGCGCATCATGTCGCCGAACGACGTCATGAGCACGCCGGGCTGCCGCGCGATGTGGATGGCGTCGTCGACGCGGCCCATCGGGATCACGCACACCGGACAGCCGGGCCCGTGCACCAGCGTGACGCTCTCGGGCAGGTAGTCCTCCAGGCCGTGCTTGTAGATGGTGTGCGTGTGCCCGCCGCAGACCTCCATGAACTTGTACTGGCGGCCCGGCTCGCACAGCGACGTGATCTTCGCGGACAGCGCCCGCGCCTTCTCGGCGTCGCGGAACTCGTCGACGAAACGCATGACGACTCCTTATTCGATCTGGGATTCCAGCAGCGCGGCCATTTCGTCCTCGTACGCCTTGCCGATGCTTTCGAGGAAGTCCAGCGCGGCTGCCGCCTCCGCTTCGTCTATTTTGGACAGTGCGAAGCCGACGTGGATGAGGATCCAGTCGCCCGGCTTCGGCGGGTCGTCGTCGAGCAGGCCGATGTTGATGAGCCGCTTGACGCCGCTGACCGAGACTTTCGCGAGGTCCGGTCGATCCTCGCTGATCTCGATGATCTCGCCCGGAATCCCGAGGCACATGGGCTCAGACCTCCGTCTTCTGCTTGTCCGGCAGCTTCGGGCTGGCGCCCCAAGCGAGTTCCGTGACGGCGCGGACCGCGGCCGGAACAGCCGCTGTCACTTCGGGCGACAGCCCGATCCCTTCGTCGAGGCACGCGGGTTCGCAGCCGACGATCAGCACGCGCCCGGCGTCCCCGCCGAGCAGCCGCAGCAGCCGGAACACCGCCTCGGGCTGCATGCCGTGGGCGTCGATCGAGGCTGACGCCGCGAGGTCGTCGACGTCGGCTTCGATGAGCGACAGGGTGCCGGGCAGCTTCCCGTGCGGGGTGGCGTCGAGCAGGATCGTCGTGTCGTAGCCGCCCAGCAGGTCGTAGGCCAGGTGCATGCCCGCGATGCCGTAGTCGGCGATCTGCACCCACTCCGGCAGGTCGGTGCCTTCGAGCTCCTTGATGACCTCGACGCCGAAACCGTCGTCGCTCAGGAAGATGTTGCCGATGCCCGCCACCAGTACTCGTGGTCTCATTCCGCGACCTCCAGGGGCTCGATCTCGTCGGGGGAGAAGTACCGGTACCGGCCGTGGGCGTGCTGCAGGTCGGCGCCGGGGTCGTCGTCGAGGGTGACCGCGACGTGCGTGCCGCCGTCCACATCGGACAGGACGAGCCGGACGGTGGCGGCCCGCCCGGTGAGGAACATGTCCTGGGCGTCCGCGCCGCGCAGGTTCGGCCGCAGCCGCACGTGCGATCCCGCGGTGACGCGGACGCCCGCGACGGTCACCGACGGCTCGACCGGTCGTACGGACCGGACCGCGCCGTGCAGTCGTTCGAGCAGCTCGGGCGGCATCGCGTCGACCCGGTCGACGAGCGCCGCCGCGCGCGGGTCGGTGGCCCGGGCCTCGCGTTTCTCCTCGTCGGTCAGGGTCATCGTGCGCAGCGTGAGGATCTCGTCGATCTCGGTGCCGTCGAAGAGGTCACCCGGGCTTTCCGGTGCGATCGCCGGGTCGTCGTAGAGGATGATCGGCGACGCGAGGATCACCGTGCTGCGCGAGGTGTCGCCGATGAGCACCGGCCAGAGGCGTTCCTGCGTGCAGGCTTCGACGGCGGGTTTCGCCCACTCCGGCGGGTCCAGCATCGACAGGAAGTGCCCGGTGTCGACGCCGAGCACGAGGTGGGCGGCGAGCAGCGCGTGCCGGAGCGCGTGCTCGCGGACGCCGTCGGCGGGCCACGACGTCGTGTTCCGCAGTTCGACGCGTAGCCGGCTGCCGCCGAACGGCCCGTCGAGCGGGTCGACCCGGGCGGTGAGGACGCCGGACAGCTCGTTCGTGCCCTCCAGCTCGCCCGGCACGTGGAACGGCGACTCGAGCGGGAGTTCCGAAAGCGGCAGCTCGAAGTCGATCTCGTGCTCGACGGCTTCGTCCCACCCGAGCCGTGTCCGCGTCTGCAGGAACCGCAGTTTGACGTGCAGGATCGTGTGCGCGAGCGGCTCCAGCAGGCACTCGACGCGCGCCGACGCGTGCTCGCCGATGTCGGCCGAGGCGTACGACGGCGGCATCAGCACACCCCACTGCCAGCGCACCTTGTTCTTCCCGGCCGACGCGCGGTACGGGTAGAGCAGGTACCCCTCGTAGAGCACGGCGTCCCCGACCGCGCGGGCCTGTTCGAGCACGTTCACGGCTCACCGGCCAGCAGTCGGTCCATCGCCGCTTCCCACGTCGGGATCGCGTGCCGCGCCTTGTACCGGAGCAGCGCGTCCACGGTCTCCTTGGGCAGCTTGATCCACGCGACGTTCGGGAAGTAGCGCTCGACCAGCTCGTCCCACACCTTCACCGGCATCCGGTACTCGGCCTGGGCGTGCCATGGCACCTGCTCCACCCAGAACCCGGGCCCGCCCTTGCCGAACACCGTGCCGCTGAACAGCAGCACCATCGGCACGACACCCTCGGTCAGCGCGTGGAAGTACTTGCCGGCCGCGACTTCCAGGTCGTAGGTGCACGGGACTTCGGCGTCGATCTCGGTGGCGCCGGTGAAGCCGGGCACCATGACCGACACCGTCGTGAACTGGAACGGCTTCAGCGTTTCGCCCCAGCGGGAGCGGTCGCCGAAGAGGTGGGTGAGCAGCTCGGACTCGTCGTCGGCGTACCGGCGCCGCTGCGGCTCGATGCGGATCTGGACGCGCAGCACCATCGCGTGGATCGGCTGCCCGGACAGCTCGGTGATCCGCAGCTTGAACGCCAGCGTCGGCGAAGCCGCGTACTTCAGCGGCTGGACGTCGATGCAGTCGAAGGTCAGCTCAGCCATCCGCCACGACCTCACTGCGGTCCCGCAGGTTCGCGAAGAACCCGTCGATGGCCTCGTGCGCCTCGGTACCGCCGTCGAAGCCGCGCCACGTCGTCCGGACGATCCCGACCAGCTCGTAGCAGACGTCGATCGGCACCAGGAAGCACTCGAAACCCAGGTCGAGCTTGTTCAGCAGCAACGCTTCGACGTCTTCGGCGACGTCGGCGAACCCGGGGGTCTCGGCCAGCAGCTCGTCCCAGGTGCCGAGCGGCAGGAGCGACTCGGTCGCCCCCGCCGGGCTCGGGTAGAACGCGACCGTCCGGTCCTGCACCGAGTTGCGGAACAGGAACGCCGTCTTCACCGGGATCCCGGTCGACTCCCACAACGCCGTGCCGGGGCCGAACCGCGGGGCGTGCCGGAACCGCTGCGGCACCGCGCGGTGCCGCTTCCCGCCCGCCCCGCGGTGGGTGAAGAGCAGGTAGCAGCCCCGGCAGGTGCACATGATCGCCCGGGATTCGAGGTCGATCACGTGCCCGTGCTCCGTGCCGATCGGCTCGGCGCACAGCTCGCACCGTTCGCCGGGTGCGGTCCGCTGGACGGGGGTGCGGAACCGGCGCAGTCCGCCCGTCACGGGACCTCCACGGGGCAGTCGACCAGCGGCAGCAGCGGACGTCCGCCCGGGCCGGTCTGCTCGGGCACCACACCGGCCACGACGACGTCGGAGATCTCCGGCGCCGCCTCCCGCACCACCTTCTCGATGGCGTACTTCGCGGTGACGGTCGACGACGGGCAGCCGTCGCAGGTGCCCTGCAGCTGCAGCTTCAGGACGCCTTCGCTGTCGATCTCGACCAGCTCGACGTCGCCGGCGTGCGAGCCGAGGAACGGCCGGACCTTGTCGAGCGCCTCGGCGACGCGCTCGTGCGTGGACTTCGGGTGCAGGTCGTGCAGCACGAGCAGGCCCCGGACGTGGTCGTCCTCGGCCAGCCGGTCCAGCAGGGGACGGCCGGCGATCTCCACGATCCGTTCGAGGCCGGCGCCGTAGAACTCGAGCAGCGTGTGGACGAGCTCCTCGGCGATTTCGGCGTCCGGGCCGGAGAACTCGCCCAGCAGCCGCTCGATGCGTTCCCCGACCTGGCCGACGTCCGTCATGCGATCTCCCCGCCGAACGCGTGCGGGGTGTGCAGCCGTTCGACGACCTTGCCCTTGCCGGTGTACATGTGGACGCCGCAGGGCAGGCACGGGTCGAAGCTGCGGACCGCGCGCATGATGTCGATGCCCTTGAAGTTCTCCTGCGTGTTCTCCTCGAAGATCGGCGTGTTCTGCACGGCGTCCTCGTACGGCCCCGGCGTGCCGAAGTTGTCGCGGACACTGCCGTTCCACGGGGTCGGCGGGTACGGGTGGTAGTTCGCGATCTTGCCGCCCTTGATCACCATGTGGTGCGACAGCACGCCGCGCACCGCTTCGGTGAAGCCGCAGCTCACGCCCTCGTCCGGGACCTTGAACGGCTCCCACGTCTTCGTGTTGCCCTTGCGGACCTCACCGAGGGCCTGTTCGGCGAAGTGCAGCGCCATCGCGGCCGAGTACGCCTGGAAGTACGTCCGGGCGCGGTTGCGCTCGAGCGCGTTGCTCCACTGCGGGATCTTCCACTCGAAGCTGACCTCGGGCTTGGTCGCCGTGCGCGGCAGGTTGATCGTCACGCTGTGCCCGGTCGACTTGACGTACGGCGTGTCGACGAGCCCGGCGAGCGCGGTCACCCACAGGCGCGCGATCGGGCCGCCGCCGGTGTCAAGGGCCAGGTGGTCCTTTCCGTCGAACCAGCGCGGCGACATCGTCCACGAGTACTTGCTGTCGAAGTCGCGCTTGGCCGGGCGCGGGATCGTGTGCTGGTTCCACGGGTGGCGCTGGTCGACCGGGTTGCCCAGCGGGTCCTGCGTGACGAACATCGGCTGGTCGGCCCAGTCCTCGTAGAACGAGCTGCCGAGCAGGATCCGGATGCCGAGGTTGATGTCGAGCAGGCTGGTGGTGACGAGCTTGCCGTCGACGACGACGCCGGGCGTGACGAACATCTTCCGGCCCCAGGACTCCATGTTCTCGTAGCTGAAGTCGCAGTGCTCCGGGTCGTTCAGGCTGCCCCAGCAGCCGAGCAGGATCCGGCGCCGGCCGACCTCTTCGTACCCGGGGATGGCTTCGTAGAAGAAGTCGAACAGGTCGTCGTGCATCGGCAGGCAGCGCTTCATGAACTCGACGTAGCGCATGAGCCGGGTCAGGTAGTCGGTGAACAGCTGCACGGTGGCGACCGTGCCGACGCCGCCCGGGTACAAAGTGGACGGATGGACGTGCCTGCCCTCCATCAGGCAGAACATCTCGCGCGTGCTGCGGGAGACCTGCAGCGCCTCCCGGTAGAACTCGCCCTCCAGCGGGTTCAGCGAGCGCATGATGTCGCCGATGGTCTTGTACCCGTGGTCACGCGCGTGCGGCGCCTCGGTGCGGTTGGCCTGCTCCAGGACACCGGGGTTGGTCTCGGCGACCATCTTCTCGCAGTAGTCCACCCCGACCAGGTTCTCCTGGAAGATGTTGTGGTCGAACATGTACTCGGCGGCCTCGCCGAGGTTGAGGATCCACTCGCCCAGGTGCGGCGGGCGGACGCCGTAGGCCATGTTCTGGGCGTACACCGAGCACGTCGCGTGGTTGTCGCCGCAGATCCCGCAGATCCGGCTGGTGATGAAGTGCGCGTCGCGCGGGTCCTTGCCCTTCATGAAGATGCTGTACCCGCGGAAGACCGACGACGTGCTGTGGCACTCGACGACGCGCTTGGCCGCCCAGTCGATCTTCGTGTAGATCCCGAGGCTGCCGACGATCCGGGTGATCGGGTCCCAGGCCATCTCGACGAGGTCGGTCCGGCCCTTGGTGCTGACGCCCTTGTCCGTCATCTTCACTCCTTTGAAGTGTTACGGCCCTTTCAGCGCCATGAGGACTTGTAGCCGGTGTCGAGCTTCCTGCCCGTGTGCCGCCACTTGGGCTCCTTGTCGAGCTTGCGTTCGGTGATCTGCCGCAGCCGCCGGATCACCGACCCGTACGCGCCGCTGGCCAGCGACGACACGTGCGCCCCCGGGGGTTCGTCCATGAACGGCATGAACTTGTCCGGGAAGCCGGGCATCGTGCAGCCGATGCAGATGCCGCCGACGTTCGGGCAGCCGCCGACGCCGTTGATCCAGCCGCGCTTGGGCACGTTGCACTTGACGACCGGGCCCCAGCAGCCCAGCTTCACCAGGCACTTGGGGGAGTCGTAGGTGTCGGCGAACTGCCCCTGCTCGTAGTAACCGCCGCGGTCGCAGCCTTCGTGCACGGTCGCGCCGAAGAGCCACTGCGGCCGCAGGTGGTCGTCGAGCGGGATCATCGGCGCCTGGCCGGCGGCCTGGTACAGCAGGTAGGTGATGGTCTCGGACAGGTTGTCCGGGTGGGTCGGGCAGCCGGGCACGCAGACGATCGGGATGCCGGCGCCGGACTTCCAGTCCCAGCCCAGGTAGTCCGGCACGCCCATGGCGCCGGTCGGGTTGCCCTCCATCGCGTGGATGCCGCCGTAGGTGGCGCAGGTGCCGACGGCCAGCACGGCCAGCGCCTTGGGCGTCAGCCGGTCCAGCCACTCGCTGGTCGTCATCGGCTGGCCGGTCTCGGGGTTGTTCCCGAAGCCGCACCAATAGCCCTCTTCCTTGATCGCTTCGTTCGGGATCGACCCCTCGACGACCAGGACGAACGGGTCCAGCTCGCCGCGGTCGGCCTTGTGGAACCACTCGATGAACGTGTCGGCGCCCGTCTCGGGGCCGCACTCGAAGTCGATCAACGGCCAGTGGACCGCGATCTTGGGCAGGCCGGGCAGGGCGCCGAGGACGATCTCCTCGATGCTCGGTTGCGTGGCGGCGGTCAGCGCGACGGAGTCGCCGTCGCACGACAGGCCGGCGTTGATCCAGAGGATGTGGATGGGCTTCTCTTCTTGCTGGGCGTGCGTCACGGCTGATCAACCCCAAGCTCGTCGAGCGCACCGAGGGTGAGTTCCCACAGCGCGTGGTAAAGGGTCGTCTGGGCTTCCTGGATGCGGTGCACGGAAGGCGACGGGACGACGAAGAGGTGGTCGACGCTGTCGAGCTCGGCCATCTTCCCCCCGTCGTAACCGGAGATGCCGACGGTCACCATGCCGCGCCGGGCGGCTTCGTCGAAGGCGCGCAACAGGTTCGCGGAGTTCCCGCTGGTGGACAGGCCCACCGCGATGTCGCCGGCCCGCCCGAACGCGGCCAGCTGCCGGGCGAACACGACGTCGAACCCGATGTCGTTGGACAGGGCGGTCACCACCGCGATGTCGTTCGTCAGCCCGAACGCGGGCAGGGGACGGGCGTCCCCCGCCGGGCTGAGGAACAGGCTCGCGAGGTCTTGGGCGTCGGTCGAGCTGCCACCGTTGCCGAACGCGAGCAGCCGGCCGCCGCCGGCGAACGCGCGGGCGACGTCCTGTGCGCAGGCGAAAAGGCGCTCGCGGTCGGCCGCCAGCACCCTCGCCCGCAGGGCGACGATCTCGTGCACCTTGTCCACAGTGGACTTTTCGACCTGATCGAGGACGGCGTCGACGTCACTGGTTCCCGCGTACAGGAACGGGTACAGCGCTTCGAGACCGTCCGCGCCCACGGGGGTGTGTTCCCGCGTCATGGCGCGTCAACTCCTCGGCTAGGAATTCTCCAGGCGAGCGATGGCTTCTCCGGCGTGCACCAGGATTCGGTCGCCGACGCCGGCCGAGACCAGCGCCACGCTCACCTCTTCCCGGCCGGAGCCGGTTTCCACGACGGCGAACCCGAGGTCCAGGAGTTCGACCACGGTCACTTCGACCGCGGTGTCGGAGCAGGTGATGCACACCCCGTCGTGACAGACGGGGGTGGCGACTCTGTCGGCGTCACGGGCGCTCACGACGCCACCTCCGGGGTCAGGACACCGGGTTGCTCGAAGAAGACGTGCACCAGCTCCCACAACACGTGGTAGGTGGTCACGTGCACCTCCTTGACGACCCGGGGGTCTCCCGAGCGAGCGATGAAGACGTGGTCCAGCCCAGTAGTCGCGGCAATCGCGCCGCCGTTACCACCCGTCAGGGCGACCGTGAGCATGCCGAGGTCACGGGCGGTTTCCAGGGCCCGTCGGACATTGACGCACTCGCCGTCGGTCGAGATACCCAGCGCGATGTCGGCGGGCTCGCCGAGGATCCGCAGCTGGTGGGCGAAGACGTCCTCGAGGCCGACGCGGTTGGCGACGCCGGTGACCGTCGCGACGTCGGCGGTCAGCGAAATGGCCGGCAGCGCGCGCTTGCCGACGATCACCGGGTGCACGAACTCCACGGCCACGTGCTGGGCGTCGGTGCTCGGGCCGCCGTTGCCGAAGACGACGAGCTTGCCGCCGCGGTGGAAGCGCCGGGACATCCCGTGGCAGGCTTCCGCGACCGTCCTGGCGTCGTCGGCCAGCGCGAGGACCGGCGCCCGGCGGCGCTCGAAAAGCGCGTCGACGGAGTCCGGGTGATTCGGTGACCACGGCATCGCGGCACTTCCTCGGGGAGCTGCTCGGTGGTGGGAGCCATCCCAGGCTAGAGGTGTGAGTTGGATCACACAATAGATCTACCCGGGTGATTCGTCGTCCGTTCGGGTCAGCAGAGCGTCACTTTCCGCTCGTTCATCCGGATTCAGTGCTGGTGCTCGTGGTCTCCCTGGGCGTGCTCCGCGCGGGCTAGCCACAGCTCGGCCTCATGGGCGGCGCCCCGCGACCGCAGCATCCGGGCGAGGCTCAGCATCCCCTGGACGTCGCCGGTTTCGGCGGCGCGGCGAAACCAGTGCTCGGCTTCGGAGAGGTCGTCCCGGTGCTCGGCGAGGTGCCCGAGGTTGGTCAGGGCCGGCACGCTGCCGTGCTCGGCGGCCTTGCGGTACCAGGCCGCGGCCTCACCCTCGTCGCCGCGGTTGCGGGCCAGGACACCGAGGTTGGTCATCGCGGCCGGGTCGCCGTGCTCGGCGGCGTCGAGGTACCAGTGCTCGGCCTCCTCGATGTCGCCGCGGCGGTGCAGCAGCAGCCCGAGCCGGACGACGGCCTCGACGTTGCCGGCGATCGCGCCCTGCCGGTACCAGGACTCGGCGTCGCCGGGCCGGCCCATCCGCTCGGCCTGCCTGCCCAGCTGGCACGCGCCCCCGAGGTCGCCGGCCTGCACGGCCGAGCGCCACCAGCGGGCGGCCTCCGCCGCCTGGCCGCGGTCGCGCAGCAGGATGCCCAGGTCGATCATCGCGCCGGTGAAGCCCGCGTCGGCGGCCTGCCGCAGCCACGACTCGGCCTCGTCGGTCTTCCCCTGCTCGCGCAGCAGGTGCCCCAGTGCGGCCATCGAGGGCAGGTCGCCGGTGCGCGCGGCCTCGCCGAACCAGTGCTGGGCGTCGTCGCGCTTGCCCCGCCGCTCGTAGGACCGCGCGAGGTTCAGCATGCCGTGCGGGTCACCGGCCAGCGCCGCCTCGTGGAACCAGCGCTCGGCGTCTTCCGGCAGGCCACGCTCGTGGAGCAGGTGCGCCAACGCCGTCATCGACGTGCGGTCCCCGCCCATCGCGGCCTTGCGGAACCATGACTCGGCCTCGTCGATGTCCCCGCGCTCGCGCATCGCCGCACCCATCCGGGCCATGGCGACGACGTTGCCGCCTTCGGCGGCCTTGCGCTGCAGGTACTCGTCGAAGTTCGAGTTCCACTTCTTCAGCCGACCGGGCATCGGCCTGCTCCCTCCGGCTCGTCCTGCTCCGGTAGTCGCAGTTCATGGGCTCGATGTGACATCCCCGCCGTGGGTGGGCGAGATCACATTCGTGCCAGGTCGTCGTGTCGGCGCGGTTGTCCCTCGTCGACAGCAGCGAGACTACGCCGCGCGGACCCCCAGGTGAGAGGAGAAAATCTTGGCGACCCGCAGCTTTCGGCTCAGCGTGACGCAACGGATCCTGCTGGTAGTCGCGATCCTGGCGGTCGCGCTCTTCGGGTACTGGGTGACGAGCAGGGGCGCGGGGGCGACCCCGACCGCGGCACCGACGTCATCGACGTCTTCCGGGGCGCCGGTGCCGGTCGACGCGGCCGATGCGGCGAAGCAGCTCGGTGAGCTGACCATCGCCGCGCGGACGTCCATGGACGGCTACTCCCGTGAGAAGTTCCCGCACTGGGCGAGTCAGGGGTCAAGCTGTGACACCCGGGAAGTCGTGCTGAAGCGCGACGGCGTGGACGTCAAGACGGACAAGGAATGCCGGGCTACTTCCGGTACCTGGAAAAGCGTTTACGACGACGAGACGTGGACCAAGCCGACCGACCTCGACATCGACCACATGGTCCCGCTCGGGCAGGCCTGGGCGAGCGGCGCGAAGGCGTGGACGACCGAGAAGCGCGGGCAGTTCGCCAACGACCTGACCCGCCCGCAGCTGTTCGCCGTCACCGACAACCTCAACCAGCAGAAGAGCGACAAGGCGCCGGACCAGTGGAAGCCGCCGCTCGTGGCGTTCTGGTGCACCTACGCGACCGACTGGATCGTCGTGAAGCACTACTACGGACTGACCGTGACCCAGGGCGAGAAGACCGCCTTGACGGACATGCTCCGCCGCTGCTGAGCTGGCCGGCATGACGACGTTCGCGCTCATCCACGGCGGCGGGGGCAGCGGCTGGGACTTCCACCGGCTGGTGCCCGAGCTCGAAGCCCGCGGCCACGACGCGGTCACCCCGGACCTGCCGATCACCGACCCGGCGGCCGGGCTCGCGGAGTTCACCGAGACCGTGCTGGCCGCGCTGGGCGACCGCACGGACGTCGCCGTCGTCGGGCATTCGTACGGCGGGTTCACCGCGCCGCTGGTCGCGGCCGAGGTGCGGGCGCGGGTGCTGGTGTACCTGGCCGGGATGATCCCGGCGCCGGGGGAGCAGCCGGGGCAGTGGTGGGGGAACACGGGTTTCGCGGCGCCGACGGGGCTGAGCGAAGCCGAGACGTACTTCAACGGCATGGCTCCTTCGCTGGCGGAAGAGTGCCAGAAGCGGGTGCGGGACCAGGTGAGCAAGGAGTGGGACGAGCCGTGGCCGCTGCCCGCGCACCCGGACGTCCCGACCCGGGTGGTCCTCTGCCGCGACGACCGGTTCTTCACGCCGGACTTCCAGCGCCGCATCGCGAACGAGCGGCTGGGCGTCGAGCCGGACGAGGTCGACGGCCCGCACTGCGCGCCGCTGAGCCACCCCGCGCAGATCGCCGACCTGCTGGTCGGCTACCTCTGAGCCGTTCGGGCTACCGGGAAACTAAAAGGTCTAGACCTATTGACTGTGTGGTCCAGGCCACTTAACGTCTGTTTCGCGGTGAACCCGCGCCTCCCACCTGCGTCACCTCCGCCCCGGTCCCCGCCATGGAGGTCTCCCCGTCATGCGCTTCGCCAGGATCCTCGCCTTGACGGCCTTCGCCGCCGGCAGCCTGCTCGTCGTTCCCGCCGCCCCGGCGTCCGCCGCGGCTTTGCCCGCGTGCCAGCACTTCTACACCGGCACGATCCCCGACCGCCCGGTCACCGGCGGCCACGGCCCCGGCACGCTCGTCGGCGCCGTGAACGTGGCGAACCGGCTGCCCGCGCCCGGTTCGGTCAGCGGCGGCCTCGGCACCGACGGCAAGGTGACCTTCACCTTCGCCCGGGTCAGCGGCGCCAAGGCCTACCGCGCGTTCCGCAACGGCCAGGCCCTGCAGTGGATCAGCGACTGGGGCCAGCCGACGCTCACGGTCACCGACGCGAGCCCGTGCCAGAACGCGAACTACCAGCTCTACGCGATGACGGCCGAGGACAACTCGCCCGGCTCGCTCGGCCAGATCTCCACCGCCTACCGCCTCGACGGCGGCAACCGGCTCGCGGCCTACCGGATCCCGGCCGGCACGACGCTCAGCTACCGCGTCACGTCCTACAACGACGTCGCGCAGACCGCCCTCGGGTACAGCGCCGGGCCCGGGTTCTGCGCGGTCGACGCGCGGAACATCCCGTGGGGCACCAGGTTCTCCGTCCCGGGCTACGGCGAGTGCTATGCGGCCGACATCGGCAGCTGGATCAAGGACGACATCGTCGACGTCTGGCTGCCCGGCTCCCAGGCCGACGCCTGGGGCATCCAGCGCCTCACCCTGACCGTGCGCTGAGAGGAACGCCGTGAAGTCGAAACTCGCGCTCGCCGCGCTCGCGGCCGTCGTGCTCCCGGCGGCGGCGCTGCTCGTCGTCTCGCCCGCGACGGCCGCCACCTCGCCGTCCGCGGCGTTCTCCACGGACTCCAACTGGGGTTCCGGTTACCAGGCCAAGTACACGATCAGCGCGGGCTCGTCGGCGCTGACGAGCTGGAAGCTGGAGTTCGACCTGCCCTCCGGCTCGACGCTCGGGTCCTATTGGGACGCGCTCGACACCGCGAGCGGCTCGCACCACTCGTTCGCCAACCGCGAGTACAACGGGAACGTCGCGGCCGGGGCGTCGACCAGCTTCGGGTTCCTGGTCAGCGGCAGCGGCCTGCCGGCGAACTGCAAGCTGAACGGCCAGCCGTGCGGCGGCACCACCACACCCACTACGACACCGACGACGCCCACCACGCCCACGACTCCCACCACGCCGCCGACCACCACCACGCCTCCGCCGAGTGGTGGCAGCGCGCGCGTGTCGCCGTACATCGACATCACGATGGCGACGCCGTCACTGGTCTCGGTGGCCAACGCGACCGGTCAGAAGAACTTCACGCTCGCCTTCGCGCTCGGCAGCAGCCTCGGCTGCGACCCGCAGTGGGGCGGCACCGTCCCGCTGCTGGATGCGCGGATCATCAACGACGTCACCGCGTTGCGCGGTCTCGGTGGCGGCGTCACGGTCGCTTCGGGGGGCGCGCTGGGCCCGTACCTGGAGAACGTCTGCGGCTCGGTGGACGCGCTCTACAACGCGTACGTGAAGACGCTGGACGCGGTGGGCAGCAACAGCCTGGACGTCGACGTCGAGGCGTCCATCCCGACGGCGACGGTCAACCAGGCGCTCCTGCGGCTGCAGCAGCAACGCGGCACGCACATCAGCTACACCATGCGGATCCAGGGCCAGGACTACGGGATGGACCCGTTCTCGGTGTCGATCCTGCAGGACGCGGCCGCGCGCGGGCTGAACGTGGTCGTCAACCCGATGCTGATGGACTTCGGCTACAGCGGCTCGTGGGGTGACGCGCTGATCTCCGCGGCCAACGCGACCCTGGGGCAGCTGAAGACGATCTGGCCGTCGAAGTCGGACGCGCAGATCAAGGCGCTGCTGGGCTTGACGCCGATGATCGGCCGCAACGACACGGGCTCGGTCACCGACCAGGCCGCGGCCCGGCAGCTGCTGGCCTACGCCCAGTCGAACCACGTGGCGAGCATCGGCTTCTGGTCGGCGGGCCGCGACAACGGCGGCTGCCCCGGCGGCGGCGCGGTCGCCAACTGCTCGGGCATTTCCCAGTCGGCGTACGAGTTCACGAACATCTTCAAGGCGTACACCGGCTGAGCACGAGAGCCACCCGACCGCCGAAAGGCCGTGACGGCCTCCTTGCCGACGTCCCCCCTTCGCCCCGGCAAGGAGGCCTTCATGGCGGTGGCTCACCAGCGATCGACGTGCAGAACCTCCTCCAGCGGCAGCCGGGCCGCCGGCTTGAACGTCTCGCCCGTGTAGAACGCCGTCGGGATCAGGGCCGCCTGGTGCACGTTCTTCGGCAGGCCCAGCACCTCCGCCGCCTCCTGCTCGTACTTCAGGTGCAGCGTCGTCCACGCCGTGCCCAGCGTCACCGAGCGGGCCGCCAGCATGAAGCTCCACACCGCGGGCAGCAGGGACGCCCACAGGCCGGCCTGGTTGCCCGCCGGCAGCTCGTCCGACGCCGTCTCCAGGCAGGGGATCACCAGGACCGGGACGTCGCCCATCTTGTCGGCCAAGTACGCCACGCTGGAGCCGACCCGCTGCTGCACCGGGGCCCGCGAAGGGTCGTCCGCGAACAGCTTGCCCGCCGCGTTGCCCGACTCCAGGTACTCGTGGCAGGCCCGGCTGTAGATCGAGCCGAGGGCCGCCCGCTGGTCCGCGTCCGTGACGACCAGCCACTGCCAGCGCTGGGTGTTCGAGCCGCTCGGCGCCTGCAACGCCACCTGTATGCAGTGCTTCACCAGGTCGATCGGCACCGGCCGGTCGAGGTCGAGCCGTTTGCGGACCGTCCTGGTCGTCGTCAGGAGCTCTTCGGGCGTCATCATCGGCCCATCATGCCGGGCCTACCAGCGATCGTGCACCAGCGGCCGGATGAGCTCCTCGTACGTCGCGCGGACCCCGGCCGCCGCTTCCTCGGGCAACGGCGCCAGCGCGGCCGCCGCCGTGTTCGCCGTGGCCTGCGCGGCGTTGCGCGCGCCCGGGATGACCGTGCTCAGGCCCGGCTGGTCGAGGATCCAGCGCAGCGCGAACTGGGCCAGCGTCTGCCCCTCCGGGACCAGCCCGCGCAGCCGCTCGACGGCCTCCAGCCCGACGTCGTAGGGCACGCCGGCGAAGGTCTCACCGACGTCGAAGGCTTCACCGTGACGGTTGAAGTTCCGGTGGTCGTCCGCGGCGAACGTCGTGCTCGCCGTGTAGCGCCCGGACAGCAGCCCGGACGCCAGCGGCACCCGCGCGATGATCCCGGCGCCCGCGTCCGACGCCGCCGGCAGCACCCGCTCCAGCGGCTTGAGCCGCAGGCAGTTGAGGATGATCTGCACCGACGCGACGTTCGGCCGCGCCAGCGCGGCCAGGGCCTCGTCGCAGGTCTCGACGCTCACGCCGTACGCCTTGATCCGGCCTTCGTCGACCATCGCGTCGAGGGCGTCGTACACGGCGTCCGTGGAGTACACCGCCGTCGGCGGGCAGTGCAGCTGGACCAGGTCGAGGGTGTCCATGCCGAGGTTGCGGCGCGACCGGTCGTTCCACTCGCGGAAGTTCGCCGCGACGTAGTTCTCCGGCACCTGCTCGACCCGGCGGCCCATCTTGGTCGCCACGAACACGTCCGGGTGGTCCGCGCGGAAGCGGCCGACCAGCCGCTCGCTGCGGCCGTCGCCGTAGACGTCGGCGGTGTCGAAGAAGGTGACGCCCGCGTCGGCCGCCGCGTGCAGCACGGCGAGGGCGTCGTTCTCGTCGACCTCGCCCCAGTCCGCGCCGAGCTGCCAGCAGCCGAGCCCGACGACCGACACCTCACGGCCGAGACGGGTGATCTTCCGGTTCTCCATGCCGCGATCCAAGCACACCTATGATCGGCCGTCATGGCCATGACTTCGGGCCCGGACGGGCTGGGGACCCGGCTGCGGCACGTCCTCGAGCTGCTCGACGGCGACGTCGCGACGTTCCTCGCCGACATCGGCCTCGACGGCTACCGGCCGCGGTACTCACCGGTGGTGCGCGCGCTGCTGGCGAAGGGCCCGCTGGCCATCCGCGACCTCGCCGCCGAGATGCGCGTGACGCACTCGGCGGCCAGCCAGACCGTCGCGCAGATGCACCGCGCCGGCCTGGTCGCCCTCGAACCCGGCGCCGACGCGCGGCAGCGGATCGTCTCGCTCACCGAGCAGGCGCGCGGACTCCTGCCGCTGGTGGAGGCGGAGTGGGCGGCGACGACCGAGGCGTCGGAGGCGCTGGAAGCCGAGCTGCCGTACTCGCTGCGCGCCGTGCTGGACGCGATCGTCGAGGCGCTGGACCGCAAGCCGTTCCGGCAGCGGATCGGGGAGACCGAAGCCGCCCGCGAACTGCTATGAGACTTCCGGGATCCGGAAGACCGCCCAGACGTACTTGCCGCCGTCGCAGCGCTCGAAACCCCAGTCCTCGGACAGCGCCTGGACCAGCACCAGCCCGCGGCTGCGGGCCTTGGCCGGCGACGGCGCCCGCAGCTCGGGCAGCCTCCGGCCGACGTCGTACACCCGCAGCGTCAGCCGGCTGTCGGCGTACTCCAGCTCCATCCGCTCCGGGCGCTCGCCGTGCTCGAAGGCGTTGGTGACCAGCTCCGAAGCCGCCAGCAGAACGTCGTCCAGCTGCGCTTCGCACAGGCCGAAGCCGAGCATGGCCGTGCGGACCTCGCGACGGGCCAGTGCCGGGGCGGTGACATCGGCCGGGAGAAGCACCGTCAGCGGGGCAGCCTGCACAGCCATGCGCTGCGGCATCTTCGACGTCGTCATCGGGTCCCCCTCCCAGTGAGTTTCGGTACTGTCCGCGAAGTACCCAAGCTCGCGAACAGCTAATCAGGTGCCGTCGGCGAGCTCGGATTCGTCCAGGCCCGAACGCAGCTTCTTCAGGGTCGCAGCCAGCAACCGCGACACCTGCATCTGGGAGACCCCGACGCGGCGCGCGATGTCCGACTGGCTCATCCCCGAGCCGAACCGCAGCGCGACGATCTTGCGTTCGCGCTCCGGCAGGCTGTCCAGCATCGGCCGCAGCGCCTCCCGCAGCTCGGCCTGGCCCAGCTCGGCGTCCGGCGCCCCGAACCGCGTGTGCGCCGCGTTCTCCAGCAGGTGGTCGAGCGACGCGCCGTAGCGGCCTTGACCGGCGCGAAGGCCTTCGTAGACGTCCTCGACGGGCACGCCGAGCCGGGCCGCGATCTCACTCGGCCGCGGCGCGCGCGAAAGCTGCACAGTGAGCTCTTCCCGCGTGGCCGAGATGTGCGCGTTCAGCTCCTTGAGCCGTCGCGGCACCCGCACCGACCAGCTGTTGTCCCGGAAGTGGTGCCGCAGCTCACCGGAGATGGTGGGCACCGCGAACGCCAGGAAGTCCGTGCCCTGCGTCGGGTCGAACCGGTCGACGGCGTGGATCAGCCCGACCGTGGCGATCTGCACCAGGTCTTCCATCGCCTCGTCGCGGTTGCGGAACTTGCGGGCCAGGTTGCGGGCCAGTTCGAGGTGGTTGCGCACCAGGGTGTCCCGGATGCGCTCCCGTTGCGGGGAGTCCGCCGGCAGCGCGGCGAGTTGGGTGAACAGCGCGCCGACGTCGGGGTTGCTCCCGCTGCTCCTGGCGGGATCGCTCACGACCCGGCCGCCTGGCTCTCCCGGACGAGGTCGACCCGGGACAGGTAGCGCCCGTCCTCGGGGGTCACGGTGTGCTCGGCCGACGTCGCGAGCGCGGTCAGCAGCTGCCAGGACAGGCCGGTGTCGTCGTCGTGTTCGGGCGAATCCGACAGGACGGACACCGAAACGACGATGCGCCGCCCGCTCCACGAGAAGACACAGGTGAGCTTGCCGTCGGCCGCGGCGGGGAGCAGCAGCGAGCAGGCTTCGTCGACGGCCATCCGCAGGTCCTCGACGGCGTCGAGGTCGAAGTCCTGGCGCATCGCGATGTCGGCCACGATGGTTCGCAGCGTCGGCACGACGTGCGGGATCGCGGCCGTCCGCACCTCGATGACCTGCGCACCTTCCGGCACGAGCGGGGCGTTGTCCTCCACGTTTGTTCCTTTCTCCGCACTCGCGCTGGGTGACTGGCGGTGTCTCTCACGCCCGGTCAGCGAGATGCCCGTGGGGTGAGCAAACCAAACCCGGGTTTGATCCGCTCCACCGGCGGGCACATAGCGCTCGACGTGCTGATCCGGGGAAAGGCAGGGACGAGATGGCTGACGTGAGCCGGCTGCCCAATGTGGTTGCCGAAGAATGGGAATGGCAGCTGCGCGGCTCGTGCCGGGGTGCGGACAGCAGCCTCTTCTTCCACACGGACAACGAGCGGGGTTCGGCGCGGGAGCGGCGTGAGACGCGGGCGAAGGCCATCTGCCAGGCGTGCCCGGTGCTGGCCCAGTGCCGTGCGCACGCGATGACCGTCCAGGAGCCCTACGGCATCTGGGGTGGCCTCGGCGAGATCGAACGGCGGCAGCTGTTCCTCCGTCAGCGCCGGGCGGCCCGGAAGGCCGTCGGTGCGCACTAAACCATGCTCTCGGCAGCACTCTGAACAGGCAGGATCGGATCGCACGTGAGCACTCCGCACCAAAGGGTGGCGGCCGTGGCGGGCTCGGCCGCTCACTGGGTTAGGGTTGGCCCCGGAGTTGCCTTGACCGTGTCCGGTGCGGGGTCGATCCTCGCGATGCGCCGGGGTCCTGCCCCGGACCGTGGAAGGCACGGTGACATGGTTGCCGCTTGAGACAACAGGCGCGTACCCGGCGCAGGAGCAGCGCCTGACGAGGAGAAACTGCATGCCCGCAGCCGACCAGAACGCCACCCCGCCCGGGTTCGGCATCACGCTGGACACCGAAGCGACGGAGCCCCGGGTGGTGGTCACCGGCGAGCTCGACCTGCTCACAAGTCCGCAGCTGCAGGAGGCCTTGGCCGGCCTGATCGCGGACAAGCGCGCGCAGCGGGTCGTGGCCGATCTGACCGGGGTGACCTTCTTCGATTCCTCCGCGCTGAACGTGGTGCTCCGCGCCCAGCGCCAGGCCGGCGAGCAGGACGTCCAGCTCGCGGTGGTCCCGAGCCCGGCGGTCAGCCGGGTGATCGAGCTCACCGGCGTGGCCGAACACCTGAGCGTGTCGGAGGACCCGCAAGCCTGATCCCCCGCTACGGTCCTGCGGACCTACTCGGTTCGCGGACTCTGGGGGCGGCACGATGATGGGGCGCACGCATGCCCTGACCGGCTGGTGCGCGGGGCTGGCCATCGCGCCCGCGGTCGGCGCGGGCTCGGTGCACCAAGCGGTGGTCTTCGCCGCGACGACGGCGGGCTTCGCCCTGCTGCCCGACCTGGACCACCCCGGCGCCAGCGCGTCCCGTCTGCTGGGCTGGCTGACCGGCGCCCTCTCGTGGGTGCTGCGTCGCGTCTCGGCGGGGTTCTACGCCCTGACGAAGGGCCCCCGCGACGAGAACGTCACGGGCAAGCACCGCCACCTCTCCCACACCGTCCTGTTCGCGGCCGGCCTCGGCGCGCTGACGTCGTGGGCCACCGAAACGGGCGGCCCGTGGGCCGTGGTCGGCGTGGTGATCTTCGGGTTGATGCTGGCGGAAGGCGCACTGGGCGACTGGTTGCTGCCGGTGAGCGGCGCGGCGGTGGCGTGGTGGTTCTTCACCGCCCCACCGGATCGCGCGGGCGAGCTGGAGTCGATCACCGGCTGGCTGGGCATCGCGGTGGCGGCGGGCTGCCTGACCCACTGCCTCGGCGACGCCCTGACGGAGGCCGGCTGCCCGTTCCTCTTCCCGGTACCCATCGCGGGCGAGACCTGGTACGAGATCCGGCCCCCGAAGGTCCTGCGCTTCCGCACGGGCAAGAAGGTCGAGAAGCGGCTGATCTTCCCGGTGTTCGCGCTGGCCGGCATCCTGCTGATCCCGGGGGTGTGGCAGTACACGAGCAGCACCTTCCAGCGCTTGTTCATCCCCCCGACGAGCCAGCAGGCGACGACTCCCTGACTTCGGACGGCTGAGGCGCGGCCGGGCCGGTCGGGGCGGCCGGACTGCAATGGGAACCCCTACACCGCAGGCGACGACTCCCTGAACCGGCGGATCCGTTCCGCCGAGGCGGCGGTGTCCGCGTAGTCGCGGGAGTACGTGATCCGGCCGCCGTCGACCGTCATGACCATCACGTACGACGCGGCGAAGGTCTCGCCGGCCATCTCCTGGTGCAGGTCGAACTCCGCCACCAGCACCGCCGGGTCGGACGTCTCGTGCACGACGACGTGGTCCGCCTTGACGATCCGCCGGACCGTGGCCGCGGCCCGGAACCGGCGCCGCAGCTCCTCGCGGCCCTTCGTGAAGCGCTCGACCCCGGCCGGAGTGAAGGGCATCTCGAGCACGACGTCCTCGGCGTACAGGTCGGCGAGGTCGTCCCAGCGGTTCTCGACGGACGCCGCCAGGAACGCGTCGAACACCGCCCGCGCTGCCGTCGACGCGCCCGCGACGTTCGGGTAGTCGCGGTACGAGGTGATCTCGCCGTCCGCCACCGTCACGATGCCCACCGACGACGGGAACCGGAACGTGGGGCCGACGGCGACCAGCTCGAGCACGAAGCCCGTCGCCGACGGCGTCACGGTGACCTCGGTCTTCTCCAGGCCCAGCGCGCGGCCGCGGACGCCGCCCGCGGTCAGGGTCGCCAGGATCGCGTCGCGGCCTTCGACGCGTTCGGATCGGAACGGCAGCTCGTAGACGGCGTCTTCGGCGAAGACGTCCGAGAGCGCCGAGGCGTCGATCGTCTCCAGGGCGTGGCGGACGACTTCGACGATTTCGGGGACGGTGCGTGGCATCGGAATTCTCCTGGAAGGATGGGCGTTGAATCGGAACGGTGCACCCGCTTACGACGATACGGAGCCATCGTTCCGGTTGTCAACGAGGAGGAACTCGATGGAGAAGACCGGCCTGCGCGCGGACGCGCGGCGCAACCGGGCGAAGGTCCTGGCTGCCGCCGAAGAGGCGTTCGCCGCCGAGGGGCTGGCGGTGCCCCTCGACGACATCGCGCGGCTGGCCGGGGTCGGGGCCGGCACCGTCTACCGGCACTTCCCCAGCAAGGAAGCGCTGTTCCAGGCCGTCGTCCTCGAGCGCATCGACCAGTTCGCGGAGGAGGCGCGCGCCCTCGCCGCCGCCGACGACCCCGGCGAGGTGTTCTTCGACTACTTCGTCCGCGTCATCAAGCAGGCTTCGCTCAACCGCGCCCTCTGCGACGCCCTCACCGAGTCCACCGGCACCGGCTTCAAGGCCGACGCGGGTGACGAGTTCCGCGTCGCCTTCGCGGTGCTGCTCGAACGCGCTCAGGCCGCCGGCGCCGTCCGCGCCGACATCGACGGGGACGACCTGCGTGCGCTCATCGTCGGCTGCCTCGCCGTCGAGCGGTACGCACCGGGGAGCCGGCACCTGGTCCGCGTGGTCGTCGACGGCCTCAGGACGCCGTGACCGGCAGGTCGCGCAGCTTCCGCAGCGGCGCCAGGAGCGCGACCGACACGAGGATCCCGGCGGCCGCGACGTGCAGCGTGGCCCGCATGCCGAGGACGCCGGCCAGCCCGCCGCCGGCGAGGCTGCCGAGCGGGATGGCGCCGCAGATCAGCGTCCGGACGGTCGCGTTGACCCGGCCCAGCAGCTCCGGCGGCGTGATCGCCTGCTGGAAGCTGGTGCCGAAGACGCTCTTGACGATCACGCCGTAACTCGAACCGAACCCGGCGACGACGTAGCAGGCGAGGGCCCAGCCGCGGTCGGTGAGTGGGTAGAGCTGGTAGGCCAGGCCGAACAGCAGGGAGCCACCCAGGAAGGCGCGCACCGGGCCGACGCCGTCGCCGAGCCGGCGCGCGGTGAGCCCGGCCGCGAGCGCGCCGGTCAGCGAAGACGTGCTGAGCAGGCCGATCACCCAGGGCGCGAGGCCGAGATTCCGGCTGAGGAAGACGATCACGATCGCCAGGTGCATCGACTGGAAGAAGCTCGTGACCGCGTAGTACGCGCTGATGGCCCGCAGGATCGGGTGGCCGCGGACCACCCGCAGGCCGTCGCCGATCTCGCGCAGCAGGTGCCGCTCCCGCGGTTCCGGCCGCACGTCGGGCGTCCTGATCCGGCGCAGCCACAGGGCCGACCACAGGTAGCTGAGGGCGTCGGCGGCCAGCGCCGTCGCGTTGCCCAGGGCCTGCACGACGAACCCGGCCGCGCTCGGGCCGGCCACCGCGGCCATCGACAGGTTCGTCGCGAGCCGGGCGTTGGCGTCCGGCAGTTGCTCGCGCGGCACCAGGCGCGGCAGGTAGGTCTGGTGGGCGATGTCGAAGAACATCGTCAGGAAGCCGACGCCGAAGACGACCGCCAGCAGCTGCGGCAGCCCGAGGACGCCGAACAGCGCCGCCACCGGGATCGAGCCGATCAGCGCGGCCCGGCCGAGGTCCGCGGCGATCAGCACCGGGCGGTGGCGCACGCGGTCGCACCACGCGCCGGCCTGCAGGCCGAGCACCAGGTAGGGGAGGCTCTCGGCGGTCCGCAGCAGCGAGACCTCGAAGACCGACGCGCCGAGCACGGTGGTCGCCAGCAGCGGCACGGCCAGTACGTCGATCCGGCTGCCGAGCTGGCTCACCAGGTCGGCCAGCCACAGCCGCCGGAAATCCCGGTTCCGCAACGCCCCCATGATCGTGAACCTGGCACATGAGCGCACCGGATGCAATAAAGTTGAGTCAAATACGCTCAATGCGAACAGTGTGTAACAAGAGCTAAGATCGACGCGAATTTCCTCGTACCAGCGCTCTGCGTGGCGAGGGGGTGTCCGGATGTCCACCCGACCCAGCTGGGGCTCCGCCGTCGTCATCGGGCTGGCGGGCTTCGCCACCGGATTGCTGGTGGCCGCCCTGCTCGTCGCCGGCCGGGCGACCGTCAAATCGCCGCAGATCAGCGGCCCGCCACCGACTCCGTCGACCACCGTGGTGCCGGTCACCGTGACGGCCCCGGCACCCCCGGCCGCGACGGTGACCGACGTCGAAACCTCGCCGCCGGTCACCTCGACCACGGTCGTGCAGGTGACGGTCCCGCCGACCACGCCGACGACCACCCCGACCCCGACGTCGACCTCGCTGGTGGCCACCAGCGCGGACTGACTCAGCGCGGATCGACTCAGCCGACGTCGCGGCGGCGCCACCCGGCCAGCCCCGCGCCCAGCGCGACGGCCGTGACCACCAGGAGCCAGACGAGCGGCGTCGCCACGAGCTCGTGGCCCGGGATCTTCGGCGGGTGCTGGAACGGGGAGACGTCCAGCGCGCCCTGCGGCAGGTCGAGGATCGGGCCGAGCAGGCTGATCAGCAGGGCCAGGGCACCGACGCCCCAGGCCGCGGCCGAGTAGGCCGGCAGCAGGCCGAAGATCGCCACCGCCAGGGCGATCACCACCCACGTCGCGGGCAGCTGGACCAGCATCCCGCTCAGCATGTCGCCGACCGAGCCGCCGACGTCGTGGGTGCGCAGGCCGTTGGCCAGCCCCAGGAACAGGCCGCCGGCCAGCAGGAGCAGCGCCGTGCCGAAGAAGGCGAACAGCAGGTGGCCCCCGGCCCAGCGCAGCCGGCCGACGCTGGTCGCCAGCACCGGTTCGAGCCGGATCGCCGTCTCCTCGCCGCGCATCCGCAGCACGGCCTGGATGCCGTACAGCGACGCGACCATCGCGAACATGCCGGCCATCGTGGCGAGGAACGCCTGCGTGAGGCTGTGCGCGCCGCCGAGCCGTTCCATGATCTGCAGCGCCTGCGGGCTCGAGCCGACCAGGCCGCCGATGCCGCTCGCGATCGAGCCGAACACCGCCCCGACGACGGCCATCCCGATCGTCCAGCCGAGCAGCGGGCCGCGGTGCAGCCGCCACGCCAGCGCCAGCGGCGACCGCAGGCTCGCGGCCGCGCGCGGCGGGCCCGGCCGCGGCGGCAGGATGCCGACCCCGACGTCACGGCGGGGGAGCAGCCAGTACGCCACCGCGCCGACCACCAGGGTCAGCGCCACCGGCAGCAGCAGCACCCACCAGCGTTCGACGGCGAACGCGCGGATCTGCTGCACCCAGCCGATCGGCGAGAGCCACGACAGCCAGCGAGCGTCCACAGTGGAGTCACCGGCGCCGCGCAGCAGGAACGCGGCGCCGACCACGGCCGTGCCGATCCCGTTGGCCGTGCGCGAGTACTCGGCGAGCTGGACGGCGACCGCCGCGACGGCGGTGAACACCAGCCCGGCCAGCGCGATCGACGCGCCGAAGGCGAGCGACCCGGCCGCGGGCAGGCCCGCGCCGACCATCGAGCCGACCTGGATCAGGCCGATCAGCACGCTCGCCCCGGCGGACGCCAGCACCCCGGCGGTCAGCGCCGCGTACCGGCCGACGACCGCGGACGCGAGCAGCTCGGCGCGCCCGGTGTCCTCCTCGGCGCGGGTGTGCCGGGTGACGGTGAAGACCGCCATCAGCCCGATCAGCAGCGCCAGGAACCCGCACATGCGCCAGGCGATGAACCCGCCGGCGGTGGTCAGGTCGAACGGCGGCCCGTAGAGCAGCGCGTACGACGGGTTGGCGGTCGCGCCCGCCTGCAGCCCGGCCCGGTCGGCGGCCGTCGGGTAGAACTGCGCGAACGTCTTGACGGTGCTGGCCGGGACGACGCTGAGCAGCACGACCCAGATCGGCAGGATCACGCGGTCGCGGCGCAGCGCGAGGCGCGTCAGGTGCCAGGTGCCGGCCAGCTCGTGCGCCGGCGCGACCGTGGCTTCACGGGAGAGGGTCGCGGTCATTTCGCGCTCGCCTCGGTCGTGTAGTGCCGCAGGAACAGCTCTTCCAGCGTCGGCGGCTGGCTGACCAGGCTCCGCACGCCGACCTGGGTCAGCTGGCGCAGCGCGTCGTCGAGCGAGCGGGTTTCGACGTCGAACCGGACGCGGTTGCCGTCCACCTTGAGGTCGTGGACGTTCTCCAGCTTCGCCAGCCCGTTGGGCGGCCCGGCCAGCTCGGCGGTGATCGACGTCCGGGTCAGGTGCCGCAGCTCGGCGAGCGTGCCCGACTCGACCGTGCGGCCGTTGCGGATGATGCTGACCTTGTCGCAGAGCGCTTCGACCTCGGCCAGGATGTGGCTGGACAGCAGCACGGTGCGGCCCTGTTCGCGCTCCTCCTGGATGGCGTACTGGAACGTCGCCTCCATCAGCGGGTCGAGGCCGGACGTCGGTTCGTCGAGGATCAGCAGGTCGACCCGCGACGCGAGCGCGGCGACGATGGCCACCTTCTGCCGGTTGCCCTTCGAGTACGTCCGCCCCTTCTTCTTCGGGTCGAGGTCGAACCGCTCGACGAGGTCGGCGCGGCGCTTCTCGTCGAGCCCGCCGCGCAGCCGGCCGAGCAGGTCGATCACCTCGCCGCCGGAGAGGTTGGGCCAGAGGTTGACGTCGCCGGGCACGTAGGCCAGGCGGCGGTGCAGGCTCGCCGCGTCCTTCCAGGGGTCCCCGCCGAGCAGGCGGACGTCCCCCGAGTCGGCGTGGAGCAGGCCGAGCAGGACCCGGACGGTGGTCGACTTCCCGGCGCCGTTCGGGCCGAGGAAACCGTGTACTTCCCCAGTAGGTACCTGCAGATCGAGGCCGTCCAAGGCCTTGGTCCGGCCGAACGACTTGTGCAAGCCGGAGATCGCGATGGCATTTTCCATGCTTCGGAAGCTACACTGATTTCACGAAGTTGTGAAGTTAAGAAAATGTCTGGATGGAGTGATCTTGAGGGACCGGTACGGGAGGATGGGCCGATGACGACGCCTGACACGAAGAGAGATGAAGACGCCGTCCGCCGGTACGTCGAGAGCCTCGCGCTCGTGCTCTCGCAGATCGGGATGCAGCGCATGTCCGCGCGGGTGTTCGCGGCCCTGATGACCACCGACGAAGGCCGGCTGACCGCGGCCGACCTCGCTTCGCAGCTGTCGGTCAGTCCCGCGGCCATCTCCGGCGCCGTGCGGTTCCTGGAGCAGATCGGCCTGGTCGCCAAGGAACGCGAGCCCGGCGAGCGCCGCGACCACTACCGCCTCTTCGACGACCTCTGGTACGCCACGTTCCTCAAGCGCGACCGCATGATCATCATGTGGCGCGACGCGGCCGAGAACGGCATCGAAGCTCTCGGCGAGGGCTCGCCCGCCGGCGAACGGCTGGCCGAGATGCGGGACTTCCTGTCGTTCATGCTCGGAGAGCTCAACGACATGTACGAGCGCTGGCACAAGCTTCGCGAGGCGAAGAACAGCGCCAGCTAACGTCGAGGCGTGATCCTCCTCCTCGCCGCTCAGGCGGTGTACGTCAAGCGGACGACACCGCGGCTGCCCGGGGCCGCCGGGCCCACCGAGGGCCTCGTCGACGGCGCCGGCGAGCCCTTCCGGCTGGCCGTCCTCGGCGAATCCACTGTGGACGGCGTCGGCGCGGCCACCCACGGGGAGGCGCTGACCGGCTGCCTCGCGCGTGAACTCGCGAACGGCGGCCGGGCCGTGCGCTGGCAGGCGGTCGGCCGGACCGGGGCCAACGCCCGGACCGTGCGCGCCGAGCTGGCGCCGCTCGTGGAGCCCGCCGATCTCGTGGTGGTCGCCCTCGGCGTCAACGACACGATCGAGCTGCGGACCGCCGCGGGCTACCGCCGTGACCTGCTGGCCCTGGTCGTCGACCTGCGACGCCGGCTCGGCCCGGTCGACGTCGTCCTCGCCGGGGTGCCGCCGATGTCCCGGTTCCCGTCGCTTCCGCGGCCGCTGCGGGACGTCCTCGCCGCCCGGTCCACCGCGCTCGACGCGGCGGCGGCCGCCGTGGCGCGCGTCCCCGGCGTCACCCACGTGCCGATGGCTCCCGATCTCCTCGACCCGGCGGCCTTCGCGCCGGACCGCTTCCACCCCGGGCCGGCGGGCTACGCGCGGTGGGCGCAAACGCTTGCCGCCGCACTCTCGGTGATCAAGTAGCCGCGTTCGGTCAAGCTTCGAAAAAACTTCGGCGTTCGTGTATCTGGGGGTCCCCCCACTGCGTCCTGTGGAGCAGCCAAGCACGGAGATCGGATCGGGCAGGGGGTTGCCGGGTTCGGAGGAAAACGCGGTGGCCGGGAGCCGAGGGGGCCCCCGGACGCCGTCGGCCGGGTGCCCTTCGGGTGAGGGGTCATCCGGCGGGGTCCGTTGGGGAGCGGGCCCGTGAGGGAGGGGAGTACCGGTCGGCGCGGGTGCGCGCCGACCGGTACCTCCCACGAAACCGTTGACCGCGAGCGACCGACGAAGTTAGAGATCGATGTATCCCAGATCCACCTGCACGCTCCTTCCCCCCGAAGGACCCGCGATACTGCCGAAGCCGACTCGAAGACGTTTGCGAAGAGGGGCAGATACGGTGACCGACGTGCAAACCGCAGAGGTTGATCCTCCTTGGGAGGGCCTGACCGGCGCCGAGCTGCATGCCGCCTGCATGCACGCGGCGAGAGAGGGCGACCGCCAGGCGATGGCCCGCCTGGTCGACGAGCTCACCCCGCTCGTCTGGCACGTGGCCCGGGCGAACGGGCTCGACCGCTCGGTCGCCGAGGACGTCGTCCAGACCGTGTGGCTCGCGCTCTTCAGCCAGCTCGGGAAGCTGCGTGATCCCAAGGCCCTCGCCGCCTGGTTGATCACGACGACCCGGCGCGAGGCGACGCACCCCCACGGCCGCCGCATGCAACCCGTCCCGCTGAGCGACGAGGTGGCCGAAGCCATGCCCAGCACCCAACCGGCTCCCGAAGACGAAGCCGTCCGCGCCGACCGTGACCGCCGGGTCTGGCGCGCCTTCGTCCGGCTGCCCCACCGCTGTCAGGAGTTGCTCCGGCTGACCGTTCTCGCGGGACGCGCGGAGTACCAGCTCGTCGCCGAAGCGTTGCGGATGCCACGCGGCAGCGTCGGACCGACCAGAGGGCGCTGCCTCGACCAGATGCGCGATCTCCTCGCCAGTGAAGGGGGCAGCCGATGAACGAAGTCGGGGCACCGGGAGGCACGGCCTCCGCGGACGACGAAATCCTGCTGGCCGACATCGGCCGCTTTCTCGACGAGCTCGATCCCGTGCCGGACGACCTGGTGCAGCGGGTCCAGTTCGCGCTCGCGCTGGAGGACCTCGACGTCGAGGTCGCCCGCTGGGAACGGCTCGACACCCTGGCCGGCGTGCGCGGCAGCGGCACCGGCACGATCACCTTCACCGTCAGCGACCTGACCGTGATGATCAACCTGACGAAGATCGGCAAGCAGCACCGCATCGACGGCTGGCTGGTGCCGGCCGGGCAGTACGGCGTCGAGGTGCGGGTCGCCGAGCACGGGACGACGTCCACGACCGCCGACGAAGGCGGCCGGTTCGTGCTCGACAACGTGCCCCGCGGGACCACGCAGATCCTGGTGCACCTGGGTGACGTGACGTGCCGCCGGACGGTCGTCACGCCCACCGTGGTGCTCTAGCGGTCAGCCCAGGAAGTCGGCGAGGGGGACGGGTGTGAGCCCGTCCTTCTTCGCCTGCTCGACGAACGCCGTGTAGTCCTCTTTGAACGTCTTCCGGAAGTGCATCAGCACGATGTCACCCGGCTTGAGCTTGTCGCCGGCCTGGAACTGGACGTGCCCGTCGTTGACCGCGGCCGTCCACAGCACCGCGACGCGCATCCCGCACGCGGCCGCCGCGCGCAGCGTGGTGTGGTCGTAGTTGCCGAACGGCGGCCGGAACAGCGACGGCCGCACGCCGAGGCTCTTCTGGAAGTCGTCGGCGTCGTCGCAGATCTCCTTGCGCTGGAACTCGAACGGCTTGCCCTTGAGGTTCGGGTGGTCGACCGTGTGGTCGCCGAGCGTCGCGCCGGTCGCGTCGAGGATCTGCTTGAAGTAGGCCTCGTGGCCCTTCACGTACTTCTCGTTCAGGAACAACACCGGGTGGGTGCCGGACTGCTGCATCAGCTTGAGCGCGTCCGGGTCCTTGACCGCGCCGTCGTCCATCGTGAGGAAGACGTACGGCTTGTCGGTGGTGATCCGCTTGACGACCTGGACCTCGCCGTTGGCCGCGGCCGGCGCCTTCTGCTGCACGGTGCCGAACGCGTAGGGCGCCGACGGCCTCGTGCCGGTGCGGCCACCGGGGGCCGGGTTCGGCTGGCTCGGCTCGGGCGGCGCCGGCTGGGCGCTCGAACACGCCGCGAGGGCCAAAGCCGCCGCGGCCACCACCGCTGTCACTCTTCCGTGTCGCTTCTTGCGCAACATCCCCACGTCCCCCTTTCGAAGGGTAGTCGAGGACTACCCGAAAGAGTGACGTGAAGGTGGGGCCCGAAGTTGCGTCAAACGATCTTGTGTGGCCTGACGCACCCAGGTCAGTGCCCGGTTTCGGCCGCCTTGACCAGCTTTGCGGAGAACAGCCGGATGGCGCTCTTGAGCCCGGCGGCCAGGAGTGGGCCGCTGCCGCGCACGGGCTCGGTGAACGAGCCGGTCCAGCGCAGGTGCGTGCCGCCGTCGACGGTCGGGGTGAAGAACACCTCGGCGCGGTAGTCCTTGATCGGGTTGGCCCCGAAGAACGTGTAGACGTGCCGGCGGTCCTGCTCGTACTCGACCGTCTCCTCCTTGATCAGCACCGGCCACAGGCCGACCGCGCGGACGGCGCCGACGCCGTTCGGCTCATCGGTGCCGCGCCGGGCCCAGCTCGCCTGGACGATCAGTGGTTTTCCCCACTCCGCCCAGCGCGGGCCGTCCGCCTCGCGCGCGAACAGCGCCGACGGCGGCGCGGTGCTCGTGCGGTTGACCTCGAAGGAGTACTTGCGGCCCACCGGAACCTCCCACGTTGTTGACAGGTTGATAATTAAGCGCTGACGGCAGCGTAGGTCAAGATGGGGGCGTGAGCACCCCGCGCCCCGACATCGCCGCGCCGCACTGGCTGGTCCAGCTGCTGCGGAGCAAGCCGGTCCCGGTGCCCTGGAACATGGTCGCCCGGGCCGTGATCGCGCTCGCCGTCCCGCTGGCCGTGGGGTACGCGGCGGGCGACATCGCCGTCGGCGCGCTGATCTCGACCGGTGCCCTGCCCGCCGTGCTGTCCGAGTCGGCGGGCCCGTACCGCTACCGCGCGCGACGCCTCGGCGGCGCGACGCTCGCCGCGACCGCCGGGTACGTCGTCGGCCTGCTCACCGGCGGCACGCCCGCGCTGTCCGTGCCGGCGGTGATCCTGGTCGCCGCGGTGTCCGCGCTGATCAGCGCGGCCGGCAGCAACGCCTCGGTCGCCGGGCTGCAGATGTTCGTGTTCTGCGTGCTCGGCACCGGCCAGCACGCGACCGGGGTGCGCGTCGAAATCCTGCTCGGCTACTTCTGCATCGGCGCCGTCTGGAGCCTGCTGGTCGCGCTCGTCACCTGGACGGTCCGCGCGACCAGCGCCGAGCGCAGCGCCGTCGCGCACGTCTACGTCGAGCTGGCCGCGATGCTCTCGGCGACCGACGAAGCCGTCTCGCGGGTGGCCCGCCACCGGCTGACCACGGCCATGAACACCGCCTACGACCAGCTGCTCACCGCGCGCTCGTGGCTGTCCGGCCGCGACGCCGCGTACCGCCAGCTGCTCAACCTGCTCTCGGCGACGACCCCCGCGGTCGAGGCGTCGGTGGCGATCGTCAACGCCGGGCGCCGGGTGTCCGGCGACGTCATCGACCACTTCGTCGCGCTGTCGGCCGCCGTGCTGGCGAGCCAGCCGCTGCCCGAACCGCCGCCGGAACCCGACGACGACGCCGACCCGCTGCTGGCCGCCCTGTACGCCGGGCTGGTCCGGATCGGGAAGGGTGACGACCGGAAGCGCCGGGAGCCGACCCCCTGGTACCGGCGCCTGCGCACGTGGGCGGGCTCGCTCGCGTCCGGCCCGCTGACCTGGATCGCCGCGGCCCGGCTGACGCTGTGCGTCGCGATCGCCGAGGTCGTCGGGCTGCTCGTGCCACTGGAACGCTCGTACTGGATCACGCTGACCGTCGGGATCGTGCTCAAGCCGGACTTCGGCTCGGTCTTCGGCCGCGCGGTGCTGCGCGGGATCGGCACGCTCGTCGGTGTCGGGATCGGTGCCGTGGTGCTCGCCGCGGGCGGGCGCGGCTGGATCCTGGTGGCGCTGATCGCGATCTTCGCCGGCGGCGTCGCGGTCGGGAAGGTGCGCAACTACGGCATCCTCAGCGCGTTCGTGACGCCGTTGATCATCCTGCAGATGGACCTGGCGAACACCGGGAGCTGGGACGTCGTCGTCGCGCGGCTGGTCGACACGGTGCTGGGCTGCGTGATCGTCCTGGTCTTCGGTTACCTGCTGTGGCCCGGCAGCCGCCGTCCCCAGGTCGGCGGCCGGCTGGCCGACGGGCTGGACGCCGTCGCGAAGTACGTCGAGTGCGCGCTGGTCGAGGCGTCTTCGGGGGACGCGCGGCTGGCGCGGTCCCGGGCCCGGCGCGGCGCCTACCGGTCGCTGGCCGACCTGCGGACGGCGTTCCAGCAGGTCGTCGTCGAGCCGTCCGCCAACGGCCGCCAGGCGGTGGCGTGGTGGCCGGTGATCGCGGCGCAGGAGCGGGTCGCGGACGCCGTCACCGAGGTCGGCGTGACGATCGGGCGAGGGGTGACCCCGCCGGCCTCGGGTGACGTCGAGCTGATCACCACCGCGCTCGACGAGCTGGCGTCGTCGATCCGCGAGCAGCGGGCGCCGGAATCGGTGCCGCTGCCCGACAGCGAGCAGCTGGCCGGGGTGGTCGACCAGCTCGAGTCGGCGTTCGACGCGGTCCGCGGGCCGGACCTGGTCGAACACACGCCGTTGCGGCTGGTCAGGCGGTTTCTGCCCTATCACAGGCGTACGTGACACGCGTGCGGTTCAATGCACACATGGGAATCGACTTCGACGCGTTGAAGGGCAAGGCCGAAGAGGCCCTGCGCGAGCACAACGACAAGATCGAGCAGGGGCTCGACAAGGCGGCCGACTTCGCGAAGTCGAAGTTCGCCGGCCACGACTCGCAGATCGACGGCGGCGTCGAGAAGGCGAAGGACTTCCTCAACAAGTTCGACGACACGCCCGACAACCCGCCCCCGGCCCCGCCGGCCCAGTAACTACTGGACCTCGCCGGTCGCGATCCCGTCCGCGAGGCCGGTGATCCGGCCGCCGCGCTCGCCGAGCGCGATCAGGCCGTCGCGGGCGTCCGGGGCGGTCAGGCTGATCCGGACGCCCGCCCGCTCGACGTCCAGGCTGGCCGCAAGCGCTTGCGCGCCTTCGTGTCCCGCGTTGATCGTCGCCGCCAGGCCGCCGGTCGACGCCAGCGAACCGCGCGCGGCGCCGAGCCGGCCGAGTGCTTCGTCGACGATCGGGAGCAGCGCGTCCCGGTTGCCCTCGGTCATCGCGCGCACGAGGTGCGGGTTCGACCCGGCGACGCGCGTCCCGTCGCGGTAGGAGCCGGCCGCCAGCGACATCGCCAGCGGGCCGCCCTCGGCGCCGATGGTGGCGAGGATCGCGGCGAGCAGGTGCGGCAGGTGCGAGATCCGCGCGACGGCCTCGTCGTGCGACTCCGCGGGCAGCGGCACGACGTGCGCGCCGAGGTCGAGCACGAGCTGCGCCACCTCGGCCCAGGCTTCGAGATCCGTGTCCTCTTCGACGGCGACGACCCACGCCGCGCCGCGGAACAGCGAAGCGTCACTGGCCAGCCAGCCCGAGTGCGACGTCCCGGCCATCGGGTGGCCGCCGACGTACCGCGTGTACGGCACCCGGCGGCGGACGGCGTCCAGCACCGGCGCCTTCACGCTGGTGACGTCGGTGAGCAGGCAGTGCGACGCGTGCTGGGCGACCAGGCGCAGCAGGTCCTCGACGGCCGGCAGCGGCACGGCCATGACCACCAGTGCGTCGTCCGCGGCTGCCCGGTGCAGCGCGGCCTCGACGTCCGTCGTGACGTCGAAACCCGCTCTGCTCGCCGCGTCGGCGTCCACTTCGGAAACCGCCGCTCCCCACGCCGTGCGGCCGCTGGCGGCCGCCGCGCGCAGCAGCGACCCGCCGATCAGCCCGAGCCCGATCACGCATACGTCTCGCACGGGGTTCATCCTGCCAGTGCGGGCGCCGTCCCGGGCTACAGCGCGGCCGCGAGCCGCGTTCCCTGGTCGATCGCGCGTTTCGCGTCGAGTTCGGCGGCGACGTCGGCCCCGCCGACCACGTGCACCGGCCGCCCGGCCGCCGTCAGCTCGTCGGCCAGGTCCCGCACGGGCTCCTGACCGGCGCAGACGACGACCGTGTCGACCTCCAGCAGCCGCGCCCGGCCGTCGACGGTGATGTGCAGGCCGGCGTCGTCGATCCGGTCGTAGGTGACGCCGGGAATCCGTTCGACGCCCTTCGCCTTCAGCGCGGCCCGGTGCACCCAGCCGGACGTCTTGCCGAGCCCGGCGCCGATCCCGGACTTCTTGCGCTGCAGCAGGTAGACCTGCCGCGGCGACGGCTCGGGCTTCGGCTCGGCGAGCCCGCCGGGTGCCTGTTCGGGATCGGTGACGCCCCACTCGGCCATCCACGCGTCGAGGTCCAGCGCGGGGGAGTCCGCGTGCGTGAGGAACTCGCTGACGTCGACGCCGATCCCGCCCGCGCCGATCACCGCGACCCGGTCGCCGACCGGCCTCCCGTGCCGGACGACGTCCACGTACGACAGCACCTTCGGGTGGTCGATGCCGGGCAGCGACGGCACGCGCGGCGCGACGCCGGTGGCCACCACGACCTCGTCGAAGTCCGCCAGGTCCGTCGCGGTGACGCGGGTGCCGAGGTGCAGCTTCACGCCGGTCACCTCGAGCCGCCGCCGGTAGTAGCGGATCGTCTCGGCGAACTCCTCCTTGCCGGGGATCCGGCGCGCGATGCCGAACTGGCCGCCGATCTCCTCGTCCGCTTCGAACAGCTCGACGCGGTGGCCGCGTTCGGCGAGCGCGGTGGCGGACGCCAGCCCGGCCGGCCCGGCGCCGACGACGGCGACGTGCTTCGAGCGCCGGGTCGGGGCGAGCGTCAACGTCGTCTCGTGGCCCGCACGCGGATTCACCATGCAGGACACCAGCTTGCGCTTGAAGGCGTGGTCGAGACAGGCCTGGTTGCAGGCGATGCAGGTGTTGATCTCGTCCTCGCGCCCGCTCTCGGCCTTACGGATCCACTCGGGATCGGCGAGGAACGGCCGGGCCATCGACACCAGGTCGGCGTCGCCGTTCGCCAGCGCCTCCTCGGCCACCTGCGGCATGTTGATCCGGTTCGACGTCACCACCGGGATCCCGACGTGCGGCTTGAGCTTCCCGGTGACCCAGGTGAACGCGGCGCGCGGCACCGACGTGACGATCGTCGGCACGCGGGCCTCGTGCCAGCCGATGCCGGTGTTGATGATCGTCGCCCCGGCGGCCTCGACGTCCTTCGCGAGCGCGACGACGTCCTCCCAGGGCTGGCCGCCTTCGACCAGGTCCAGCACCGAAAGCCGGTAGATGATGACGAAGTCGGGCCCGACCTTCTCCCGCGTCCGCCGCACGATCTCGACGGCGAACCGGCGGCGGTTCTCCGGACTGCCGCCCCAGGCGTCGGTGCGCTTGTTGGTGCGCTCGGCCAGGAACTGGTTGATCAGGTAACCCTCGGACCCCATGATCTCGACGCCGTCGTAACCCGCTTCGCGGGCGAGCGCGGCGCAGTCGGCGAAGGCGCGGATCTGCTGGTGCACGCCGTAGCCGGTCAGCGCGCGCGGCCGGAACGGGTTGATCGGCGCCTTGCGACTCGACGCGGACACGCTCAGCGGGTGGTAGGCGTAGCGGCCGGCGTGCAGGATCTGCAGAGCGATCTTGCCACCGGCCTCGTGCACCGGAGCGGTGAGCTGCCGGTGCTGCCGTGCCTCGGCGGACGTCGTCAGCTTCGACGCGAGCGGCAGCAGCCAGCCGGTGCGGTTCGGCGCGAACCCGCCGGTGACGATCAGCCCGACCCCGCCGCGGGCGCGCTCGGCGTAGTACTCGGCCAGCTCGGGGAAGTGCGCGGCCTTGTCCTCGAGACCGGTGTGCATCGACCCCATGATCACCCGGTTGCGCAGGGTCGTGAAGCCGAGATCCAGCGGGGCCAGCAGGTTCGGGTAGTCGGTCATCAGGCGTCCTTCTCGTGGTGGAGAGCAGCGAGAACTTCGTCGAACCACTCGACCTGGCCCTCCTCGACGCGGATGCCGCCGCGCAGGACCAGGTACTGGTGCAGGTGCCGGCCTTCGAGACCGGCCGGGGCGGGGAAGTCGCGCTTCTCGATCTGCCGGTAGACGTCGAGGCGTTCGGCGTGGGCCGAGCGGTGCCGGACGATCTCGGCCGCGACGGCGCCGGGGTCGCCGAAGGTGGCGCCGCGGATCTTGACCGCGAGTTCGACCGGCCCGGCCGACGGGTCCGGCTCGGCGAGCCAGCGGACGAGCTCGGCGCGTCCGCCTTCGCCGACCGTGTAGACCTTCTTGTCCGGCCGCCCCGACTGCGCGACGACGTCGACGGCCACCCAGCCGGCCTCTTCCATCCGCTTCAGCACGCGGTAGATCTGCTGGTGGGTGGCGCTCCAGAAGAGCCCGATCGACTTCTCGAAGCGGCGCGTGAGCTCGTAGCCCGAGCCGGCGCGCTCGGACAGCGAAACGAGGATCGCGTGCTCCAAGGCCATGGTCCGAGGGTGCTATGCAACTAGGTGCAGTGCAACGAGGCGCGCATCACTTCACCCGCGCGAGTGACACAAATCGGGTCGACGAATCGGCGTGAAAGACCAGGATGGGAGGAGTGCACCCGGTACTCGAACTGATCTCCGAACGGATGGCGACCGGCAGTGTCCCGGGCGAACGCACGGACGGCCGGCGCCTCGCGCTGGCCATCGAAGGCGGGAGCAGCCGCGGCACCTACTCGAGCGGCATGGTCCTGGCGCTGGACGAACTGGGCGTGACGCCCGCGTTCGACGCCGTCTACGGCTCGTCGGCCGGCGCGCTGAACGGCGCCTGGCTGCTCTGCGGCCGGTCCTCGACGGGCGTGCGGACCTGGTGGAACCCGGTCGTCATGCGCCGGATCATCAACCCGCTGCACACCCTGCGCGGCCGCGCGGTGATCGACCTCGAATACCTCGTCCACCAGGTCTATTCGGTGCTGGAGCCGATGGACTTCCCGGCGATCCTGGCCAACCCGGTGACGTTCCACCCGCTGGCCACCGACGCCGACACCGGTGAGTCCACCGACCTGCACCCGTTCCTCGACGACGTCGACGCGATCAAGGTGGCGCTCGCCGCGTCGTCCTGCATGCCGGTGCTGGCCGGGCCGCCGATCCCGATGGCCGGGCGCCGGTTCGTCGACGCCGGGGTCGCCGAGCCGATCCCGTTCCGCACCGCGCTCGCCCAGGACTCGACCGACGTCCTGGTGCTGCGCACCCGCCGCGCCGACGAGCTGCCGCTGCGGCCGCCGCGGGTGCAGGACGTCGTCGTCCCGCGGTTCCTGCGCCGCCAGGCGCCCGGCACGATCGCCGCCTGGCACGACACCTACCGCCGGGACGTCGAAGACGAGGAGATCCTCGCGAGCGACCCGCGGATCCTCAGCGTCCGGCCGCCGATGGGCGCACCGGACGTGGCCGTGCTGGAACGTGATCCCGAGGTCCTGCGCAAGGCCGTCGACCTGGGCAAGAGCGCCGTCCTCGACGTGCTGGAAGGCCTGCGCGAAGCGTCCTAGACCCGCACGGCGTGGTCCGCACGCGACTGGACGACCAGCCGCTGCGTGCCCAGCGAAACGGCCAGGTAGAGCAGGATCGATGCGGTGCCCAGGCCCTTCGCGCTGCTGTCGATCAGCGCGTCGAATCCGATGTGGACACCGATGCCGACCAGCCACAGCAGGATCGTGAGCCACGTGCCCTGCCGGAACAGCTGCCCCTCCTGGCGCCAGAGCCGCACGGTGTACCCGCGGACGACACCGAACCCCGCGGCCAGCACCAGGCTGCCGACGAGCAGGGCGATCACCGGGCCCGACGACGACGCGTTCTTGAAGAACGTGGTCAGCTGGAGCACCCCGAGCACCAGCAGGATCAGCAGCACGGTCGGCCTGCGGTCCTCCCGCACCGGGCGCTTCTGCGTCTGGCGCCACAGGATCCAGGCCACGACGACGAGTCCGACGAGGACGTTGACCGAGCTGTTCACGAGGGTTCCCCTTCCGCGGTGCCTGGACACCACGGTGCTCGCGCCGTCGCCGCGGAGCGTCAACCCGGGGGTGGAAGCCGGGTGGATCAGGGCTTGCGGGCGATGCCGCCGATCACCCGCGACTCGGACGGCGACGCCGCGAACACGGTGCGGGCGTCCGGGTGCCACGCCGGCGCGTAGACGAGCCCGGGCTCCAGCATCGGCCAGCCGCCGAAGAAGCGTCCGAACTCGGCCATCGTCCGCAGGAAACCCGGGTTGGTCGTGGTCTCGTAGTACTCGAGCAGGTCGACCAGCGCCTGCCGCTCGTCGTCGTTGACCGGGTTCTCGTTGGTCATCTGCGACAGCACCAGCAGCGACCCGGGTGCGAGCTTCTCGCGGTAGAAGGCGAGCAGCTCGTCGGGGCCCTGGTCGTCCTTGACGAAGTGCATGACGGCGTTGATCACCAGCGCGATCGGCTCGTGCACGTCGATGATGCCGGACGCGGCCACCCGGTCCCAGAGGTCCTCGGGCTGCAGGAAGTCCGCGGCGATCGCGTGGTGGCGCTGCGGGTCGGCGGTGTCGGCGAGCAGCAGCGTCGAGTGCGCGAGGGCGATCGGCTCGTTGTCGATGTAAAGCACGCGGGTGTCGAGCTCTTCGCGCGTCTCGTCGGCGACCTCGTGGACGTTGCCCGCCGTGGGCAGGCCGGAACCGATGTCGGCGAACTGCCGGATCCCGGCGCGCACGCACTCGCGCACGGCGCGGCCGAGGAACTGGCGGCTGGTCAGGCAGTAGTCGCCCATGAGCGGCAGCCGGGCGCGGACCTTCTCCGCGAACGCGCGGTCGATCGCGTAGTTCGTGTTCCCGCCGATGAAGTAGTCGTAGATCCGGGCGGCGGAAGGCCGGTCGAGGCTGCTTTCGACGGCCTTCAGCGCGTCGTCGTGGTTGATCATGCCGGGGACCGGGCCTCTCGGTAGGCGTTCACCGACTCCGTCAGGCGGTCCAGCTCGGCCCGCATCCGGGCGACGCCGTCGTCGTCCAGCCCCATCGCGGTACCGATGACGTCCGGGATGCCCTCGGCCTTCTCGCGCAGCGCCTTGCCGGTCTCGCTGAGGCTGACCATGACCGCGCGCTCGTCGTCGGCCTGCCGGTTGCGCTCGACCAGGCCGGCCGCGTGCAGGCGCTTGAGCAGCGGCGACAACGTCCCCGAGTCGAGGCTCAGCTCGGCGCCCAGGTCCTTCACGAGCCGGTTGTCCCGCTCCCAGAGCGCCAACATGACCAGGTACTGGGGGTAGGTCAGGTCGAGGTCCTCCAGGACGACCCGGTAGAGCGCGGTCACCGCGCGCGACGCCGAGTACAGCCCGAAGCAGAGCTGGTCGTCCAGTCGCAGCGACGCCATGGCGTCCTCCTCTCTCGTAACTCTCCATGGTCCCGTTCTCGGTCCGGCGATGCAACCTAAGTGCCCTTAATCTCATTGGACGTCATTCAGTTGTGCACAACTCAGTTGCGAGCTACCTTCAGGAGGTCAGCTTCACCGCCCCCGAGGAGGACGACATGACCGCCAACCCGCACAACCTCGCCCTGGAACCGGCCGCGCAGGCGTTCGCCGAGGCCACCGACCAGCCGCCGTACCTGTTCCAGCTGCCGCCGGAGGAGGGACGCAAGGCCGTCGACGGCGTCCAGGACGGCGAGGTCGCCATGGCCGACGCCGAGATCGAGGTGCTCCGGGTGCCCGGCGGCCCGACCGGTGAGGTCGAGACCCGGATCGTCCGCCCGGCCGGCGTTTCCGGGCCGCTGCCGGTCATCGTCTACGTCCACGGCGCGGGCTGGGTGTTCGGCGACTTCCACACGCACCAGCGCCTGGTGCGCGAGCTGGCCGCCGGTACCGGTGCCGCCGTCGTCTTCCCGGAGTACGACCGCTCGCCGGAGGCGCGCTACCCGGTCGCCATCGAACAGAGCTACGCCGTGGCGAAGTGGGTCGCCGAGCACGGCGCCGAGAAGGGGCTGGACACCACGCGCATCGCCGTCGCGGGCGACTCGGTCGGCGGGAACATGACCGCGGCGCTGACGATCCTCGCCAAGCAGCGCGGCGACGTCACCTTCCGCCAGCAGGTGCTCTTCTACCCGGTCACCGACGCGAACTTCGACACCGAGTCGTACACGAAGTTCGCCGAGGGCTACTTCCTCGGCCGCGAGGGCATGAAGTGGTTCTGGGACCAGTACACGACCGACCCCGCCCAGCGCGCGGAGATCACCGCGTCCCCGCTGCGCGCGTCGCTGGAAGAGCTTTCCGGGCTGCCGCCGGCCCTGGTGATCACCGGCGAGGCCGACGTCCTCCGCGACGAGGGTGAGGCGTACGCGGCGAAGCTGCGTCAGGCCGGCGTGCCCGTCACGGCCGTGCGGTACCAGGGCATCATCCACGACTTCGTGATGGTGAACTCGATGCGCGAGACCCACGCCGCCGAAGCCGCGATCACGCAGGCGATCATGGTGCTGACGCGCGCTTTCGCGCAGTGATTTCCTGAGAGAACGCTGAGCGAGTCCCGCGTTGCGGCCCTATGACGGAACTCACAGGGCCGCAACGCAGGTGGTGGGTCAAACGTGCTATATACGCGAGTCCCGCAATCCGGGCGCGCGTTTGCCCGTCTGGAAGGACCCGTCCCATGCACCTCAGCAGCATCCGGCTGGACTCGCCGGTCAACATGATCATCGTGGTCGTGCTGACGCTGCTCGCGATCATCGCGGTGCCGTGGTTCTGGGACCGCTGGAAGCGCAAGCGCCTGTGGCGCAGCGCGACGATCCTGCTGGCGGTCGTCCTCACGGTCGTCTCCACCGGCATGGCGGGCAACATGATCGGCGGGTTCTTCCCGACGGTCGGCTCGCTGCTCGGCACCGGCGTCTACTCCGCGCAGGGCACCGACGCCGAGGCGTCGCAGAACGGCGAGGACCTCGAGAAGCTGCGTGACACGGCGGTGGCGCACGCTCGTGAGGGCAAGGGCACCGTCGTCCACATGAAGGTGACCGGGCGGCGCACCAAGCTCACCCGCGACGTCACCGTCTACCTGCCGCCGCAGTACTTCGACCCGACGTTCAAGGACCTCAAGTTCCCGGTGATCGAGTGGATCCCGAACTACCCGTCCGGCCCCGAGGTCGTCACCGGCGGTTACCACCTGCCGGAGCAGCTCGACGCGGCGATCGGCAAGCGCGTGCTGGCCCCGACCGTGGTGATCGTGCCGGACCCGACGGGCGTCCCGAAGGTCGGCCACGACACCGAGTGCGTCGACGAGGTCAACGGCACCGCGAACGACACCTACCTCACAGCGGACCTGCGGGACTGGGCGCTGCAGAAGCTCGGCGCGGCGCCGGACCGGCGCGCCTGGACGATGGCGGGCTGGTCGTCCGGCGGGTACTGCGCGATGAACCTGGTGACCCGGCACCCGCAGTGGTACGGGCAGGCGGTCAGCGTCAGCGGTTACGACAAGGCACAGGTCGACGCCGAGACCGAGGACCTCTTCCACGGCCGGCAGGACATCAACGACGCCAACAACGTCCGGCTCAACGTGCGCCTGCACCCGTCGCCGGTGGACATCCTCGCCATCGCGGGTGACAAAGAGAGCTACGAAAGCTATGCCATCGACCAAATCCGCCTCGCGGTGCGCCCGCCACTGCGGTTTTCGTCGTGGCGCATCCCGGATGCCGGGCACAACATGAACACCTTCAAGTCCCAGCTCCCCGACCTCCTCGCCTGGATCGGCGCGCACTCCACGGCCCCGGCCCCGCCCGTCCGACAGGTCGAGACCACTGGCGGCGTCCAGCCCTGGCCGTTGCCGCGTTCGGGCGCGCACGGCGCGCTGGCCGACACCGACCAGTAGGCCGTTTGCTGTCCACTGTGGATGGTCCGGCGATTTCCGACATCGTTGTCATCGGTACGGTGCCAGTGATCGGACGTCTGGGGGTTTTCGCCTCGTTTCGCGCACAGTGGTCGCGGGGTACCTGGGTGCGGTGACAGTCGTCACCACATGCTGGGAAGGACTGGAGTCATGGCTCACGCGAAAGGCGCACGCATCCGGGTTCGCGGCCTGCAGCCGGCGCAGGTACTGGCCGGACTGGCCGGGATCGCGTTCATCATCGTCGGCATCATCGGATTCACCAGGACCGGCGTCGGGAACTTCGCCGGCCACCACGACGCCGGGTTGTGGCGGTTCTCGAGCAATCCACTGAGCAGCCTCGTCCGCGTCGTGACCGGCGTCGTCGGCTTGCTGCTCGCGTTCGGTTCGGGCCGCGCCCGGACGTTCGGCTGGCTGCTGTTCATCGGTTACGGCGCCCTGTTCGTCTGGGGCCTGATGATCGACGGCCTCATCTCGAACAACCCGTTCGCCACCGCCGGCAACCCGATGGACCTCGGCCCCGCCGACACCTGGCTGCACCTCGGTGTCGCCGCGCTCGGTCTGCTGATCGCCGTTTTCCCGGCCCGCCGCACGATTCTCGTGCCCGAAGAAGACGAGGTGGTCGACGAGCCCACGGTCGTCGAGCAGCGCACCGACCGCGACCGTGTCGTCGACAACGACCGCACCGAGCGCGTCCCGGTCGTCGACGCCTCGACTGCCGACCGCTCGGCTGCCGACCGCGACCGCGTCGCCGTCGCGGACACCGAGGCGCCCCGGCGTCGCCGTCCGTTCCTGCGCCGTGACCACAACGAGCAAGGCCCGGAGGTCGCTCGTGAAGAGCGTCCGCCGGGCCTCGCGCACTAGATCAGTGGGTTCGGTGGCTCAGTAGCTGTAGCCACCGGAGTCGCTGGAGCTGCTGGATCCCGTACCGCCGCTGCTGGCCGGAGCCTGGCTGGTGGCGGCGGTCGCGGGGTTGGTGCCGAGCTTGCAGCCGGCCGGCTCGATGACGAACCAGGTGCCGTTGACGCCCATGCCGTTCGCGTCGCCCGGCTTCAGGTCCTTCGAGAAGGTGTAGACGGGCCAGCCGCCGATGGTGACCTGCTCGGTGCCGTCCGCGCGCTTGATGCTGCCGAGCAGCTTCGAGTCAATGCCCTGCAGTTCGACCTTGCCGTTCGAGAGGACCGGGGGCCAGGTCTTCTGGCAGTCACCGTTGCAGGCGGAGGTCTTGGCCTTCTTGGTGTCCTTGGTGAACAGGTAGAGGGTCATGCCGTTCTGGTCGGTGATCGCGTCACCGAGGCCGTCGATCTTGGTGGCGCTGAGCTTGACGACACCGGCTTCGGCCGCGGCCTGCCCAGCCTTGCCACCCTTGGCGTTCGCGGCGTACCAGGCGCCACTGACGCCCTGGCCGGTCGCGTCACCGGCCTTGGTGTCCTTGGCGTAGCGGTAGAGCGCCCACCCGCCGACGGTGATCTGCTCGGTCCCGTCGTCCCGGGTCACCTTGCCGACGAGGCTCTTGTCGACCCCCTGGACCTGAACGTCCCCGGTGGCGAGCATCGGCGGCCAAGCCTTGGCGCAGTCACCGTAGCAATTGGACTTCGGCGGCTTCGCCGTGTCCTTGTCGAAGCGGTAGAGGGTCATGCCGTTCTGGTCGGTGAGCACCTGGCCCACGCTGGCGACATCGGCGACGACGAGTTTCGACTCGTTCGACGCCGGGGCCGCGTTGCCCAGCTGCTGGCCGCCGCCGGTGCCACCGGCCGCCGCCGGAGCGACGACGGGCTGTGCGGTTTCGGCGCCCGAGCAAGCGGTGAGCACTGCCAGCCCGGCTGCCGCAGCGGCGACGGAGACGGCGATGCGCGTGCGAAGCATGGAAGTTCTCCTTGTGTCCGTAGGGGTTTTCCGCCGCTCGGTGCGGCTGCCTGATACCCACTACACGGACACTCGGCGAAGGCGGTTCAAAGAATTTTCGCGGACCCTCCGGCCCAGGTCGAGGGCTCTGTTGTTGCGGAGCCGAGGGCGCGATCGACCAGCGTGCCCGCCGCGCCCGTGTACCCGGCGGGGTCCAGCAGAGCGTCGAGCGCGGCCGGCGTCAGCACGTCGGTGACCGCGGGAAGCGCGTCGAGCACCTCCCGCAGCGGACGGCCTTCGCGCACCGCCCGCCGGGACGCCTCCCCGAGCAGTTCCTTCGCCTCGGCCTTGCCGAGCAGTGGAGAGAGCACCGCCGACAGCCGCTCGGAGACGATCAGCCCGTGGGTAGAGGACAGGTTGTCCCGCATCCGGCCGGGATGAGCGGTCAGCCCACGCGCCAGCTCGACGGCCGTGTACGCGGCCCCACCGGTCAACCGCAGACATTCCCGGACGAGCTGCCACTCGGCGTGCCACACCCCGGCCGACCGCTCGTCCTCGGCCAGCATCGACTGCGTGACCCCGGCGGCCAGCACGGGCACCTGCAGCGCGGCGGAGCGCACCAGCGTCGCCAGCACGGGGTTCCGCTTGTGCGGCATCGCCGAGGACCCGCCCCGCCCCTCCGCGGCCGGTTCGGTGACTTCACCGACTTCGGTCCGCGTGAGCGTGACGACGTCGACCGCAAGCTTGCCCAGAGCACCCGCGGTGAACGCGAGCGCGCCGACGAGGTCCACAACCGGCGTCCGCAGCGAATGCCACGGCAGGACCGGCACGGCCAGCCCGGTCTCCTCGGCAAAGGCCACGGTCAACCGCTCCGCATACCCGGCGTCGGCAGAACCCGCCCCCACAGACCCGGCCTCCGCATACCCGGTGGCGTCCCCAGCCCCTACAGACCCACCGTCCGCAAGTCCGGCGCTCGCGGCCCCGGCCTCCGCAGGCTCGATGCCCGCAGACTCGATGTCGACAGGCCCGGCGCCGTCAGCCATGGGCCCAGCGTCCGTACGCGCAGCTTCGTCCGACCCGGAGAAGGCCAACTCGGTGCCGGCTGCTTCCGCGCCCGCAGCCCCGATGCCGGCAGCCACCCCGTCAGTGAACCTGGCGTCGGCACTCCCAGTGTCCGCACGCGCAGCTTCGCTCGACCCAGCGTCGGCGAGGCGGGCGTACTCGATGTACGCCGCCAGCGTTCCGGCCGCGCCGCCCAGGGAGACGGGCAGGCCGCCGTCCAGTACCCGGCGGACTCGCACGGACGCGTCCAGCACCAGCTGCCGCCAGCCCGCGGCCTTGAGGCCGAAGGTCGTCGGCACGGCGTGCGCCGTCAGCGTCCGGCCGGCCATGACCGTGTCCCGGTGCGCGCGGGCCAGCTCGGCCAGGGCCCCGGCGGTGGCGTCGAGGTCATCGGCGAGCGGCCGCAGCGTCCGGGCGGCGACCAGCATCATCGCGGTGTCGAAGATGTCCTGGCTGGTCGAGCCCCGGTGCACGTACTCAGCAGCCTCGGGCGCGCCAGCGCCGACGGCCGACGTCAGCGCCTTGACCAGCCCAACAACCGGGTTCGCGGTAGCCCGCGCCTCCCGCGCCAGCTCGACGACATCGATGCGCGCGCTACCCGCGACCTCGGTGATCGCGTCCGCCGCGGCAGAGGGCACCGTACCGAGCCGAGCCTGCGCTCGAGCCAACGCAGCTTCGGCATCAAGCATGGCGCGCAACCAGGCCTCATCACCGGTCGAAGACTCGGCCGGAGTCCCAGCCCGCACCGGAGACAACAGCCCGCAATCAGGATCGACGGTCATGACCTCAGCATCGCACGCACCTGACCCCGACCACGGCCGAGCAGTCACCCACCAAAGGCTCGGCCGGCAACCGTTCACCCAGCGCCTGCCACGACGCCTGACCACGCCAGCCGGCTTGCCCAGCCGAACCACGCCCGCCGACTGCGGCTCCCGAGCCAAGCCCGCCGACCGCGGCTCCCGAGCCACGCTCGCCGCGAGCTCACCAAGCCATGCCCGCCGACCAAGTCCACCGATCCGTGCTTACCGGACCATGCTCGCCAGCCCAAGCCTGCCGACTAGGCCTGCCGAAGCCTGCTGAACCAGGCCTACGGAACCCGCGCCTGCCGAACCGCGCTCTCCAGTCATGCCTGCCGACCAAGCTCGTGGACGAAGTCCGTCAAACCAGGTCCGCTTGAGCCAAGCCCGCCAAGCAGAACTTGCGCGACCACGCTCGCCAAACCACGCCCCGCCGACCAGGCGCACTGGACCAAGCCCGTCGAACCACCTCTGCCGACCAGGCCCACTGGACCAAGCCCGTCGAACCGCCTCTGCCGACCAGGCCCACTGGACCAAGCCCGCCGGACCGCCTCTGCCGACCGTGCCGGTCGAACCACGCCAGCCGACCGAGCCCGCCGAACCGCGCCAGCCGACCGAGCCCGTCGAACCACGCTTGCCGGCCAATCCCGCTGAGCAAGCCCACCGAGCCACGCCGGGTGACCTCGGCTTCGGTCACCCGATCGCGTCTGGCACCCTTTCCGACCATGACTGACGCCACGCCCGGCGAAGACACCGCCGCCGCATCCGAGGAACGGTTGTTCGCCGCCGAGCGGCTCGTCTTCTTCTCGGACGCCGTCGTGGCCATCGCCATCACCCTGCTCGCCCTCGAGCTGCCGCTGCCGGAGGGGCCCTCCGGCACCGAGCTGCTGCACTCACTCGGCGATCACAAGTCCGAATACATCTCCTTCCTGATCAGTTTCGCCGTCATCGGCGGGCACTGGCGCGCCCACCACCGTCTGTTCGAGCACGTCACCAGGGTGACCAGCGGCCTGATCAGGCTCACCTTCGTCTGGCTGCTGATGCAGGTGATCATGCCCTTCGCCACGAAGGTGATCGGCGAAGACGGCGCGTTCGAATTCCGCTTCGTCTTCTACGCCGTCGTGCAGGTCGTCGCGATGACCGTGTTCGTCCTGATGGTCTGGCAGATCCAGCGCCACCACCTGTACCGCGCGGACACCCCGCCGGAGCTCTTCGGCAGGACCTACCGCGGGGCCGGCGTGATGATCGCCGCCTTCGCCGTGTCGATCCCGGTCGCGTTCTTCACGACCTGGGCCTACGCCTGCTGGATCGTCATTCCGCTCGTCTCCGGCCTCCTTCTTCGGTTCCGAAAGGACTGAAAGGACTGATTCACTCGCCCGTCACGCCGTCGACCCGTTCGCGGATCAAGTCGGCTTGTCCACAGTGGCGCGCGTACTCGCCGACCATCCGCAACATGAGCCAGCGCAAGGTGAACGGCGTGCCGGTGCTCCGCCGGGTACCGGTCGCGTCCAGTGAGCTCGCCGCGACGATCTCCCTCGACCGCTCGCATTCGGCGCGCCACAAAGCAAATTCGTCCTCGACGTTCCCGTCCAGCACGGTGAACTCGAAGTCCGGGTCGTCGTCGGACAGGTAGAGGTTCGGGACGTCCTCGCCCGCGAACTGGATCTGGAACCACCACCGCTCGACACCGGTGAGGTGCCGCAGCAGCCCGTGCAGTGACAGCGACGACGGCGATACCGAGCGCTCCGAGAACTGCGCAGGTGTCAGCCCGGCGCACTTCAGCTCGAAGGTGCGCCGGTAGTAGTCGACGGTCTCGGTCAGCGCCTGCAGCTCGCCCGCGACCTGGGTCAGCTCGGCGCGCTCACCGGTGAGCCGCGGCCCGTAGACGATGTGTTCGGTCATGCGCGGAGCGTGCCACAGGGGTACGACAATTTCGGTTCGCGGCGCCGCCCGGTGACCGGGCAACGGCTGATAACCCCAGTTCAGACACGGTTTGGCGGACCCGGTAACGAATCTTCGGGAGCGGCGATCTGATCTTCGTCACCTGCTGCGCAGTACCAGTCCCCACCGGTCGGAGCGGCACCCTCGGTTCGGAAACAGGAGAACGAACTATGAAGCGAACCGGTCGAAGAACCGCCGTTCTGGCCGCGCTCACCGCCGCGGTCCTCATGGCGGCGCCCGCCGTCGCGTCCGCGGCCCCGCCCGCCAGCGCCCTCGACGTCAGCGACACCACCCTCGGCGCCGGCGACACGTTCACGGTCACCGAGCAGCTCTACAACCCGACGGACTTCACGATCACCGGAGCGAAGGCCGCGGTCTACGCCAAGGAATCGCCGATCGTCGACGTGGTCGACCTCGTGTCGTGCACCGGCTCGATCGCGCCGTGCGCGCAGTACCTGAGCAGCTTCCGCGGCGGGGTCGGCGACCTCGGCCCCGGCGACAGCGCGACGGTGACGTTCACCTTCCGCGTCAAGGACGACGCCATCGGCGGCCAGTACACGCTGCAGCACCAGTTCGCGGGCGACAACTACGCGTTCGGCGTCGAGGACGGCCCGGCCGTCACGATCACGGCGGCGCAGAAGGCCGACGTCAAGGTCGCGCTGGCCGCCACCCCGCGCATCGGCGTGTTCGCCCGGGTCGACTACGTGGTCACGGTGTCGAACACCGGCCCGGCCTCGGCGACCGGCGTCCGCGTGACGGTCAACCCGGGTCCGAACCGGACGGTCACCTCGATGACCGGCTGCACCAAGTCCGGCACGACGCTGAGCTGCACGTTCGGCACCCTCTCCGCGGGCGCCTCGGCAACGGCGAAGTTCACGTCCGAAGGCGGCATCCTCGCCTGGGGCGCGTTCACGACCACCGCCCAGCGCGCGGCGAGCACCCCGGCCGACCCGAACGCCGCGAACGACGCGGCGTCGAAGAAGTGCACGGCGTACACGGGTCTCTACGTGACGTGCTGATCCGTCCATAAGGGAGCGTCAGAGCGCAAAGTCCGCCGTGCGGCCCCGAAGCCGCACGGCGGACGTCGTCTCTTCGACGCTCTGCTCCGAGGTGTCGAGCACGTACCGCTCGAGTTCGCCCAAGGCGGCGAACGCCCAGTGCATGGCCTTGATGGGCTCGATCTCGGTGAGTTCCCGGCCTTCTCGGGCGGTCCCGCGGGCGAGCGTCACGTCGAGGCTCGGCCGCAGGACGACGTAGAACAGGTCCAGACCGTCCCGCTTCACGGCGTCGCGGAACGGCGGCAACGCCCAGGGCCCGACGATGCCGTCGAGTACCACGTCGTAACACCCGCGGGCGTACCCGCACGCGGCTTCGGCGAGCACGCCGAGCACGACCTCGTTCTGCTGAGCGGCCGCAGGCAGGTACGGCGGCACGAAGCCGGTCCGGATCCAGACGTAGAAGCTGTCGGTGTGCAGGTGAACGGTCGGCCGCGTCGCCCCTTCGGCAACCGACTGGGCGACGGTGGACTTCCCGGCCCCGGGCGGCCCGGTGAGGATCAGCAGCGAACCGCTTTCGTCAGGCATGGACGCCATCATGGGCAGGTCCGCCGGGGCAAGACCAGTCTTGACCTCCACAGCGGGCTGATCCACCCGCAGACGGCCGCCGAGCAGGTCCCGGCTAAGCTGAGCACACGGGCCGTTAGCTCAATTGGTAGAGCTGCGGACTTTTAATCCGTAGGTTCTGGGTTCGAGCCCCAGGCGGCCCACTCAAACTCGCAGGTCAGTGGTCCATCGGGCGAGCACCGGCGCAGTCTGGCCGGTGTTGTGACACGCTTCAGCTGTGGATCGATTGCTTCTCGTTGTCCGGCACGCCAAGTCCGCCTGGCCGGAGGGCGTTGATGATCACGAACGTCCTCTCGGGCCGCGGGGGCTCGAAGACGCCCCCAAGGCCGGGCGCTGGCTGAGGGAAAACGGCTACTTGCCCGAGCGCGTGCGCTGCTCCACGGCTCGCCGGGCGCGGGAGACCTGGCGGCTCGTCTCCGGGGAGTTCGAACAGCAGCCGCCGGTCGAGTACGACGGTGACCTCTACGGGGGTGACTACCTGGACATCGCGCGTCGGACGCCGGAGGACGTCGTGAGGCTTGCGCTCGTCGGGCACGAGACCAGCGTCAGCGATGTGACTTTCCAGCTGGCCGGAAGAACGGCGATCGACGCGTTCCCGACCGGTGGCGTCGCGGTATTCGCGGTGACGGAAAGCTGGGCCCGGCTCGAGCGGGCCCAGCTGACCGCTTTCTTCCGTCCTCGGGATTTCCCGGGAAACTAAACTCCGGCCACGCTGGAAATCCAGCTGCGGTAACGCGTGATGTTCGTGTACGCCGTGTTGTTCGACCGGTCGCTCGTCGACGCCACGCCGACCTGGCGGCCCGAGGCGAACATCGGGCCGCCCGAATCGCCGCCCGCTGTGATGCCGTTGACGCGGTTCGCGCACACCGCGACGCCGCCCGCGTAGTCGCTGCAGCCGATCGAGTTCACCCGGACCGTCGCGACCTTCAGGTAGCGCGACTGGCAGTTGATCTCGGAGCCGCACTGGCTGGTCGCGCCCCAGCCGTAGACCGAGACGTTCTGGCCGACCGTGACGTCGCCGACGGCGCCGAGCGGGGAGTACGTCGCGCTCACTGACGTCGTCAGGCGGACGATCGCCAGGTCGGCGCTCGGATTCCGGGTGATCGTCGACCCGGTGGCCGTCACGCCGCCGCTGGTCTGGTCCAGGCTGCCGATCCGGAACGTGTACGTGCCGGAGCTGCTCACGCAGTGCTTCGCGGTCAGGATGTACTGCGGCGCGATGATCGTCGCGGTGCAGTTCTGCTGGCCGTTCACGAACAGCCGCGCCGCCCAAGGACCGCTCGAGGCGTTGCTGCCGCCGATGATCGACGTCTCGGCCGTCGCGGGGCCGGCGAGACCGACCACCGCCAACGCCGCACTCGCGGCCAGCAGGACGAATTTGCCGAAGCGTACTTTCACGCTCACTCCTTATGGGTGCGGTGGATGACCGCACGGAAAAGGCCGGTGGGGACCGAACGTGAGGATTGTCCGTTTACGGGGCGAATTTCCGGAACCGACGAAAGTCGTCCGGCGAACCCTCATTTATTGCCGGGAGGAGGGCTACCTACTGTTCCCGTGCTCAACCCATGGGTGGAGAACCCGGATCAATCCCGGGCTTGAGGACTCCGCCGCCGCGCCGCCCTAGCGTCCTTCACACGGGGAACCGGAGGGGGAGACATGACGGCAAGGAGTGAACGCGTCGCGTTGGGGGCGGTGCTGGTCGTCGCCGCGACGCTCTGGTGCTGGGCGTTGGGCAGCCGGACACTGCAGCCTTACTACGCCGCCGCCGTGCATTCGATGTCCCGGGACGTCACAGCGTTCTTCTTCGCGGGCTTCGACCCGGCCGGGTTCGTCTCGGTCGACAAGCCGCCGCTCGCGTTCTGGACGCAGACGCTCGGCGTGACCGTGTTCGGCTTCCACCCCTGGGCGATCGCGCTGGTCCAGGCCGTCGAGGGCGTCGCCGCGGTGTTCGTGCTGCACCGGGTCGTCCGTCGCTGGGCCGGGCCGGCGACGGCGTTGCTCGCCGCGGCGCTGTTCGCGCTGACGCCGATCACCGCGGCGATCAACCGGGACAACGTGCCCGACACGCTGCTCGTGCTCCTCCTGCTGCTCGCCGCGTACTGCGTCACGCGGGCGGTCGAGGGGAACGGGACGCGCTGGCTGGTGTGGGCCGGGGTGTTCGTCGGCCTCGGCTTCCTGACGAAGATGCTCGCCGCGTGGATCGTGCTGCCCGGGCTCGCGCTGGCGTACTTCCTCGGCGCGCGTGAACGCAGGCTGTCCCGGCTCGCCTTGGCCGGCGCGGTGACGCTGGTCGTGTCGCTGTCCTGGCCGGTCGTCGTGAGCCTGTGGCCGGGCGCGAAGCCGTTCGTCGGCAGCACCACGGACGGCTCGGTGTGGCAGCTGGCCTTCGGCTACAACGGCGTGACGCGGCTGGTCGGCGGCACGACCGGCGTCGGCGCCGGGTACGGCACCACGATCGGCGCGACCCTCGGCGGCGGTCCGGGGCCGCTGCGGTTGTTCGACACCGAGGTCGGCGGGCAGATCGCGTGGCTGCTGCCGCTCGCGCTCGGGTCGCTGGTCGTCGCCGCGTGCCGGGCCCGCGGCGCCGCGCCGGAGACCAGGGCGGGCTGGGCACTGTGGGGTGGCTGGCTGGTCGTCGGCGCGGCCGTGTTCTCGTTCACCGGCGGCATCTTCCACGGCTACTACACCGCCGAGCTCGCACCGGCGATCGCCGCGCTTTCGGCGGCGGGGCTGGTCACCGCGTGGCGGTGGCGCAGCGCCTGGTTCGTCTTGCCCGTCGCGGTCGTGGTGACCGCCGCACTCGCGTTCGTCATCCTGGACCGGACGCCCGGCTGGCTGCCGTGGCTGCGGTACACCGTCGTCGCGCTGGCGCTGCTCACGGTCGTCGCGGCCCTGCTGCGGTCCCGGGTGGTGCCGATCGTGACGGGCCTGGCCACGATCCTCGCCGGGCCGCTGGCCTACGTCGTCGACACCGCGGTGCGGCCGGTCAGTGTGCTGGAGTCCGCCGACCCGAGTGCCGGGCCGTCGTCGACGTCGGCGTTGAGCAGCGTTGTCGGCGCTAAGACGGGCGAAGGTGCCGAAGCCGCGTACATCCGCTTCATGGACAGCGCGTACGAGCTGAGTCCCGGCCAGCGCGAAGTGCTCGCTTACGCGAAGGGGAGCACGCTCGCCGTCGAGGGCGGGACGTACGGCGCGGACCCGTTCCTGCTGAACACCGAGGCGCGCGTGGCGCCACTCGGCGGTTACCTCGGCTTCGATCCGGCGCCCGCCGCCGCGGACCTGCCGGGCTGGGTGGCGGCCGGGAAACTGCGGTACGTGCTGCTGCCGCGGGTCTACCTCGAGATGGGCCGCGGCGGCGGAACGGGGGCCGCCGAGGAAGCGGCCGAGCTGATCCGGCGGATCGGCTGGGAGGCGAAGCAGTGCCGTCCGGTGCCGCCGGCCCGGATCGGACCGGATGCCGCCACGGCGGGGGTGCTCTTCGACTGCGCGGTCAGGCGGTGACGCGCGCCGGGGCGGTTTTGCGCAGCCAGTACAGGCCGATGACCGGCAGGACCAGCGGGATGAAGAGGTAGCCCTCGCCGTAGACCGACCAGACGGTCGGGTGCCGGAAGGCGGCCGCGTCGACGATGCTCAGCGTGCCGATGGTCAGCACGCCCAGCAGCTCGATCGAGCAGGCCGTCAGGGCCACGCGCCACCAGCCGTCGCCGCGGCGGGCCAGTGCGATCGTCGCGACGATGTACACGACCGCGGCGAACGCCGAGAGGATGTACGCGAGCGGTGCTTCGTGGAACTTCGTGCTGATCTGGACGCCGGCCCGCGACGTCGCGGCCAGCGCGAAGATCGCGTACACGGCGACGAGCACCCGTCCGGGGCCGGTGGCCGTCCTACGCTGTTGCTCCACTCCACACCTCGTTCAGTCGCAGCACCATCACCGGGATGGCCAGGCAGGCGATGCCGAGCACGACCGTGCTCGACCGGCTCCGCTCGGCCAGCGCCCAGGCGGCGCCGGCGGGCAGCACGACCAGGCAGCCGATCAGGTAGGCGAGGAACGTCGCCAGGCTGCCGGGGCGCTCACCGCCGGCGAGCAGCACGATCCCGATCACCAGCTGGACGACCAGCAGCACCTCGATGACCGCGAGCGCGATCAGGAGCGGGTTGTCCGGTTCCCGGTTGCGGGCCGCCTGGACGAAGCTCCAGAGCGCGACGAGCGTGGCAGCCACGGCGACCGTCACGGCGAATCCGAAGATCACCCGTTCCTCCTTCCGGTCCGCCGACGTCAACTTACCCCGGGGTACCGGACGGCCCGTCGGCCGTGTGGGGCGGGCGTGGCAGGGGCCACGCGAGGTGATCCACAGTGGACCGGACGGCCAACCTGACCTCGTACTATCGGGAAAATTGATCACCATGCGCCCTTGATGGCATTCTGCCAATTCGGTGGTTTATTCCGGCGAGGTCTTGTTCGGACCTGCAGGAATGGCGTAAAAACCTTCGTGTTACACCCCGACAGGGTGGTTGGTTGCCACGTGGAAATCACGCAGGGTTCGACTACCGCCTGGTAAGTGCCTCTTTTGCCTACCTCGGATAGCCCAGTTGAACCCCCGGGTTGGCGGATTGGCGTGGACCCGTCCGGCATGGGGGAATATTCCTCGTCCCGGGCCGCGCTGCACCGGGGAACGCACAGAGGGGTTATCTCGATGGACCTGCGCTACGAAGCATTTTGCTTCGCCGATCCGTTGTTCTACGACGAACAACAGGAAATCGGTGCGTCGGTCGGCGAGTTCGCGACGGCGCTGCCGGCGCCGGACGCCGGCTGGGTCACCGCCCAGCGTGGCGTGTGGCGCGTGCTGCACCCCGAAGGTCGTGAATTGCCCGGTCAGGGCTGGAAAATCCACGTCTCCGCCGGTCTGGACAACGCTCGCCGGGTCCTCGTGCAGGTGCACGAGTACTGTCTCGAGTACCGCGTCGCCTACAAGCACCTGCGCTCGCCGCTGATCCTGCTGGCCCGGAACTCGAAATACGCACCCCGCGACGGCAGCGGGAAACTGATCACGATTTATCCGGCGAATGAAGACGAGCTGAAGCGCGTCCTGGACGATCTGTCGGTGCGCCTCGAAGGCGAGCACGGGGCCTATATTCTGAGCGACTTGCGTTATGGGGGCGGTCCCCTGTATGTGCGCTACGGCGGATTCGCCGAGCAGTGGGTCGAACACGACGGCAACCGCGTCCTGGCGATCCGCAAGCCGGACGGCAGGCTCGTTCCTGACAAACGGGAACCGACGTTCTCCGTCCCCGACTGGGTGAAGATCCCGCCCTGTTTGCAGAGCAGTATCGCTGCGCGTAAGGCCGGTGACCCGGCTCAGTTCCCCTACCGGGTGACGAGCTCGCTGCACTTCTCCAACGGTGGTGGCGTCTACCTCGCCGACCCGAAAGCGGGCGGTGACCAGGTCGTCCTCAAGGAGGCCCGGCCGCACGCCGGCCTGGACCGGGCGCAGATCGACGCCGTTGAACGGCTGCGACGCGAACACAGCGTGCTCGACCGGCTGACCGGTATCCCCGGTGTGCCGCGCGCCATCGAAACCTTCACCGTCTGGGAACACCACTACCTCGCCATGGAGTACATGCCCGGCACGTCGCTCGGCAACTGGCTGGCCCGCAACTACCCGCTGACCAGGCGCGACACCACCGAAGCCGACCTCACCGCGTACGCCGAACGCGCGCTGGCCGTGCTGGCGAAGGTCGAAGAGACGATCGAGGCGATCCACGCCCGCGGCTTCGTCTTCGGTGACCTCCACGCGCTGAACATCCTGATCGACGAAGACGACGAGAGCCGGGTTTCGCTGATCGACTTCGAGATGGCCGCGGACGTCGAGTCCGGCGAGCGGCCCGCGCTCGGAGCGCCGGGCTTCCGCGCGCCGGCCGACCGGGTCGGCTTCGAGATCGACGAGCACGCCCTGGCGGCGCTGCGGCTGTGGCTCTTCCTGCCGCTGTCCGCGCTGCTGGAGCTGGCGCCGGCGAAGCTGCGCGGCATCGCCGACTTCGTCGAACGCCGGTTCGGCCTGCCCGAGGGGTACGCCGACGCCGCAGTCTCGGTGCTGGCTCCGCGTGCGAAGTCCACGGAGCCGGCACCGGTCCACACCGAGCTGGACCAGGAGAAACCGGACTGGCCGCTGGTCCGCAAGCAGATCGCCGAGGCGATCCTCGCGAGCGCGACACCGGAGCGTCAGGACCGGCTGTTCCCCGGCGACATCGAGCAGTTCCGGGTCGGCGGCGCCTGCTTCGGCGTCGGTGCCGCGGGTGTGCTGCACGCCCTGGACGTCACCGGCGTCGGGCGGTTCCCCGAGCACGAGCGCTGGCTGATCGAATCGGTCCGCCGTAACCCGCCGACCCGGCCCGGCTTCTACGACGGCACCTACGGCATCGCCTACGTGCTGGAGAACCTCGGGCACCACGACGAGGCGGGCCGGCTGCTGGCGTCGTCCGCGCGGCTGGTCGAGCAGACCACCGACCACGCGCTCGAGGGCGGGCTGGCCGGTATCGGCCTGACCCAGCTGCACTTCGCCGCGGCCCGGCAGGACAACGAGTTCGGCAGGCAGGCGCTGACCACCGCGGTCCGGCTGGCCGAGGCGCTCGAAACCGCCGCGCCGCCCGGGAAGTTCGCCCGCGCGGGGCTGCTGTCCGGCTGGTCCGGCCCGGCGCTGCTGTTCATCCGGCTGTTCGAGCGCACCGGTGAGCCCGCGTGGCTGGCGTTCGCCGACCAAGCGCTCAGCCGTGACCTCGAGGAATGCGTGCTCGCCGACGACGCGTCACTGCAGGTCCGCGACGGCGCCACGCGCACGCTCCCGTACGCCGGCATCGGCAGCGCGGGGATCCTCGCGGTCGCCGAGCAGCTGGCGCGGCACCAGCCCGGAGCCGCCGCCTGCGAGAGCCTGCCCGAGCTGCGCCAGTCGTGCCGCGGCGAGTTCGTGATCCACCCCGGCCTGCTCTACGGCCGGCTGGGGCTCGCGGTCGCGCTCGGCATGGGTGCCGCACCCGACCAGCGCGTCCGCGACGCGATCGACCTGCACCTGGCCCGGCTGGCCTGGTACGCGGTGCCGTTCCGCGGCGGGCTCGCCTTCCCCGGCAACCAGCTGCTGCGGTTGTCGATGGACGTCACCACCGGCGGCGCGGGGATCCTCCTCGCACTCGCCGCCCTCCTGGACGGCAAGGAGGTGCTGCCCTTCCTGGGCGGCACGCCGTCCCCCCACACCTCCGGTCGCTGAGGACCGGCGGAATCGAAGAACAATCGAAAGGAAGTTCCATGGAACTCGTTCTGGAGCTGCAGGCCCTGGAGACCCCCGAGGTGCTCAACGGTGGTCACGGCGGCGGTGGCGGCGCGCCGTCGAACCTGAGCCTGCTGGCCTCCTGCACCAACAGCACGCTCTCGCTGCTGACCTGCCACTGACCTGGCAGTTCGCACGCAAGTAGTGCCTAGGTGAACAGTGCGGGAGCGGCACAGGCCAAGTGCGCCGCTCCCGCACGTTCATTCTGGCCCCGGAACCGCCTTCGCGGTACCTCGTCCGAAGGAGTGAGATGCGCGGCTCCGCCGATCGGCTGCTGGCCCGGGTGGCCGGCCTCGATCGACCGAGACTCGCCGCCATCGTCGTCACCGCCCTGGTCGCCACCGCGGCCGGGCTGTTCCTGCCCAGTGCGCTTGCGGCCGCGGTGGACGCCGTGGTCGCGGGCCGCCCCAGCGGGCCCGAGGTCTCCTGGCTGCTGCTCGTCGGCGGCGCGGAGATCGCCGCCGACGTCGTCGGCGGCATCCTGACCACCCGCGTGACCGCGACCGCGTCCGCGTGGCTGCGCCGCACGTTCTCGGACAAGCTCTTCACCCTCGGCACCCGCTCGAAGTTCGCCGAGGGCGACGCGATCAGCCGGCTCACCGGCGACTGCGTCGGCGCGGGCGGCATCGTCACGATCGTCGTCCAGTGCGGCTCGATGCTGGTCATCTCGTCGGGCGCCGTGGTGCTGCTGGCGTTGCTGGACTGGCGGCTCGCGCTCGTGTTCCTCGGCAGCATCCCGTTCGGGTTGCTGCTCGCCCGCAGCCACCTCAAGCACACCGCCGACGATGTCCTTGCCTACCAACAGGTTTCCGGCGAGCTCGCGGCCCGGATGGTCGACGCCGTCGCCGGCCTCCGCACGATCGCCGCGTCCGGCACCGCCGACCGCGAAGCCGAACGGGTGCTGCGCCCGCTGCCGAAGCTGACCCTCGCCGGGATGGGCATCTGGCGCACGCAGGCCCGCATGGTCTGGCGCGCTGGCCTGCTCACCCCGGCGGTGGAGCTGGCCGTGCTGGCCGCGGCCGGCTTCGGCGTGCTCGACGGCCGGCTCAGCGTCGGCGACGTCGTCGCGACGCTCGGCTACGTCGCCCTCGCCCTCGGCCTGGTCACCCAGATACCGCTGCTCACCATGCTGTCGCGGGCGCGCGGCTGCGCCGAACGGCTCGCCGAGGTCCTCGACGAGCCCGAACCGGCGCCCGGCAAGCTCCCGCTGCCGCCTGGTGACGGCACCTTCGACCTGCGGCACGTCGGTGTCACGGGCGCGCTGGCCGAGGTCGACCTGACGATCCCCGGTGGCACGTGCGTCGCGGTCGTCGGCCGTTCGGGCGCGGGGAAGTCCGTGCTCGCCGGGGTGCTCGGCGGGCTGGTCACGCCCGACGAGGGCAGCGTCATGCTCGACGGACGTCCCCTTTCCCGGATCCGCCGCGAAGAGCTGCGCGCGGTGGTCGGCTACGCGTTCGAACGCCCCGCGCTGCTCGGCGCGACGGTCGCCGACGCCGTCGGCTACGGCACGTGGGCCGGCGAGTCCGCGATCCGCGGCGCCTGCCGGACCGCGCAGGTCGACGAAGTCGTCGTCCGCCTGCCCGACGGCTACCGCACCCCGCTGGCCGAGACGCCGTTGTCGGGCGGCGAAGCCCAGCGCCTCGGGCTGGCCCGCGCCATCGTGCACCACCCGCGCGTGCTGATCTTCGACGACGCGACGGCCAGCCTCGACACGGTCACCGAGGCCGCGGTCGAGCGCGACCTGGCCGCCGCGCTGCCCGGCCGGACGCGCGTCGTCGTGACCCACCGGGCCGGCACTGCCGCCCGCGCCGACCTCGTGGTCTGGCTGGAGGACGGCCGGATCCGCGCGGTCGCCCCGCACGCGGCCCTGTGGCAGGAGCCGGGGTACCGCGGCGTCTTCACGGAGGACGACGAGTGAGCCTGCGCCGGCTGTACTGGTCCGCGCTCACGGGGCAGTGGCGTGGTGGCGTCGTGCTGCTCCTGTGTTCGGTGCTCGAAGGGCTACCTGCTTTCTTCTCGGGACGGCTGGTCGAGCTGTCCGTGGATCGTGGTTTCGCCGTCGGCGACCCCGGGACCGGGCTCGGCTGGCTGGCGATGTTCGGCCTGGCCGCGGTGCTGGGCGCGTTCGGCTCGCGGATGGTCTGGCACCAGCTCGGCAAGGTCGTCGAACCGCTGCGCGACGCGCTCGTGACGGCCGTCGTGCGTGGTGTCCTGCACGACGAATCCCCGCCGCGCAACCAGCCCGACTCAAGCGGGGTCGCACGGATCACCCAGCACGTCGAGGTCGTCCGCGACGCGACCGCCGGGCTGCTGGTGCAGGCCCGCGCCATGCTGGTGACGACGGCCTCGGCACTGGCCGGGCTCATGACCGTCGCCGGCGCGCTGGTGCTCCCGGTCGCGGTGCCGGTGGTCGCCTCCCTGGTCGTGTTCGGTTGTCTCCTTCCTTCGCTGGCTCGTCGTCAGCGCGCGCTGGCCCTGGCCGACGAGCACACGGCCGCGACGGCCGGCGCCTCCCTGGCCGGGATGCGCGACGTCGTCGCCTGCGGCGCCGAGCCGATCGCCGCACTGGCGGTGTACGACGCCGTCGACGCCCAAGCTTCGGCGGCCGTACGGGTCGCGCGGTCGAGTGCCCTTCGGTCGCTGGTGATCTCGCTCGGCGGGTTCGTGCCGCTGCTGCTCGCCCTGTCGCTCGCCCCGAGCCTGGTGGCCAGCGGTGCGCTGACCGCCGGCGCGGCGCTGGGCGCGCTGGTCTACCTGGCCACGACGATGCAACCCGCGCTGCGCGGCCTCGCAGCCACGGCCGGCACCGTGGTGCTGCGCCTGCTGGTCGCGCTCCGCCGTCTTTCGGAGACGGCCGAGCTGCCCGACAGGCAGGACGGCACGGCGACCCCGCGCGGCGCCGACGTCCGGGTCCGCGCCCTGACGTTCGGCTGGGGCGCGACGGCCGAACCCGTGGTCCGTGGTCTGGACCTGGGGCTGCGGCCGGGGGAGCACCTCGCCGTCGTCGGCCCGAGCGGAATCGGCAAGTCGACACTGGCCGGCTTGCTGACCGGCATGCTCACACCGCAGGAGGGCCGGGTGCTGCTCGGCGGCGTCCCGGTCCGGGACGTGCCCGCCGCGCTGCGGCACGAGCTCGTGGCGCTGATCCCGCAGGAGGCCTACGTCTTCGCGGGAACAGTCCGCGACAACGTCGGGCTGTTCGCCCCCTCAGCCTCGGACGACGCGCTCACCGCCGCCGCCGCGGCAGTGGGCGCGGGAACGCTGCTGCACCGGCTGGGCGGTCTCGACGCCGAGATCGGCCACGGTGGCGAAGGCGTCTCCGCGGGTGAAGCGCAGTTGCTCGCGCTGGCCAGGGTGTACGCCGGTTCGGCGCGGTTCGTGATCCTCGATGAAGCCACCTCCCATCTCGACCCGGTGTCGGAAGCCCGCGCGGAGCGGGCCTTCGCCGCGCGGGGTGGTGTACTGGTGGTGATCGCGCACCGGCTGTCGTCCGCGCTGCGCGCGGACCGTGTCCTGGTCATGGACGGCCGCGAGACCGCGGTGGGCCGTCACGGCGACCTGCTGGCGAGGTCGCCGCGCTACGCGGAACTCATGCAGGCCTGGGCGGCGCCGGTGGCTGGAGGAGCAGCCACTGAAGACGCCCGGCCAGCGGTGACGGCCGGGACGGACTCCGCGACCGCCGGGGTGGTCGGCGCGGATTCCGCAGTTGTCGCTGCGGGTGGCCTCGCCAGTGCCGCGACCACCACTGCCGCCGGTCGGTCGGCTCGTGGCAGCGCGGCACTTGCGGCGGGCGGCCTTGGTGGTGCCGCCACAGTCGCTGCAGGTGACCTCATGGGAGGACCCGCGACTGCTGCCGTGGTAGGTGGTGCTGCCGCCGGTCGGTCGGCTGGTGACACTTCGCCACCTGCCGCGGGATGCCTCGTGGAAGGACCTGCGACTGCTGCCGTCGCCGGTAGTGCTGCCGCAGGTCGGTCGGCTGGTGGCGCCGCGGCACCTGCCGCAGGTCGGTCGGTTGGTGGCGCCGCGGCACCTGCCGCAGGTCGGTCGGTTGGTGGCGCCGCGGCACCTGCCGCGGATGGCCTTGCCAGTGGCGCCGCGCCTCCTGCCGCGGGTGGCCTCGTCGGAGGACCTGCGACCGCTGCCGGGCCGGCTGCCGTCGCCGGTAGCGCTGCCGTTGGTCGGCCAGCTGGCCATGCCACGCCACCTGCTGCGGATGACCTTGCCAAAGGCGCCATGCCACCTGCGTCTGGTGAACTTGCCGGTGGTGGCACGACAGCCGCTGCAGAGTCCGCCGATGTTCAGCCGCCGCGGCGGCCTTCGCCGGTTCCGCGTACCGCGCGGGCCGGCTGACCGCCTGTCCACTGTGGACATGTTTATGCCGTCCACGTTACCGCCGCCGAACCGCCTCGGAACCCCTCGCGGCGAATCTGTGGATAACTCGCCGATCTTGTCACCAGTTGTGGATAACTCGCGCCGGCCGCCGATTCTTGTCGGTGGGTTGGTGCATGATCGGAAGCATGAAGAAACGCGACCTGCCGGCGGGCAGGTCAGCCAGGCTGTAGTGCTTCCAGCGCTTCGCGAAGCTTGCCGGACACCGGAACCGGCCGGCGTGAGTCGCGGTCCACGAACACGTGGACGAAGTGGCCCTCCGCGATCAGCGATTCGTCGGTGGCGTACATGCCTATCTCGTAGCGCACGCTCGACTTCCCCAGGTGTGCCACCCGCAGGCCCACCCGCAACGCTCCAGGAAAGGAAACCGATGAGTGATACCCGCAGTGCGACTCCACGCACAGCCCGATCACCGCCCCGGCTTCGACGTCGAGGCCGCCCTGCTCGATCAGCCACGTGTTGATCACCGTGTCCATCAGCGAGTAGTGCACCACGTTGTTGACGTGCCCGTAGACGTCGTTGTCCTTCCAGCGCAACGGAACCGTCTGCCAGTGCGGGTAGCCGTTCACCACAGGGACACCGACTCGCGCAGTACGCCGGCGAGGTCCTCTTCGGAGGCCTCGCGGGGTGCGGTGGCCAGCAACCGCTGCTGCTTCAGGGTTCCCTCGACGAGTGAGTCCACATCGGACTCCGTGTAGCCGACGGCACCGATGCCGTCCGGGATGCCGATCCGCCGCATCAGGTCGATCAGCACCGCGGGCAGGTGGTCGGCGAAGTCGCCGGGCCACTCGAAGTCGGGCGCCAGCAGGCGGGCGACCCGCAGGTGGCGGTCCGGCGCCGCGTCGAAGGTGAAGCGGAACGCGGCGGGCGCGGTCAAGGACACCGCCATCCCGTGCGGCACCATGGGTTCGTCACCCGGGTAGCCGTCCGGGTGGAAATCCCTGACCTGCCCGGCGATCGGGTACGCGTTCGCGTGCGGGATGTGCACGCCGGCGTTGCCGAACCCGAGGCCCGCGAACGTCGCGGCCAGCGCCATGGCTTCGCGTGCCTTGAGGTCCGAGCCGTCGGCGACCGCGGCGGGCAGGGCCCACGACAGCAGCCGCAGCGACTGCTCGGCGAACATGTCGGCCAGCGGGTTCGCGCCGCAGTACGGCACGCGCTGCTCCGGGCGCTTGCGGTCGAACTCGGTGTACGGCTTGGCGGTGTAGCTCTCCGCGGCGTGGCACAGGATGTCCATGCCACTCGCGGCCGTGACACCGGCGGGCTGGCTGACGGTGAGCCGCGGGTCGACGACGGCGAGGGTGGGGCGCAGCCGCAGGTGGCTGATGCCGCTCTTGACGCGCAGGGACAGCACGTCCAGCACGCAGACGGTGGTGCTCTCCGAACCGGTGCCGGTGGTCGTGGGCACGGCGACGAGCGGCTTCAGCGGGCGGTCCGGCGCGCGGCCGCCGCCGACCGGGGCGTTGACGTAGTCCATGAGGTCGCCGTCGTTGCTGGTCAGCAGGTTCGCGGCCTTCGCGGTGTCGATCGAGGAGCCGCCGCCGACGGCCACGAAGGCGTCGTACGGGCCGGTTCCGCGGGCGAAGTCAACCGCCTTCTGCATGCTGACATCGGTCGGTTCGACGTGTACGCCGTCGAAGATCTCGGTCTCGATGCCGTAACCCGTGATGCCGTCGGCGATGCGGCGCGGCCAACCGGTCGCGGCGACCTGTGGATCCGTCACGACGAGCACCCGGTGCGCGCCGTACTGCGTCAGGTCGTAGCCGATCTCGTCGCTGGCGCCGGTGCCGTACTTCAACGCCGGTGCGCCGTAAGTAAAAACGGTTTCATGTTCGGTGGCGGCCAAGACTTCGGTCCTCGCTCCCTTGATCGGATCCAGTCGGGCAAAGCGGACATTAAGTCCATCCTTACCGGGTTTCGGCCAAGATCACTTGACTGCACTGAACGGTGCCCGCATAAGCTCTCCTCATTAGATACCAACTGGGAGCGACCGTCGCCCAGACGGCCGTACGGATCCTGACCGAGGCGCGCGTCCGCCGTGTGTACGCGGTGGTCGGTGAATCCTTCCTGGAACTGCTCGACGCGCTCCAGCGCGAGCGCGAGATCACGCTGGTCTCGGCCCGGCACGACGCGGGCGCGGCGTTCATGGCCGAGGCGGAGGGCAAGCTCACCGAGCGCCCCGCCGTCCTGCTCGCCAGCCGCGGGCCGAGTGCGGCGAGCCTGGCGATCGGCGTCCAGACCGCGTACCAGGACGAGACGCCGATGGTGGTCCTGCTCGAGACGCCGGCCGCCGAGCCGACGACGTGGGCCGCCGGTGACCTGCCGACGTCGGACCTGACGGCGATGTTCGAGTCGATCGCCAAGTCGACGTTGCGGGTGACGGACCCGGACAGCCTGCCGAGCCTGCTGGCGCACGCGCTGACGACGTCGCAGGAAGGACGTCCGGGGCCGGTCGTGCTCGGCGTGCCCTGCGACATCTGGGGCATGCCCTACGACGCGGCGAAGCCGATGGCGCGGGTGCGGCCGCCGGCGTCCGGGACGCTGGGCCGTTCGGCGGACGCCGTGGCGCAGCTGGTGGACGAGGCCAAGTACCCGGTGGTCATCGTCGGCGGGCGGGCTCGGGCGGCCCGTGACGAGCTGATCCTGGTCGCCGACGAGCTCGCGTTGCCCGTCTACAACGCCTTCCGGCGCCAGGACGCCTTCCCGGAGAACCACGCGCGCTACGCCGGTCACCTCGGGCTCGGCATCCCGGCGCGGCAGCTGGACGCCTTGGAACGTGCTGACCTCGTGCTCGCCCTCGGCACCCAGCTCGACGAGGTGACGACGCAGAACTACCGCTACCCGACGGCCCAGCAGACGCTGGTCATGGTGGGGCTGGGCATCGAGGTCAGCCCGCGGCGGCGGGGGCTGACGTTCCGGGTGGACTCCGAGGTCGAGCCGTTCCTGCGGGAGCTGCGGGCGGTGGCCTCGCCCCGGACGCGGCGGGCGTCGGCGGCGAACGCCGCGGTCCACACCTTCATGACCCCGCCCGACACCAGTGGGAACACGCGTGTCCACCCAGTGGACGTCGTCCGGGCGTTGCGCAAGCTGGCGCCCGAGGACACCATCGTCACCAGCGACGCCGGCAACTTCGCCCAGTTCATGCACCGCTACTGGTGTTTCACGGCGCCGCGCAGCCAGCTCGGCCCGAGCAACGCCGCGATGGGCTACGCCGTGCCGGCCGCGGTCGCGGCGAAACTGGCCGAGCCGCGGCGGACCGTGGTAGCCATGGTGGGGGACGCCGGGACCCTGATGACCGGCCAGGAGATCGAGACGGCCGTCCGGTACCGGGCGCCGGTGATGGTGGTGGTGTTCCAGAACGGCCTGCACGGCGCCCTCGCCATGCACCAGGCCCGCACGCACGGCAGGCTCTCCGGGGTGTCGATCCCGTTGACCGATTTCGCATCGTGGGCGCGTGGACTCGGGGCCGCGGGGTACACGGTGGACGATCGTGAGGAACTCGAGCCGATCATCGCCAGCGCGCTGGTGCGGCAGCGTCCGTGCGTCATCGACGTGCGCACGGACCCCGATGTGGTGACTCCCGACGTGCGGTTGTCGGCCCTGCTGGGCCAGGCGCGCCCGCAACCTCCCGCCCAGTAACGGTTTTGCTCTGTTTCGATCCGGGAAACGCCGGGAATGTTCAGTGGTAGCACGGCGTTGAGTCAGGTAATCTGGCCGTGTTCCGGTGGTGGTTCGCCGCTGAACCTTCCCGGCCGGGTCCCGGCGGGAAAGAACCGGGTTTCTGTCGGTGCCGCATGGCACCATCGCGGTCATGACCCGCATCGCAGCGGGCAGGGAACGAGGGGAGTTTCGACGTGGCCGATCACCAGCACGCTTCAGAAGCAGCTCGGAAGTCCGGCGTCGTACCGGTGCTGTTCAGCGCCAGCGCGGAGGCGCACGACGACGCCGTCGTCGTGGCGGAGCACGAGACTGCCTGGCGTTCGCCGTTCTCGGCCGAGGGGCTGCGCCCGGCGAGTGGCGAATAGCTCACCTCTCCCGGGTGAAGACGGCTTGTCGGCGCAGGTCAACCTGTGCTTTACTTCAGATGGTCTCGATTTTTGTGTTCGTGTTGAATCACGCTCGCAGAATCCCGCGGGCGTAGTGTCTCCTCGCCGAGGAAGCAAACCGTCCCCGTGCTGACCCGGGGTGCCGAAGTGGCTTCCTGTTTTTTTGGTGTTACACATGGAGATTTTTGATGACTCAGGGCACTGTGAAGTGGTTCAACTCCGAGAAGGGGTTCGGCTTCATCACCCCCGACAACGGTGGCGGCGACGTCTTCGTTCACTACAGCGAGATCCAGGGTAACGGCTTCAAGAGCCTGGAAGAGAACGCTCGCGTCGAGTTCGAGATCGGCCAGGGCCAGAAGGGCCCGCAGGCCACGTCGGTCACCGTGATCTGACTTTGATCTTGGGAAAGGGCCGTCACCCGTTCAGGGTGGCGGTCCTTTTCGTATGCTCCACACCATGATCGAGCACGGGTACACCGTCTCCGGGATGAGCTGCGGGCACTGCGCGCAGTCGGTCACCGAGGAAATCACCGCACTGCCCGGAGTGACCGAAGTGGACGTCGACGTTCCGGCCGGCCGGGTCGTGGTGCGCGCCGGCGTCGCACTGACGGAAGACGCCGTTCGCGGCGCGGTGGAAGAGGCGGGTTTCACCTACGTCGGCACGGCCAGCCTGGTGCCGTAAGCGCGGCTCCCGGTTGGACTGTCCACACTGCTCGGTCCCGGGTGACGATGCGTCGCTGAGCCGATCGGGTTGACGTCGACGTTGGGCCGAACGGCGGTGCGGAGGACACGCGCGAGCCGCCGGTCCTCCTTTGTGATCTTCGCCGCGCCCCGCTACGCCCCGCGCAACACTTGCAACGGCCTGCAACCCTTCCCTGCACCACGCCTGGAGGAGTCTCCTGGTACCCGAAGCGGAACCGGGAGGTCAGGTTGGGCGAAACGGTGGCGGGGATCGTCGCGAATCCGGCGTCGGGGCGGGACATCCGCCGGCTGGTCGCGCAGGCTTCCGTGTTCCCCACCGCGGAGAAGGCGAACATGGTCCAGCGGCTGCTGGCCGCGTTCGCCGTGACCGGGGTCGATCGTGCCCTCGTGTCCACCGATCTCGGCGGGATCTCCGCCGCCGTGCTGCGGGCGCTCGGGCGCGGCGGCACCTGGCCGACCGTCGACTTCCTCGGCGAAGACCCGCTCAGCGGCACCGCGAAGGACACCACCAACGCCGTGCGCCGGATGGTCGAAGCCGGCGCCGGCGTCATCGTCGTGCTCGGGGGCGACGGGACCGCGCGCGTCGCCGCGGCGGCCTGCGACGACGTCCCCCTGCTCGCCCTTTCCACCGGGACCAACAACGCCTTTCCGCAGATGCGGGAGGCGACCGTCGCCGGGTTGGCCGCCGGGCTGATCACCACCGGCCAGATCGATCCCGACCTCGTCACGCACCGGGTCAGCATGCTCGAGGTCGTCACCAAGGCGCGCCGCGAGATCGCGCTGGTGGACGTTTGCGTGTCCCTGAGCAGGCACATCGGCGCGCGGGCGCTGTGGGATCCGGCGTCGCTCACCGAGCTGTACTGCACCTTCGCCGAACCCGACGGCATCGGCCTCTCCAGCATCGCCGGCCAGCTCTGCCCGAGCCCGCGTTCGAGCCCGGACGGCGTCGCGCTGCAGCTCGGGCCGGTCGGCGAGACGCCGTTCGTCGTGCAGGCGCCGATCGCGCCCGGCCTGGTGCGCCCGGTCGGGGTGCGGGCCTGGGGCGTGCTCCAGCCGGGCGTGCGGGTCGAGCTCGCCGCCGCGGGCGGCGTGATCGCGCTCGACGGCGAGCGCGAACTCGAACTGAAGCTCGGCGAGAGCGCGTTCGTCGAGCTCAAGCCGGACGGCCCGTGGTGCGTGGACGTCCGGGCGGCCATGGCGGAGGCGGCGCGGAAGGGCTTGTTGCGTACGGAAACCGATCTAGGGAAGGAGCGTCGTCGATGACGGACACCCTGCGGGAGGCGTATCGCACGATGCGGACCATCCGGGCGTTCGAAGAGCGCGTGCACGAAGAGTTCGCGACCGGCGAGATCCCCGGGTTGGTGCACCTCTACGCGGGTGAGGAGGCTTCGGCCGCCGGTGTCTGCGCCCACCTCGACCACCGCGACACGATCACCGGCACCCACCGCGGCCACGGCCACTGCATCGCCAAGGGCGTGGACGTCAGGGGCATGATGGCCGAGATCTACGGCCGCCGGACCGGCTCCTGCCACGGCAAGGGCGGCTCGATGCACATCGCCGACCTCTCGAAGGGCATGCTCGGCGCCAACGGCATCATCGGCGGCGGGCCGCCGCTGATCTGCGGCGCGGCCCTGGCCGCGAAGCAGCAGGACACCGGCGGCGTCGGCGTGGCGTTCTTCGGTGACGGCGCCGGCAACCAGGGGACGACGCTCGAAGCCCTGAACCTCGCGTCGCTCTGGAACCTGCCGGCGATCTTCGTCGCGGAGAACAACGGGTACGCCGAGGCGACGTCGAGCGACTGGTCCGTCGCGTCGGACAACATCGCCGACCGGGCCGCCGGTTTCGGCATGCCCGGCGTGATCGTGGACGGGTTCGACTTCTTCGCTGTGCACGAAGCCGCCGGTGAGGCGATCGGCCGGGCCCGCGAAGGTGGCGGCCCGACGCTCATCGAGGTCAAGTTCTCCCGCCGCCGGAACCTCGACTGCCTCGAGCGGTTCCGCGCCCGGGTCACCGAGAGTGAAGAGCTGTCCGGAAAGGTCCTCGACGACCTCGACGCCGAAATCGCGAAGCTCATCGAAGACGCCGTCACCGCGGCGAAAGCCGCACCGAAACCCACCTGGGAAGACCTGGAAACCGACGTCTACATCTCGTACTGAGGGAGCGCGCCATGGCCCGCACGATCAGCTACCGCGAGGCGATCACCGAGGCGCTCGCGCAGGAGATGACCCGGGACGAGTCCGTGATCGTGATGGGCGAGGACAACGCGGGCGGCGTGAACGACGACGACACGCGGGGCGGCATCCTGGGGGCCACCCGGGGTCTCGCCGACCGGTTCCCCGGCCGGGTGCTGACCACGCCGATCTCCGAGTCGGCGTTCGTCGGCGCGGCGATCGGTGCCGCGACGCGCGGGCAGCGGCCGGTCGCCGAGCTCATGTTCATCGACTTCATGGGCGTCGGTTTCGACCAGATCTTCAACCAGGCGGCGAAGTTCCGCTACATGTTCGGCGGCAACGCGCGCACGCCGGTGGTGATCCGCACGATGTACGGCGCCGGGCTGCGGGCCGCGGCGCAGCACTCGCAGTGCCTGTACCCGATCTTCACGCACATCCCCGGGCTGAAGGTCGTCGTGCCGTCGAGCCCGTACGAGGCGAAAGGCCTGCTCACCCAGGCGATCCGGGACGACGACCCGGTGGTCTTCTGCGAGCACAAGGCGCTCTACGACACCAGCGGCGACGTGCCCGAGGACAGCTACACGATCCCGTTCGGCCGGGCGAACGTCGTCCGCGACGGGGACGACGTCACGATCGTCGCGATCGGCCGGATGGTCGCGATGGCCCGGCAGGCCGCGACCGAGCTGGCCGCGACCGGCATCGAGGCCGAGGTCATCGACCCGCGCACCACCAGCCCGCTCGACACCCGCACGATCCTGGAGAGCGTCGAGCACACCGGCCGCCTGGTCGTCGTCGACGAGGCTTCGCCGCGCTGCAACCTCGCGACGGACATCTCCGCGCTCGTCGCGAAGGAGGCGTTCGGCTCGCTGCGGGCGCCGATCGAGATGGTGACGCCGCCGCACACCCCCGTGCCGTTCTCCGACGCGCTCGAGGACCTCTACATCCCGGACGCCCAGAAGGTCCTCAACGCCGCGAAGGCGGTCGTGGACTACAAAAGGTGATCCGGGCCCTGTCCGCTTCCGGACAGCTTGGCGAGATTGTCCCCACCTACCGATCACCCGGCCGAAAAGGCAGACTGGGGGCGTCGAGCGCGAGGAGCGGTGGTTGGGTCAGCGGGACCTCGAGGCAGCGTTGCCGGCCGGGGCCGACCCCCGGCAGCACGCGCACGTCCTCGCTCGGGTGCACGAAGCGGCGGTGGCCGGCCGGGAGCTGCCCACCAGGCCACGGCCGGTGATCAGCGCGTCCTGGGAACGGATGCGCCGGCTCGGCGTCGACCCGGACGGCGTGCCCACCGCGCCCGTCCTGACCTTCGAACAGCTCGAAGGACGCCGTCGCGCGAGCGGGCTGGCCGAGGCGCTGCCGACGTTGCGCGGCGGCCTGACCAGCCTCGCCGAGCAGGCCGCGCACATCATGGTGATCGTCGACGCGGGCGGGCACGTGCTCTGGCGCGACGGCAGTGCCGCGGTCAGTCGCCGGGCCGACCGGGTCGGGTTCGTCGAAGGCGCCGACTGGCAGGAGGAAGCCGTCGGCACCAACGCGATCGGCACGACGCTGGTCACGCGCCGCGCGATGCAGGTCTACTCCGCCGAGCACTACGTCCGGGCCCAGCACTTCTGGACGTGCGCCGCCGCGCCGCTGCACGACCCGCGCGACGGCAGGCTGCTCGGGGTCGTCGATCTCTCCGGCCCGGCTTCGACCGTCCACGCGTCGACGTTGGCGCTGGTCGACGCCGTGACGCGGCTGGCGGAGACCCAGCTGCGCACCACCCACCTCACCGAGCTGGAACGCCTTCGCGGCTTCGCGGTGCCGGTGCTCGCGAAGGTCGGCGGGCCGGCCGTCGTGGCCGACGAGCACGGCTGGGTCGCCGCGGCCTCCGGGCTCGCGCCGGTCGACCGGATCGCCCTGCCGTCGGGGCTCGCGCCGGGCCGGGCGTGGCTGCCGGCGTACGGCAGCGTCGCGGTGGAACCGGTGCCGGGCGGCTGGCTGATCCGGCTGACCGAAGACGAGGTCGCGCCGCTCACCCGCGTCGTCCTCGACGTCCGGTCGCCCCGGGAGCCCGACCTGACGGTGACGAGCGGCGCCGGCACCTGGACGCACCGGCTGAGCCCGCGCCACGCGGAGATGCTGTACGTCCTGGCCAGCCGCCGCGACGGCCGCTCGGCGTCCGAGCTATCGCTCGACCTGTTCGGCGACGCCGGCCGCACGGTCACCGTCCGCGCCGAGATGTCCCGGCTCCGGCGGCACTTCGGCGGCATCCTCGGCGCGAAGCCGTACCGCTTCGCCGACGACGTCGAGGTGCTGGTCCGGCGGCCGGACAACGCCGAAGCCGTGCTGCCGCACTCGCTCGCCCCGGCCATCCGCGGCTGAACTCCACCCCCGGCTCCACCCGCCGACGGTCCCGGTCCACCCCGCTTCGTTCGTAGCGTCGTCGCCATGAACAAGTCGGATCTCATCCGCCTGGCCATCGCCAAGGCGACGGAACACAACCGTGGGGGAAAGATGACCGGGAAGACCGTGCTCGGGCTCGCTGTGGTCGGCGTCGTGGTGCTGGTGGCGTTCATCGCCTACCGGCTGATCCTCGTCGAGCTGATCACGAGCCTGACCCACAAGTAAGGGGGGAGTGTTGCCGAAGCGGCCGTTGCTGCCGGACACCATCGCGCCGTCGTGGCTGGTGGTGCAGCTGCTCGGCACGCTCTTCATCGCGGCGACGCTGCTGACCGCGCGGGAGCCGGATCCACGGATCTGGGCCTGTTACGGCGTTTCCGCGGCGTGCTGGCTGGGGTTCGTCGTCCTGGCCTACCGGCTGCCGAGGACGGCGGCGGCGCTGCTCGCGGTGGCCGGCGCGGTGCCGGCCGCCGTCCTCGGCTGGGCCGGGGACTCGTCGGCGATCGTGCTGTCCGTCGTCGCGCTGGGCCGGCTCGCGACGCTGGTCACGGTCGGTGTCGCGGCGATCGTCGGCATCGGCGTGGCGGATGTCGTGCTGGCGGTGACGTCGTCCGCCGTCGCCGGGACGGGCCTCGGGCTCGTCGATATCGGCGTGATGCTCCTGCTCGTGCTGCTCGGGCTCAACCGGCGGCAGTACGAGGTGCAGGCGAAACAGGCGGAAGCGCTGCTGGAGCAGACGCGGCTCGCGCAGGCCGAGCACGCGCGGGCCGCCGCGCTCGACGAGCGCACGCGGATCGCGCGCGAGCTGCACGACGTCCTCGCGCATTCGCTGGGAGCGCTGGGGGTCCAGCTCGAGCTGGCCGAGGCGCTGCTCGCCGAGAAGTCCGATGTGGACGGTGCGCTCGCGACCGTCCGGCGGTCCCGGCGGCTCGCCAACGACGGCCTGGCCGAGGCCCGCGACGCCGTCGCCGCGCTCCGCCGGGACGTCCTGCCGCTGGCCGACGCGCTCGCCGCGGTGGCCGCCGCGCACGCCCGTGACCACGGGGTTTCGGTGGCCTTCGACGCCGAGGGCACGTCACGGCCGTTGCCGTCCGCGGCCGTCGTCGCGCTGGTCGGCATCGCGCGCGAAGCGCTGACCAACGCGGGCAAGCACGCGCCGGGCGAGGACGTCCGGATGCGGTTGACCTACGCGGACGACGACGTCCGGCTCGACGTCACCAACAACCTCGGGGAGTTCACTCGAACAGGTGAAGGTTTCGGGCTGGCCGGGATGCGCGAGCGGCTCGCGCTCGCCGGTGGCACCCTGGCGTCGGGCCCGGAAGACGGCCGGTGGTGCGTGCTCGCGGAGGTGCGGAGTTGATCAGGGTGGTCGTGGCGGACGACCAGCAGGCGGTCCGCGAGGGCCTGGTCGCGCTGCTCGGCCTGCTCGACGACATCACGGTCGTGGCCTCGGCGGCCAACGGCCGTGAAGCGGTCGAGACGCTGGCCACGCACCCCGCCGACGTCGTGCTGATGGACCTGCGGATGCCGGAGCTGGACGGCGTCGCCGCGACCCGGCTGATCCGGCGCGACCACCCCGGCACCGCCGTCGTCGTGCTGACGACCTACGCCGACGACACGTCGATCGCGGACGCCCTGCGCGCCGGCGCCCGCGGCTACCTGACCAAGGACGCCGGCCGCGCCGAGATCGCCGCCGCCCTGAGATCCGCGGCCGCCGGCCAGGCGACCTTCACCGCCGCGGTCTCCGACCGGCTCGTCGCCGCGCTCGACGGCCGGCCCGCGCCGCGCGCCAAGGCCGAGCTGCCGGACGGCCTGACCGCCCGGGAGGCCGAAGTCCTCGGCCTGATCGCGCGCGGCCTGACCAACACGGAGATCGCGGCCGAGCTGTTCATCGGTGAGGCGACGGTCAAAACCCACATCAACAACGCCTTCGCGAAGATCGGCGCCCGGCATCGCGCGGAGGCCGTCCGCTATGCGCTGTCTCACCGTCTCTGAGATCACGTGCTGATGACAGCGGGCGGTGCCGGTGCCCGCGCGCGGGGCGACTCGGCTACCTTTCTGCGGGTAGCGTTCATGGGGAGGACTCGGGGATGACCAGCACTGCGACGGCGCCGGGTCCCACCGCGCCCGCGCCGGGACCCGCACCGCCGTCGCCACCGGACGGCCGCGATCGCGCCGGGGGCCGCAGCGGCCTGCTGGGCCTGCTGGACCTTCCTGGCCAGGGGATACGCGCGATCATCCGGTCGGCCGCGACCACCCCGGGCCGGCTCACCGTGATCGCCGTCGGGCTGGTGCTGCTGGCCCTCGTCGCCGGGCTCGTCGCGACGCTGTCGGTGCAGAACCGCGACAACACGATCACCGGGGTCATCGACCACCGCGAACCCCTCGCCGCCGCGTCCCAGCAGGTCTACCGGTCGCTGTCGGACGCCGACGCGACCGCGGCGAGCGCGTTCCTCTCCATCGGCACCGAACCGCCCGAACTCCGGCAGCGCTATGAGCGTGACATCGCCGAAGCCGGTGCGGCGCTCGCGAAGGCGGCCTCCGACTCCGGTGACGTCGCCGACGCGGCCGGCCCGGTCGACGTGCTGAACCAGTCGCTGCCGGTCTACACCGGCCTGGTCGAGACGGCGCGGTCGAACAACCGGCTCGGCTACCCGGTCGGCGCGTCCTACCTGCGCGAGGCGTCCGAGCTGATGCGGGCGAAGATCCTGCCCGCCGCCCAGGACCTCTACCGCGTCGACACCGAGAAGCTGATCGAAGAGCAGGACAGCGCCACCGGCTTCCCGTGGCTCGCCGTGATCCTTATGGTCGCGCTGCTGGCCGCGCTCGTCGTCGCCCAGGTCTACCTGACCCGCCGGACCAACCGGCTGCTGAACGTCGGGCTCGTCGTCGCGACGGCCGCCGTCGTGGTCTCGCTGCTGTGGGGCTCGGTCGCGTTGATCGTGCAGGGCAGCCTGGTCGGTGGCGGCCAGGACGACGGCTCGCACCGCGTCGACGTCCTCGTCCGCGCGCGCATCGCGGCGCTGCAGGCCCGCGCCGACGAAACGCTGACGCTGGTCGCCCGCGGCGACGGCGCCGCCTACGAAAAGGACTTCGGCACCAACGCCGTCCAGCTGGCCGGGGCCGACGGGCAGGGCGGCCTGCTCGCCGAAGCCCGCAGCCTGATCCCGGACGGTGACGGCGCCAAGAAGGTCGCCGACGCGACCAAGGCCGCGAACGACTGGTTCCAGGCGCACAAGCAGGTCCGCTCCCGCGACGACTCCGGGCAGTACCAGGAAGCCGTCGACCTCGCGGTGCTGGAGGACAAGACCGACGGCTCGGCACCGGCGTTCCGGCGGCTCGACGACAGCCTCCAGGACGCGATCGACGTCGGGCGGCAGGAGTTCCTCGACAGCACCCACAACGGCGACCGCGCGCTGACGCTCCTCGCGCCCGGTTTGGCCGTTCTCGCGATCGTCGCCGCGGCGGGTGTCACCATGGGAATCCGGGAGCGACTGAGGGAGTACCGGTGAGCAGGCGGGGTTACGCGGTCCGGACGGGCGTGCTCGTCGTCGTCGCGGCACTGGCGGCGGCCTGCGGGAGTCCCGGGAAACCGGTCGACCCGGCACCGGTCAGCAACGCCGCCTGGCCGCAGCCCGCGCACGTCGGCGGCCCGGATTCGACGGCCGGCGGCGGCGCCGACACCAGCTGCAACCCGCTGGCCAGCCTCGCGCCGAGCGGGACGTCGATCCCCTCCGGCTCGACCATGGCGAAGATCAAGGAACGCGGGAAGCTGATCGCCGGCGTCGACCAGACGACGTACCTGTTCGGGTTCCGCAACCCGACCACGGGCAACCTCGAGGGCTTCGACATCGACATGGTCAACCAGATCGCCAAGGCGATCTTCGGCTCGGCGGACGGGCACGTCCAGTTCCGCGCGATCCCGTCGTCGCAGCGCGAGAACGTCCTCAAGGACCACCAGGTCGACGTCGTGGTCCGGACCTACAGCATCACGTGCGACCGCCGGAAGGTCGTCCAGTTCTCGTCCGTCTACTACAAGGCGGGGCAGCGGATCCTGGTCACCAAGGAGTCCCCGGTCCGGAAGCTGACCGACCTGACCGGCAAGCGGGTGTGCGCGGCGAAGAAGTCGACGTCGCTGGCGAAGATCGCGACGGACCCGGCGAAGCCGGTGCCGGTCTCGGTGGACAACTGGTCGGACTGCCTGGTGATGCTCCAGCAGGGCCAGGTCGAGGCGGTGTCGACCGACGACACCATTCTCGCCGGGATGGCCGCGCAGGACCCGACGCTGCAGGTCGTCGGCGACCAGTTCACCGAGGAGAACTACGGCATCGGCGTGCCGAAGGACGACGAGGACATGGTCAAGTACGTCAACGCGGTGCTGGACAACGTCCGCGGCAACGGCGCCTGGCAGGACAGCTACCACAAGTGGGTGGAGTCCTCGCTGGGCCCGGCGTCCCCGCCGTCACCGCAGTACCAGTGAGTCGCGCGCGACTAGAATCGGTCCTCGTACGTCGTCGGGGATCTGGGAGGTAGCAGTGTCGGAGGAGCCGCGCCGTCCTCGGCACGCCGCACCGGACGACGAGCAGCAGGTGGCCCCGCCGAGCTGGCAGCCGCCACCACCGGTGCGGTGGGAGACGCCCGAGCCGTCGATCTCCGGGCGGCTCGACGACACCGAGCCGCCCGCCGCCGAGAAGACCGTCTTCCACGCGCCGGTCCGGCGTCCGCCGACGCCGCCGCGGGGTGAGCGGACCTTCGTGCGCGGGCAGATCCCGGGCGCCAACGACCCGACCCGGCCGCCGGGGCGGATGACCCCGGTCGCGCCGCCTGTTGCCCCGCCTGGCGCGCCGCCGGTTGCGCCTCCGGTGGAGCCGACGCAGGCCGTCCGGCCGGACCCGAACGCGCCGCAGCCGACGAGCGTGCTCGCGGCGCCGGCGCCGGAGACCCAGAGCATCATGCCGCCGGTGCCGCGGCCGGAGACCGGGCCGGGGATGCTGCCGGACCCGGGCACCGAGAGCGTGCTGCCCGAGCGCAGCAGCGACGGCAGGCACACCGGCACCGGGACCGGCACGGGCACGGGCGCCGGGACGGGCAGCGGTTCAGGGTCCGGCTCCGGTTCGTTCCCCGGCACGTCGCGGCGGACGTCGTCCCGGACGTCGCGCTCGCGCCGCGGCCGGCTCGGCGCCGGGCTGGTCGAGGTCCCGCCGGTCCCCGCGCGCGACCCGGCGTCGGCGGTGCTGACGAACCCGGTGGTGTCGGAGGAAAAGCGCTTCTGCGGCAGCTGCAGCGCGAAGGTCGGCCGCGGTGTCGACGGGAAACCCGGTTCGCCCGAAGGAAAGTGCGAAAACTGCGGCGCGCCGTTTTCCTTCCTGCCGAAGCTGCAGCCGAACGAACTGGTCGGCGGCCAGTACGAGGTGCTCGGCGCGATCGCGTACGGCGGCCTGGGCTGGATCTACCTGGCGCAGGACCACAACGTCAGCGACCGCTGGGTCGTCCTCAAAGGACTGATCGACACCGGTGACGCGACGGCGATGGCGGCCGCGGCCAACGAACAGCGCTTCCTGGCCGAGGTCGAGCACCCGAACATCGTCAAGATCCACAACTTCGTGCAGCACCCGGACGCGCACAGCGGCACGACCGTCGGCTACATCGTGATGGAGTACGTCGGCGGCCAGTCCCTGCGGCAGCTCGCGCTGGCGCACCACCGGGAGAGCCGTCGTCCGGAGCCGCTGCCGATCGGCCAGGTCATCGCGTACGGGCTGGAGATCCTGCCCGCCATGGGTTACCTGCACAGCCAGGGCCTGCTCTACTGCGACCTCAAGCCGGACAACGTGATCCAGACGAACGAGCAGCTGAAGCTGATCGACCTGGGCGCGGTCCGGCGGACCGACGACTACGAGAGCCCGCTGTTCTTCACCACCGGCTACAGCGCGCCGGAGCTGGCGACGCAGGGCGCGTCGATCGCGTCGGACCTGTTCACCGTCGGGCGCACGCTCGCCGTGCTGAGCTTCGAGTTCACCGGCTACACCACGAAGTTCAAGTCGACCCTGCCGGGCTCGGACGCGGTCCCGCTGTTCGCGCTCTTCGGTTCGTACCACCGGTTCCTGAAGCGCGCGACGCACGCCGACCCGGACCGGCGGTTCCTCTCCGCCGAGGAGATGGCCGACCAGCTCACCGGGGTGCTGCGCGAGATCATGGCGCTGGGCACCGGAAAGCCGCGGCCCGGCGCGTCCACGGTGTTCGGCCCGGAGAGCCGCACGTTCGGCGTGCAGCTCGTGGTGCCGGAAGCCGGCGGGAGCGTGCCGCTGCCCGGCGCGGCCGAGGTCGTCGCCGGCCTGCCGATCCCGCAGGTCGACACGGACGACCCGGCGGCGGGCGTGCTCGCCACGACGACGTCGCTCGAGCCGCGCGGCGCGATCGAGGCGCTGGCCGGCGCGCCCCGCGAGTCGATCGAGGTGCGGCTGCGGATCGTCCGTGCCCGGATCGAGCTGGGCGAGCTGTCCGAGGCGCAGCGCCAGCTGCAGGCGGCGCAGTACCTGGCGATCAAGAACGGCTTCCCGCACGACTGGCGGATCGACTGGTACCGCGGCCTGATCGAGCTGGCGGGCGGCCGTTCGCGCGTCGCGCACGTCGCGTTCGAAGCGGTGTACGACGACCTGCCGGGCGAGATCGCGCCGAAGCTGGCGCTGGGGGTCAGCGCCGAGGGCGTCGGCGACTACTTCGCGGCTGCGCGGTTCTACGAGCTGGTCTGGCGGACCGACCGCAACTACGTCAGCGCCGCCTTCGGCCTCGCCCGCGTCTACCTGGCGCAGGGCGCCCGGACCAGCGCGGTCGAGGTGCTCGAGACGGTGCCGCCGTCGTCGACGCACTACGTCGACGCGCAGGTCGCCGCGATCAAGATCAAGACGACCGCGACCCGGGCAGCGGGCAAGGAAGCCCTGGTCAGCGAGCACGACCTGCTCGACGCGTCGGCCCGGCTCGAACGTCTCCGCCTGGACGCCGAGCGCCGCACGAAGCTCTCGGCCGGGGTGCTCGAAGCCGCGTACGAGTGGCTTCGCGGCCCTCGCCAGGGCCCGCCGTCACCGGGCGGGCGGGTGCTCGGCTGCCAGCTGGACGAGCGCGAGCTGCAGTTCGGCCTGGAGCGCTGCTACCGAGCCCTGGCGCGTTTGGCGGCGACGGTCGAGCAGCGGGTGGAGCTGGTGGACAAGGCGAACGCCATCCGCCCGCGCACCCTCACCTGATCAGGACCCTGCCCGACCCTCGGACACGCGTACCGTCCGCCTGGGTACGCGTGTCGTCCATCCAGGTACGGGAGTCGTCCGCCTGGGTACGCGAGTTCGCCGTTCCGGTACGCGGATCTCGCGTGATCAGTCGCGCGACTCGCGTGACTAGGCGGGCATCTCGCGTGATTGGGCGGGCATCTCGCGTGATTGGAGAGGCATCACGTGTGATCGGGCGGACGACACGCGTACTCGGGTGGACGACACGCGTACCGGGATGGACGACACGGTGTCAGGGGTTGATCTCCCAGTCGCCGCGTTCGCGCTGGTTCTTCTCGTGCTGCGCGGCCAGCTTCTCCAGCGCCTGCGGGTCGCCGTGGTTGGAGAAGTGGTCGAAGCCCACCACGATGAACAGGGCACGGGCGCTCACCGCGATCGGGCCGTCCTCGGCGTCGAGGCGGCCGTCCGCGCTGACGTAGATCTTGCGGCCGGCGATGCCGTCGAGGCGCGCGGTGATGAACAGCGTCGAGCCGACCGGCACCGGGCGGCGGAAGTCCGTCTCCAGCTTCCCGGTGACCGCCGGGCGGCGCATCAGGTTGCCGACCGTCGAGCCGAGCGCCTCGTCGAACGCGCAGGCCAGGAGGCCGCCGTGGGCGAGCCCGGGGGCGCCCTGGTGGGCCGCGGTGACGGTGAACCGCGAGTGCACGACCTGGCCCTCACCGACGGTCGAGCGCAGGTGCAGCCCGGCGTCGGCCTCGTCGCCGCAGCCGAAGCACTCGCCGAAGTGCACACCCAGCTCGGTGCCGGCCACGGGGGCCTTCGGGTGCGGGACCGCCGGCTCCACCGGTACCGGCGGCCAGGGCTGGGAAACACGACTCATGCGCTGACGTTAACTCGCCGGTAGTCGTCCGCTTCGTCCGGCCCGCGACGTGACCGGGCAACGTACACCTCTCAGTAGCCGGAAAATTCCACACCGTAGAGATTCTCCGGCTCAGACTGCCGACCTGCGGCGACCGGGCAAGACTGGAGTGATGAGCTCGAACGGCCCAGTGGGCACCGCACGGAGGAGGTCGTCGTCGGCATGAGCGAACCTGCAGCAACGACGGGCAAACCGTCGGTGGACGAGAGAACCGTCAAGCGGGCGGTGTGGGCGTCCGCGATGGGGAACGCCACCGAGTGGTACGACTACGGCGTCTTCACCTCGGGCGCCATCGCCGTCAGCATCGGCTCGGAGTTCTTCCCCGGCGAGGGCAACGCCGTGCTCAAGTCGCTGGCGCTGCTCGCGGTCGGGTTCATCGTGCGGCCGTTCGGCGGGGCGTTCTTCGGCCCGCTCGGGGACAAGATCGGCCGCCAGAAGGTCCTGGCCATCACGATCCTGCTGATGTCGGGCTGCACCTTCCTGGTCGGCGTCCTGCCGACGTACTCCGGCGGTTACAGCATGGGCATCGCGGCCCCGATCGCGATCCTGCTCCTGCGCATCATCCAGGGCTTCTCCACCGGCGGTGAGTACGGCGGCGCGGCGACGTTCATCGCCGAGTACTCGCCGACCAAGCGCCGTGGCTTCTTCGGCAGCTTCCTCGAACTGGGGACGCTCGCCGGGTACGTGCTCGGCAACCTCGTCGTCCTGGCCGTGACGCTCTCGCTGTCGGCCGACCAGGTCGACGCCTGGGGCTGGCGGATCCCGTTCTTCGTCGCGCTGCCGCTGGGCCTCGTCGGGCTCTACCTGCGGAACAAGCTCGAGGACACCCCCGAGTTCCGCCGGCTGGAGGCCTCGGGCGAGAAGCCGCGGAAGGCGCCGCTCAAGGAGATCTTCACCCGCAACTGGCGGATGATCCTCAACCTGATCGGCATCGTGCTGCTGCTGAACGTCGCGGACTACCTGCTGCTGACGACCATGCCGACGTACTTCACCGAGACGTTGAAGATCAACGACAACACGTCGACGCTGATCATCATCGCCGTCGAGGTCCTGCAGATGGCGATCATCATCCCGCTGGGTGCGCTGTCCGACAAGATCGGCCGGAAACCGCTGCTGCTCACCGCGGCCATCGGGTTCCTGGTGCTGAGCTGGCCGTCGCTGAAGCTGATGCAGTCCGGCAGCATCTTCTGGCTGTTCGTCGGGTTCCTGATCGTGGCGATCCTGCTGGTGCTGATGCTCGCGGTGATCGGCTCGACGTTCCCGGCGATGTTCCCGACCCGCGTCCGGTACGGCTCGTTCGCGATCGGCTACAACATCTCGACGTCGCTGTTCGGTGGTACCTGCGGTGTCATCGTGACGGCGTTGATCCAGAGCACCGGCAACCCGGACTGGCCGGCGTACTACCTGATGGCGGCCGCCCTGATCGCGATCATCCCGATCATCAAGATCCCGGAGACCTCGCAGGTGCCGATCGAGCAGATCGACACCGAGGACAGCGGGGGCGGCAAGTCCCTGACCGGCGCTTCCGCTCAGCGTTGAGCGGATCCGCCTCGCAAAGACGTGTGCCCCGTCCGGATCACCGGGCGGGGCACACGTGCGTCGCGGGTCGTTCCGCAACAGCTAGCGGGTGGTGGTCGCCTCGGTCGGTGCCGTCGGCATCTTCTGCCTGGTGTCGGCCGGGTTCGCGCTCGGCGGGGACGAGGGCCGCTCGGTCTTGCGGACCGTCGTCGAGCTGGGGACCGGCCGCAGCGGGGTGCGTTGCGGTGACTGACCCGGCTGAGCGGCCGGCGGCGCGATCGACGTCGCGGGGACCTCCTCCTGCGCCGGGGCCTTCGTCGGGGACGGGGGAGCGGTGCCGATCGTGGACAGGCCGGGGTCGGCGGGCTGCACCGGATCCGGCGGCCCGAAGCGGTAGCCGGCCAGGAAACCGGCCACCGCGAGGATCACCGCCGTCGCGGTCGAGGTACCCACGACGGCCATCCGCTTGCGTCGTCGCCGGATCCGGCCACCGCGTTCGATCACGTCGGCGGCCTCGAGCCGCATCGGCGGCGTGTCGGCGGCCGCGCCGGTCAGGATCACGCGGACGTCGTCTTCGGGGTCCATGTTCGTCACCTCCCCTCCGTGGGTGCGCTGAACGACAGCGCGCTGTAGTGCGGGCCGAGCCGGTTGCGCAGCGTCGCCAGGCCCCGGGAGGCCTGGCTCTTCACCGTGCCGGTGCTGCAGCCGAGGGCCTGCGCCGTCTCCTCGACGCTCAGGTCCTCGAAGTACCGCAGCACCAGCACGGCGCGCTGCTTGGGGGCCAGTACGGCCAGTGCCTGCCGGACCAGCATGTCCTGGTCGCTCCCGGCGGGTTCCGCCGGGAGCTCCGGCAGGGTGTCGGTGAGCCGCTCCCGTTTCCACCTGCTGCGCCGGTGCTCGGCGAGGAACGTGCGGAGCACGACCTTGCGGGCGTAGGCGTCCAGGGTGTCGTGGCGCGACAGCCTCGGCCAGGCGAGGTACAGCTTGATCAGGGCCGCCTGCGTGAGGTCTTCGGCTTGGTGCCAGTCACCGCAGAGCAGGTACGCCGTGGACCGGAGGCTGTGCGCGCGCTCGCCGAAGTACCGGGCGAACTCGCCGTCCCACGGCGAGCCCGGCCCGGTCGACGGACGGGAGCGGGAGATCACCTGGCTACCGGGTCTCCCAGATCGCCGGGAGGTGCAGGTCGCCGGTCGGACCGGCCGGGACGGCGCGCGGGACGCGCGGAGCCTGCTCGGCACGGGGGACCGTCGGCAGCTTCGTCGCCTCGCGGGGCACGGCGCTGGGCGCGGGACGCCTGGTCTCGGTCGGCGCGGGGGCCAGCGTCGGCGCGGCCGGGCGGGCGGTCGTGGCCTGCGGCGGCGCCGTCGGCTGCGACTGGGCCATGGCGACGCCACCGGTCAGGGCACCACCGGCGAGCACGAGCGCGCCGAGGGACAGGGCGATGCGGATACGCAAGACAGCTCCTCATTCTCGCGGGCGCGGCTGTCGATCGCCGCGCCTCTGCCCGTAGTCATGCGGTGGGTGCTCGCCGGGGTTGCATCGGATTTCGCGGGTTCTGGTGGAACACGAACGGCCGGGAAGTCCGCACTGGACTTCCCGGCCGCCCGGTGTTCGTCGGTGGTCTTGTGGCTCAGCCGGCCAGCGCCGACAGCTTCTGCCAGCTCGCCCAGTCGTAGGTCCAGTCGCTGTAGTCGCCGTCCTTGGCCGTCAGCGTCTGCGTGCTGCCGGTGATCTCGACCGGATCGCCGGTGAGCACGCCGTCGTAGTACTCCTTGGCGCGCGCGGGCGAGAGGTTCAGGCAGCCGTGCGAGATGTTCTTCTTGCCCTGCGCCCAGACCGACGCGGCCAGGCCGTGGATGAACTCGCCGTTGTTGGAGATCCGGACCGCCCACGGCACCACGACGTTCTCGTAGTGGTACTTCGGGTTGCTCATCGCGTACGTGGCCTGCTTGCCCATCACGACGTGCGTGCCGCTGTGGGTGACGCGGCCCGGGTCGGAGTCGAGGCCGTAGCTGACCGGGTAGTCGGCGATCTGCTGGCCGTCGCGGATCACCTGCATGGTGTGCTGCGTGGTGTTGCCCTTGACGATCTGCGAGCGCCCGATGGCGAAGCTGGCCGAGACGTCCTGCTTGCCGTACACGCCGTCGCCGATCTTGACGCCGTAGATCTTGGCGTTGACCTTCACCTGCGTGTTGGGCTTGAAGTACTCCTTCGGCCGCCAGTGCACCGTGGTGTCGCCGTTCAGCCAGGCCCAGGAGCCCTCGGTCTTCGGCGTGGTCTCGACGGAAAGCGCCTTCTCGACGGAGGCCTTGTCGGTGACGCGGCTCGGGAAGGTCAGCGCGATGGGCATCGCGATGCCGTACGTCTGGCCGTCACCGACGTTCAGGCTGGCCTGCGTCTGCCGCCTCGGCTTGACGGTGGTGAACGTGCCGCCGATGGGCACGTTCTTGCCGTCGGAGCCCTGCGCCTGGCCGGACCAGGTGTAGGTCTTGCCGTAGCCGAGCTGCTCGGTGGTGTTCCAGCTCTTCTTGTCCGCCGACGTCTGGCCCTGGACCTGCTTGCCGTCCGGGTTGGTCAGCGTGACCGAGACGATCGTGCCGCTGTCGACCTTGACGCCGACCGGCTCGCCGGGCGCGACGTCCTGCGCGCCCGCGGCCGGGCTCACCGCCAGTTTCGCGGGCTGCGCGGTGGGAGCCGGCGCCTGCGTCGGGCCCCCGCCCGACGTGCCGCTCGCCGACACCGTCGGTTCACTGCTGCACGCCCCCAGCGTCAGCACTGCGACCAAGCCCAGTGCCACAGCCGCGCCCCGGCGCCGCGTGGAGTTCCTCACCGTCACACCCATTCCCCTTTGCCCCTTTGGTGCTTCCCCTCTTCGAGACGCCTCGCGGACCTCGAACGTTGAGCAATGTTCGAGTGACGAACGTCACAGCCGATCCGGTGGGCCTTAACGGAGGGGGCACGGTCGGCTCCGAGCCGTATCCGGTGATCACGGAGCCGATGTGCTGCGCAAGACTAACCGGTGGGTCCGACAGAAGCGGGTGGGGAGCCCTACGACGTTCCGGTGACCTTGGCCGTGACAGGCGTTTTTCGCCTCGATCACGGGGTTCAACTTTGGCCAGATCCCGGTAGTCTGCTTGCAGGCCGTCGTTTTGCGTGTTCGTGGCTTCACACTCGCGGAACTTCTGACGCGAGCCATGGAGCCGACACGCTCTCTTGACTCGACTCGTTGGAACCGCCCGGGACGGCCGGGGTGCCGCTTCGGTGGCATTCGAAGCGGATCTGTGTAACGAGGAGAACAGCGGTGGCGCAAGGCACTGTGAAGTGGTTCAACGCGGAGAAGGGCTTCGGCTTCATCGCGCAGGACGGCGGCGAAGGCGACGTGTTCGTTCACTACTCGGAGATCGAGGGGCGTGGCTTCCGCACCCTCGAGGAGAACCAGCGAGTGGAGTTCGAGGTCGGCCAGGGCCAGAAGGGCCCGCAGGCCCAGAAGGTCCGCGCGATCTGAGACAGGCCCTTTGCGCGTCTTAAGGCCTGAGTGAAGGGCCCCCGGCTGCCGGCCGGGGGCCCTTTCTCATGTGGTCCGGGGTTCAGCGACGTCCGACGGCCGGCGCGTCGAACGCGTCGGCGGGGAAGTGGAACTCGTCGGTGAGGTCGGTCAGCTCTTCGTCCTGGCCCTGGACCTGCCGCTGGTCCTGGAGAGAGGCGGCCTGCCCCTCCCAGTTGAGCCGCTCGAGGATCCACTCCTGCGCGAGCGCCTGGGGAGAGATCCCCCGCGCCTCGGCGACGTCGGAGAGCTGCTTGCTGGCGATGAGGCTCATCCGCAGCTGAAAGACCTGAGCTTCCCCGAACCGCTTGCCGGTCCCGGTGCTCTCGTTGTCAGCATCGGGCGCCAGGGCGGCCAGGTAGCTGGTGAGTTCCTTGTCCTCGACAACACCGTCGTCGGCGGTCTTGGCGGCACCGCGGTGACGCCCGGAGGACACTGCCTTGAGGTTCGTGCGGCTGCTCAAGCGGCCGAGTGAGGGAAGGGGCACGAGCCACACGATAACGGTTAGGTCTCACACCACAAACCACTGTGAGCCACAACACGCCGATTAATTTACCCAATCAGCCCAACCGCCACCTGAATAGCCGAACCACCAGTAAACGCACCGCAATCAGTCACTAACAGTACGAGTCGATCACTTTGCGAAACGCCCTCAGGAAACGCTGGAAGTCTGGCAACCGCACCGTGGGGGTCCGGGGGCTCGGCCCCCGGGAGATATGAACGAAATGATCGAGCCCTGAAGGGCGAAGCCCGAAGGGACTCGAGAAATGGAGGACCCCCGCGCCAGGGGGAGGAACGCGGGGGTCGGAGGGGATCTCCACAGGCGCTGACCGGGGGTGTGTCAGCACCTCGATTGTTGCACGTCTTGCGTGGTTGGGCGAGTGGAGAGCGGGAAATTTCCGCGTGCGGTGTCACTTCGCGTCCGGGGTGACGTTCGTTCGGGTGGTGTTGTTCTCCGGGTGTGCTGATTGCGCTGCGTTGAGCGGAGCGTGGCCTCAGGTTCACTCTCCGGGGGGCTGTGTGTGGCGGCTTGCGCTGGTTAGCCTCGCGGCCAAGTTGTTGTGAGCCGTATGGAGGGGCTATGAGCGGGTCTGTTGAAGTGCGGCAGTTCCTCCTTCGGTACGAAGGTGCCGATGGGGGTGCTGCTCCGTTCGCCGGAGGGTTGCCGGCTCAGCGGAGCGGGGCCGCGGATACGCAGCGGGTGTCGGACGATCAGGTCCGGCGGGCTCGGCTGGCGGTGGCGAACGGTGCGCTGGGGGTCGAGGACTGCGTCCAGTTGCTGGAGATGCTGGGGCTGAACCTGGACGAGGACGGGCAAGCGCCGGTCCAGCGTTGAGCGGGTGGTCGGCCGGGGGTCCGGTGGGCGGTGTGGGTGCCGCCGGGCCTGTCCGGTGATGTTCGTGCAGGTTGTCGCCCTTTTTCGGGGGTAATTTCCGAGTGGTCGCCGGTTTCTTGACGCAGGTTTCGTAACAGTGTTACGTTTGCCGGGTCGAAAGGGGCGGACATGACGGCGATCGAGGACGCGGCCGGGGTGGCGAGCCGGATCCGGCCGGTGGTGCAGGTGCTGGGCGGCAAGTTCATGACGTCGCCGGAGCTTGCGGCGGTCGAGAGCGAGGTGGGTCTGCCGCCGCGTTCGCTGTACGTGCGAGGCCGATCGGCGGTGCTCGGCGACGTGCCGCCGCACGTCGCCGCGGAGCTGTTCGGCATCTTCCCGCACTGGCTGTTCGACTACGTCCTGCCGCCGGCGCAGGAGGCCCTGGACGCGGTCGCCGCGGTCCGCGCCTACGCGGAGTCATCGGCGCGCTGGTCCCGCGTCAACCTTTCGGCCGTATCCGAGCCGGGTCGCCTGGCGGACCTGTTGTTCCGCGTGGTCGACGCCGCGGACGCGAGCGGTCTCGCGCTCTTCGCCGGCTGGCGGCGCGCGCAGCGTCCCGAGGGTGACGTCGAGCGTCTCGGGTTCGCGCTGATGGTCTTCCGCGAGCTGCGCGGCGGCCTGCACTTCGCGGCGCTGCGGGCGGTGGGCCTGTCGGTGCCGGAGGCGGTGGTGGTCGACCCCGAGGGCGGCCGCGAGCGCCTGCTGCGCACGGCGTGGCCGCAGGACGCGGCGGACGAGCTGGTGGCGTCGGCCGAGCGCAAGCCGGACCTGAGCGACCGCTGGCACCGAGCGGAGTCCCTGATCGACGATCGGGTCGGCGAACTGCTGGCGTCGGCGCTGACGGCGGGCGAGGTGATCGAACTGGAGCGCCGGCTGTCGACGTTTGCGCAGGTCCCGGCGCCGGTGCGGGGTTAAGGAACCCCCGGTGCAAAGGGGTGGCGGCGTGCCCTATGCTTGTAATCGCTCCCGGGGGACAACCTGAGAGCGCGGTCGGTCGGTTAGCCGAAACTGATCGGGCTCCCATCGTCCAGCGGCCTAGGACTCCGCCCTTTCAAGGCGGCAACGCGGGTTCGAATCCCGTTGGGAGTACGTAGTACCGTAGTAAAGCAGTACGCAAGGCCCTGTGGCGCAGTTGGTTAGCGCGTCGCCCTGTCACGGCGAAGGTCGCGGGTTCGAGTCCCGTCAGGGTCGCAAGATCGTTCGGCTCCAGGCCGGCGTTCCCGGCCAGGTAGCTCAGTTGGTACGAGCGTCCGCCTGAAAAGCGGAAGGTCGCCGGTTCGACCCCGGCCCTGGCCACCGCTCACGAAGACCGTCTCGACTCAGTCGAGGCGGTTTTTTCGTTACCCGGTGAGCCAGAATGAGGGCATGTACGGCCTGGAAGCGGTGCTTCGACGAGTTCGACGCCGTCGGGCTCGGACGGCATCGGGAGACGGTGAAGTGGCTGTGACGCACGACCCTTGGGACGACGAAGCCGCCACCTTCGACGAGCAGCCCGACCACGGCCTCCGCGATCCCGAAGTCCGGAACGCCTGGGCCGCGCTGCTTCTTCCGCTTCTGCCGCCGGCGGCCGTGGTCGCGGATCTTGGTTGTGGGACCGGGAGTCTCTCGCTTCTGCTCGCCGAGGCCGGGCATCGCGTGCACGGGGTTGATCTCTCCCGGCGGATGCTCGAGGAGGCGCGGAAGAAGGCCGGGACGCGGGTCGAGTTCAGCCATGGTGATGCTGCTGATCCGCCGGTCGATGACCACTCCTGTGACGTCGTTCTGGTGCGGCATGTGTTGTGGGCCATGGCTGATCCGGCGGCCGCCGTCGGGACTTGGGTGCGGTTGCTGAAGCCTGGCGGGCGGCTCGTGCTCGTCGAAGGGCGGTGGTTCACCGGAGCCGGGCTGGCGGCCGAGGAATGCCGGCGTCTGGTCAGGGTGCACCGGCGAGAGGTGGACGTGCGGCCGTTGGACGATCCCGCTCTGTGGGGCGGCGAGATCACCGACGAGCGGTACCTGGTCACGAGCCTGCGTTAGGCCGGACGAGTGAACCGCGACCAGCCGTGTCCGGAACCGGCGGACGGCGTCGACCCAGCGGCGAAGGCGGCCCAAGGACGGGCTGCCACCCACAAAAGGGGAGCCGACATGCGATACCTGCTCACGCTGCACATGAACCCGACCCTCTGGGCCACCCTCACCGACGACCAGAAGAACGAGGTCTACGAAGGCCACGGCACCTTCACCAAGCTGATCACCGGCTCCGGCGAGATGGTCGAGACCAAGGCTCTCGTCGATCCCGCCGGGACCAAGACCGTCCGCGTCGAAAAAGGCACGCCGAGCGTAGAGAGCGGCACCTTCGTCGAGGCCGACTCCTTCCTCTGCGGCTACTACGTCGTCGACGTCGCGAGTGAGGCACGCGCTGTCGAGCTGGCTGCGGAGATTCCGGACGCGCGGTACACCGCCGTCGAGGTGCGCCAGGTGATCCACGAGGCTTGACCTCGATCTTGGTCGAGGTTGCATCCTGGAACCATGAGCTTCGACCTCGACGCCTACCTGGCGCGCACCGGGCAGGAACGCCGTCCGCCGTCGGCGGAAGCGCTCAAGGACCTCACCCGGGCCCACGTGAACGCGATCCCGTTCGAGAACATCGACGTGATTCTCCAGCAGCACCAAGGGATTTCGCTGGACGTCGTGAGCGCGAAGCTCGTCGGGCGGCGGCGGGGCGGCTACTGCTACGAGCAGTCCGGCCTCTTCGCCGCCGTCCTCGAGGCGCTCGGCTACCGCGTCCACCGGCTGTCCGCGCGCGTGCAGCCGCGGCGGCCCGGGCCGTACACGCACATGACGCTCGTCGTGGACGTCGGCGGCGAAAGCTTCCTCACCGACGTCGGGTTCGGGGCCGGGATCCTCGACCCGATGCCGCTGGTGGACGGGCAAGAGACCGACCAGGCCGGCTGGCCGCACCGGCTGCGGCACGAAAACGGCTGGTGGACGCTCCAAAAGGGCACCGAAGACCTGCTCGACTTCCGGCTCAACGAGATGTACCCGATCGACTACGAGGTCTTCCACCACTACACCTCGACGCATCCGAAGTCGCCGTTCACCGGGCGCGTGGTGATCATGACGCTCGAGCCGGGCGTCAGCCGGAAGCTGCTCGGCCGCGAACTCACCGTCGAAAAGCCCGACGGCAGCAGCGAAACGACCACCGTGGCACCGGAAGAGCTCGACACCACCCTCAAGGACTTCGGGATCGAGCTGACGCCGGACGAACTGGCCCGGCTGCGAAAGATCTACTGAGTGCCGAACAGCTCGGCCGCCGAGACCGGACGGCCGAGGTGGTAACCCTGCGCCTGGTCGCAGTCGAGCTTGCGGAGCAGGTCCAGCTGCTCCGCGGTCTCGACGCCTTCGGCGATCACGGTCAGGTCCACCGCGTGGGCCATCGCGATGATGCTCGTGACGATCGCCTCGGCGTCGCGTGATTCGGCGATGCCGGTGATGAACGAGCGGTCGATCTTGAGCGTGTCCAGGGTCAGCCGGCGCAGCTGCGCGAGCGACGAATAGCCGGTGCCGAAATCGTCGATCGCCAGCAGCACGCCCAGGGATCGCAGCGCGGCCAGCACCTCCCCGGCCGCTTCCTGGTCACGCATCAACGCGCTTTCGGTGACCTCCAGGCAGAGCGCGCTCGGCGGCAGGCCGGTGCTGGTGAGCGCGTCCTGGACCGCGGGCACCAGGTGCGGGTCGTCGAGCTGGCGGGTCGAGATGTTGACCTTCAGCGTCAGGTCCAGCCCCTGGTTCGCGCGGCGCGAGGCGAGCTCGCGGGTGGTCGCGCGGAGCATCTCCTTGCCGATCACGTTGATCAGGTCGCTCTCCTCGGCCAGCGGGATGAACTCCGCCGGGGAGATCGCGCCGTGCCGGGGGTGCGTCCACCGCAGCAGCGCCTCGACGGCGACCATCTCGCCGGTCTTCAGGTCGACCACCGGCTGGTAGGCGGGCCAGAGCTGGCCGTCGTGGACCGCGTCGCGCAGGTCCTGCTCCATCCGCAGCCGCCGCTGCATCCGCTCGCGCAGGCCGACGTCGAAGAAGTGGTGGCGGCCGCGCCCGAGCGTCTTCGCCTGGTACATCGCGACGTCCGCGTCGCGCAGCAGGTCTTCGGCGCTGCGGCGGTCCGCGCCGTCGACGAGCACGACGCCGATGCTGGCGTCGAGGTGCAGCTGCCGGCCGAGGACGCCGATCGGCTCGGCCAGCGCGGCCCGCAGGTGCTCGGCCAGCGCGCGGACCTCGCCGGGCTCGGTGACCTCGTTGGTGACGACGACGAACTCGTCGCCGCCCAGCCGGCCGACCAGGTCGGCGCGGCCCGAGCAGCGCCGCAGCCGTTCGCCGACGATCCGCAGCACCTGGTCGCCGACGGAGTGCCCGAGCGAGTCGTTGATGACCTTGAACTTGTCCAAGTCGAGGAACAGCACCGTGGCCGCGCTCCGGCGGGCCCGGACGTCGAGGCGGTCCAGGACCAGGGTCCGGTTGGCCAGCCGGGTCAACGGGTCGTGGGTGGCGTCGTGCGCGAGCCGGGCGCTGATCGCGCGGGTCTCGCTGATGTCGGTGAACGACGTGACGACGGTCGCCGCCGTCGGGTCGTCCGGGTTGAGGAGCCGGGAGGTCAGCGACACCCAGACGTCGCGGCCGTCCGGCCGGCGCAGGCGCACGACCAGGCCGTTGTGCGTGACGCCGGTCCGCCGCGTCTGCACCGAGGGCATCTCGTCCGGCGGGATCCACTGCCCGCCCTCGGTGAACAGCACGAGCGTGTGGCACGGGACGCCGATGAGGTCGGCCTCGGCGACGCCGAGGATCCGGCACGCCGCCGGGTTCGCCGCTTCGATGAGCCCGCCCGGCCCCACCATCAGCACGCCTTCGTCGAGCGAAGCGACGACCGTGCGGTAGTTCTGCTCGGCCCGCCGCCGCGCGGTTTCGTCGGCGCAGACGAGCACCCAGCCGTCGTTCATCTCAGCTGCTGAAACGCGGACCGTGAGCGGTGCGCCGTCCCGTCCGCGGTGCAGGGCTTCGGCGACACCACCGCGGCGCCGGAGGGCCGGCAGGTCGAGCGGCGCGCCGACCAGCTCGCTCGCCCGGCGCCCGACGGCTTCGGCGGCGGTCCACCCGTACACCGTCTCGGCGGCCGGGTTCCAGCTGGTCACGACGCCTTCGCCGGTGGTCGCGATCAGGGCGTCGCTGACGTGGGCGACGAGCGCGGCCTGGTAGCGAAGGGCGTCGGAGGCCGCCTTCTTCGCGGTGATGTCCCGCATGACGACCTGGTAGGAGTTCCCGGCCATGAGCACGGTCTGCGTCTCGACGGCGAACTTGCTGCCGTCCAGCCGGGACATCAGGGCTTCGACGGGCTCGGTGGCCGCGCCCGGCTCGGTCAGCAGCACGAGCTTTTCCAGCAGCGCGGGCCGGGAGTCCTCGGTGACGAAGTCCGTGAACCGGCGGCCGACGACCTCGTCGGCGGTGCAGGCGGCGAACGCCTCCAGGGCGGCGCGGTTGGCGTAGGTGACGACGCCGTTCTCGTGGACGCAGATCGCGTCCGGACTCAGCTCGACCAGCGTGGCGAGGGAGTCTGCCTCCATGAGCGTCCGTCCCCCAAAAAGCAATCGGCGTGTGGCCCGTCGATTACACCACCGACTCCGGTCCCTGCATACCCGCCGGAATCAGCGTCCGGCCTGCGGATGCGCGGCGCAGCCGCGGCCCCCAGAACAGCAGGCCGAAGTGCGCGGCGGCCGCGTGGCCGAGCAGCGTGACGACCGAGTCGAGGGTCGTGGGGTCGTCGCTGACGTAGATCACCGCGATGAACGCCTCCATCGCGGCCAACGCGAGGAGCCGCGCCCGGCCGCGGCACAGGAACACCAGCGCGCCGGCCGTGGTGAAGAAGCCGTAGCTGACCCCGATGTCGAGCCAGTGCCCGGCCGAGTTCGGCAGGACGTGCGCGCTGATCAGGCCCATCACGGGCAGTTCGGTGACGAGCGTCGCGAGCACGTGGCCGGAGAAGAACACCATCACCGCGCGGCGGGCGCCGAACCGGCGTTCCAGCGGCGCGACGGCGATCGCGAAGATCACGACGTAGACGAGCCAGCCTTCGTCCGCCAGCCAGAGCGCGCTGGTCAGCAGCGAGGTCAGCGGCCGCCGCCACAGGTTGTGGGCGTCGGTGCTCGACAGCCGGAGGAGGCGGTCGGTCAGCGACTCGTCGGCGAACCGGAGCAGCAACGTGGTGCCGAGCAATAGGACGAGATAGCCGAAGGTGAACGGGGTTCTCTTCGGATTCGGGAGGAACCGGACGAACTGCCGCCAATTTCGCCGCGCCGGACCCGCGAGGTCGAGCACCCTCGGTTCGGCTTTCAGCAGCATGGTCTCAGCTTCGCCGCTCATTCTGGGAGTATCACCAAAGCCAGCTGTGAAACCCCTGTGGATAGTCACTGACTGTCAGATTGCACAGCACGTAACGAATTTTTGCCCCTACCTCACCCGTTCGGGTGCTTTGTGCGGTAAAAATACCGCCGTGAACGACGAGGTATCGGTCGCCGAGCTGCTCGTGCGCGAGGGCTGGGGCGATCGTCCGGTGCAGTCGCGGTGGCGGGTGGTCGCCGTGATGCTCGCGGTCGTCATCGGCTGCGGGGCCGCCGCGGTGCTGGTCGCGTTCAGCAGCGGCCAGGTGCGCCAGGACGCCGCCCCGGTCGACCAGATCAAGGTCGTCCCGATGCCGCAGCGCACCACCGGCCTCGGCGGCGCCGACCAGGCGACGGACTCCCCGCCCGACGGCGGGATCGGCGGGGGAACCGGCGGCGACGTCGTCGTCCCCGGTGGCGGGCACGAAGGCACCGTCACCGAGGTGCCGGGCCGCACGTCGGACACGCCGAGCAGCACCGAGTCCTCGACGTCGGTCACGCCGACCAGCACGACGGCCTCGAGTTCGAGCCCGCAGACGACCGGCGCGATCGCCCCGCCCTCGAACCAGGCGCCGTCCACCACGCCGACCCCGCGCCAGACCTGCACCATCTGGCTGCTGATCTGCCTGGGCTGATCAGGCGAGCTGCCGGCCGACGTCGCTGAAGTCGGACGTGTTCCACCGCTCGGGCCGCATCACGATGGCGATGTTGTTCCCGTGCGTCCCGTCGGTCGCGTCCGTGTAGGCCTCGCTGATGCCCGGCGGCAGGTAGCGGGCCGCGACCTCGTGCCGTTCCGCCTTGGTCATCGCCCACGTCTTCACGACCGGGCCTTCGACCGAGACGTACTTGTAGACGCCGTCCTGCTCCTGCACGCACAGCGCGAACCGGCCGGCCTCCTCGATCAGCCGCGTCTTGCGCGACCCCGGCGACGTCATCACCATGACGTCCCCGCCCGGCTCGTAGCGGTACCAGATCGGCGTGGTCAGCGGCGCGCGTCCGGGTTCGGCGGCAACGCTCAGCACGCCGACACGCGGCTCGGCCAGGAACGCCTCACGCTCTTCGCGGGTCATCTTGCGGGCCATGGTCCAGCTCCTTAAGGCAATTTGATTTGCCTTAAGGGTACGCAGGCGTGACTCGCTAAAGCAAGGGCGTTTGCTTTAGGGTCTTCGCATGACCCGACCCGGTGGCCGCAGCGCCCGCGTCCGCGACGCGGTGCACGACGCCGTCGTCGAGCTGCTCGCCGCGGGCGAGACCGACGCCACCGTCCCGAAGATCGCCGAACGGGCGGGCGTGAACCCGACCAGCATCTACCGCCGCTGGGGCACCCTCGACAACCTGCTCCTCGACGCCGCCGTGACGCGGCTGCGCGAGACGTCGCCGATCCCGGACACCGGTTCCCTGCGCGGGGACCTGACCGCCTGGGCGAACGGCGTCGAACACGCGATGCGCGACCGGCACGGCCAGATCCTGCTGCGCGCGCTCGTCGCGACCATGGCCCCGGAACGCGAACCGGTCGAATACCTCCGGGCCCGCGGCGACGACCTGCAGCAGACGATCGACGCGGCCGCGGCGCGCGGCGAGGCCGTGCCTGCGGTCCAGGACGTGCTCGACTTCGTCCTGGCCCCGCTCTACCTGCGCGTGCTGTTCCGGCTCCCGGTCGAACCGGGCGTCGGGGGCGAACTCGTCGAACGGTTGCTCAGGGCTCTTTGAGCAGATCCGGTTCTTCGCGACGGCCGAGGTGGTTGAACAGCAGGTTCAGCACGAAGGCCAGGATCGCCGTCACCGTGATCGAGCTGCCGCCGATCGTCTGCAGCCAGGCGGGGAAGTGCTGGAAGATCTTCGGCGCGAACGCCGGCAGCAGGCCGACGCCGAGCGCCACCGCCACGACGAAAGTGTTGTGGTTGCCCGAAAACTCCACCGTGCGCAGGTTCTGCGCGCCGACCGCGGCGACCATCGCGAACATCACCACCGCGACCCCGCCGACCACCGGCTGCGGGATCGCCGCGATGAACGCGCCGATCTTCGGCACCAGGCCCATCAGCACCAGGATCCCGCCGGTCACCGCGACCACCCAGCGGCTGCGCACGCCGGTCATCCGCACCAGCCCGACGTTCTGCGCGAAAGCCGTGTCGGGGAAGGAGTTCATCACGCCGCCGAGCACGGCCGAGAAGCCGTCGGTGGCCAGGCCGCGGGCCAGGTCGGAGTCGGTCGGCGGCCGCCCGGTGATCTCGCCGACGGCGATCATGTCGGCCGTCGACTCGGTGAACGTCACGAGCATGACCACGCACATCGACAGGACCGCGGCGACCGGGAACGTCGGCGCGCCGAAGTGGAACGGCGACGCCAGGCCGAACCAGGCGGCCGCGCCCAGACCGTCCCAGTGCACCAGTCCCAGCGGGATCGCGACGACCAGGCCGATCGCCAGGGCCAGCAGCGGCCCGATCTGGTTGGCGAAGCCGCGCAGCACGCGCGTGAACAGCACGAGCAGCGCGAGCACGCCGAACGCGAGCAGGATGTGCGACAGGGCCGCGTAGTCCGGCGCGGTCGGGTCGTTGCCCGCGATCAGTCCCGCGCCCGGGCCGAGCAGCGAGACGCCGATGACGAGCAGCAGCGTGCCGGTGACCAGCGGCGGGAAGAAGCGGATCAGTCGCGCAAAGGGTCTGGCGATGAGCAGCCCGAAAACGCCGGAGGCCAGCATCGCGCCGTAGACCGCGGGCAGGCCGTACTGCGAGGCGATGAGGATCATCGGGTTGACGACGCTGAACGTCGCGCCCGCCACCACCGGCAGCCGGATGCCCAGCAGCTTCCCGATGCCGATCGACTGGATCAGCGTGGCGATGCCGGCGACCAGCAGGTCGGCGTTCACGAGCAGCCCGATCGTCGCCGGATCGAGCTTGAGCGCGCTGCCGACGATCAACGGCACCGCGACCGCACCGGCGTACATGATCGACATGTGCTGCAGGCCGAGCAGCGCCAAGCGGCCGGCGGGCAGGCCCTGGTCGACCGGGTGGACCTCGGGTTTCGTCATCAACAGCCCCCTTTTCCGGCGCCAGCCAACGCGCTTCGGATGACGGTAGCAAGTCTGCGGGGTCATGATCGTGTTTCCGGGGTGCGGCGGATCGGGCCGTGATGTGTGACCATCGGTGCATGACATCGGGCGGAATTTCCCAGGTGGGCCCGCCGTTTCGCGCCGATCACGTCGGGAGCCTCCTGCGGCCCCCGGTGCTGCGCGACGCGCGACGGCGGCACGAAAGCGGTGAGATCGGCGCGGAGCAGCTCCGCGCGGTCGAGGACGACGCGATCCGTGACGTGATCAAGATGCAGCGGGCGGCCGGGCTGAGCTCGGCCACCGACGGCGAGTTCCGGCGCGCCTCGTGGCACATGGACTTCATCTACGCGCTCGGCGGCGTCTCCAAGAGCGACGAACGGCTGCACGTCAAGTTCCACAACCTGGCTGGCGATCTCGAGTTCAGCCCGCCGGGCCTGCAGGTCGACGGCAAGGTGCGGCTCGAGGAGCCGATCTTCGCCGACCACTTCCGGTTCCTGCAGTCCCATGTGGACCCCGGCGTGACGCCGAAGCTGACCATCCCGTCGCCGAGCATGGTCTACTACCGCGGCGGCCGGGCGGCGGTCAGCGAGACCGTCTACCCGGAGCTGGAAGAGTTCTTCGACGACCTCAGTGCCGCGTACAAGGCGCAGGTCACCGCGATGGCCGGCCTCGGCTGCCGCTACCTGCAGCTCGACGACACGAGCCTCGCGTACCTGAACGACCCGGCGCAGCGGGAGCTCGTCGCGCGGATGGGCGGCGACCCGGACACCCAGCACCTGCGCAACATCGCGACGATCAACGCCGCGCTGGCGGGCCGTCCGGAGGGGCTGACCGTGACGACCCACCTGTGCCGTGGGAACTTCCGGTCGTCGTGGGCCGCCGAGGGCAGTTACGAGTTCGTCGCGGAGGCGGTGTTCGGCGAGCTGGCCGTCGACGGGTTCTTCCTGGAGTACGACGACGAACGCTCCGGCGGTTTCGAGCCGCTTCGGTTCGTGCCCAAGGACAAGAAGGTCGTGCTCGGCCTGGTCACGACCAAGCGGCCCGAGCTGGAGGACCCGGACGTCCTGGTTCGGCGGATCGAGGAGGCGTCGCAGTACGTCGACATCGACCGGCTGTGCCTGTCGGGGCAGTGCGGGTTCTCCTCGACGGAGGAGGGCAACGACCTCACGGTGGACGACCAGCTGCGGAAGCTGGAGCTGATCGTGAAGACGGCCGACCGCGTCTGGGGCGGCCACTGATGATCACCTGCGTCGTCGACTACGTCATCGACCCCGCGAAACTGCCCGACTTCGAACGGTTCGCCGCCGCGTGGATGCGGTTGGTGCAGCGGGAAGGCGGCGTCCACCACGGCTACTTCCTCCCGGCGGAGGGGGCGAGCGACGAGGCCAGGGCGTTGTTCAGCTTCGAGAGCCTCGCGGCGTACGAGCGCTACCGGACGCTGTTCGGCGTCGACCCGGACTTCATCGAGGCCGACAAGATCCGCGACGAGAGCGGCTGCGTGATCCGGTTCCGGCGGACGTTCATGCGCCCGCTGCTGCCGGACGACGACCTCTGACGCGTGTGCCGCCCCGGGTGTGGCCCCGGGGCGGCTCCCATCGAGGCCCGATTCGCGTGAGCCGCAATGGCTCTGCCCGCGGGTTGCGGCGCTTCCCGCCGATGCGAAGACTGATCCCCATGCGACACAGCGCGCAGCGGCCGCCGTCGGTCGTCGATCGGGTGCTCGACCTGCTCGGGGCGTTTTCCGCCGAGCGGCCTCGGCTGACGTTGTCCGAGCTGAGCCGGCGCGTCGACCTGCCGTTGTCGACCACGCACCGGCTGGCCGGGGAGCTGACCCGGCGTGGCGCGCTCGTCCGCGACGAAGCCGGCGCGTTCCGCGTCGGGCTTTGGCTGTGGGAGGTCGCTTCGCTCGCGCCGCACGGGGCCGAACTGCGCGAGAGCGCGATGCCGTTCCTCGAGGACCTTTACGAGGCCACGCACCAGAACGTGCAGCTCGCGGTGCTCGACGGGCCGGAGGTCGTCTACGTCGAGCGCATCTCCGGGCGGGGTGCGGTCAACGTCCTGACCCGGGTCGGCGGCCGGTTGCCGGCGCACGCCACCGGGGTCGGCCAGGTGCTGCTCGCGCACGCCCCGGCCGACGTCCAAGCGGAGGTCGTCGAGGGCCCGCTGAAGGTGTTCACGCCCAAGACGATCAGCTCGGAAGGCGAGCTGCGGCGCGTGCTGGCGGACGTCCGGCGCAACGGGTACGCGATCAGCGACGGCCAGATCGAGCTGATCGCCCTCTCGGTGGCGGCCCCGGTGTACGGCTCGGACGACGAAGTGGCGGCGGCGATCTCGGTCGTCGTCCCGGCGGAGGGCACCGACCCGCGGACGCTGGTCCCGGCGGTGCGGGCGGCCGCGCGCGGGATCTCGCGCGTGCTGGGCGCGCCGCGGGCGCTCAAGACGAGCGGCGAACCCCACTGATCCACTCCTCGACGCGCCGAGCGGGTTGTGCTCAGATGAAGTCATGGGTGAGCAGGGTGTGAGCACGGTGCTGGTCGTCGGAGCCGGGCAGAGCGGGTTCCAGGCCGCGGCTTCGTTGCGCGACCGGGGTTTCGACGGCCGGGTCGTGCTGGTCGGGGACGAGCCCGGGGTGCCGTACCAGCGGCCGCCGCTGTCGAAGGCCTACCTCGCCGGGACCGCCGGGCTCGAACAGCTGCACCTGCGCGGCGAGGACTTCTTCGCCGAGAAGGACATCGAACTCGTCGACGCGCGCGTCAAGTCGATCGACCGGGCCGCGCACCGCATCCACCTCGAGGACGACCAGGAGCTGGCTTACGACCACCTCGTCGTGGCCACCGGCGCGCGCAACCGGGCGCTGCCGGTGCCGGGCGCGGACCTGCCGGGCGTGCTGACCCTGCGCACCCTCGGCGACGCCGACCAGCTCCGCGCGTCCCTTTCCGAGGCGCGGAACGTCGTCGTGGTCGGCGGCGGCTTCATCGGGCTCGAGTTCGCCTCGCACGCCGGCCGTCCAGTGACGGTCGTCGAGGCGCAGGACCGGCTGCTCAACCGCGTCGCGTCACCCGAGATCTCGGAGTACTTCGCCGAACTGCACCGCGAGGCCGGGCACACCGTACTGCTCGGACAGGGCGTTTCCGCGCTGCACGGCGACTCCCAGGTGCGCGAGGTCGAGCTGTCCGACGGCTCCCGCCTGCCCGCCGACCTCGTCGTGATCGCCGTCGGCGTCGTGCCGGAGACGGCGCTGGCCGAGGCCGCCGGCCTCGACGTCGCGAACGGCGTGGTCGTCGACGAGCACCTGCGGACGTCCGACCCGCGGATCTTCGCCATCGGTGACTGCGCGAACTTCCCGTGCGTGCAGGCGGGCGCGGCGACCCGGCTGGAGTCGGTGCAGAACGCCGTCGACCAGGCCCGGTGCGTGGCCGCGGCGCTGACCGGCACCGAAGAGCCGTACGCGAGCCTGCCGTGGTTCTGGACCGACCAGTCGGGCGCGAAGCTGCAGATCGCCGGGATCCTGGCCGACGCCGACCGGACGGTCGTCGCGGGCGACCGCGAGGCGGGGAAGTTCTCGGTGCTGTCGTTCCGCGACGACGTCCTCATCGCGGTCGAGTCGGTGAACCGCCCGGCCGACCACATCGCCGCGCGGCGCCTGTTCACCGCCGACCCGCACCCGCGGTACGCGGACCTCGAGGCGAGCGAGTTCGACCTGAAGGCCCACATGAAAGCAGCGTCAACTCGCGGTTGACGATGCAGGATCGTCAACCTACAGTTGACGGCATGGACCTTCCACTCAACGTCAAGCTCGACGACCTCATCAACGCCATCAAGAGCAACAACGACCAGGACGCCCTCGCCCAGCTGACCGACGCCGTCTACGTGGGTGAGCACCTCGGCGAAGTCGCGGACCACCTGATCGGCCACTTCGTCGACCAGGCGCGCCGGTCCGGGGCCTCGTGGACCGAGATCGGCAAGAGCATGGGCGTCACCAAGCAGGCGGCGCAGAAGCGGTTCGTGCCGAAGGTCGATCCCGGCGGTGACCCGTCCGGGGCGATCGAGCGCGTCTACGGCCGCTACACCGACCGCGCGCGGCACGTGATCGTCGCCGCGCAGAAGGCGGCCATCGACCACGTCAGTCCCGAGATCGACACCGTCCACCTGGTCCTCGGCCTGCTCACCGAACCCGCGGCGCTCGCGGCGGGCGCGATCCTCGCCCAGGGCGTCACGCTGGAGACCGTCCAGGAGACGGCCGAAGCCCAGCTGCCCGAGCCGGCCGGCGAGGTGCCCAGCCCGATGCCGTTCAGCGCCGGGGGGAAGAAGGCCCTGGAGCTGACCCTGCGCGAGGGGCTGCGGCTGGGGCACAACTACATCGGCACCGAGCACATCCTGCTGGCTCTGCTGGAGCAGGGGGAAGGCGTCGGCTTCCAGGTGCTCGACGGCCTGGGGATCAAGAAGGACAAGGCCGAGGCGAAGATCGTCGCGGTCCTGACGGAGATCCTCGCCGCGCGGGGCCAGTGAGGCTCCTCTTGCTGGCCGTGCTGCTCGCGCTGGCCTGGGTGACGCTGCTCTGACCGGGATGGACCAGGGGGTCTTCCCGCTCAGGCACCCCGAAATGCCGTGAAGGCCACCTCGAGGGACTCTGAGTCCCTCAAGGTGGCCTTCACGGCCTTGGACGTCAGGCGTCGGACTCCGGGCGGGCGTCCTCGGCCCAGGCCGTGTGGAACGAGCCGTCGCGGTCGACGCGGCGGTACGTGTGCGCTCCGAAGAAGTCGCGCTGGCCCTGCACCAGGGCCGCCGGGAGGCGGTCGGCGCGCAGGCCGTCGTAGTACGCCAGCGCCGTCGAGAAGCCCGGCGTCGGGATGCCCAGCTGGACGGCGGTCGAGATCACCGAACGCCACGAGTCCTGCGCGTCCTCGACGGCCTTGCGGAAGCCGCCCGAGGTGAGCAGGGTCGGCAGGCCCGGCTCGTCGGCGTAGGCCGCGGTGATGTCGTTGAGGAACTTCGCGCGGATGATGCAGCCGCCGCGCCAGATCGAGGCGACCTTGCCGAGGTCGATGTCCCAGCCGTACTCGGTGGCGCCGGCCTGGATCTGGTTGAAGCCCTGCGCGTACGCGACGACCTTCGACGCGTACAGCGCCTGCTCGACGTCGTCGGCGAAGCGCTCCAGCGACGAGCCCGTCAGCGGCGACCGGGTCGGGCCGCCCAGCCCGCGAGCCGCCGAGCGCAGCGACGTCGAGCCGGACAGCGAACGCGCGAAGACGGCCTCGGCGATGCCCGAGATCGGGACACCCAGGTCGAGGCCGATCTGCACGGTCCAGCGGCCGGTGCCCTTCTGCTCGGCGGCGTCCGCGACGACGTCGACGAACGGCTTGCCGGACGCCTTGTCGACGTGCGCCAGCACCTCGGCGGTGATCTCGATCAGGTAGGAGTCGAGCCGCCCGGTGTTCCAGGTCCGGAACACGTCGGCGATCTCGGCGGGGGAGTAGCCACCCGCGCCGCGCAGCAGGTCGAACGACTCCGCGATGAGCTGCATGTCGGCGTACTCGATGCCGTTGTGCACCATCTTGACGAAGTGGCCGGCGCCGTCGGCACCGATGTGCGTGCAGCACGGCTCGCCGTCGACCTTGGCCGAGATGTCCTCGAACAGCGGGCCGAGGGACTCGTAGGACTCCTTCGAGCCGCCGGGCATGATGCTCGGCCCGTGCAGCGCGCCTTCCTCGCCGCCGGAGACGCCGCTGCCGACGAAGTGCAGCCCGCGCTCGCGCAGGGCCTTCTCCCGGCGGCGGGTGTCGGCGAAGTGGGCGTTGCCGGCGTCGATGATCACGTCGCCGTCTTCCAGCAGCGGCGCGAACTCTTCGATGACGGCGTCCGTCGGGGCGCCCGCCTTGACCATGATCACGACCTGCCGGGGCCGCTCGAGCGCGTCGACGAACTCCTGCGCGGAGTACGCCGGGATGAAGTCGCCCTCGTCGCCGAACTGGTCCACCAGCGTGCGGGTCCGCTCCTCGGACCGGTTGTGCAGGGCCACCGTGTGCCCGTGCCGCGCCAGGTTCCGGGCCAGGTTGCGGCCCATGACCGCCAGGCCGGTGACCCCGATGCTCGCCTTCTTGCTCATCCGAATCCTCTCGAAGTCTCGCTCGATTCAGACACTAGTCCGATCGACGCCTCATGGGAGGCCACGGAGGAGCAGCTCACTCAGTTCAGGAGAAGCAGCGGATCGGCTCGCCGTTGAAGGCGACCATGTCCGTCACGGCCGCGAGCAGGTCGATCTGCGCGCCCCACTCGGCGCCGTCCAGCTCGGCGTACGCCCGGTGCAGGTTCCCCGGCAGCCGCTCCTGTTCGGTCAGGTCCGCGAAGTCACCGAGGTCGGTGTCCTTGGCCAGCTCCAGCGGGGCCAGCCCGGCCGCCTTGCCGCGTTCGGCCGTCTTCTGGACGAAGGCCAGGTAGGCGTCCACCCGGTCGACGACGTCCAGTCCGCACGCCGGGCCGTGGCCCGGCAGGATGACCGCCGGGTCCAGCTCGCGGACGACGTCCAAGGCCTTCCGCCAGCCGGCCACCGAGCCCATCAGCGCGAACGGGCTGCCGCCGTTGAACACCAGGTCACCGGCGTAGAGGACGCGCTGCTCGGGCAGCCAGACCAGCACGTCGTTGGTCGTGTGGGCCGCGTGGCCGGGGTGGATCAGCTCGATCGTGACATCGCCCGCGTGCACGGTCAGGCGGTCGTCGAAGACGACCTCGGGCGGGCGCGAGCGCAGCTCGCCCCAGTCGCTGCCGGTGAAGATGCCCTCGAACGTCTGGATGCCCTCGGCGACCATCAGCTCGCGGGTCTTGCGGTGCCCGATGATCGTGGCGCCCTCGACCAGGTAGTTGCCGTTGGTGTGGTCGCCGTGGTGGTGGGTGTTCACCAGCGTGGTCACCGGCCGGCCGGTGGTGCCCTCGACGGCGGCGAGCAGGGCCCGCGTCCGCCGCTCGGTCGAGCACGTGTCGACGAGCACGGTGTGATCACCGGCGTCGACGAAACCGCAGTTGTTGATGTACCACGAGCCGTCCGGCTGGACGTACCCGTGGACCTGGTCGGCCAGCCGGGTGACGGCGGCGGCGGAGGGGGAGCGATCGGTCACGGGCACCACTATGCCCCGGACCGGTGCCCGCCGGTTGGCCGAACCATCACGAATCCGCTGGTCCAGGCGAGTGAAGACCAAGGTGACTGGCATTCCGCGACATTTCCTGGAACGCTGCGCGATGTCATCATCGAGTTCCGCAAGGTCAAGCACTAGCCTGGGTGGGTTCGATAGTTCGCGCGCGACGGCGACCGGGAGGCCGCCGTCGCTTGGTAGTGGTCCGGGAGAGCAGGGCGATGGCCAGCACCGTCACCTCGCGCCGGAAGCAGCTCGGAAACGAGCTCCGGCACGCCCGCACCGCGGCGCGGATGACACAGCAGCAGGTCGCCGAGGTTCTCGGCTGCACCCAGGGCAAGGTCAACAAGATCGAGTCCGGTGCCGTCGGGGTCAAGCTCGGGGATGTGCGATCGATGCTGAACGCGTTCGGGATCAACGGCGAAGAGGCCGACACGCTGATGAACCTGGCGCGCGCGGCCGCCGGGCAGCGCGGCCACTGGTCCGGCTACCGCTCCGTGGTGCCGCACTGGTTCCGCACCTTCACGGACCTGGAGCCGGCCGCCGCGGAGATCCTCACCTGGCACGGCGAGCGCATCCCGGGCCCGCTGCAGTCCGAGCACTACATGCTCAAGCAGTTCACCGAGTTCGGCGCCACGGACGTGACGTCGCTGGTGCGCAACCGGCTCGACCGCAAGGCCGTGTTCGAGCAGCAGCAGCCGCCGTACTACCGGTTCATCATCAGCGAAGGCGCCCTTCGCCGGGCGCCCGGCGGGTCCGCGCCCGCGGTGATGCTGGACCAGGTCGAGCACCTGCTCTCGCTCGAGCGGCACGCGCGGGTCTACGTCCACGTGCTGCCCTTCGGCGCGCGGCTGGCCGCGGTGCCCAACGACTTCACGATCATGCGCTTCCCGGACCGCACCCGGGACTTCGTCTACATCGAGCACTCCGCGGGCGGGCTGTACCTCGACGACGTCAAGGACTTCAACATCTTCGTCGACTCCTGGGACAGGCTGCGCGGGGCCGCGCTGGAGCGTCAGGAGACCCGGCAGTTCCTCAAGGAGCTCGCGGAGGGTTACCGCGCCCAGATGCAGCAGATCCAATAGGGCGAACGGCGGCGCGAGGCGTCCAAGTGGTGAACAACTTTCGGTAGAGTGCTGCTGTTGCGCCCCGACCCACCACCGGAAGCTGCGCCCGAAGGGGACATCGTGGACCCCGACTTCCTCCCCGACGCCGTCGATCTCGACCGGCCGAACGTGGCGAGGATCTACGACTGGGCCCTCGGCGGCACGGCGAACTGGGCGGTCGACCGGCAGTTCGGCGAGCAGGCGGTGCAGGCATTCCCGCTGGCTCGCGCCCTGGCCCGCGGCAACCGCGCCTTCCTCGGCCGCGCCGTGCGCTACTGCCTTTCCCAGGGCATCCGGCAGTTCCTCGACCTCGGCTCCGGCATCCCGACCGCGGGCAACGTCCACGAGGTGGCCGACGACCACATCGACGACGGCCGCTGCGTCTACGTCGACAACGAGCCGGTCGCCGTCGCGCACGGGCGGATGCTGCTGGAGGAGGCCGGCGACCCCGCGCGCCACGCCGTCCTGCACGCCGACCTGCGGGACGCGGAGGAGGTCTGGGACGCCGCGCTGGCCACCGGCGTGCTCGACCCGGACGAGCCGATCTGCCTGCTCAGCGTGGCCGTGCTGCACTTCCTGCCCGACGTCACCGGCGTGCGCGAGGCGATCCGCGACTACCGGACGCTGCTCGCGCCAGGGTCGGCCTACGTGCTGTCGCACGCGACCGAGTCGGGGGTCACCGGGGCGGAGCTGGAGCAGATCCGGCGTCTGGTCAAGCTGTCCGAGCGGTCGAGCTCGCCCGCGGTTTCCCGGTCGCTCGACGAGATCGCCGCGTTCTTCGGTACCTTCGACGTGGTCGAGCCGGGAATCGTGCCTGTGGGAGAGTGGCGCCCTGACCCCGGCGCCGCCACGGTCCCCCTTGCGAGCGTGGTCGGTGGTGTCGGCCGCAAGCCTGGAGGACGGAACGCATGACGACGCAGGATCCCGAGGCCCCTGAGGGCGTCGACCTGGAGCGGCCGAACGCGGCCCGCATCTACGACTGGTTCCTGGGCGGCGACGCCAACTGGGCCATCGACCGCCAGTTCGGCGAGCAGGCGGTCAAGACCTTCCCGATGATCAAGACGGTCGCCCGCGTCGGCCGGGACTTCCTCGGCCGCGGCGTGCGGTACCTGGCGCGCAACGGGATCGACCAGTTCCTCGACCTCGGCTCCGGCGTCCCGACGGTCGGCAACGTGCACGAGGTCGCGGCCGAGGTGAACCCGAACGCGCGGTGCGTGTACGTCGACAACGAGCCGGTCGCCGTGGCGCACTCCCAGATCCTGCTCGAGCAGGAGGGAGTCGCCGACCGGCACGCGGTGCTGCAGGGTGACCTGCGCGACCCGGCCGACATCTGGAAGCGCGCGCTCGACACCGGCGTCCTGGACCCGAACCGGCCGATCGGCCTGATCATCGTCGGCGTCCTGTACTTCCTCGGCAAGGACGAGCCGGTGGCCGAGACCATCCAGAAGTACCTGTCGCTGCTGCCGTCGGGCTCGTACTTCCTGTCCTCGCACCTGACCACCGAGGGCCTCGACGCGCTGGCCGACTCGGACAGCCGGGCGTCGATCGTGGAGCAGTACAACAAGTCCAGCACCCCGCTGTACCTGCGCAGCAAGGCGGAGTTCTCGTCGTTCTTCGACGGCTTGGAGCTCGTGGAGCCGGGCATCGTCTACCTGCCGGAGTGGCACCCGGAGGAGATCGAGTCCCGGGCCACGAAGAAGCTCGCGAACGACCCGGCGTTCAGCGGCCACATCTGCGGTCTCGGCCGCAAGCCGTGAGCGTGACGGCCGCCGCGTACGACGCGATGGCCGTCCGGTACGCCGAGTTCGCGCGCGACGTCTGGGACGCTTCGCCGATGGACAACGCCGCCCTGGCCGCGTTCGTCGACCACGTCCGCGGTGCCGGGCCGGTGGCCGACCTCGGCTGCGGGCCCGGGTACCTCACGGCGCACCTGCGCGACGCGGGTCTCGACGCGTTCGGGGTCGACCTGTCCCCGGCGATGATCGAGATCGCGCGCGCGAACCAGCCGGGGCTGCGCTTCGAGGTCGGTTCGATGGCGGCGCTGGACATCCCGGACGCCTCGCTCGGCGGGATCCTGTCCTGGTACTCGATGATCCACACCCCGCCGGAAGAGGTGCCGGGGTACTTCGCCGAATTCACCCGGACGTTGGCCTCGGGTGGTCACGTTCTGTTGGGCTGCTTCGAATCCGACGGCGAGCCGCTGACGGTGTTCGACCACGCGGTGACGCCGGCCTACCGGTGGCCGCTGGACGAGCTGGCCGCACTGGCGCGGGACGCGGGTCTCACCGAGCTGGGCCGTGTCTACCGCGTGCCCGGGGAGAACGAGCGGTTCCGCCGCGGCGCGCTCCTGCTGCGGAAATCGTAGCCCCGCAACGGCGAGAGCCCCGGTTCGTCGTGAACCGGGGCTCCTACGTGGTGGTGGAACGCAGTCAGGCGCGCGAGCCGACGTGGCCGCGCAGCAGCGGGGTCAGGTCGATCGCGGTCTCCAGCGGCCGCGTCGTGCGGACGCCGTCGGAGTGGCGGGCCGGGACGTCGAGGTCCGTGGCCCAGGTGGTGGTCTTGCGCAGCGGTGCCTGGATCAGGCTGAAACCGAAGCGGTTCCGCAGCTCGTCCCCGATTCCGAGGCGGCCGCGGTGCTCTTCCTCACGGCGGAAGAGCGAGTTCAAGCGGACGGCCATCGTCTACACCCCCAGCTCTCGTCGCGGTGACCGGGCGGGTTCGCCGGTGGTCAGTCCGAGACAGGGTTCACAAGGCATGCCGACCCCGGGGGTCAGCCATTCGACATCGGTTCGGGAAAGCGCTTCCCCGCACTTGGTACGGACCAGCTCGCTCGTGGCCGCGGTGGCCTCCACGCCGAAGACGTGGACCACCCGGCGGGCCTCACCGGCGGTTCCCCTGGCGAGCCTGCCCACGACGACGACGCCGGGTGGCGCACTGTCTTCGGTAATCACGCTGGTCCTCCCCCATGAGGTTCTGCGATGGTGGATGGTGTGCTGTGCGCGGCCGGCGCGGCGATCGTGCCGCCCGCCGCATGCGGGTTGTCGTTCACCGACAGCGCCGCCCCCGGCCGATGCGATTAATCCTACTCCTGGAATAATCTTCATGTCGAGGCCGGAGCTAGTTGATCACCCGCTTGGCCCTGCACTCTGCTCCATTGAGACACTGAGTAGCCGGGAGCGGGTACCTTCGACCAGGTCACGGCCGCGCCCCCCATCGATCCACGGAGGTACGACCCATGGCGGATTATCCGTCGTTCGCGGATTACGATCCGAGCACGGCCGTGTCCCTGTTCGAAGCGGCCGCGTGGGAGAAGTCGTTCGCCAGCGAGCCCAACGGTGGCAGCTGCGTCGAGGTCAACCTGGGTCGGGAAGGCCTGATCGGCGTCCGCGACACCAAGCTCGCGACCAGCCCCGTCTTCGTGTTCGACACCGCCGAGTGGGAAGCGTTCCTGGTGGCCGTGAAGGCCGGGCAGTTCGATCTGCCCGCCTGACGTGTCCCCTGCGCGGGTGATCATCATCACCCGACCGTGTAAGAAAATCGCGAAGGCCCCCTTCCCTCTACGGTGAAGGAGGCCTTCGCGACAGCGTGGATACGCGTGACTGCCGTATGTGACAGACATCTCACCCGATTGCCGGGAGCTCCCCACCCCGCAGCCGGCCCCGGGTGCGACGCCACGCCAGCACGACGATCACCACGAGCCCGATCAACGGGAGCGTGCTGATCGCCCAGCTCAGTCCCATCGGCGGCCCCGGCTGTTCGAGCACCGGCAGCGCACGCAGGTCGCCGGTGCCGGACCCGGCCGGCCCGTTCACCACGAAGTGGAACGTCCATTCGCCCGGCCGCGGCATCGAGCGGACGTCCAGGCCCCAGACCTCGCGCTTGCGCGGGTGCCGGACCAGCGGCTGGACCCGGTTCTTCCCGCCTTCCGGGTTGATCATCGTGAGCGTGCCGGACTTGTTCTCGATCCCGCCGTCGGGGATGAAGGTGAAGTCCAGCGACTGCTCCGCGCGCAGCGGCCAGGTGCTGAACCCGATGGTCATCGCGTACGGCCCGGCCTGCACGTGCTCGGTGTGCACGATGTTGACGGGCTCGTACGCGTTCGCCGGTGCCTCGGTGGCGAACAGCAGCCCGGCCACGGCGGCCAGGGCCAGAAGTGCCTTACGCATCAGCGGTTTCCCCCTTCTTCGCGGGCGCCAGCAGGCAGAGCATCCCGCCGAACCGCCACCCGGCGAACCCGCCGAGCAGCCCCAACGCCGCGCTGAGCACGGCGGTCGTCGTCAGGTACCAGACCGGCGGCACGTGCGCGCCGGTGTAGAGCATGGCTCGCTGAAGGGGCAGGCTCAGCCCGATCAGCAGCCCGGCGAACCCGCCCACGGCCACCGAAACGCGGCCCGGGCGCCAGCCGCGGCGACGGCCGAAGAGGTAGCCCAGCTCCATCAGCGCGGCCACCGGCAGCAACGCCATCGGCGTCAGCGCGGGCATCTCCGGCACCCCGGAGATCGCGTCCCGCATCGGCAGGCCGACGAGGTCGGCGTAGGCCTGCGCCGCCCACGGCGAGAACCACCAGAAGACCGCCTGCACGGCCGCGACCATCGCCGCGGTGCCGAGCGCGCCGCCCGGGCGGCGGAAGAACCCGGCGCCGACCGCGACCAGCAGCACCGCCATCATCGAGCAGCCGATCGAGACGGCGTCGGCGTAGTCGTCCGGCACCTGCTGCAGGCCGAGGGCCAGCACCGGGCCGAAGGTGAGCAGCACGGTGAGCGACGCCAGCACACCGATCCGGCCCCAGCGGTACTCCCGGGCCGCGGCGAACACGGCCGTCGTGCCGATCAGCGAGATCGTGATCGACAGCAGTAGGCCGATGTGCGGCGGTGAGTCGATGACCGCGTCGAAGCCGTAAAGCCCGTGCCACCACTGGTCCCACAGGCCGTAAAGCAGGAACGTCGCGGCGCCGACGCCCGAGACCAGGTAGCCGATCGGCGCGGCGAAGGTCCTGCCGAACACGTTGACCACGCGCCCGCCGATCCGCGGGTCGACCGGGCGGCCCGCGCGCCGCGCCGCCGTCGTCAGCAGCACGACGGCGAGGCTCGCCAGGCCGACGACCGCACTGCCCGCGTACAGGAACAGGTGCGGCAGCGTGAAGAACGTGTCCGGCCCGACGTCGCTGTGCCACTGGATGTCCCAGGTCAGCCCGACCAGTGACAGCAGCGAACCGCCGAGCACGACGTTCGCCGGCAGCAACCCCGTTCGCGCCTGTTTCGCCACCGACGTCACATGGACGCCGGATGCGGTGAGATCCATTTCCCCCGACCTTTCTACTTGACCAGTACCGGAAAGACGACCTGCGCGGGCCCGCCGGGGCCGCGCAGCGAGACGGTGATCTCCCACTGCCCGGACATCGGCAGCCCGACGTCCGCGGCGCGGAAGTGGCCGGGCCCGTCCGGCCCGGCGGGGACCGGCGCCAGCGCGTGCCCCATCTGCGCCATCACGGGCGCGACGGTGACGGCGTCGGGCGCCGGTCCGGTGACGGCGACCGCGAACGTGTTGCCGCCGATGCGCGGCTGGTCCGCGGAGAACTGCACGGTGTACGGGCCGGAAGTCGCTTGCTGCGTAGTGGGTTTCGCGCCACTGCCGCCCCAGAGCAGCCAGGCGGCCCCGGCCGCGACGACCAGCACGACCACGGTGATCAGCAACGTCGGGCGTTTCATCGGCCGGCTCCTGTCGTCGGGACGTCGACCACGGCGGGAACGGTGAGCACGTGGTAGCCGCGTTCGGCCTGCAGCCAGATCCGGTACCGGCCGGGCGCGGTGAAGGTGTAGGTGAAGCCGACGTCCGGGCCGTACGCGGCGACGGTCTCGTCGGGGCGGTCGACCTGGCCCGCGACCGGCGGGATCATGGCGTGGACGTGCGCCCACGCCGGGGCCTTCGCGGCGGACGCGCCGACATCCGGCCCGGTGATCGGCCCGGCGACGATGAGGTGGCCGAGCATGCCCAGCCACGGTTGCAGGTCACCGGCCGGGAAGTGCGCGGTGACGGTGGTCGGCGTACCGGGGGAGATGCTGAGGTCGACGGGGACGCCGTCGACCGTCCGCGGGCCGGCGCCCGGTGGTTCGGGCGCGGGCGCGGCGGTGCCGGTCAAGTCCACTGTGGACCGGGCGAGCTGGACCCCGCCGCCGCGCCGGACGAGCTCCGCGGCCACGGCGTAGGTGCCCGTCTCCGGATCGGCCACGCGGACGCGGTAGTCGCCGGGGCCGACGCGCACCGGGTGCAGGTGGCTCAGCCGCCCGGACGGCGACACGAGCACCAGGTGCACGAGCGCGTTGTCGTGGATCAGCAGGTCGTCGACCGGCAGGCCGGTGGCGCCGTCGGTGAGCGCCAGCCGCAGGCCGCCGGGTTCGGTGTGCACGGCGAGGTTCACCGGCGGCCGCGAGTAGTCCACTGTGGACAGCTGCGCGTTCGCGTACGGGTCGGTGACGTTGTCGAACGTCGGGTCGAGCTGGCTGCCGGGCGCGGGCGGCGGAGGCGTGCTCGCCGACAGCAGCGCTCCGGTGACCGCGACGGCGAGGGCGGCGACCAGGCCACCCGCCGGGATCAGCGCGAACGCCGTCCGCCGCGCCCGGATCCCGACGACCAGCGCGAGCAGCAGGAACACGCCCGCCGCCACGAACCCGCCGTAGGTCGCCTTCTCCCACGGCGGGACGACCCGCGCGGGCACCAGGAACGGGATCGTCGCGGCCGGCCCGGTCCCGTCGCTGAGCGAAAGCAGCCACGGCCCGGGTTTGTCGACCTGCAGCGTTCCCGGGTACATGCCGGGCGCGGCCCCGAGGACGACGTCACCCCGCGACGTCACGACCCCGTCGGCCGCGGCGGTCAGGTGCAGCGTCCCGGGCGCGGTGCCCTGGTGCGTGACGACGTCGACCCGCAGTGGCGACGGTGTCGTGTCGACCCGCCGGATGATCACGGTCAGCTCGCGCGCGCCGAGCGTCTGCGCCACCTGGACGTCGGTGCCGGTCGGTGCGCCGTCGGCATGCGCGGTCCCCGTGCCGAGCGTGATCCCCAGCAAGGCCAGCAGGAGCAGCAAAGTGGCTTTCGGTGTGGTCCCCATCGTGGTCCGAACCTAGCGACGCCGGGGGGTGGCGGGCGTCACGGCGGCGAGGGAACTCCGGTCCCCAGCCCGGGGGACAGTCACCCCCGGGGATCTCAGGGGTTGAAGAATTTCCGCAGGTGGGAGACGACTTCGCCGGGCTGCTCCTCCGGCAGGAAGTGTCCGCATTCGGCCAGTGCCACGCCGGTGACCTCGTTCGCGTACTCCCGCCAGATGTCCAGCGTCGGCAGGGTGCCGAGCAGGCCGTTCGCGCCCCACAGCGCGAGCAGCGGCTGGGTGATCCGCTTGCCGGCGGCGAAATCGGCGTCGTCGAGCTCGGCGTCGTCCGGGAAGGACGCGCGGTAGTCGTCGAAACCGGCTCGCAGCGCGCCGGGCTGCGAGAACGCGCGGACGTACTCGGCGACGGCGTCCGGGTCGAGGCTGTGGCGCTGGTAGGTCCAGCGTTCGTAGAAGTAACCGAGGTAGGCGGCGATGTTCTGGCCGGCCAGGAGTTCCGGCAGGTCGGGCTGGAGGTGGAAGAGCCAGTGCCAGTAGGCCTTCGCGACGCCGGTGTCGAGCCGCTGCCACATCGCGCGGGTCGGTGCGATGTCGAGCACAGCGAGGCGTTCGACCTGGTCCGGGCGGTCCAGCGCCCAGCGGTGCGCGACGCGGCCACCGCGGTCGTGTCCGGCGACGGCGACCTTCCCGAATCCCAGATGCTCGGCCAGCGCGGCGACGTCGGCGGCCATGGTGCGCTTGTCGTACCCCTGACGTGGTTTGTCGGTGCGGCCGTACCCGCGCAGGTCGGGCGCGATCACGGTGTGCGTCTCGGCCAGCGGTTCGAGGACCTCGTGCCAGCAGTGCGACGTCTGCGGCCAGCCGTGCAGCAGGAACAGCGGCGGGCCGTCGCCGGCGCGCAGGTAGTGCATCCGCAGGTCGTTCACCGTCGCCATGCTCTCTAACCTGTTCATAGGGTTAGAAGGTACGCGAGGTTCTAACCGCATTCAAGGGTTAGAATGACGGGATGGAATGGGTCTTCGACGGTGGCCGCCCGTGTCTCGACCTGGTCAACACGCGCCGCGCCCGGCACGCCGAGGGGGTCGAGCTGCTGACCGGCCCGGACGCGCTGGCGGAGTGGCTCGGCCTGGCCGGCTTCACGGCGGGCCCGGTCACGGCGGGGAACGTCCTGGCCGCGAAGGCGTTGCGCGAGGCCGTGGACCGCGTCCTGCTCACCGAACTGCCCAAGTGGCGGGACGTCGACCTGGTGAACACCACGGCCGCCGCGGCCCCGGCCCTGCCCCCGCGGCTGGCGTTCGGCGACGGTGGGCTGCGTCGCGAAGTCCCGGCGCCGCCGGACCCGGCGGCGGCGGCGCTGGCGGCCCTGGCCGCGGACGCCATCGACCTCGCGACCAGCGGCGCCTCGATCCGCATCTGCGCCGCCGACGACTGCGGCCTGCGCTTTTCCGACGCCTCCCCCCGCCGCAACCGCCAGTGGTGCTCGATGTCCCGCTGCGGCAACCGCGCCAAGGCCCGGGCCCACTACGCCCGCCTACGCCCCCAGACGCATCTTTCTCAGTGAAAGCTCCACCGGGACCGCGAGCGTGACTTTCGCTAGGAAAGATGCGTCTGGGGGCGGGCGCCGGGGCCGTTGTCGTGGCGGATCAGGAGGCGGTAGGCGCGGGGGTGGGCGCGGAACCAGACGTTCAGCTTGCCGATCCAGCGCATGTGCGCCGTCCGGAGCCCGGCTGGGATCGGCGTGCTCGCGAGCCGTACCCAGTGGGCAAAACGCGTGAAGCGGCGCTGGTCGTCGGGTGTCCACTGTAGACCCAGGCGGGCGCGGAACTCCGGGGGCAGCGTGGCCCGGAGCAGGAACATCTGGACCCGGGCGTGCAGCCGCCACCACGAGTCCGGTAGCCATCGGACCGGTTTGCGCACGGTTTGGATGGTCTCGAAGAGCGTCGCAATGGTCGGGTTCGGCTCGAAGTCCGCGACCATCGTGTCGTAGTAGCGCTCGAACGCCGTCCAGTCCGGCGGCAGGTCCTGCTCGCGCACGCCCAGCATTCGGCCGACGTCCCGCATCTGCGCGTAGTACTCATTCAGTTCCGAAGTGGACAGTGGACGGCCGAAGAAGCGTTGTGCGTCAACGGGAACCTTGACCAGGGTCGCGTGCACCCAAGCGTACGCCGCCGGGTTCAACGCGCTGTAGCGGCGGCCACCGGAGACGCCGGTGAAGGTGCGGTGCAACGAGCGCAGCCGCTCGGCTTCGACGCGAGCGCCCGCCGTACCCCCGTAGACGTAGATCGACAGCGACGCGCCCGTGCGCATCAGGCGCGTCCAGGGATCCGAGGTGTAGTTCGAGTGGTCGCGCACCCCCGCCGCGACGACCGGGTGCGCCACCTGCAGCACCAGGACCTGCCCGGCCAGCAGCCCGTCGCGGAAGTCGCCGAAGTACTTCCACGCCGCCGTGCCCCGGACGATCGGCGGAGCCATCAGGCCCCGCGGATCAGCATCATCAGCGGCTCGGCGACCGGGGTCGCGGTGTCGCCGGTGGCCAGCCGCCGCAGCTGCAGCCCGGCGATCAGCGCGACGACCGGGCCGGCCAGCCGCCGTGGATCCGGCACGCCCAGCGCTTCGAGGATCGTCACCGCGAGTTCGTCGTACGCCGCGAAGCAGCGTGAAGACGCTTCGTGCAGCTCCGGGTCACGCGCGGACTGGAGGTACAGCTCGTGCGCGCCGAGCTCGTCGGCGCCGAACGGCAGCTGCGCGATCACGTGCTCGACGATCGACGCCGCCTGCTCGAGGCTGAGGCCGTCCGAGCGGTAGCCGTCGACGATCGCGCCGAGCTTGGCCGTCTCCTCTTCGACGAACAGCAGCATCGCCTCACGCAGCAACGCCGTCTGGCTGGGGAAGTGGTAGGTGAGCGTGCCGAGCGAAACCCCGGCGGCGGCCACGATCCGGCGGTTCGTGAGGCCGCCGACGCCGTGCTCGCCGACGACGGTCAGCGCGCCGCGCAGGATGGCGTCCCGGGTGCTTACCAGCTTGTCTCGGGATGCCGCTCCGGCCACCGTTCGACCTCTTCCAGTTGCGCGGCAAGCGAAATCAGCCGCTCCTCGGCGTGTGACGGGCCGAGCAGCTGGGCCCCGAGCGGGAGCCCGCCGGCGGTGAGCCCGGCCGGGACGTTGACCCCCGGCCAGCCCAGCACGTTCCACGGCCAAGCGTACGGGCAGGCGGCGATCATGGCCTGGTCGGTCTCCCAGCCGGACAGGCCGTCGAACGTGCCGATCGGCGGCGGCGGGGTCGCGGTCGTCGGGGTCAGCAGGACGTCGACGCGGCCGAACACCGAGCCGATCCGGCGGTGCAGCCCCGGCTCGAGCGCGCGGGCCAGCCGCAGCGCGGGCCCGGCCAGCAGCCGGCCCTGGCTGGCGTTGCTGCGGGTGCGCGGGTCGAGCCCGGCCCGGTCGGGCACCCGCAGCGTCCAGTCGCGGACGCCGGTGAGCGAGCGCGGCAGGAACGTCAGGCCGATCAGCCCGTAGTCCGGCTCGACCTCGACGATCTCGTGGCCCAGCCCGGCGAGCGACTCGGCGAGGCGGCGCACGGACGACTCGACGACCGGGTCGAGCCGGGTCTTGGTGGCGGTGAACGGGATCCGCGTCGACAACCCGATGCGCAGCTTCCCCGGCTCGCGGGTGGCGGCGGCCTGGAACGTCCGGCCGGTGCCCGCGGTCGCGTCCAGCAGCAGCGCGGCGTCCTCGACGGTGCGGGCGAGCGGGCCGAGCACGGTCAGCCCGTGGAACAGCTCGCCGTCGGTGGGGATGCGGCCGCGCTGGGTCTTGACGCCGACGAGCCCGGTCCACGCGGCCGGGATGCGCACCGAGCCGGCGCCGTCCGAGCCGAGCGCGGCCGCGATGACCCCCGACGCCACCGCGGCCGCGCTCCCGCCCGAGGAACCGCCGGGCGTGTGCCCGAGGTCCCACGGGTTGCGTGTGGTCCCGAAGGCCGGCCCTTCGGTGAACGGCCATTGGCCCAGTTCGGGCGTGTTCGTCTTGCCGATGATCACGGCCCCGGCCTCGCGCAGCAGGGCGACGGCGGGTGCGTCCCGCGTGGCGGCCGGGAACTCGCCGGGGCAGCCGAACGCGGTGGGCAGGCCGGTGAGGTCGACGTCGTCCTTGATCGCGACGGGCACCCCGAGCAGCGGCCCGCGTTCGCCGGCCGCGAGCCGCCGGTCGGCGTCGGCGGCGTCCGCCCGGGCGTCGTCGTCGCGGAGGTACCGGAAGGCGTTGAGCGTGGCCTGGCTCGCGTGCGCCCGCCCGAGCGCGGCGGCGGTGAGCTCGGCCGAGGTGACGCCGCCCGCGGCGAGCTGCCCGGCCTGCGCGGCGAGCCCGGTGAAGTCGAGCCCGGTCTTCGGTGTCGCGGTCATGGCAGCCCCCGGAAGTTCTCGTTCGTTCGAACGAACGTTACCGGAAACCGACGGTTTCTGAAACTCCCGATGAGTTTTCGCGGCTCGGGACGTCTACCCGGGAAACAACCCAGGAGGAGCAACGATGGCCACGGTGCACGCGGGCATGACCATGTCGCTGGACGGTTTCGTCGCCGATCGGGAGGGCCGCACGGCGCGGCTGTCCGACCCGGTCGCGTCCCGCGGCGCGTTCATGGACGAGCTGATCCGGGAGACCGGCGCGGTCGTCCTGGGCCGCCGGACGTTCGCCATGTCCGAGGACCCGGACTGGTACGTCGGCAACTACGAGTTCCAGGTCCCGATCTTCGTGGTCACCCATACGCCGCCGCCGGTGCCGCCGAAGCAGGACCAGAACCTGACCTTCACGTTCGTCACGGACGGGATCGCGTCGGCGGTCGCCCAGGCGAAGGCGGCCGCCGGGGCGAAGGCCGTCAAGGTGATCGGCGCGAGCGTCGTCCGGCAGGCAGTGCGGGCCGGGCTCGCCGACGAGCTGCACGTCGACGTGGCGCCGGTGCTGCTGGGCGCCGGGCTGTGGCTGTTCGACGACCCGGACCTGGAAGGCGTCACCCTCGAGAAGATCGACGCACGCGACGTCGGGACGTTCACGGCCCTCCGCTTCCGGTGCGCGGCCCCTATCGTGGAGGCATGAACTTCGACGGGTTCCCCACCGCCGCGCTGGACGCCGTTCCCCGCGTCGACCTGGGCGGCTGGCCGACTCCGCTGCACGAAGCACCCCGCCTCGGGGAGGCGCTCGGCCTGCCGAACCTCCTGCTCAAGCGCGACGACGTCCACCCGCTCGGCGCGGGCGGCAACAAGCTCCGCAAGCTGGAGTACCACCTCGGCGCCGCCCTCGAAGCCGGCGCGGACACCGTCATCACCTTCGGCGCCCTGCAGACCAACCACGGCCGCCAGACCGCCGCGGCCTGCGCGAAGCTCGGCCTGCGCTGCGAGCTCGTCCTCACCGCGAAGGTCCCGCGCGACGGCGACGCGTACGAGCACTCCGGCAACATCCCGCTCGACCGGCTCTTCGGCGCGACGGTCCACGTCTGCGCCGACGGCGAGGAGACCGGCCGGACGTACGACCGGCTCGTCGCCGAAGCCGCCGCGGAAGGCCGGAAGGTCGCCACGGTCCCGGTCGGCGGGTCCAACGAGCTGGGCGTGCTCGGCTACGTCCGCGCCACCTACGAGCTCGCGACCCAGCTCGCCGACCGCGGCATCGACCGTGCCCACCTCGTCGTCCCGCACGCCAGCGGCGGCACGGCGGCCGGGGTGGCGCTGGCCACCGGGCTGCTCGGGGGCCTCGGGGTCGGCGTCGCCTGCGTCAGCCACCCGCTCGCCGAGGCCACGGAGAACCTGCGCGAACTCACCGCCGGCGCGGCGAAGCTGCTCGGCGTCGAACCGCCGTCGCTCGACCACGTCCGGCTGGGCGACTCCACGCTCGGCCCCGGCTACGGCATCCCGACCGACGCGGTCTGGGACGCGCTAAAGCTGTTCGGGCGCACGGAAGGCGTCGTGCTCGACCCGGTCTACAGCGGCAAGGTGGCCGCCGCGCTGATCGAGTGGGCGGGGCACTTCGCCCCGGACGACCACGTGGTGTTCCTGCACACCGGCGGGATGCCCGGCCTGTACGGCTACGCGCCCGAATTCGCGGCTGCCGTCGAAGGCTGATTCGAGCCGGGTCGCCACCCGGAGCAGGGTCAGCAGCAGCACGACGTCCGCGAGCAGCAGCACCCGCTGGGTCACGCCGATCGGGATCGCGTCCGACAGGAACGGGAACGGCTCGACCCCGGCCTCGCTCAGCCGCACGAACACGAAGCTCAGGGCGAAGAACCCGAACGTCACCGCCGACAGCCGCAGCGTGCGGACGACGAAGACGCGTTCCGCGCGTCCCTTCAGTGGCTCCAGCAGCGTGAAAGCCGCGCCGGGCAGGCTGCAGAAGGCGACCAGGCACGCGTACAGGTGGATCTCGCCGCTCACCGGGTTCGGCGCGGCCGGGTAGCTCGCCGGGAACACCGCGGCGGCGGCCATGCCGAGCGACCAGAGCGCGAGCAGCAGCCGCGTCGTCCGTGAGAGCGGCACGCCGGCGACCTGCAGCGCGCCGAGCACGGCCAGCGAGCCGATGGCCAGCGACAGCACGCTCGCCGCGAGCATGCCTTCGCCCCGGTCGGTCACGGTGTAGCTCGACAACGTGTCGTACACCGGGTCGTGCGAGCTGATGATGTGCAGCACCACGGCCATGAACAGACCCCAGCCGATCGCGCCCAGCGCCACGAACGTCCACGGTCTCGTGCGCTTCCCCTGTCCCGTCCCCATGGCGTCCAGGTTCCCGAAGAACCGGACGGACGTGATCCGGGAAGACCCTGATTCACACCCTGGAACAGGCCGCGAAGTCGACGAGCACGAGCGCCTGGTCGTCGTGGCGTTTCGGCCGCGGCCAGCGCTCGCCGTCCGGGTCCTGCTTCTCCGCGGTCCGGACGGCGTCCAGCACCGCGTCCGGCCCGTCGGCGCGGGTGGTCGCCAGCGCTTCGCCCCAGTCGAACAGCCGGTACTGGTCGACGCCGATGGACACGCCGTCGCTGGCGAGCAGGACGGCGTCGACGTCGGCGCGCCGCCAGCTGCGCTTCACCGCGTGCGCGGCGGCACCCGGGACGGCTTCGGCGACCCAGAACCCGTCGTGCGCGTTGCGACGGCGGCGGACGTCCGCGCCGGTCTGGAGCATCCCGCGCCGCCGCAGCCCGGCGAGCCGGTCGTCCGAGACGACGTCGACGCCGTCGGTGCCGAACCCGCCGAAGCCGATCACCGGGCTGTCGGCCAGGACCAGCGCGTCGACGCGGTCGTCGAGCCAGCGCACGGCCGCGACGGTGCTCGACGGCGAGCGCTGGGGGCGCAGCTCGTTCTCCGCCGTGACGACGGCGATCGCGGTGGTCAGGACGTCGGTCAGGTCGGCTTCGGGCGTGGTGCGCAGGTCGTCGGCCAGCCGCCGGGCCAGCCGTTCGGCGTACCAGCCGCCCGGGGGCAGCGAGGGGTCCGACGAGGTCGCGCCGTCGAGCAGCAGCACCGCGTTGTCCAGCACGACGACGTGGTCTTCGGTCGGGCGGGGGTGGCCGTCGGCGCCCACCCCGGCCCGCTCGGCGAACACGATCTCCGGCATGGCCCGACTGTACGTCGGCGGGACGATCCTCCGCGGCGAGCGCGTCAACCTGAGTTGACAGGCGGGATATGTCAACGTAGGTTGACGGCATGACGGAAGCGACAGACCTGGCCGCCCGGGCCGGCGACCGCGATCCCCGGGTGGGACTGCGTGCGGTCGCCGCGCTCCGGCGGCTGTTGGAACAACTGGAGGCCGTGCAGGTCCGCAGCGCGCGGATGCACGGCTGGTCGTGGCAGGAGATCGCCGCCGAGCTGGGGGTCAGCCGGCAGGCCGTGCACAAGAAGTACGGGAGGCACTGATGTTCGAGCGGTTCACCGAAGACGCGCGGATGGCCGTCGTCGAGGCGCAGATCGTGGCGCGGGAGTCCGGTTCGACGGAGATCGCGCCACCGCACCTGCTCGCCGGGCTGATGAAGACGGCCGTCCCGTTGCTCGCCGAGCTGGGCGTCTCCACCGAAGACGTCGCCGCGGAGCTGGCCCGCACCCGGCGCCGCGGCGGGGTCAGCGACGCCGACGCCGAAGCGCTCACCGAGTTCGGCATCAATGTCGAGCAGATCGTGGAAGCCGTCGAGCAGACCCACGGGGAAGGCGCGCTGGCCGGCCGGCTCGGCCCGGCCAAGCGTGGGCACATCCCGTTCACCAGCCAGTCGAAGAAGACGCTCGAGCTGAGCCTCAAGGAAGCCGTCCGGCTGGGGGACAAGCACCTCGGGCAGGAGCACATCCTGCTGGCGCTGGCCCAGCAGCGCGGCACGGACGACGTCCTCGCCCGCCGCGGCGCCGACTACGTGACGCTGCGACGGATCGTGCAGCAGCGCAAGGCCGGTTAGTGAGCGCGCTCCTGCTCTTCGCTCTGCGCTTCGCGCCAGGTGACGAGGGGCAGCAGCGCCTGGGTGAGCGGGCCGATCGCCAGTGCGTAGAGCACGGTGCCGACGCCGACGGTCCCGCCGAGCAGCCAGCCGACGGCGACCACGGCGACCTCGATGCCGGTGCGCACCAGCCGGACCGACCAGCCGGTGCGCGCCGCCAGCCCGGTCATCAGGCCGTCACGGGCGCCCGGGCCGAGCCGGGCGCCGACGTAGGTCGCGGTGGCGACGCCGTTCAGCGCGACGCCGCCGACCAGGAACGCGACCTGCCAGGCGAGGTCGTGCTGGTCCGGGAGCACCGCCCGGACCAGGTCGACCACCACCGAGATGACCACGACGTTCGCGACCGTGCCGATCCCGGGCCGCTGGCGCAGTGGAATCCACAGCAGCAGCACGGCCACCGAGACCACGGCGGTCACGGTGCCGAAGGTCAGCCCGGTGTGCTTCATGACGCCTTCGGCCAGCACGCCCCAGGGTTCGAGCCCCAGGTGGGCGCGGGTCAGCACGGCCGCGCTGGTGCCGTAGAGGGCGAGGCCCGCGAGCAGCTGGACGCTGCGGCGGACGGGGTCACGGGAGATCCGGACGGGCCGGAGATCGATCTGAGCCACGTCACCACTATCGGGTGCAAGTGGCCTGGTAAACCATAGCCAATTCTGGGATATTGGCCTGATGGAACCCGCACTCCCACTGGGTGGACGCATCTCTGGTCCGCGACTGGCCGTCATGCTGGGCTCGTGGCGCCAAGGTGGCTCGCGGCAGGGTGCGGTCGATCTCGCCGCGGCCATCGAACTGCAGGTGCTCGACGGCCAGCTCCCGCTCGGCACCCGGCTGCCCGCCGAGCGCGAGCTGGCCGACGCGCTCGGCGCCAGCCGGACGCTGATCGGCGGGGCACTGGACCGGCTGCGGGAGAACGGGTTCGTCGCCAGCCGCCGCGGCGCGGGGTCGTGGATCGCCGCGCCCGGCCGCCGTCGCCGCGAGCCGGTCGCTCCGGCCGGCGGTGACCTGATCGACTTCACGCACGCGTCCTCGCCGGCCATCCCGGGCCTGATCGGCGCGGTCGACGTCGCGCGCCGCGAGCTCGCCGGCCACCTCGCGGGCCACGGCTACCAGGAGCGTGGCCTGCCCGGCCTGCGCGAGCGGATCGCCCAGCGCTACACCGAGCGCGGGCTGCCGACGACCCCCGCGCAGGTCATGGTCACCAACGGCGCGCACCACGCGTTCGTGCTGGCCCTGCGCATGCTCGCCGGCCCGGGCGACCGGGTGCTGGTCGAGCAGCCGACCTACCCGAACGCGCTGGAGGCGATCCGCGCCGCGCACGCGATCCCGGTGCCGGTCGCGCTCGACCCCACCGGCGAGCGCGGCTGGGACATCGCCGGGGTCGACGCGGTGCTGCGCCAGGCGTCACCCCGGTTCGGCTACCTGGTGGTCGACTTCCAGAACCCGACCGGCCTGCGTCTCGACGCCGAAGGCCGCGAACGGCTCGGCGCGGTGCTCTCCCGCGCCCGGACGCCGGTCGTGGTGGACGAGACGCTCGTCGAGCTGGACCTGGAGGGCGACCCGCTGCAGGGGCCGCCGCCGCTGGCCGCGTTCGCCGGGGACCTGGTGATCTGCGTCGGCTCGGCGTCGAAGTCGCACTGGGGCGGGCTGCGGCTCGGCTGGATCCGCGCGTCGGAGGACCTGCTCGGCCGCCTCGTTTCGGCGCGCTACGCGGTGGACCTGGGGTCGCCGGTGTTCGAGCAGGTCATCTTCACGGAGCTGCTGCTGCGAGACGAGGGCTGGGCCGCGCTGGCACGGCGTCGTGAGGAGCTTCGCCGCAACCGTGACGCGCTGGCCGCGGCGGTGCGCGAGTACCTGCCGGACTGGACGTTCACGCTGCCCAAGGGCGGGCTGTCGCTGTGGTGCCGGATGCCCGAGCCGGTGAGCTCCCGGCTGGCGGTGGCGGCCGCGGGGCACGGCGTCCAGATCACGCCGGGCTCGCGCTTCGGCGTCCACGGCGGCTTGGAGCGCTGGCTCCGGCTGCCGTTCTCACTGCCCCCGGAGACGATCAACGAGGCGGTCCGCCGCCTGAGCGCCGCCGAGGCCGCGGTCCGCGGCACACCGCGGTCGCTGGACGCCCCGGTCGCCTGAAACGAACGGACCGGTGCGCCGGATGCGAGCCTGCTCCCAGGGATGGGCGGCGTTCGTGTGCATCCGGCGCACCGGCCTGTTTCCACCACCCGCATCGGTACGTGACTCCGATGCGGGTACCGCGGCTTCCCGGCACAGCCCCTCGACGTGCCGGGAAGCCGGCGGCTCAGGCGGGCTCTCGGTAGAACGAGCCCCTGCTCGGCGCGGTGAGCAGGAACTCCCGGAGCACGCCCGGTGTGGGTCCCGGCGTCGCAGGGGCAGTGCGACGCCGGGACCGGGATCCGACCCGGCCGGGCGCGGTCGGCCGGTCGGAAAGACTGTGGTTGCTGCGCATGGGTCGCCCCTGGGGTACGTCGGACGCGGCGAGGCGTCACGAGACGTGAAAGGGTCACGGATCACGTGCTGGAGCAGGGAAAGGTCGCGCGCTAACGGCGTGGGCGTCCGACAAGATGATCTTGGTTTGGACGCACTTGTCCCCGGCTGCCCGGTTCGGGGTCAGTCGGGTGAGGTGGTGGGCAGGGCGGCTTCGCGCCCCGCGCCGTCGACGTCGTGGTCGCGGCTGGCTCCGATGAGCTTCAGCTGCGTGGTGGTCACGTCGTCGGTGTGCACCGCGAACTGCGGGCGGGCGCCGCCGGGGCCGTCGTGGCCCGGAGCGGCGGTGGGGGCCGGCGCACTCGGCGCGGTGGTACCGCCGCCGGGCAGGCCGGGAGTGGAGTCGCCGCCACCGTTGCGAGCGTGGACGCCCGAATCGCGCGGCTGCTCCTGGACGGCGGGCAGCGTGTTCTGCACCTCGACCAGGTGCACCACCGCGGTCCGGTCGCCGGTCGCCTGGCTTTCCGTGGTGGCCGGAGTCGTCACGGGCGCGGTCTGGGTGCTGGTGGTGGCGGGGGTGGTCGTCACCGGGGTGACGACCCCGGTCACCGTGCTGGGCACGGTCGCCGTGACACCGGCGGCGTTCGACACGCCGTTGAGGATCGGGTTCAGGAGGTCGTCGAGGGGGAGCAGGGCCGGCGCGTCCGGGTTGTTCGCGGGCGGCTGGGTGAGCGGCGCGAGAACCGTGTGGCTCAGGGTGTCGGTGACCGTGCTGACGGTGTGCGTGACGACGCCGACCGTGGTGGTGACGGTATTGAGCGTGCCGCCGACGACGTTGAGGACGTTGCCCACGAGCCCGCCGAGCAGGCCGCTGCCGGACGTCGTCGCCTTGGCCGACGGCTCTTCGGCGGTCTGAACGTCCTTCGTGGACTGTTGCTTCGCCAGGCTCTGCTTCTGGGCGGCCGGGGTCTGGACGGACTTGGTCTCGACGGCCGCGGTGTCGTCGGCCTGGGTGGTCTCGTCCGCCGGGGTTTCGGCCTGCTGCTGGGTGTCGTCACCGGCCGAGGGCTGCTGCGCGCACGTGGCGGCGCCGGTCTCGCGGTGACTCGTGCGGTGGTGGTGGCCGTGCCTGCTGTGCTCCACAGTGGACACCGTCGGGTGCTGGCAGGTCGCCGTTTCGGCGGCCGACGCGGTGTTCCCGGACAGCGCGGCGCCGAGCAGCCAGCCCGCCAGGGTCAGCCCGCCGGCGAGCAGGATCCGGGCCGCGGGACGGGGAAGCGCCGCCGCCCAGGGGCGCGGCGCGGGCGTGGCTTCACCGGCTGTGAGCGCAGGCCGCGCTGGAGCGCCGGGGCGCACGAGCACCGTGCCACTCACCGTCACCACCACCGTCCGCGCCTGAGGCTCTCGCGATGCACGCTCGAGTCCGATCTTGCTGGGGTCTTTCTCCGGCCAGGTCGCAGATCCCCCGGGGCTGCACTCTTTCTAGCACCGCTCGGGAGTCTTTCATCTCTCCCGCGTTCTATCCAGCCCGTAAGGCGGAACGGCCCTACCGGGCAAGGTATCTACGGCCGACGAGTTGATCACTCTCAGTGCCGTTCGGACGTCTCTCTGCGGCCATTCGGACGAGTGCCGCGTTGGGGGTCATTCGGCGTTGACCTGATGTTTTCGGTAGCCGCGTGGCGGACCGTGCCCGACCGGTCGCGCTCGGTGCGTGTTCGCCGATTTCGATTGAGCGATCAGCACGTTTCCGAATTGTGAGACGCCCGGCTGCGGTCCGTGATCAACGGCGGCCCGACGGCGGCATCGGGCCGCCTTCGGTGACCGCGGAGCGTCACGAAGCGCTGCGGCAAGTGAGGGACCCGCCGCCTCACGGCCACCAAAGGCGCGACCGCGGACGTCAGACCAGTTTGCGCAACCGGGTGATGGCCTCGTCGATGACTTCATTGCGCTTGCAGAACGCGAAACGCAAAAGATGTTTCCACTCGTCCGGGTGATCGGTGAATACCTTGACGGGCACCGCGGCGACACCGACCCGGCCGGGCAGTTCCCACGCCAGATCGGCGGCGTCCGTGAAACCGAGCGGCCGGACGTCGACGCAGACGAAGTAGGTGCCCGCCGCCGGCCGCACGGTGAACCCGGCGTCGGCGAGCCCGGCCGAAAGCCGGTCGCGCTTCTCCTGCAGGCTCTCGCGCAGCCCGTCGACCCACGGCAGCTCGTGGTCGAGCGCGTGCGCGACGGCCGGCTGCAGCGGCCCGCCGGAGACGAACGTGATGAACTGCTTCGCCGCCTTGACCGCGGCGACCAGCTCGGGCGTCGAGCAGACCCAGCCGATCTTCCAGCCGGTGCAGTTGAACGTCTTGCCGGCGCTGGAGATGCTCACCGTCCGCTCCCGCATGCCCGGCAGCGTGGCCAGCGGAATGTGTTCGGCGTCATCGAACACCAGGTGCTCGTACACCTCGTCCGTGACGGCGATCAGGTCGTGCTCGACGCAGAGCGTGGCCAGCGCGTCCAGCTCGGCGCGGGTGAAGACGGTGCCGGTCGGGTTGTGTGGCGAGTTGACGAGGATCGCCCGGGTCCGCGGCGTGACGGCGGCCCGCAGCCCGTCGACGTCCAGGCCGAACCGGCCGTCCTCGCCCTCGACGAGCCCGACGACCCGGCGCTGCGCACCCGCCATCGCGACCGCGGCGGCGTAGGAGTCGTAGTACGGCTCGATGACGATGACCTCGTCGCCGGCCTCGGTCAGGGCGATCAGCGTCGCGGTGATGGCCTCGGTCGCCCCCGCGGTGACCAGGATCTCCGCGTCCGGGTCGTACTCGGTGCCGTAGCGCAGCCGGTGCCGCGCGATGGCCGCGCGCAGCTCGGGGCGGCCGGGCCCCGGCGGGTACTGGTTCGCGCCGCCGAACAGGGCGTTCTTCGCCGCGTCGAGCATGCCGGCGGGGCCGTCGGTGTCCGGGAAGCCCTGGCCGAGGTTGACCGCGTCGTGCTGGACGGCGAGGGCCGTCATCTCGGCGAAGATGGTCGAGGTGAACGGCCGCAGGCGGGGGACGAGAGCAGGTTCGCGCACGATCAGCGATCCTCGCGGACAATGGCGGTGTGGAGCAACTGACCCCCGCCAAGGTGACCCCGGCCGATCCGCCGGGCGGCGCAGCCGGTGAAGCGGAAAAGCGGCGCGCGCTGCGCAAGATGAAGCTGGTCGCGCTGTCCTTCCTGATCGGCGCCACCGTCGTGTTCCTGCTGACCAGCTGGGCCCAGTCCAGTGGCTGGCCGGCCTGGGTCGGCTACGTGCGAGCCGCGGCCGAAGCCGGCATGGTCGGTGCGCTGGCGGACTGGTTCGCCGTCACGGCGCTCTTCCGGCACCCGCTCGGCCTGAAGATCCCGCACACGGCGATCATCCCGAACAAGAAGGACGCGCTGGGCAACAGCCTCGGCGAGTTCGTCGGGTCCAACTTCCTCTCCGAGGAGGTCATCCGCGACAAGCTCAAGCGCGTCGAGATCGCCCGGCGCCTCGGCGCGTGGGTGGCGCAGGAGGACAACGCCGAGCGCGTGACGTCCGAGCTGGCCACGGTCGTCCGGGCGGCCGTGAAGGTCCTTCGCGACGAGGACGTCCAGGCGATCATGGAGCAGGCGGTCGCGCGGCGGATCATCGACAAGCCGTGGGGTCCGCCGCTGGGCAAGATCCTGCAGGGCGTCTTCGCCGACGGCGCGCACCACAAGCTCGTGGACCTGATGTGCGACCGCGCCTACGAGTGGGTCCGCGACAACCACACGACCATGCTGCGCGTGGTGTCCGACCGGGCGCCGAGCTGGTCGCCGAAGTTCGTCGACGAGATGCTCGCGGACAAGGTCTACGGCGAGGTGCTGTCGTTCGCGTGGGCGGTCAAGACCGACGTCAACCACCCGATGCGGCTGGCGCTGGACAAGTTCCTCGGCGAGTTCGCCCAGGACCTGCAGACCAATCCGGACGTCATGGCGCGCGCCGAGCAGGTCAAGGGCCAGATCGTGCACCACGAAGAGGTGCAGCGGCTGATCGGCTCGGCCTGGAGCACGGCCAAGGAGATGCTGCTCAACGCGGCCGAGGACCCGTCGAGCGAGCTGCGCCGGCGCGTCCGCGCGGGCCTGGTGTCGCTGGGGTCGCGGCTGGTCTCCGACGACCAGATGCGCGGCAAGGTCGACGGCTGGGTCGAGGGCGCCGCGGCGTACCTGGTGAAGAACTACTCGCAGGAGATCACCACGATCATTACCGACACGGTGGAGCGCTGGGACGCCGAGGAGACGTCCCGCAAGATCGAGCTCCAGGTGGGCCGTGACCTGCAGTTCATCCGCATCAACGGCACGGTCGTCGGCGCGCTGGCCGGCCTCGTCATCTACACCGTCGCGGAGCTGCTCTTCTGACGGCTGAGGCGTATACCACACGTGGGGGACCTTCAAACCAGTTGTCCACAGGAACCTGAGTTATCCCCCGGGTTATCCACAACTTTTCACGGTGATGGCCTAATCCCTGTCCACAACGTGTGGGGGTAAGCCCGTCCGGGGCGTGGATATGTGGTGCTGGTGTGACGAGTTGTCCACAGCTGACCGGGGGTCCGCCGCTCGGATGAGAGCCTCAGCCCGTGGCCGCGCGGGCCCGCCAGCCGCGCGCCTTCTCGCGGTTGCCGCAGACGCGCATCGAGCACCACGTCCGCGAGCGGTTGCGGGACTCGTCGTAGAACGCCCACAGGCAGGTGTCGGCGGGGCAGATCTTCAGCCGGATCCAGTCGCCGCGCACGACCAGCCGGGTGCAGGCGGCGAACACCGCGCCGACGACGTCGTCCGCCATCAGGGCCGGGCCGTCGTCGGTGAGGGAGATCCGGGTGCCGACGTCGACGCTGCCGCCGGGCAGCCTCGGATCGCCGATCGCGGCCCGCAGCGCGTCCCGCGCCGCCCGGGCCTCGGCGGCCGGGTTGGCCCGCAGCGCGTGCCCGGCCGCCCACTCGCGCCACGACCCGGGATGTTCGAGCAGGTCCGTGCCCTCTTCGACGTTGACCGTGTTCAGGAACTCCACCACGAGGGACGCGTCGGTGTGCACGGAACCAGTGTACGGCGGAAGGTGGTTGCACCCTCCAGAGCTAACCCACATAATCCGTTCACTGGTTATTCGCGATCGAAGGGAGCGACGATGGGTGCGGTACCGACGCTGGGAGTGGTGGCCCTCGACTGCCCCGACCCGGTGGCCCTGGCCGCGTTCTACCGGGCGGTGCTGGAGTGGGGCGAGCCCGATGTGGCCGACGACGGCCACTGGGTGACGCTGCCGAACCCGGCCGGCGGCACGGGCCTCGCGTTCCAGCGGGTGCCCGACTACCGGCCGCCGGCGTGGCCGTCCGCGGAGAACCCGCAGCAGATGCACCTCGACCTCGAGGTCACCGACCTGGAAGCGGCGCACGAGCGCGTGCTCGGCCTGGGCGCGAAGCTGCTGGACGACGCCCCGAAGACGTTCCGCGTCTACGCCGATCCGGTGGGCCACCCGTTCTGCCTCTGCGCCTGCTGAGCGGTTTATGCGTAGTCTCGGATGAGTGATTTGTCCGAAGTGTCAGAACCAGATGCGTACCGTGGACAAGAACGGCGTCCACATCGACCAGTGCGAGGGCTGCCGCGGGATCTTCCTGGACCGCGGTGAGCTCGAAGCCATCTCGGGTGCGGAGAGCTCCTTCTACGGCCAGGCTCCACCGCCGTACGGCGCACCGGTCCCGCAGTACGGCCGCGGCGACTCACCGCGCCCGTACCGAGGCGGCCACCCCGACTCGCCGAAGGGCTACCGCGGCGGGGGCTACTCGGACTCGCCGCGGCCGCACCGCGGCGGGTATTCGGATTCGCCGAGGCCGTACGGCCACGGCCACCGCAAGCGCGGCTTCCTCGAGAACCTCTTCGACTGAAGTGGGTCTCGACCTGCGGATCTGCCCGTCGTGCGGCGACCGGGCAGCCCGCCCGGTCGCGGCCGGCGCCGTCCTGACGTGCGTGCGGTGCGAACACCGGTGGCCGTTCACGCGGCTGCCGCTGTTCGCGCTGACCGGCCCGAGCGGAGCCGGCAAGTCGACGGTCGGGCCCTTGCTGACGTCGCGCTTCGCCGGCGAAGTGGTGGTGCTGGAGCAGGACGTCCTGTGGGCGGACGCCCTGCGCGACGACGTCCGGGCGTTCCGCTCGGTCTGGCTCCGCATGGCGGCGATGCTGCACCAGAACGGCCGCCCGGTGGTCCTCTGCGGCACGGTCGCACCCCCGGAGTTCGAGCAGCTGCCGGAGCGCGTGTTCTTCAGCGAGATCCACTACCTGGCCCTGGTCAGCTCGCCTGACTCCCTCCGACGCCGACTCCGTGCCCGTCCGGCCTGGCGCGAGTGGGACGAGCCACGGATCGAGGAGATGCTGGAGTTCAGCGACTGGCTGCGCAACTCGGGCGTGGACGTCTTCGACACCACGGACGTCGCGGCGGAGGACACGGCGGACCACGCCGAGAAGTGGATCCGCTCCCGCCTACCGGACTGAGTGCGTTGTGCCGCGTCAGGCCAGCGGCCAGGTGCGGCCGTCCGGGGCGTCGAGCCAGAACTCCTGGCGCTCACCGGCCACCGTCACGCCGAAGCGGTCGCGCTCCGGCTTGTCCAGCTCGCACCACTCCACGTAGGCCGCTTCCGCGACCTCCCACAGCGCCCGCGGGCCGCCCTGGGCGACCTCGTGCGCGCCGGCGCGTTTGCGGTGGCGGACCCACGAGCCGTCCGGGTGGACCAGCGCGACGCCGGCCTCGCCCGGACCACCCGCGCCCGGATCGACGCCGTCGTGTTCACGCACCGCCCGGACGCCCGGCAACGACAGCCCGGCGAAGAACTCGAACTGCCGGCGCGGCTGCAGCAACGTCGACATCGGCAGCCGCGTCTGCTCCCAGTCTTCGCGCGACGGCATCGGCAGCGGCTCGGTGTCAGGCAGCCGATGCGCGCGAAGGGGCATGAAGCGGCCGTCGCGGGCGAGGACCGGCCCCTGCGCGGCGCCGTCCTCGCCCACGACGAGCCGGACCAGCCCGGCGCCGATCGGCCGGTTCAGCGTCGTCACGATCAGGCCGCCCGGCACCGTCTGCTCCAGCCACGCCGGCGGGATCGACGTCACCGACGCCGTGCACAGCACCCGGTCGAAGACGGTCCCCGCCGGGAAGCCGAGTGCGCCGTCGCCGACCGCGCACGCCGGCCGGTAACCGGCCTCGGCCAGGCGTTCGCGCGCGCCGGCGACGAGCCCGGGGTCGATGTCCACTGTGGACACCTGGCCGGCGCCGCAGCGGTGGCTGAGCAGGGCGGCGTTGTACCCGGTCCCGGTGCCGATCTCGAGCACGCGGTGCCCGTCCCGCACCCGCAGCTCTTCGAGCATGATCGCCATGATCGCGGGCATGCTCGAGGAGCTCGTGGGCGTACCCGTCACCGGCCCGGACGTCCGGGCGAGCTCCCAGCGGCCGGGGTCGTCGTCGAGTTGCGTCACCAGGACGTCGCGCGAGTAGACGGCCTCGAGCCAGCCGGGATCACCGCGCTCGACCGCTGCCCACAGTCCGCCGGCCGCGGTGAAGAACCGCGGCAGGAAGACGTGGCGGGGGACCGCGCGGAACGCGGCGATCCATTCCGGGGCGTGCAGGACGTCCTCGTCGAGCAGCAGCTCGACGAGCCGTCGCCGCAGCCGGGCCGCGCTCGTCATGCGACCACGTTAGCGGTGAGCACCACCACACCCGATGTTGCAAGCAGAGTGCTTGCAATAGCTAGCACACGCGCGTAGCGTCGTTGGTGTCGCGAGGAGGTGACCGGATGACGGAAACCGGTGGGACGCAGCCAGGATCCGGCAGCCCCATGGAGAAGGTCGCGGACATCGCTTCCGACATCGGCGAGTACATCCGCCAACAGCGCAACACCGCGAAGATCTCGTTGCGCCAGCTGTCGAAGCTCGCCGGAGTGTCCAACCCGTACCTGAGTCAGATCGAGCGCGGGGTGCGCAAGCCCAGCGCCGAGATCCTGCAGCAGATCGCCAAGGGACTGCGCATTTCAGCCGAAGCGCTGTATGTGCAGGCCGGGATCCTCGATCTGCCGACGGGTGGTCCGGTGGGCGACGCGATTCGCGCCGACGCCGAGCTGACCGAACGGCAGAAGCAGGTCCTGCTCGACGTCTACGAGTCCTTCCGGCGGGAGAACGCCGCGGCACGGCCGGCCGCCGAATCCCCCACCGCAGACACCACGGACACCACTGACACCGCACCAGCCGCAGACACCAAGAAGGAGTCAGCATGACCACCCCCAAGACCGAAGACGTCAAGAAGGCCGTCAACACCGCCCTCGACCAGGTCCGCACCCCGCTGCTCGCCGCGCTCGGCGCCGGCAACCTGGCCGGCCAGGCCGTCACCGACGCCGTGGCCAAGGCCCGCGAGAACGTGACCAAGGGCAGCGAGACCGCCCGCAAGAACCTGCAGGAGCTGCCGACCGACGTCGAGAGCCTCCGCGAGAAGCTGGACCCGGCCGAGCTGCGCAAGGTCATCGACGAGTACACCGAGGCCGCGCTGAAGCTGTACAACAAGCTGGCCGAGTCGGGCGAGCAGGCGTGGGACAAGTTCTCCACCCAGCCGCAGGTCAAGAAGGCCATCGAGCAGCTCGAGGAGGCCCTGACCACCGCGCAGGGCCAGGTCGAGGGCGTCACCACCGAGGTGCGCGAGCGCGTCGACGGCGTGCTGGGCACCTTCACCAAGCGCACCCGCTCGGTCGGCGAGAAGACCGCCCGCAAGGTGACCGAGGTCGCCGGCGAAGCCGCCGAAGCCGTCGAGGAGCTGGGTGACGACGTCGCCCACGAGACCCGCTCGGTGTCCCGCAAGGTCGCGAACAAGACGGCCCCGAAGACGGCCGCCCCGGCCCGTCGCACCACCACCGGCACCACCAGCACCGCCGCGAAGAAGCCGGCCGCGCCGAAGGCCGACAAGTAAAAACGCCGTGAACCCCCGGCCCCGCCATCGTCCCCTCGGTGGCGGGGCCGGGGTCGTACGGGCGGTTTGCCGTAAGCTGTGGCTGTGCTAGTCGCCGTCTGGATCATCGAAGTCATCCATTGGGGCAGCGCGCTGGTCGGGCTCTTCGCCTTCGTGCACGCGCTGCTCCAGCGTGCCGACGCGTACTCCGCGGCCGACCGCAAGTCCAAGCCCATCTGGATGCTGATCACCGGCGGGGCCACCCTGGCGATGGTGCTGTTCTACCTGGATCCCTTCTCTCCGGGCATGATCTTCTGGGTGCCCGCGGCCGCGGCGTCGCTCGTCTACCTCGTGGACGTCCGCCCCAAACTCATCGAAGTCCAACGCGGCGGCTCCACCTGGTGAGCTCCTTCCCACCCCCGCCGCACTCGGCGGGGGCGCTGTTTTAATGGGGTCGTGACCTGGACCATCGCCGGGAGCCTGACCGTCGTTCCCGCACCCACGCGTACTGACCTCCTCGCCGAGCCCGTGGCCAAGGCGCTGGCCGCGCTCGCCGAACCGGATGCCCTCGGCGTCACGGAAATCGACCCGTCGCTGGCCGACACCGCCGCCTTCTGCGAGGCCTACGGCTCGCCGCTGACCGCGTCCGCGAACTGCGTCGTCGTCGCCGGCAAGCGCTCCGGCGAAGTCCGCTTCGCGGCCGCGCTCGTGCTCGCGACGACCCGCGCCGACGTCAACGGCGTGATCAAGCGCCGCCTCGACGTCCGCAAGGCGTCGTTCGCGCCGATGGACGAAGCCGTCTCACTCACCGGGATGGAGTACGGCGGCATCACGCCCGTCGGCCTGCCCGCCGAGTGGCCGATCCTGATCGACAAGGCCGTCGCCGACGCGCCCGAGCTGGTCATCGGCAGCGGGATCCGCGGCAGCAAGCTGCTGATCTCCGGCGCCGCGCTGGCCGCGCTGCCCGGGGCCGAGGTCATCGAGGGTCTCGCGCAGTGACGTCGGTCTGGCTCCGGTACCTGACCGGCGCCGACATCGACTCGCTCGGCGTCACGGACGCGGACATCGTCGGTGCGGTCGAAGACGTGCTCGCCGACCACGGCCGCGGTCAGGTCGTCTTCGAGCCGCGCACGCACCTCGTGCCGGACAACGGCGGCAAGGGCCACTTCAACATCCTTCGCGGCCACCTGTCGGCGAAGCAGGTCAGTGGCGTGAAGGTCGTCGGTGACTTCGTGGGGAACTTCGAACGGGGCCTCCCTTCGGAGATGGCGTTGATCCTGCTGCTGGACCCGGACACCGGCATGCCGCGGGCGATCGTGGACGGCACGATGATCACCGAAGCCCGCACCGGCGCGATGACCGCCGTCGGCGCGAAGTACCTCGCCCGCCCGGATTCGCGCGTGCTCGGGCACATCGGCGCCCGCGGTACGGCCTGGTGGAACGTCGTGCTGCTGGACTCGTTGTTCGACTTCGCCGAGATCCGCGTGACCAGCAAGCGCCCGGAGTCACGTGAGGACTTCGGCCGCCGGCTGTCCGAGCGGCTCGGCAAGGACGTCCGCGTCTGCGCCACGGCCGAGGAGACCCTGGACGGCGCGGACATCCAGGTCGAGGCCTCCCGGCTGGTCGAACCCGAGGCGCTGGTGCGCCGCGAGTACCTCCGGCCGGGCACCTTCCTGGTGCCCTACGGCACGATCAGCGCGCTGGAGCTCACGCTGCTCGAGGACGTCGACAAGGTCGTCGTCGACGATTGGCGTGAATCGCAGTCCGGCAACCCGCGATTCGGCGCCCTGCGCCCGCAGCTCAACGCCGGCCTCCTCACCGCGGACGGGGTCCACGCCGAGATCGGCGACATCGTGGCCGGCAAGAAGCCCGGCCGCGAGCACGACGCCGAGCGGATCCTGTTCTGGCACCGCGGACTGTCCACAACGGACGTCGCGGTGGCGAACATGATCCTGGCCCGTGCCGAGGCTTCCGGCGTCGGCACCATGCTGCCGTACCGATGATGATCACCGGAAGCGATTTCGCCGACGGTGAACGGTTGGTTCTGGGCAAACCACTGGTAGAAGCCCTGATACGGCGTCGGAACGAGGTCTTGACGGCCCTCCGAACGGGTGAAAACCCGGTCTACGGCGTCAACACGGGGATGGGTCGCCTCGCGGGTGTCGCGCTCGACGCGCGCCAGCAGGCCGAGCACCAGCGCAACCTGCTGATCGGCCGGGCCGTCGGCGGGCCGCCGTGGTTGCCGCCGGAGGACGTCCGCGCCCTGCTCGTCCTGCGGCTGCGGGACTTCCTGCGTCCGTGGTCGGGCGTGAGCGCGGACCTGGTGCGGTTCCTGGTCGACCGGCTGAACGACGGTTTCACCCCCGCGGTTCCGCGCACCGGCTTGGGCAGTTCGGGGGAGATCATCCCGCTGTCGCACGCTTTCCAGACGTTCCTGGGGATCGGCACGGTTCTCGAGGACGGCGTCGAGACACCCGCGGCCGAGGCGCTCGCCGCGCGTGGCGCCGCGCCTTACGTCCTCGGCCCGAAGGAAGGCGCGTCGCTGATCCAGGGGTCGCCGCTGGCCGTCATGCTCGCGCAGCGCGGCTGGGCGGAGGCGCGACGGCTGATCCGATTGCAGACGCTGACGGCGGCCGTCGCGATCGACGTTCTCGGCGCGCCCCGCGCGGTGTTCTCACCGGTCATGGCCGGCGGCGACGACCACTTGCGGAACCTGCTGGAGGAACTGAACGACCTGGTCAGCGGCGGTTTTGTACGCCCGGACGTCGTCCAGGCCCCGCTCTCGGTGCGCGTCGCGCCACGCGCACTGGCCCACGCGAGCCGCGTCGCCGCGGACCTGCGCGAGACTTGGCTGCGCTGGGAGTCGATGCCCGGGGATTCGCCGTCGTTCGTCGACGGCGCATTCGTGCCGGGCACCGGCTATCACGCGGTGGACCTCGGCTTGCGGATGGACGCGCTGACGGCGGCGCTGGTGCACCTCGGCGAGGTGTCGGTGCAGCGGACGCACCGCCTGCTCGACGAGCGCTTCAGCGGCCTCCCACCGCAGCTCACGGCTGATCCCGGACCGCGTGCCGGACTGGTGCCGCTGCACAAGCGCGCGGTGGGCGAGCTGCACGCGCTGCGCCGTCTCGCCACACCGGCGACGCTCGGTTCGATCGACACCTCGGCCGGCCAGGAGGACGTGCAAGCGTTTGCGTGGGCGGCGGGGGAGCAGCTGCGTTCGGCCGCGGCCCACCTGTTCGCGATCACGGCGTGCGAGCTGGTCACGGGCTCTCAAGCCCGGTATTTGGCCGGGGTCAAAGGCGCTGCGGGGCTTCGCGAGTCGTACGAATGGGTGCGGTCGGTGGTGCCGCCGCTGGACGAGGATCGCCCGCTCGGCCCCGAGATCGAGCGCCTGATCGCCGCCTGCCGCGCCGGCTGACCGCTTCCAAGACACCAAACTTCCTTACCGCGCCGGACTTTGCGTCCTCATAACTCCGCGCGCGTGGGGGCGCCCCCGTTCTCGAGTCTATCGGCCGGTGCCGACAATTCCGCGCCGCGCAAGGGAAATCCACCGAGTTGTCCACAGGCCGGTCCCGATGTGGACAACCGGCCGGGATCCGCCCTCGAATCGGACGGGCCGGACGCCGCGGCCGCTACGTTCGTCGGTGTGCGCCCTCCGGGGACGCGGACCCCGAGGAAGGAGGGATACGCCGGTGGGTCCGGGTGAAGGTGAGGGTGCGCGCATAGGGGCGGAAGCCGAGGTCGCGATACAACGGGAGGGCAGCTGGGGATTTCGGGTGACCGATCACGGGATACACCACGGCTTCACGGGCGCCGGCGTCACGTGCCGCGTGCAGCGCGGCGAGGCACACCGCGCGGGCCAGGCCCGAACGACGGAACTCCGGCAAGGTTCCGACGGGCTCCAGCTCGCCGACGGCGTTGTGTTCGTCGAGCCAGATCAGGCACTGGGCGGCGAACCGGCCGTCGGGTGCTTCCACGACCCAATCCAGCCGGCCGCGGTACGGCCAGGCCGTCATGACGTTGCGGTAGCTCGCTTCGGTCACCCGAGACGGGTGCCACACCGCACGATGAACGGCCACCCGACGCGCCAGATCGTCCGCGCCGACCGGGCGGACGGTGAACCCGCCGGGCACCACCGGTTCCGGCAGATCTTCGAGGAGGCGAGACATATACGGCTGGAAGACCGAACTCTCCTGAAGCGCGTAACCGCTTCGCTCCAACGCGGCGACGACATGCTTCTCGGCGTCGAGCACGGTGACCGTGAGCTCGGCGGCGGCAGCGGTGTCCTCGAACCAGCCGAGCACCTCGGACGCGAGTTCGGGGCGCGCGGGATCGACGAGCAGCGCCAGTTCACCGGGTAGCGAGACCCAGCCCCAGGCGACGACTTCGCTTCCCGCTTCCCACAGCGCGGTCGGCCACTCGGCTTCCCGGCCGACGTGCTGGAACCGCTGCCACGCGAGGTCCCCGACGTGCACCGAACTCGACGGCGACCAGATCCGCTGGGCCAGCGCCTGCATGGCTCGCAGATCCGCCGGACCGGTGTATTCGCGGCGCGTGACGGCGGGCATGGGCAGAATCGTCCTGTGCCGCGTCGGCTCCTGCCAAGCGGATTTCCGGGAGGGGCGGGTGTGGACGTCGGGCTGATCGGGCGTGCTGCCGCGATGTTCGCCGTGACGAACGTCGACGACCTCGTGCTGCTCGCGGTGTTCTTCGGCCAGGCGGCCGGGCGTCGCGGCGAGCTCAAGGTCGTGACCGGGCAGTTCATCGGCTTCGCGGCGATCTTGGCCGCGTCGGTCACCGGTGCGCTCGGGGCGGGGCTGCTGCCGGAAGGCGCCGTCCGCTGGCTGGGCGTGCTGCCGGTGCTGCTCGGGATCCGCGCGGCCTGGCAGGCGTGGCGCAGGGACGACGTCGAACCGGCTCCGGCGAGTGGCGTGCTCGCGGTCGCGGCGGTGTGCTTCGCCAACGGCGGCGACAACATCGGCGTGTACGTGCCCGCGTTCGCGGCGACCGGACCCGCGGGCCTGGCCGGCTACGGCGTGGTGTTCCTGGTGGGCGTCGCGGCGTGGTGCGTGCTCGGCCGGTACCTCGCGACCCGTCCGGGCGTGGCGCGGGTCCTCGCGCGCTGGGGGCACGTGGTGCTGCCGGTGACGCTGATCGCGCTCGGTGTGCTGATCCTGACCGGCGCGTTCTAGTCGCGGCGTGCGTTCTGGAGGGCGAGGCCGCGCGGCGTGGCGAGGCGGGTGATCAACGCGAACGCGCCGTCGCACGCCAGCGCCAGGACCACCGCGGCCAGGCCGCCGGCGAAGATCTCGCCGTAGCCCTGGGCGCCCAGCGCGAAGCCGTCGACGATGTAGCGGCCGAGGCCGCCGCCGTCGTTGACGATCGCGCCGATCGCGACCGTGGCGATCAGCTGGAGGAACGAGACCCGGGCGCCCGCCAGGATGATCGGCGACGCCAGCGGGAGCTCGAGCCGCAGCATGATCTGCCACTCGCGGTAGCCCGTGCCGCGGGCGGCGTCCACCGTCTCCTGCTCCAGGGAGACCACGCCGGCGTAGGTGTTGGTGAACAACGGCGGCATCGCCAGGGCGACCAATGCCAGCAGCAGGGGCCAGAACGTCGTGTCCAGCTCCCAGCGGCTGGCCAGGAACCAGAACAGGATGATCAGGCCGAAACTCGGGATCGCGCGGCCGATGTTGACCGCGCTGCTCGCGAGGAACGCGCCCCGGCGGTAGTGGGCCAGCCACAGGGCCGCCGGGATCGTCAGCACGGCCGCGACCACGAGGGCGAGGAGGGAGAACCTGAGGTGCTCGAGCGTCCGGTAGGGGATGCCGGCCTTGTCCGTCCAGCTCCAGCGGTTGGGGTCGGACAGCCACGCGTTCAGCTGGTCGAAGAAGCTCATCGCGCCCGCACCTTCCGGGTCCAAGGGGCCAGCAGGCGTTCGCTGAACCAGAGGATGAGATCGACGACCACGGCCAGGACCACCGACAGCACCACGCCGACGATGATCTCCGTCGGGTTGGGGGTGGCCGTCTGGATACCGGCGCGGATGAAGTAGCCCAGGCCGCCGAGGCCGAGCATCGAGGTGACCGTGACCAGTCCGATGGTCGTCACGGCGGCCACGCGCAGGCCGGCGATGACCACCGGCAGGGCCAGCGGCAGCTCGATCTGCCACAGCAGCCTGCCGCGGGTGTAGCCCATGCCGATCGCGGCCTCGCGGACCTCGTTGGGCACCTGGTCGACGCCGGTGACGATGTTGCGGACCAGGATGAGCAGCGTGTACGTCGCGAGCGGGATCATCGCGGTCACGAACGTCAGCCCGAAGAACGGCACCAGTACGGCGAACGCGCCGAGGCTCGGGATGACGTACAGCGCACCCGCGGTGCTCAGGATGACCCCGTACGACCAGCGGAAGCGCAGCGAGAACACCGCCAGCGCGATCGAGACGACCAGGCCGATGCCGAGCGCGGCACCGGTCAGCGAGATGTGCTCGACGAGGCGCTGGGCGATGTCGTCGGCGTTGCGGTCGACCCAGCGCCACTGGAAGATCGGCGGTCCGCTGTCGGCGGCCAACGGGGTCACCGCGGTCACATGCACCGGCCGACCCTACCCCGATCGGGCGGTGAAATTCCGCAGGCTGGGAATCCTGGGCCTCTTCTCCCAACATGTGGATAGTTGTCGGTGGGTCGGGCTAGGGTCCTTTCGTCTGTTCGAGTGACGAGGGAGTGGGGATTCGTGCGCTGGTTCCGGAACGCGTCCGTGATGGCGGTGGCCGTCGCGGCGACGCTCGGCTTGGCCGCCTGTGGTGGTGGCAGCGACAGCGGTGACAAGCCCGCCGCGCAGAGCAAGGGTGGGGCGCCGATCGTCGTCGCCTCCTTCAACTTCACCGACAGCCAGATCCTCGCCGAGATCTACGCGCAGGCGCTGGAGGCCAAGGGCTACCCGGTGACGCGCAAGCTCAACCTGGGCTCGCGCGAGCTGATCTACCCGTCGCTGAAGTCCGGTGAGCTGCAGTTCATCCCGGAGTACCAGGGCGCGGCGATCACCACCGGCTTCGGCAAGGACGCCGGGAAGACCGCGCAGGAGGAGCACGACCAGCTCGCGAAGCTGTTCGAGCCCAGCGGCGTCTCGCTGCTGAACTTCGCCGCGGCCGAGGACAAGAACACCTACATCGTCAAGTCCGACCTGGCCAAGGACAAGGGCATCGCCTCGATCAGCGACCTGAAGAAGCTGGACAAGGTCGTCATGGCGGGCCCGCCGGAGTGCGAGAAGCGACTCCCGTGCTTCCAGGGCTTCAAGGACGTCTACAAGCTGACGAACGCCACCTTCCAGACGATCCAGGAAGCCGGGCCGCGGGTCGAGCAGCTCAAGTCCGGTGCCGTCACGGTGATCCCGGTCGACTCGGTCAGCCCGCTGACCGGTGACTCGAACTACACCGTGCTCAAGGACGACCTGAACATCGTGCCGACCGAGAACGTCGTGCCGGCGGTGAACAAGAAGGTGCTCGACGAGCGCGGCGCCGACTTCGCGACCGCCGTCAACGCGGTGAGCGCGAAGCTGACGACCGACGTCATGCGGGACCTGAACAAGCGCGTCGACTCCGACGGTGAGAAGGCCGCCGACGTCGCGAAGGACTGGCTGTCCCAGGCCGGTCTCTGACCAACGGTTCTCTGACCAACCGCGCGAAGGCCGTCCCGGAAGGGGCGGCCTTCGTCATGCGGCCGCCGTGCCGCGCACGACCCATGCGCGGGCCGACAGCGGGATCGAGCCGTCCGGGCTGGTCGGCAGACGGCTGCGCAGCAGCTCGCGAAGCTGCGAGCGGCGTGCCTCGGGGAGCGTCATCAGGTACGCCGGCGCCGGACCCTGGCCGCCGAGGAACGGCGTCCAGTAGTCGTCGAAGCCGGTGAACACCGTCGGGACCTTGATCTCCTCGACGGACACCGCGCCGAAGCCCGCTTCGGTCCACAGGCGGCCGAGCGGTTCCGGGCGGCACAACGGGAAGAGGCGGCCTTCGTCGGGCACCCCCGGGTCGAGCTCGCCGGCGGCCTCCCAGAAGTGCCGGATCAGCTGCATGCCTTCGGCGAGGTCCCAGACGTACGCGGCGGCCAGGCCGCCCGGCGCGGTCACCCGGGCGATCTCCGCGGCGGCCTGCGCCGGGTCCGGGACGAAGTTGAGGACCAGGCCGGTCACGACGACGTCGAAGCGGTCGTCTTCGAACGGCAGCGAACGCGCGTCGGCGACCTGGAACGTCACCCGCGGGTCGGCGACGCCGGCGCGGGCGGTCTTCAGGAACTGCTCGGACGGGTCCACGCCGACGACTTCCGCGGGGTCGCCCGCGGCCACCACGGCCGACGTCAGCGCGCCGGTGCCGCAGCCGACGTCCAGCCACCGACGGCTCGCCGGGGCGTCGAGCTGCCGGACGAACGTCTCCGCGACGCGCCGGCTCCACCGCCCGATGTAGGCCTCGTACGCGTCCCCGGCCACCCAGATGTCTCCCGCCACAGTGCGAGTAGAACACACAAAAGCCCAGGTCAGCTGTTGGCCAGATCACCCGTCGCGGCGTTGCCCGCCGTCCTCGCGCGGCGGAGGAAGTCGGTGATCAGGTCCAGCTCGGCTTCGCTGTACTCGTCGCAGATCTCGTCCAGTGCGGCGTTCATGCCCGCATACAGCCGGAACAGCTCGGCGTTGCGGCCACGGACCGCACGCACGGCGATCGCGCGCCGGTCGGACGCCTCCGGGTCGCGCTCCCGGACGATCCAGCCGCCCTTCTGCAGCCGGTCGAGGATCCCGGTCATCGTCGCCGGGTGCAGACCCGCGCTGCGGGCGACCGCGCTCGGGCTCAGCGGGCCGTAGCGGGCGATCAGCTCGAGGCAGTCCAGGTCGACGTCCTTGAGCGTCAGGTGGGAGCTGACCTGGTGGTTCAGCAGCGAAAGCTGGTTCCGCAGTTCGCGCAGCGACTCCTTGACGGCCACGGTCGACCGCCGATGACGGCGCGCGGCATCCGCTCCCTCATCTGCTACGGAACTCATATGATATGCTCCTCGTATCATCTGAACTTCAGGCACCAGCGTATCCCAGGGGAAGGGGTTCTCTTATGATCGTGCTCACCGGGGCGACCGGCTCGGTCGGCCGTCTCCTCGTCGCCGAGCTCAAGGGTCACGAAGTCCGCGTCATCACGCGCTCGCCGAAGGACGCGGGCTTCCCGGCGGACGTCGAGGTCGTCGAAGGCGACCCGCAGCGGCCGGAAACCCTCGAGAACGCCCTGCGCGGCGCGGATGCGCTGTTCCTCCACTCGCGCGCCGTCGGCGACGCCGCGTACGACGTCGTCGCGCGGGCGCGGGACCTCGGTGTCCGGCGCGTGGTCGCGCTCGCCGCGGCCAACGTGGACGACCGGCTCGACGCGCAGCCGTCACGGTTCCGCGGCGACCGCAACAAGGAGGTCGACGACGCGGCCGCCACGAGCGGCCTGGAGTGGGTCAGCCTGCGCCCCAGCTCATTCGCGCTGAACGCCCTCACAGCATGGGGCGGCCAGATCCTCACCGGCGACGACGTCCGCTACGTGTACGCGGACTTCGAGGAATCGCCCCTCCATGAACGCGACCTGGTCGAGATCCTGGCCAAGGCCCTCCTCGATGACGACCTGCTGGGCCGACGCCTCGATCTGACCGGCCCGGAGTCGTTGTCGCACAAGGAAATGGTGCAGCAGATCGGCACCGCGATCGGAAGGCCCCTGCGGTTCCACGAAATCCCGGCACCGATCGCGGCGAAGGGCATGCTGGCCAACGGACTCCCGGAACCGTTCGTAACCGCGATGATGGCCCGCTACGCCGCGCACCTGGTGCGGCCCCAGTTCCCACCAACGGCCGAGGTGGAGAAGATCCTCGGCCGCCCAGCCCGCACCTTCACCGAGTGGGCCACCGACCACACAGCCGACTTCACAGCGCAGCGGTGACCGAATAGCAGCCCGAGCACGCCCCCGAGTCGGGTGCGCTTTCGCCGAGCGAACCACCGAGCACGCCGGCAGGCCGTGGTGCCCAAATGGATCCCCGAGCAGACGGCTCGATTCGGGATGTGGCGGTGAGGGAGCAGTTGCCGACCACACCACAGGCTTCGGTGGGTCGCGGTGACGGGTGGGCTGCTGATCAGTCACCTGGTTCGGAGTGCCGTGGTGAGGGAACGGGCGCTGATCGCGCTGCGGGCTTCAGTGGGTCGCGGTGAATAGGTGGGTCGCCGAGCAGATCGGCTGGTTCGGGATGTGGCGGTGAGGGATACAGGTGCCGAGCGCGCTGCGGGCTTCAGCGGGTCGTGGTGATGGGTGGGTTGCCGATCAGGTCGCCTGGTTAGGGGTGCGGTGGTGAGGGAGCCGGTGTCGAACGTGCTGCGGGGTTCGGTGGGTCGTGGTGAATGAGTGGGTTGCTGATCAGGCGGCTCGGTTTGGAGCGTGGTGGTGAGGGAGCTGCTGCCGTGCACGCTGCGGGCTTCGGTGGTCGCCGTGAACGAATGGGTCGCCGACCAAGCCGCTCCCGTTGGTGCACGGCAGGGGAACGGATGGCTGCCGATGACGCCGCCGACCTCGGTCGGGCGCGGTGAACGAATGGGGTGCCGAGTGCGCTGTGGACTTTGGGGTGTCGTGAGCGAACATTCGCTGGAGGTGTCGCGGTGAATGGGTGGGGCGCCGACCTGACCGCTCAACTCGGGGTGCGGCAATGAAGCTGACACTCTTCGCCGCGTCTGGGCGGACTGGGGCGCATGTGCTTCACCAGGCTCTTGCCGCTGGGCACGACGTTACCGCTGTGGTACGGAATCCAGACGCTGTCACGGCGCCGGTTCGCATCGTGCGGGCGGACCTGGCCGCGGCGGAGACGGCGGTGCTCAAGTCCGCAATGGACGGTTGTGACGCCGTGATCTCCGCGCTGGGGCCACGGCACCACGGTGAGTACGGCGTCGCGTCCCGCGGTACTCGGGCCATCGTCCACGCGATGACGGCGGCCGGTGTGCGGCGGCTGGTCGTGGTGAGTGTGGCCGGTATTTCGACCATTCCGACGCCGAGCCGTCCGAATCCGCCGAAGCGGGATCCGGGGGTGGGGTTCTTCACGCGGACCGTGCTGTCGCCGCTGGCGAAGCTGCGGTTGCAAAAGCACTACGAGGACGTGGCCTTGATGGAGCACGAACTCCGGGTGAGCGGCCTCGACTGGACGTCCGTGCAGCTGCCGCTGCTGACCGACAAGCCGGCGACCGGGCACTACCGGATCGCTTACGAGCAGAGTGTCCGCGGTGGATTCCGGATCGCGCGGGCGGATGCCGCTCATTTCGTGCTCCGTGCGGTCGGTATGCCCGAAACCGTGCGGCATTCCGTTGCCGTCGCGTACTGAAGGTGCGGCTGCTGCGGCCGGGCTCGCGGTCTAGGGTCGACGCTGATCGGGTACCTCGGGAGAAGGAGTGCAATGGGAAAGGTCACGGCCACCGCGGAGCGGACTATCGACGCCCCGGCCGACAAGGTGCGCGCGCTTGTTGCGGACTACGCCGAAACGCGGCCGAAGCTGCTCACCGAGCACTACCGCGACTACGAGGTGACCGCGGGCGGTGTCGGCGCCGGGACCCAGGCCGGCTGGAAGCTGCAGGCGACCTCGAAGCGCGTCCGCGACGTCAAGGCCACCGTCAGTGAGCCGAAGCCCGGCACCCTGGTCGAGACCGACGCGAACTCCAGCATGGTCACCACCTGGACCGTCGACGAGGCCGGCGAGAAGAGCCTGGTCCGGATCGAGACGTCCTGGGACGGCGCCGGTGGCATCGGCGGCTTCTTCGAGAAAACCTTCGCGCCCGGTGGGCTCAAGAAGATCTACGACGGCGTTCTGGGAAAACTTGCGGAGATCGTGTAGCCCGTCACAATCGGAATGCGCGCCCCGGTTACCCGGTTGTACCGGGAGAAATCCGGGGCGCCTGCCCCGCTTGACGTCTCGACCTTAGGAGTTCGACGGTGAACGCACCCGCCCAGGCGACCGAGATCCGGCTCGCTTCCCGTCCGCACGGTGTCCCCACGGACGAGAACTTCGCCATCGTGGACACCGAGATCCCCAGCCCGGGCGAGGGCCAGATCCTGGTGCGCAACCTGATCATGAGCGTCGACCCGGCGATGCGCGGGCGCATGCGCGACGTGAAGTCGTACGCGCCGCCCTTCGAGGTCGGCGAAGTGATGTACGGCGGCGCGGTCGGTGAGGTCGTCGAGTCGAACGTCGACGACGTGAAGCCCGGTGACCACGTGCTGCACCAGGCCGGCTGGCGGACCCACGCCGTGCTCGACGCCAAGCGCTTCGTGAAGGTGGACGCCTCCGCCGCGCCGCTGTCGACCTACCTCGGCGTGCTCGGGATGCCGGGGCTGACCGCGTACGCGGGGCTGCTGGAGTCCGCCGAGTTCAAGCCGGGCGACACGGTGTTCGTCTCCGGTGCGGCCGGTGCGGTCGGCTCGCTGGTCGGGCAGCTCGCGAAGCTCAAGGGCGCCAAGCGGGTCATCGGCTCGGCCGGGTCGGCGGAGAAGGTCCGGCACCTGGTCGAGGACCTCGGCTTCGACGCCGCGTTCAACTACAAGGACGGGCCAGTCGCGGAGCAGCTGCACAAGGCGGCGCCGGAGGGCATCGACGTCTACTTCGACAACGTCGGCGGCGAGCACCTCGAAGCCGCGATCGACGCGATCACCCTGCACGGCCGGATCGCGGTGTGCGGGATGATCTCGCAGTACAACGCCACCGAGCCGACGCCGGCGCCGCGGAACCTCTCGCAGATCATCGCCAAGCGGATCACCATCCGCGGCCTGCTGGTGATCGACCACTGGGGCCTGCAACAGCAGTTCGTCAGCGAGATCGCGCCGCTGGTCAGCTCCGGCGAGATCAAGTACTCGGAGACCTTCGTCGACGGCATCCGCAACGCGCCGGAGGCCTTCCTGGGCCTGCTGTCCGGGGCGAACACCGGCAAGATGCTGGTCCGGATCGCCGAGTAACCAGCGGAGTAACCAGCCGAGCAACTAACCCAGCAGGTCGGCCAGCTCCGGCAGGGTCGACGCGGTGTAGGTGGGCGCGGGCGAGCCGGGCAGCGGGCGGACGCCGGGGCGGGTCAGCAACGCCGTCCGCAGGCCCGCCGCCTGCGCGCCCGCGATGTCCCAGTCGTGGGCCGCGACCATCACCGCGTCGCCCGGCTGGAGCGCGTACGCGTCGAGGACCTGCCGGTACGGCTCGGGCGCGGGCTTGAGCCGGCCGGCCTGCTCGGCCGAGAAGATCCGGTCGAGCAGCGGGGCCAGCCCGGAGTTCTGCAGCTGCGCCTCGGCCGTGGCCAGCGGCGAGTTCGTCAGCGCGACGACGTCGTGGCCGGCTTCGCGCAGCTTTATGAGGCCCGCCACGACGTCCGGGTGGGCCGGGAGCGAGCGCAGGCCGTCGCCGATCGCGGTGAGCCGGTCCGGGGTCAGCTCCCGGCCGTGGCGCGCGGCGACCTCGACGGCGGCCTGGCCGGCGATGCCCGCGAAGTCGCGGTAGCCACCGGACGCCGTGACGGTCAGGACCGTGTGGATGGCCAGCCCGAACCACTCGCGCCGTAGCTCGGGGCTGCCGATGGTCTCGTCGAGCGCGGCGAGGTCGAGCAGGGTCTCGTTGACGTCGAAGACGCACAGCATGGGTTCAGTATTGCTTGGTCCGGGATCCCTCGTTGAGCCGCGCGTCCAGCTCTTCCACCGAAACCGCCAGGCACAGCTGGTCGCGCAGGATCGTGCCCAGCGACGGAAGCGCCGAGCGCTCCGGCCACGTCTCCGGCTCCCACAGCGAAGACCGCAGGAACGCCTTCGCGCAGTGCATGTACAGCTCTTCCACCTCGACGACCACCGCGAGCCGCGGGCGCTTGCCCTTGACCACCAGCCGGTCGAAGTACGGCGCGTCCGACACCAGCGTGGCCCGGCCGTTGACCCGCAGCGTCTCGTTCATGCCCGGGACCAGGAACAACAGCCCGGCGTGCGGGTTGTCGACGATGTTGCGGAAGCTGTCGACCAGCTTGTTGCCCGGCCGGTCCGCGAGCACCAGCGTCCGGTCGTCGAGCACCAGCACCGAGCCCGCCGGGTCGCCGCGGGGTGAGACGTCGCAGCTGCCGTCCGGTGCCGACGTCGCCAGCAGGACGAACGGCGAATGCGCGATCAGGTTCCGCGCGTGGTCGTCGATCCGGTCGAGGATCTTCTGCTGGGTGGTCGGCGACGACTCGCCGATCAGCTCCCGCAAGGCCTCTTGACTGTCGATGACGCTCCCCATGCCTCCAAGCTAACCCAGAGTCCGGCCCGCGATCGCGATCCGCGCGGCCTCGGTGGACTTCGCCACGACCTGGTCCACCGAATAGCCCTGCTTCACGAAGATGCCGTCGAGGTGGAACGTGCCGTAGCCGTGGGCCTGCGTGAACAGCTGCTCCAGCAGCTCCAGCCCGGTCGGCGGGTCGGGCGCGACCGTCAGCGACAGCATGAGGAACTGGTCGGTCAGGCCACGGGCCGCCTCGTGCAGCTCCGCGTAGTCCGGGCCCTGGAGTCCGTCCGCGTAGATGACGTTCAGCCCGGCACGTCGCTCGATCAGGTAGCGCGTGTACGCGCCGGCCGCGGCGGCCAGCGCGTCCGCCGGGTCGTCGTGCGCGGCGATCGCCGTCGCGACGCGGTCGGTGAGCTGGCAGACGATGTTGCGGGCGACCTCGGCGAGCAGCGCCTCCCGCGTCGCGAAGTGGCGGTACGGCGCGCCCGGGCTGACCTGCGCCCGCTTCGCCACCTGGGCCACGGAGAACCCGGAGAGCCCCTGCTCGGCGATCAGGTCGAGGGAGACGCGCACGAGCTCGGCGCGGAGATCACCGTGGTGGTACTTGCCGCCCATGACCTGGATCACATCTCTCACTCGAAATATGTAAGACCCCTCTTACGTAGACCATGTAAGAGACCTCTTACGAGGACAACGGTACTTGAACTTGGAGGGTTCCATGAGCACGACCACGCACGCCATCGCCGCACCGGCGCCGGGTGCGCCGCTCGCGCCGACCACGATCGAGCGCCGCGACCTGCGTCCTGACGACGTCCTGATCGACATCGCCTTCGCCGGCATCTGCCACAGCGACATCCACCAGGCGAAGGAGGACTGGGGCCAGGCCATCTTCCCGATGGTCCCCGGGCACGAGATCGCCGGCGTGGTCGCCGCGGTCGGCTCCGGCGTCACCAAGTACCAGGTCGGCGACCGGGTCGGCGTCGGCTGCATGGTCGACTCCTGCGGTGAGTGCGAGTACTGCCGGGCCGGCACCGAGCAGTTCTGCGTCAAGGGCAACATCCAGACGTACAACGGCGTCGGCTTCGACGGCGGGAACACCTACGGCGGCTACAGCAACCAGATCGTCGTGAAGGACGCCTTCGTCTGCGGCATCCCGGAGGGTATCGACCTCGACGTCGCCGCGCCGCTGCTCTGCGCGGGCATCACCACCTACTCGCCGCTGCACCACTGGGGTGCCGGCCCCGGCAAGAAGGTCGCCGTGATCGGCCTCGGCGGGCTCGGGCACATGGGTGTCAAGATCGCCGCCGCGATGGGCGCCGAGGTGACGGTGCTGAGCCAGAGCCTCAAGAAGCAGGAGGACGGCCTCAAGCTCGGTGCGACCGACTACTACGCGACCAGTGACGAGTCGACGTTCGACGTCCTCAAGGGCAAGTTCGACGTCATCCTCAACACCGTGTCGGCCAAGCTGCCGATCGACGCCTACCTCGGCCTGCTGAAGGTCGGCGGCGCGATGGTGAACGTCGGCGCGCCCGGCGAGCCGCTGAACTACAACGCCTTCTCGCTGCTGGGCGGCAACAAGGTGCTGGCCGGGTCGATGATCGGCGGCATCGCCGAGACCCAGGAGATGCTCGAGTTCTGCGCCGAGCACCACATCGGTGCCGAGATCGAGGTCATCTCGGCCGACAAGGTCAACGAGGCCTACGAGCGCGTCGAGAACTCCGACGTGCGCTACCGGTTCGTCATCGACGCCTCGACCATCGGGGCGTGACGACCGGGCGCGGCAACCGGATCAGAACACCACGGTCCGGTTGCCGTGCACCAGCACCCGGTTCTCCAGGTGCCAGCGCAGGCCGCGGGCGAGGGTGACCTTCTCGATGTCCCGGCCCTTGCGGACCATGTCCTCGACCGAGTCGCCGTGGTCCACGCGGATCACGTCCTGGTCGATGATCGGGCCCGCGTCGAGGTCCGCGGTGACGTAGTGGCAGGTCGCGCCGACCAGCTTCACGCCGCGGGTGTGCGCCTGGTGGTACGGCTTCGCGCCGATGAACGACGGCAGGAAGCTGTGGTGGATGTTGATCGCCCGGCCGGCCCAGTCGCGGCAGAGCTCGGCGGGCAGGATCTGCATGAACCGGGCCAGCACGACCGCGTGCGGGTCGTGCTCGTCGACCAGCTTGCGGACCTGCTCGAACGCCGTGGCCTTGTCGCCGGCGGGGAACGGCACGTGGTGGAACGGGATGCCGTGCGCGCGGGTGATGTCGGCGAGCGACTCGTGGTTGCCGATCACGGCCGCGACGTCGACGTCGAGTTCGCCGGAGGCGACCCGGCCGAGCAGGTCGTACAGGCAGTGCCCGGCCTTCGAGACCAGAATCACCGCCCGCCGCCGCTCGCCGGTGTCGCTGACCTGCCAGCTCGAGTCCGCGGACAGGTCCGCGGCCACCTCGGCGAACCGGGCGCGCAGCCCGGCGGCGTCGAACGGCAGCGAGTCCGCGCGGACGACCTGGCGGGTGAAGAACCAGCCGGTGTCCGGGTCGGTGTGGTAGGCCGCTTCGACGATCCAGCCGCCGTGCTCGGCGAGGAACCCGGAGATCCGGGCGATGATGCCGGTGCGGTCGGGGCAGCCGAAGGTGATGACGAAGCGGCGTTCGGGAGCGGTCACGCCGGATATTGTCTCCCGCCGTTCTTCAGGGTGCCGCCAGTGGTTCGAGGTCGCCGGTGACCGACGCCCGGTGCGGACGGCCCCACAGCGCGCGGTAGACGTCGTCGGCGGCGCCGGAGACCTCGGCGTTCGGCTCGCCGAACGCCCACGTGCGCTCCGGCGTCGTGACGCGCACGTCGGCCGTGATGCCCCGGCGCGGCGTGAGGAACGTCAGGTACTCGTCGACGCCGTCGTTCGCGAAGTCCGGGGAGAACCGCGTCGGCGGGACGTCGTCGAGCGCGGACTCGGCGTCGAGGCGGTGGATCGCCGTCTCGTGGGCCATCCGCCGGATCCAGTCGCCGACCGTCACCTCGAAGCCCGGGTACGGCGAGAACGCCGGGGTTTCCGGGGCCTGGCCGAAGGCTTCGCGCATTGCGAGGCGCTGGCCGTCCCACCACCCCAGGAGGTCTTCCCACTCCGCCGGAGGGGACGGTCTGACCGGCCGATTCACGGCCAGGCTGACGGCGAAGCCGTGCACGAACGCGATGTGCGCGACCAGGTCACTTACTGTCCACTTCGGACAGTTCCGGACCGGTGCCGTCGGACCGGCTTGCAGCGCCGCCCGCTTCAGCGCGTCCGCGTGGATGTCGATCGCTTCCCGCATGGGCCGACCGTAGCCGTCGCCCGGCCTCGATCGCGACGACCAGTCCGAGCCCGAGGGTGAACGACAGCAGCAGGCCCTTCACCGGGTCGTCGGCGAACGCGACGCCGCCGGCGAGGCCGATCAGGACGCTGTAGACCGCCCAGATCGACGCGCCCGCGGCGTCCATCAGCACGAACCGCAGGGGCGGGTACCCGAGGCTGCCGTTCGCGAGCGCGCTGGCGACGCGCCCGCCGGGCAGGTAGCGGGCGGCGATGATCAGCAGGCCACCGTTGCGCCGCACCTGCTCGCGCGCCCACTCGTACCGGCGCCGCCCGTTCTCCCCGCGCTGCAGCCGCTCGATGGCCCGCGGCCCGGCCGTGCGCCCGACGGCGTACCCGAGGCAGTCGCCGGCCCACGCCCCGCCGGCCGCGACGGCGGCGAGCAGCCCCAGCTGCGCCGGGTCCGGCCCGAGCAGCACGGCGACGGTGACGACGGTCGTCTCGCTCGGCATGAACGGCAGCAGCGCGTCCAACCCGGACACGGCGAAGACGAGCACCCACAGCCACGGCGAGCCCAGCGCGTCGCGCAGCAGCTCGGTGACGTGCCCCAGGAGTTCCACGGCTCAATGGTGATCACCGCAGGTCACTTCGGGGTGACGGAGCGGGGGTGGCCCGGTGAACGTTCAGGCAGGGGTGACCGCGGACCAGGGAACCGTCAGCTCGCCGAGCCGGATGCGCCCGGGCGGGCCCAGGACGGGCCAGCCGCGGGAACCCAGCAGCCGCACCGTCTCCAGCCAGCGGGAGCGGGCGCCGAACGCCTGGTGCGGGGCCGCGGCCGCCCAGCAGGCGTCCAGCGTGGACAGCAGCTCGTGGACGCGCTCACCCGGGACGTTCCGGTGGATCAGCGCCTTCGGCAGCCGCTCGGCCACCGTCGACGGCCGGTCCAGACCGGCGAGCCGGACCGACAGGGTCAGCGACACCGGGCCTTCGCGGGACACCAGAACCCACGTCGACAGGCGGCCGATCTCGTCGCACGTGCCTTCGACCAAGAGCCCTTCAGGGGGCATCGACTCCAGCATCAGCTGCCACGCGCCCGCGACCTCGTGCTCCGCGTACTGGCGCAGCACGTTGAACGCCCGGACGAGCACCGGGCGCGTGCCGGCCAGCTCGAAGCCGCCGCGGCGGAAGTCCAGGAGCGGCGGCGACGCGGCGGACTGCGCGGCAGCGACCCGCGCAACGTCCAGTTCCAGGCCCAGCACCCGGACGTCGGGGCGGACCCGGCGCAGCCAGCGGGCCAGCTCCACCGTGGTCACCGGGGACGCGCCGTAACCGAGGTCGACGACCAGGGGATCCGCGGACGCGCGCAGCAAGCGGGTCGTCGGGGGCGCGGTGGCGATCCACCGGTCGACCCGGCGCAGGCGGTTCGGGTTGGTCGTTCCTCGGGTCGGCGCGCCGACCGGGCTCAGGCGGCGTCGGCCAGCCACTTCGCGGAGAATTCGGCTTCGCGGTCCAGCAGCTTCGTCACCTGTTCGGCGATCACGCTCTCCAGCTTCGCGCCGAACAGCGGGATCCGAACGACCACCTCGCCGCTCGTCCGCAGCACCGTCTTGTCGCCGTCCACCAGCAACGCCGTGCGCGCTTTGATCTCGCCCGGGACGCCGCCGACCTCGACCGACGCCTTGCCCTGGTACTCGGCACCCGACGGCTGCCAGATCTGCGTGCGGGTCACCATCAGGTCGCCCTTGTGCAGCGTCCGGACCGCCTGGGGCAGCTTGTCGGCGCTGATGCCCTGCCGCAGCTGGTAGCGCAGGCCCTTCTCGGAGACCTCGTACGAGAGCAGGGCCGCCGCGTGGCCGCCGAGCTCGTCCAGGCGCGCCCGCAGGGCTTCTTCACCGGCCACCGCGGGGTACACGGCGGCGACATCGGCGGCGAAGTCAGCACGGTGCTCGATCCGGGATCCCATGAGCCGGACAGTACCGTCAGACGCGTGAACTCCGCCCGTACTCCCGCACTCCCGAAGCTCTCGGCGTACACCACGCTGCGCCTCGGCGGCCCGGCTCGCCGGTTCGTCAGCGCCGTGACCAGCGAAGATCTCGTCGCGACGGTCCGCGAGGCCGACGCGGCGGGCGAGCCGGTGCTGCTGCTCGGCGGCGGTTCCAACCTGGTGGTCGGCGACGCGGGCTTCGACGGCACGCTGGTCGAGGTGGCGAACACCGGCTGGCGGCGTGACGGGAACGTCGTGGAGGTCGAGGCCGGCCAGAACTGGGACGCCTTCGTCGCGGGCCTGGTCGACGCCGGCCTGGGCGGGCTCGAATGCCTCTCCGGCATCCCGGGCAGCGTCGGCGCGACGCCGATCCAGAACGTCGGCGCGTACGGCTGCGAGGTCGCCGAGTCGATCGTCTCCCTGGAGCTGTACGACCGCGTGACGCGCGAAGTGCGCACGCTCAAGGCCGACGACCTCGGCTTCGCCTACCGCACCAGCATCCTCAAGGGCACCGACACCGGCGTGGTGCTTTCGGTCCGCTTCGAGATCCGCGAAGACGGCCTCTCCGCGCCGATCCGCTACGCCGAGCTCGCGCGCACGCTCGGCGTCGAGATCGGCGAGCGCGTCCCGGCGGCCGAAGCGCGGGACGCCGTGCTCGGGCTGCGTCGCGGCAAGGGCATGGTGCTCGACCCCGACGACCACGACACGTGGAGCGCCGGCTCGTTCTTCACCAACCCGATCGTCCCGTCCGCCGACGCCGAGGCGGTCCTGAAGCGGATCACGGACGCCGTCGAGGGGACCTTCCCGCAGTACCCGGCCGACGGCGGCGTCAAGCTGTCCGCGGCCTGGCTGATCGAGCGCGCCGGCTTCGCCAAGGGGTACCCCGGACCGGGGAACCGCGTCTCGCTGTCGACGAAGCACACGCTCGCGCTGACCAACCGCGGCGAGGCGACGACGGAGGATCTGCTCACCCTGGCCCGCGAGGTCCGCGACGGCGTGTACGAGCGGTTCGGCGTCCGGCTGCACCCCGAGCCGCTGTTGATCAACTGCGTCATTTGAGCCGAAACGGGCAACCTGGACGTGTATCAGACGTCTTTGTCGACAACGGTGACGTCCACCTGAACGGATGGTCTTTACCTTTCGGCAGGTAACGTCGGGCGGGTCACCAGCGCTAAGGGCGTGGAACCTGCTGGTCGGCGGGGGAACTCGGGAGGATTTCGTGATCGAACGGCGCTTGGTCTTCAAGGCGGCTCTCGCGGCCGGGGCCGCGGTGGTCGTCGCGGCGTGTTCGGGCACGAACGACGGCACCGCGCTGCCCACCGGGGCCGCGAACGCCGACGGCGAGGGTGGCGGTGCGCAGCCGGTGGCGAAGATCACGGCCGAGCCGGCCGTCGACGTCAAGGACGCCTCGGTCCTCAAGCCGGTCGTGATCAAGGTCGCCGACGGCAAGCTCACCGAGTGCAAGGTCACCGCCGACAGCGGCAAGGACGTCAAGGGCGACACCGCACCCGACGGTCTCAGCTGGACCAGTTCCGAGCCGCTCGGCTACGGCAAGAAGTACACCTACGCGGCCAAGGCCACCGGCAGCGACGGCAAGCCGGTCGAGTTCACCGGCACGTTCAGCACGGTCAGCCCGGCCAAGCAGGTCCGCGCCACGCTCAACCCGGCCGACAACGCCCAGGTCGGCGTGGCCATGCCGATCAGCGTCAAGTTCGCTTCGCCGGTCAAGGACCGCGCGGCCGTCGAGAAGGCCCTGTCCGTGAAGACGGACAAGAACGTCGAAGGCGCCTGGGGCTGGCTGTCCGACAGCCAGGTCGACTACCGGCCGAAGGAGTACTGGCCGCAGAACATCACGGTGAACGTCGAGGCGAAGCTGTACGGCGTCGAGCTGGGCGGCGGCGCGTACGGCAAGGCCGACGTCACCACGAAGTTCAAGATCGGCCGCAACCAGGTGGTCAAGGTCAACACCCCCGAGCACCAGATGCACGTCTACCGCGGCGGTGCGCAGGTCAAGAGCTACCCGTGCGCGAACGGGCTGGACGCCGAGGTCGACCGCAACACCCCGAACGGCACCTACATCGTGATGAGCAAGGAGCCGACGGCGGTCTTCGACAACGCCCGCTACGGCTACACGAACGTCAACAAGAAGTGGGCCTGCCGGTTCTCCAACCACGGCGAGTACATCCACGAGAACCAGGACAACGCGGCCAACATCGGGAAGACCAACAACTCCCACGGCTGCGTCAACCTGCTCGAGGCCGACGCCAAGGACTACTTCGACTCCGCGCTGGTCGGCGACCCGGTCGAGATCACCGGCTCCAAGCTCGGCGCGCCGATGGCCTCGGACGTCAAGGACTGGAACTACTCCTGGTCGGCCTGGCAGGCGCTGGGCGCGAAGTAGCCGATGCGGACCGAAGTCGTCGGGCACGGCGGGACGCGGCTCGGCCTGCGGGTCGAGGGCGCCGAAAACAGCAGGCCGATCGTGTTCGTGCACGGCTGGGCGCAGTCGTCCGGGGCCTGGGCGGCGCAGCTGGCCGACCCGGCCCTGACCGAGCGGTTCCGCCTGGTCGCGATGGACCTGCGCGGGCACGGCGCGTCCGACGTCCCGGCCGCCGGCTACGACGACCCGGTGGTCTGGGCCGACGACCTCGCCGCGGTGCTCGACTTCGCCGGCCCCGGCGCGGTCGTCGTCGCCTGGTCGTACGGCGGCCTGGTGCTGGCCGACCACATCCGGGTGCACGGCACCGCACGCCTGCGCGGCATCGTGCTCGTGGGCGCGATCACCGAAATCGGCCGCGACCGGCCGGGCGGGCGCGTCGGCCCGCTGATGCGCGAGCACATGCGCGCGATGCTTTCGGACGATCCGGACATCGCGGTCCCGGCCCTCACGGCGTTCTGCCGCGACATGGTCACCCGGCCGATCGCCGGTACGCAGGCACAAGCCCTGCTCGGAGCCGGTCTGAGCGTCCCGCCCGCGGTGCGCGCGGCGCTGTTCCGCCGGGACGTCGGCAGTGAGGACGTCCTGGCCGCGATCGACAAACCCGCCCTCGTCGTGCACGGCTCGCACGACCGCGTGATCGACCCTTCCACGGCGGAACACACGATCGGGAAGATTCCGGGTGCCACCGGGCGTTGGTTCCTTGACGGGGGGCATGCGCCCTTCGCCGAGACCGCGGAGGAGTTCGACGCGGTGCTCCGGCAGTTCGCCGAGGAATGCTGACGCAACGCGGGAGACGAGACCAGGTGACCAGCTCCATCCGGGGGTTCCGTGCTGAGCCGCGCCGGGTAGCCGTGCTGTCCGTGCACACTTCGCCACTCGAGCAGCCGGGGACCGGCGATGCGGGCGGGATGAACGTCTACGTCAGCCAGACGGCGGTCGAGATGGCCCGCCGCGGCGTCGAGGTCGAGGTGTTCACCCGCGCGACGGCGTCGGACCAGCCGCCGAAGGCCGAGCTGGCACCGGGCGTGACCGTCCGGCACGTGCAGGCGGGCCCCTTCGAGCCGCTGAGCCGTGACGAGCTGCCCGCGCAGCTGTGCGCGTTCACCTCCGGCGTGCTGCGCACCGAGGCGTTCCACGAGCCCGGCTACTACGACCTCATCCACTCGCACTACTGGCTCTCGGGCCAGGTCGGCTGGCTCGCCCGCGACCGCTGGTCCGTGCCGCTGGTGCACACCGCGCACACCCTGGCCAAGGTGAAGAACGCCGCGCTCGCCGAGGGCGACAAGCCCGAGCCGCGCGTCCGCGTGATCGGCGAGGAGCAGGTGGTCGCGGAGGCCGACAGGCTGGTCGCCAACACCGCGGTCGAGGCGCGGCAGCTCATCGACCTCTACGGCGCCGAGCCGCACGCGGTGCACGCCGTGCCGCCGGGGGTCGACCTCGAACGCTTCACCCCGGGCTCGAAGGACGTCGCGCGCGCCGAACTCGGCTTGCCCGGCGACGCCGTCGTGCTCGCCTTCGCCGGCCGGATCCAGCCGCTGAAGGCGCCCGACGTGCTGCTGTACGCGGCCGAGGCACTGCTGCGACGGCGTCCCGAACTGGCGTCGAAGCTGGTCGTGCTGATCGTCGGCGGGCCGTCGGGCACTGGCCTGGAACAGCCGCAGGCGCTGCGCGAGCTGGCCGTGTCGCTCGGCATCGAGGCACAGGTGCGGTTCCTGCCACCGCAGCCGGGCCCGGCGCTGGCCCGGGTGTTCCGCGCGGCCGACGTCGTCGCGGTGCCGAGCTACAACGAGTCGTTCGGGCTGGTCGCGCTGGAGGCGCAGGCCTGCGGCACGCCGGTGGTCGCCGCCGAGGTCGGCGGGCTGCCGGTCGCGGTGCCGCACGGCGTCTCCGGCCTCCTGGTGCCCGGGCACGGCGCCGAGGAGTGGGCGGACGCGCTCGCCGCGGTCGCGCTGCGCCCGGACCGGCTCGCGGAGCTCGGGGCCAACGCCGTCGTGCACGCGCGGCACTTCTCCTGGCGTCGTACGACGGACGCGCTGCTCGACATCTATGCTCAGGCCACCAGTGCGTTTCGAAACGCGCTGGACCTGCGTGAAGAGGTGGCGGTGTGAGTCTCGACGAGCTGATCAAGTCCACTTTGGACGACGCTGAGCTGAGCTACGACCGGCGTGGCCCGGGAAAGTACTTCGTCACCTTGCCGGGCACCAAGAAACTCCAGACCAACGCGTGGCTCGTCGACGGCGACCACGCGTTCTCCGTGGAGGCGTTCGTCTGCCGCCGCCCCGACGAGTCCCATGAGGACGTTTACCGCTTCCTGTTGCAGCGCAACGCGAAGCTCTACGGCGTGCACTACACAGTGGACAGTCTCGGTGACATCTACCTGGTCGGCCGGTTCGGCAAGGACACGCTGAGCGCCGAGGAGCTCGACAAGGTGCTCGGCCAGGTCCTCGAGGCCGCCGACGGCGACTTCAACACGCTGCTGGAGATCGGCTTCGCGACGTCCATCAAGCGCGAGTGGGACTGGCGCGTCTCCCGCGGCGAGTCCCTGGCCAACCTCCAGGCGTTCAAGCACCTCGTCGAACCCGCGACGCCGCACGAACCGGGCTTGACCGAGTCGTGACCCGGCCCGTGCAACGGGGCTGAACCGGACATCCGTCTCACCGCCAGTCGAACTGGAGGGAGACGCAGGATGCGGACTCGATGGAGAACCCTGCTCGCGGTCGCGGGCGTGGCGGTCGTTCTGGTGGGCTGCTCGGCGAACTCGTCGTCGCCGTCCTCTGCGGACAGCGCCGGTGTCGGCCCCGCGCCGGCGATTCCGCAGCAGGGCAAGCCGCAGCAGGGCACCAGCGGCGCCAGCAAGGTCGAACCGAACCAGGGTCAGGTCCCCGCACCGCAGGCCGGGGCGAGTGACCGCAAGCTGTCCCGCAGCGCGCGGCTCGACCTGACCGCCACGAAGGTCACCGACGTCGTCGCGCAGGCCCGCGGGATCGCGCAGGGCGCCGGCGGTTACACCGGGCAGGAGAGCACCGGCGAGGACTCCGCGACGCTCAGCCTGGCCGTGCCCGCCGAAAAGCTGGACGGCGTGCTCGACCAGCTCTCGCACCTGGGCACCAGCCTGGTGAAGCGCGAGATGAACACCCAGGACGTCACCGAGCAGGTCATCGACGTCGAAGCGCGGCTGTCGACCCAGCGGGCGTCCGTGGAACGGATTCGTGCCCTGCTGGCGAAGGCGACTTCGGTGTCGGAGATCGCTTCGGTGGAAAGTGAGCTGACGAGCCGCGAAGCGACCCTCGAATCCCTCGAACAGCAACGGAATTCGCTCGCGGGCAGTGTCGCCATGTCGACCGTCTCGATGAGCATCCGGAGCGTGGCCGCGCCACCGCCGCCCGCCGAAGAGGACCACAGTGGATTCCTGGGCGGGCTGGCCGGCGGCTGGGACGCGTTCCTCGTCTTCGGCGGCGGCCTGCTGACGGTGCTGGGCGCGATCGCGCCGTTCCTGCTCATCGTCGGGCCGCTCGCCTGGGGCGGCTGGTGGCTGAACCGGCGTCGCCGCGCGGCGCGGCCGGAGCCGGCGCCGGTGTCGCCCGAGGCGTGAAGCGGGCAGGCGGGACGGCTCGAGGGAGGGGGGAGTCGCGATCTCGAGCCGCCCCGCTGAAGTTCCCGCCGATCAGGACCCGGTGACGAGGGGGGTGCCAACGGGGCCGGCGGGCCGCGGCTCGGCAGGGGGGAGACGAGCCGCGGTCAAAGCCCGAAACCGGCCGGGGAGTGCGTGGAATCCGGCCGCTCGGGACTTAGTCAACCTGTCAGAACTCGACCTGTAATCACAAGACTACACACTAGTCCGTTCGAGTGAACTTTGCGCAGACCGATAACGCAGTGCAGCAAGTTGCACTGAATTTGCGCCTTGTTGGCACGCTGTCTTGTCATGGAGTGAAGGTGTTACCCGCAGGTAACACACTCTCTGTAGGACGGCGGGTCACCAGTCGGCCCGCTGGTCCGTTCTGGCAGGCTAAGGGCATGGCGGAACTTGGGACGTTGGTGCTGCTGCGTCACGGGCAGAGCACGTGGAACGCGGAAAACCTGTTCACCGGCTGGGTCGACGTACCGCTTTCGGAGCAGGGCGAGGGTGAAGCCCGCAAGGGCGGCCAGCTCCTGTCGGAAGCCGCGCTGCTGCCGGACGTGGTGCACACCTCGCTGCTGCGGCGCGCGATCTCGACCGCGAACATCGCGCTGGACGCGGCGGACCGGCACTGGATCCCGGTCAAGCGCGACTGGCGGCTCAACGAGCGCCACTACGGCGCGCTGCAGGGCAAGAACAAGAAGCAGACGCTGGACGAGTTCGGCGAAGAGCAGTTCATGCTCTGGCGCCGCTCCTACGACACCCCGCCGCCGGAGATCGACCCGAAGGACGAGTGGAGCCAGGCGGGCGACGCGCGGTACGCGAACCTCGGCGACGACGCGCCGCTGACCGAGTGCCTCAAGGACGTCGTCACGCGGCTGCTGCCGTACTGGGAGTCCGAGATCGTGCCGGACCTGCGCGCGGGCAAGACCGTGCTGGTCGCCGCGCACGGCAACTCGCTGCGCGCGCTCGTCAAGCACCTCGACGGGATCTCGGACGCGGACATCGCCGGCCTGAACATCCCGACCGGCATCCCGCTGCGCTACGACCTCACCGACGACCTCAAGCCGGTGAAGGCGGGCGGCGAGTACCTCGACCCCGACGCCGCCAAGGAAGCCGCGGCCGCGGTCGCCAACCAGGGGCGCTGACCCACAAGTCCGTGAAGGCCACCTCGAGGGACTCAGAGTCCCTCAAGGTGGCCTTCACGGCTTTCAGGAGGCCGTGACCGTGCGGACGGCGGTGGCCTTCCAGGTGGTGCCTTCGCGGACCAGGTCCAGTTCCGATGTGAAGGGGCGGTCGGTTGAGGTGCCGTCCGCGCCGGTCACCTTGAGGGTCGTGAAGAACAGCACGCTCGCCGTGCCGCCGGACAGGGCGGTGACGCCGGCCATCGGGTCCGGCCCCAGCGCGACCTTCGACGCGCTCTTGCGGATCGCGTCGACGTAGGCCGCCTTCTTCGCGCGGTAATCGCTCAGTAGCGGCCCGGCCGAGACCGCTTCGGCCCGGGCGTACGAGCCGTCGGGGTCGCCGCTATCGGTGGTGAACAGCGCGCCCGCGACCGTGCGCGCCCCGGCCAGCGCCGCATCGCGCAGGCCGGCGAGGCTGCCGTCGTCCGGGTGCGGTGCCGGCGGCGGCTTCGCCGGGTTCACGGCCACGTCGGCGAGCAGCCAGCGACGGTCGGTCTTCACCGCGGTCAGGGCGGCCGTGGCCAGGCCCTTCGAGGTCCCGTTGACCTGCTCCAGCACGGCCAGCTCCCGGATCCGGTCGCCGGTCAGCTCGACCGCCGCGTTCCGCACGACGCGGGTGGTCAGGTGGACCGGCTGCGGGCTCTTCCGGACCGCGTCGAACAACGTCGTGAGCTGCTGCTTCGCCGTTCCCGTGACGTTCGCGGCGACGGCCTGGTCGAACGCGGCCGGGTTCGCCGAGTCGTAGCTGAAGACCGCCTCGGCCGCCGTCTTCACCGCGTCGAGCGCGGCGGCCGTCCCGGGTCCGTTGACGACCGCGAGGTTGCCCTCGAGCGGCTTGGCCGTGCCGGAGACCGCCGACGAGCACGCCGAGGTGGCGAGGACCAGCGCCAGCAGCGCTCGCCTCACAGCAGGCCGGCCTCGCGAGCCCGGGCTCCGGCCTGGAACCGCGACGACGCGCCGAGGAGCTCCATCAGCTCCGCCACCCGCCGCCGGTAGGTCCGCACGCCCACGCCGAGGGCCCGCGCCGCCGTCTCGTCCTTGCTGCCGGACGCCAGCTGCACGAGGATCTCGCGCGCGCCCAGCTCGGTGAACCGGGCCTGGTAGGACTCGAGGTCGGTGCCGCCGGCCCAGGCGGCCTCGAACAGCGACTGGATGCCCTGGACCAGCTCCGGGCTGCTGACGACCGTGTAGCTGCGGACGCCGCCGACGCTGTCGCCGGCCACGATCGCGATCCGGCGGTCGAGCAGGATCGTCTCGTTGACCTCGCGCTCGGTGATCCGGATGCGGGCGCCGTGCGTGGCCATGAACCGCAGGTGCTCGGCCAGCTTCGGGTCGAACAGCACGCCGGGCAGGTACATCTTGCGGACGTTCGTGGCGCGCACCGCCTGCTCCCGCACGGGTGCCGTCGGGTGCGCGACCGACCACGTGTGCAGGTCGCGGGCCGCACACGAAACCTCCGTCGCGGCCGCGAACAGGTGGTCCGTCCGCTCGAAGAGCTCGGCTTCACCCCGCACCACCACCACGTCACTGACTCTCTCCACGCATTCCAGTGTGGCAGCAAATTGCCAAAACCGGTGGTCGCGAGTCCGCGCCGGAAAGCTGGAGCCATGACCACGAACACCCTTCCCGCCGCCGCGGCGGGCACCTGGAAGCTCGGCTCCTTCGAAGTCAACCGGCTCGGTTACGGCGCGATGCGCCTGATGTCCACTTCGGACGGCGGCATCCGCGACCGCGACACGTCCATCGCGGTCCTCCGCCGCGCCGTCGAGCTCGGCGTCAACCACATCGACACCGCGGTGTTCTACTTCGCCGGTCCGCGCTCGGCGAACGAGCTCATCAACAGCGCGCTGTCGCCGTACGACGACCTGACGATCACCACCAAGGTCGGCCCCGGCCGCGACTTCACCGGCGCGTTCTACACCGCCCGTCCCGAGCAGTTGCGGGCCCAGGTCGAGGAGAACCTCCGCGAACTGGGTCTGGACCACCTCGACATCGCGAACTACCGGATCGGCGAAGGCCTCGACCGCGGCGACGGTTCCCTCGCCGACGGGTTCGGCGCGCTCGCCGAACTGCGCGAGGAGGGGCTGATCCGGGAGCTCGGCATCTCCAACGTCGGGCCGGAACACCTCACCGAAGCCCTGGCGATCGCGCCGGTCGTCTGCGTGCAGAACCAGTACGGCCTCACCGCGCGCCGGGAGGACGACGAGATCGTCCGGATGTGCGGCGAGCGCGGCATCGCCTTCGTGCCGTTCTTCGCCGTCGCCAGCGGAACGGGTGAAGACGCGCGGGTCGCGGAGGTCGCGAAGCGCCACGACGCCACCCCGGCGCAGATCCGGCTCGCGTGGACGTTGCACCAGGGCCGGCACGTGCTCGCCATCCCGGGCACGGGTGATCTCGCGCACCTCGAGCAGAACGTCGCCGCGGCGGCTCTGGTGCTCACGGAAGACGATCTGGCGACACTCGAACGGGATCAGTGATTCACCCGGAATGTCTCGCTCGGGAATCGGCCGGGTGAACGTGGGCTGACACCGCGGCGAACAAGTCGTCGCCAGGTGTCGCGGTGCTCACGACAAGGCGGACAACGCTAGGCCGAAGGGCCACATCACAGCTTACGATCGGCCTGTGACCACGCCTGTTTCACTCGCACTGGCCATCGGAACCCTGGTGGCCGGTGTGGTGGTCGGCTACTTCGTCGCGCGGGCGCGGATCCGCCGCGAGGAGACCCGGCCGCCGGGCCCGACCGTCGCGGAGCTGCTGGAGCGATTGGTCCGGTCCTCTCACAACGGCGTCGTCGTGCTCAACAAGTTCGGCGACATGGTGCTGCACAACCCGCGCGCCTACGAGCTCGGCCTCGTCCGGGTGAACCAGGCCGACACCCGGGCCCGCAAGGCCGCCGAACAGGTCGTCGAGACCGACGAGCCGATGGAGATCGACCTCTCGCCGCTGGAAGCGCGCGGCCGCCAGCCGGAGGCGGTGCTCGGCCAGGTCCGGCCCCTCGGCGACGGCTTCACCGTCGTCGAGGCGGTCGACCACTCCGAGGCCATCCGGCTGGAGGCCGTGCGCCGCGACTTCGTCGCCAACGTCAGCCACGAGCTCAAGACCCCGGTCGGGGCGATCGCACTGCTCACCGAGGCCGTGCTCGACGCCGCCGAGGACGTCGAGGAGGTCCGCCGCTTCGGCGGCAAGATCCTGCGCGAGTCCACCCGGCTCGGCCAGCTCGTCACCGAGCTGATCGCGCTGTCGCGGCTGCAGGGGGCCGAACGGCTGCCCGACCTCAACGTCGTCGAGGTCGACGCGGTCGTGCGCGAAGCACTCGGCCGCACCACGCTCTCGGCGGAGTCCGCCGACATCAGCATCACCACCGACCCGGCCAGCGGCCTGCTCATCGAGGGCGACCGGACGCTGCTGGTCACGGCGCTGTCGAACCTGCTGGAGAACGCCGTCGCGTACTCGCCGGCCGGCAGCCCGGTGTCGATCAGCAGGCGGCTGGCCGACGGCATGGTCGAGATCGCCGTCACCGACCGCGGCATCGGCATCCCGGAGGACGAGCAGACCCGCGTGTTCGAGCGCTTCTACCGCGCCGACAAGGCCCGCTCGCGGGCCACCGGCGGCACCGGGCTCGGCCTGGCGATCGTCAAGCACGTCGCGGCCAACCACGGTGGCTCGGTCGGGCTGTGGAGCCGTCCCGGCACCGGCTCGACGTTCACCCTCCGCATCCCCGCGCACGTCCGGCCCGAACCGGCACCCGAGCCGGCGCGCGCCACCAAGACCTCGCCGGCACCACGGCAGGAGAAGACCCCCGAGCGCACCCAGAGGCTCGTGGTTACCGGGCAGGAAAGCCCAGATCATGGAGGAAACCTGTGACCAGGGTTCTCATCGTCGAAGACGAGGAGTCGTTCGCCGACCCGCTCGCCTTCCTGCTGCGGAAGGAAGGGTTCACCGCGGCGGTGGCGGGCACCGGTCAGGCCGCGCTGGAGGAGTTCGACCGCAACGGCGCCGACATCGTCCTGCTCGACCTGATGCTGCCGGGCATGAGCGGCACCGACGTCTGCAAGCAGCTGCGCCAGCGCTCCGCCGTGCCGGTGATCATGGTGACCGCGCGGGACAGCGAGATCGACAAGGTCGTCGGCCTGGAACTGGGCGCGGACGACTACGTCACCAAGCCGTACTCGGCGCGCGAGCTGATCGCGCGGGTCCGCGCGGTGCTGCGCCGCGGCGGCGAGCCCGGCTCCGAGGGCGAGCTGGCCCCGCTGGTGCTCTCGGCCGGCCCGGTGCGGATGGACGTCGAACGGCACGTCGTGACCGTCGACGGCGGGGAGGTCTCGCTCCCGCTCAAGGAGTTCGACCTGCTCGAGTACCTGCTCCGCAACGTCGGCCGGGTGCTGACCCGCGGCCAGCTCATCGACCGGGTGTGGGGCGCGGACTACGTCGGCGACACCAAGACCCTCGACGTCCACGTCAAGCGCCTGCGCTCCAAGATCGAGCCGGACCCGGGCTCGCCGCGTCACCTGGTGACGGTGCGCGGCCTGGGCTACAAGTTCGAGACGTAAAGTCCACTTTGGGCGGTTCGCCCCGGCTCGGAGGCGCGCCGGGGCGCTACCGCACCGAGTGTTGTTGGTTACATGTTCGAGACCTGACGCTCGGGCCGGTACGCTGGATCCCCGTGCGCCTAGGGGTACTCGACGTCGGTTCCAACACCGTCCACCTGCTCGTGGTCGACGCCCACCGTGGCGCCCACCCGACCCCGATGCATTCCGAGAAGTCCGTGCTCCGGCTGGCCGAGCGGATCACCCGCACCGGCGACCTCAGCCGGACGGGTGCCGACGAACTCGTGACCGCCGTCGAGTCGGCCAAGGCGGCCGCCGTCCGGCTCGGCTGCGAAGAGGTCATGGCGTTCGCCACGTCCGCGGTCCGCGAAGCGAAGAACTCGGCGAAGGTGCTGGCCCGCGTGGCCGACGAAACCGGCGTCGAGCTGCGGGTCCTGTCCGGCATCGACGAAGCCCGCCTGACCTTCCTCGCCGTCCGCCGCTGGTACGGCTGGTCGGCGGGCCAGCTGCTGGTGCTCGACATCGGCGGCGGCTCGCTGGAGATCGCGATGGGCCGTGACGAAGAGCCCGTGCTGGCCGAATCGCTGCCGCTGGGCGCCGGCCGCACGACGCGCACCCGGTTCCGGCACGACCCGCCGACGCGCTCGGAGCTCGTCGCCACCTCGGCGTGGCTCGACGACCAGCTCACCGAGCTCGCGCGGAAGGTCACCAAATGGGGTGAACCCGACCGCGTCGTCGCCACGTCGAAGACGTTCCGGTCACTCGCCCGGCTGACCGGCGCCGCCCCCTCGGCGGCGGGCCCGCGCGTGCGACGTACGCTCTCCGACACCGCATTGCGCCAGCTCCTGGCCTTCATCTCGCGGATGCCCTCGGCCGATCTGGCCCAGCTCGAGGGGGTCAGTTCGAGTCGATCGCACCAGCTGGTGGCCGGCGCGCTCGTCGCGCAGGCCACGATGCGGGCGCTCGGGTTGCCGGAACTCGAGATCTGCCCGTGGGCTCTGCGAGAAGGTGTCATCCTGCGGCGGCTGGACCATTCCACCGGCGCGGATGAAACTGGAGCCGCCCTCGCGGCGCGTTTCGGCGCACAGGAGGACCGGTGAAAGCAGACGACTGGACTTCACCCAAGACGGTGTTTTGCTGGAAGCACGGGCACGATGGAGAGGTGACGGACATGCAGAGGACGACGAACAGCGCGCGCTGCGCCGCCGGCGTGCCGTCGGGAACCTCTTCCCGAGGTGCCGGCCGTGACAACTCGGGGCGCGCGGGGGATTACCAGGTATGACGGACCAGACCGGAGGCGACCAGCCGCAGAAGACCGTGGCTGAGCTGCTCGCCCAGCACGGTGCGCAGGTCGACGGCGGACGCCGTCGCCGCCGGCGCGCGGCCGACGACGAAGACGAGCCCGGCACCCCCGAGGCGCCGCCCGCCGCCCCGACGACCGGGTCGCACCGGCGTCCGGGCGTGAGCGACACCGGCCCGCAGGCCATCATCGACCGGGTCGCCAACGAGGGCGGTGGCCCGCCGCCGCCCGCACCGCCCGCCCGGCCCACCGGACGGCGCCGTTCCGAGCCGCCGGCCCCGCCGCCGCCCGCGCCCCGAGCCGTCCCGCAGGACTCGCAGCAGATGCCGCGCCCGCCGCAGCCCCCGGCCCGGCCCGCCCCCGGCGGCGCCGAGTCCGGCCAGTACGCGCGCCCGGTCCCGCCGGACTCGGGCCAGTACCCCCGGCCGCCGCAGGAGTCCGGGCAGTTCACCCGCCCGGCCCCCCAGGAACCGCCGCCGCCGGCCCCGCCGCGGCCGCAGGAGTCGGCCCAGCTGCCGGTGCCGCCGCGCGCCGCGCCGCGCCGCCAGCCGCCCCCGCCGCAGCCGTCCCAGCAGCTGCCGACGCCGCCGCCCCCGGCGGCCGAGGAGACCCGCGCCGCCGTGCCGCCGGTCCGGCGCCGCCCGCCGCCACCGCAGCCGTCGCAGCAGCTGCCGACCCCGCCGCCCGGCGGCCCGCTGTCGGCCCGTCTCGACGGGCTGAACGGCACCCCGGACGCCGACATCGACGGGCCGCCCCCGCCGCCGATGGCCAGCGGCACGTTCGCGCCGCCGCCCGGCGCGCCCGGCCGGCCGCGCCGGGGCCCGGCCCGCCGTCCGCAGCCGAAGCAGGAGGCCTACACGGAGCAGTTCTCGGCCGTCCCCGACGAGGAGCCGCCGCCCCCGCCGCCGCGGAAGGGCAAGCCGGCCGAGATCCCGGACATCTCCACCCCCGCGGGGCTCGCGAACTGGCGCAAGCGCCGCCAGAAGGAGCAGATGGAGGACACCGAGATCGGCGTCATGCCGGTGGTGCCCACCGACACCCCGGACGACGGGTACCCCGACGACGACTTCGAGCCCGACGACGGCTTCGCCCCGGAGAGCAGCGGCTACCAGGCCGCCTACGACGCGGGCCCGCCGACCGGCACGTACCCGCCGCCGATGCCGTTCGCGCCCGGCGGCGACCGCGCCTCGCGGGCGCCGATCCCGGACGACCTCGAGCCGTACGAGCGCGAGTTCGCCGAGCCCGGCTACCCGCCCGGCGGCCCGGACTTCGAGCAGGACGACTACGGCTACGAGCAGGGCGACGGGTACGAAGACGACGAGTACGACGACGTCCCGGAGCCGGCCGCCGAGCCGGAGCCGGCCGGCTCGCCGGGCAAGCAGTGGCTGGGCCTGGCCGGGCAGCTCGCGCTGGGGGTCGTCGGCGGCGCGGCCGTCTGGCTCGGCTTCAACTGGCTGTGGGTGAACATCCCGGCCGCCGCGCTGGTCGCGGCGCTGCTGGTGGTCGTCGCGCTGGTCTGGATCGTGCGGAAGATCCGCCGCGCCGAGGACCTGCAGACGACGGTGCTCGCCGTGTTGGTCGGCTTGGTCGTGACGGTCTCACCGGCGGCGTTGTTGCTGGTAGGACGCTGATCGCCGGGTAGGGGACGAGACCTGCGTCCCCTTCCCGGCCCGGCGGTGCGGCCCACCCTCGGTGACGAGGCAGGATGTCCGGCGTGACAGACGAGAAGCCGGTGCCCGTCGGGCTCAGCACGGCGTCGGTGTGGCCGCTCAAGGCCGGCTCGGCGTTCGAGCTGGCCGCCGAGCTCGGTTACGACGGCGTCGAGGTGATGGTCTGGGCCGACGCGGTCAGCCAGGACGTCACGGCCCTGCGCCGCTGGTCGCGCCGCACCGGCGTGCCCGTGCTGTCGATCCACTCGCCGTCGCTGCTGATCACCCAGCGGATCTGGTCGCCGGACCCGGTGGTGCGGCTGCGGATGTCGGTCGACGCCGCCGTGGAGCTCGGCGCGCGGACCGTGGTGGTGCACCCGCCGTTCCGCTGGCAGCGCCGCTACGGCGACGCGTTCGGTGACCTCGTCGACGAGCTGGAGGAGTCCAGCGGCGTCGAGATCGCCGTCGAGAACATGTTCAAGGTCCGGCCGCCGGGCGGGGCGAAGAACACCCGCGTCTCGGCGTTCCGGCCGTCGATCGACCCCACCGACGTCGGGTTCCGGCACTACACGCTTGATCTCTCCCACACCGCGGCGGCGCGGATGGACGCGCTGGCGCTGGCACAGCGGATGGGGGAGGGCCTCACGCACGTCCACCTCGCCGACGGCACCGGGATCCCCAAGGACGAGCACATGGTGCCGGGCCGCGGTGGCCAGCCGTGCGCCGCGCTGCTGGAGAAGCTGGTCAGCAACGGTTTCGCCGGCCAGATCGTGCTGGAGATCAACACCCGGCACGCCCTGACCCAGGCCCAGCGCGTCCGCGACCTCGCCGAGGCGCTGCTGTTCGCCCGGTTCCACCTGGGGCAGTAACTGAGCACGTACCACGACGCCCGCCTCCAAATCGGGCAGGCGAACACGTAAAGTTCCGACTGTGAACACGTTGCGCTCGTTGATCTCCGCCGTCCCCGGTCAGGACCCGTTTTCCCCGCTCGGGACGGTGGCCACGGACGGGGCCGCGCGTTCGTGAGCGCAACGGACGGCGCCGCCGTGTCCTTCGACACGGCGACTGCGACGCGGTCGATGGGGGACGGCACCTTCACCGCGGTGCTGCGCGCGGAGTGGGCCATCGGGTCCCATCCGCACGGGGGGTTCCTCCTGGCCCTGCTGGCCAAGGCGGCGATCGCCGCGCTCCAGGAACGCGGTGAGCCGCACGCCGAGCCGCTGGTCGTCAGTGCGGAGTTCCTGCACGCGCCCGCGCTCGGCCCGGTGCTGCTGCGCACGGACGTCCGGAAGGTCGGCCGTCGCGCCACGGTCGTCGAAGTCCGGCTGGAGCAGCGCGGCCGCAGCTGCGTCGAGGCGCGCGTGACCACCGGGCGGCTGCCGATGCGGCGCCCGGAGTGGACCGACGTGCCGGCGATGCCCGCGGAGCCGTCGCCGGGGGCGCTGACGATGCCGGAGAGCCCCGAGGGCCCGTTCAACCTGGCCAAGGGCTGCGACGTCCGCCTCGACCCGGCAACGGCGGGCTACCTGTCCGGCCGCACCGGCGAGCCGCCGCGGATGCGCCTGTGGGTCCGGCCGCGCCACGGCCTGGTCGACCCGTACTTCACGCTGCTGGCTTCGGACGTCAACCCACCGGTGGTGATGAACCTGGGCCGCATCGGCTGGGCCCCGACGGTCCAGCTGACGGCGTTGCTGCGCACCCGCCCGGCCCCAGGCTGGCTGAGGGTGATCGTCGAGTCGAGGTCGGTGCACGAGTCGTGGTTCGACTCGGACGCAACGGTGATCGACTCCCAGGGACGGCTGGTGTGCCAGGCACGGCAGCTGGGCCTGGCCCCGGCCCCGGGCGGCTGAGCGATCGCCCAGGCCCGGCACTGGGCGGCTGAGGGGCGTTTGGCACGCTTGACGCCATGACGGTCATCGCGGTGCTGGGTGCGGGGAAGATCGGCGAGGCGTTGCTCTCGGGGCTGCTGCACGGCGGGCACGCGCCGGGCGACCTCCTGTTCACCGAGCGGTACCCGGCGCGCGTCGAGGAGCTGACGGCGCGCTACGGCATCCAGGGTGTCGAGGTCGAGGACGCCGCGAAGCGGGCCGACGTGCTCGTCGTGGCCGTCAAGCCGCAGGACATCGATCCGGTGCTCGACGAGCTGGCGCCGCTGCTCGGGCCGTCGTCGCTCGTCGTGTCCTTGTGCGCGGGGCTGCCGACGTCGCTGTACGAGCGCCGGCTGGCCGAGGGCGTGCCCGTGGTGCGGGTGATGCCGAACACGCCGATGCTGGTCGGCGAGGCCATGAGCGCCATGTCCGCGGGCCGCCACGCGACCGCCGAGCACCTGGCCGTGGTCCGGGACCTGCTCACGCACGTCGGCCAGGTCGTCGAGGTGCCGGAGGGGCAGCAGGACGCCGTCACGGCGCTGTCCGGGTCCGGTCCGGCGTACTTCTTCTACCTGGTCGAGGCCATGATCGACGCCGGCATCCTGCTGGGGCTGCCGCGCGCGCTGGCCGGGCAGCTGATCATCCAGTCGGCGGTCGGCGCGGCGAAGATGCTCACCGAGTCCGAGGAGCACCCGGTGCTGCTGCGCGAGGCCGTGACGTCCCCGGCGGGCACGACCATCAACGCCATCCGCGAGCTGGAGAAGCACGGCGTCCGCGCGGCCCTGCTCGACGCCATCGAAGCGGCCAAAGACCGCTCGGAAGCGCTGGGCAAGGCCCACGAGAGTTAGTCACGGGGCCGGCCTGGCCTCCTGGGTGTGCCCGGATTCGCCCGGATGGGGGGTTTCATTCTCCGTGGGGCACGAGTTGCACGCGCGAGTGCTTGTGCGTTAGCGCTGGTAGGAGCCCATCTCGGTGACAGGCGTCGCATTAGTCCCACCAGTCCCGCTACTCTCGATAGAGCACGTGCGTGTCGATACCACAGGTGGGGAAGCCTCGTGGCGCGACACGTGTCGAAGGACGCGGTAAAAATGTCGCCGAACAAGAAGGAGGATCTGCCGGCAGTCGGGCAGGTCCAGTTCCTGACGGTCGCCGAGGTGGCCACGCTGATGCGGGTCTCCAAGATGACCGTCTACCGTCTCGTGCACTCGGGTGAGCTACCCGCCGTAAGGGTCGGGAAGTCCTTCCGGGTGCCGGAAAAAGCAGTGCACGAGTACCTCCAGGGTGCTTATTACGACGTGGGTTGATCCGGTGAGCGGGCACGCCGCCGCCAGCGGCGCGCGGGGCTTGGACGTGCCCGCCGACCGGCCCGCGCAACGTGGCGGGTAACCTGGAAAACCGCTCGTGCCTGTGCGCTCCACCCGTTGGACGCTGCGCCGGGCAGCGTGACCGACGACGAACTAAGGAGCGCCCATGGGCTCTGTGATCAAGAAGCGCCGTAAGCGCATGTCCAAGAAGAAGCACCGCAAGCTGCTTCGCCGCACGCGTGTGCAGCGTCGTAAGGCCGGTAAGTAGTAACCCGGCTCAGCCGAGCGTAGCCGTGGCCCGTCCAGTCTCTGGGCGGGCCACGTCCATGTTGTGGACACGCCTCCCCTGTTCGAGTGAGGCGTTCATCGCTTTTCGGGGCGTAGCGGTTAATAGCATGTAAGACACCCTGGGACTACCACTGAAGAGCGGTAACATCTCAATGTCCCCCGCGCGATGCTTCCAGTGAGTGCAGGTTCGCGCACCTCGGGTGATCGCCGACCCCCCACTCGCCCTACGCCGCAGGGAGCTGTATGCCGTCGAACATCGTGCTCGTCACCGGGGTCGCCGGGGAACTGGGCGGGAAACTGCTCGCCCGGCTCGGCAACAACCCCGACTTCGAGCGGGTCATCGGCGTCGACACGGTTCCGCCGGACAAGACGGTGCTGCAGCGCATGGGCCACGCGGAGTTCGTCCGCGCGGACATCCGGAACCCGTTGATCGCCAAGGTGATCAGCACGGCCGAAGTGGACACCGTGGTGCACGCGTCGTGCACCGCGCACCCCGCGGGGCCGGGCCGTCGCACGGCCATCAAGGAAGTCAACGTCATCGGCACCATGCGGCTGCTCGCGGCCTGCCAGCGTTCGCCGCTGGTGCGCAAGCTGGTCGTCAAGTCGACCGCCGCGGTGTACGGCGCGGGCGCGCGCTCGCAGGCCGTGTTCACCGAGGACTCCGAGCTCATCCCGACGTCCACCAGCGGGTACGCGAAGGACGCCGTCGAGATGGAGGGTTACGTGCGCGGCCTGACGCGGCGCCGCCCGGACATCACGACCACTTTGTTCCGCTTCGCCAACATCATCGGGCCGGCGACCGACACCGTCCTTTCGCGCTACTTCGCGCTGCCGGTGGTCCCGACCGTCTTCGGGTACGACGCGCGGATCCAGTTGCTGCACTCTTCGGACGCGTTGTCCGTTTTGGAGCGTGCGACGGTCGAGGACAAGCCCGGCGTGTTCAACGTCGGCTCGGACGGGGTACTCACGCTCTCACAGGCGATCCGGCGGGCGGGCCGGGTCGAGCTGCCGATGCCGCGCAGCGTGGTTCCGTCGGTCGGCAAGGTGCTGCGCGGCGCTCGCGTCGTCGACTTCTCCGCCGACCAGGTGCGGCTGCTGAACTTCGGCCGGGTGGTGGACATCACCAAGCTGAAGCAGGATTTCGGCTACACCCCGCGGTGGACGACGTGTGAGGCGTTCGACGACTACATCGTCGGACGCGGCCTGCGCCCGGTGCTCGACGGCGGCCGGTTAGCGGGCCTGGCCGGCAAGGTGCTCGTCGCTGCTGCGACGGGGCAGAGCCGGTGAGCAGACCGCACGACTTGAACGACTTCGAAAGCGAGGCGGAGACGGTGGGCGGTGCCGAGGCACAGGTCATCCCCCTGCACGGGCCGGGCCGCGAGAAGCCGGCGGCGCAGCCCGCCGCCGCGGCCGCGGAAGACCTGCGGGAGACCGATGCCGCGCGAGGAGACGCGCCGGTCGTCGCCTTCCCCGGCGCCGAGCAGCCGACCCCGCCGCCCGACGTGCTCTCCGCCGCCGCGAGATCCGCGCTCGGCTTCATCCGCGACCGGCTGACCGGCGACTACACCGTCGACGAGTTCGGGTTCGACGCCGAACTGACCGACGCGGTGTTCCTCCCGCCGCTGCGCGCGCTGTACCGGAACTGGTTCCGCGTCGACACGCACGGCGTCGAGAACCTCCCGGCCGAGGGCGGCGCGCTGCTGGTGTCCAACCACTCGGGCACGTTGCCGCTGGACTCCCTGATGACGGCGGTCGCGGTCCACGACGAGACCGGCGGACGGCACCTGCGTGGCCTCGGCGCCGACCTGGTGTTCCAGGTGCCGCTGGTGGGTTCGTTCGCCCGCAAGTCGGGCCAGACGCTGGCCTGCAACGCGGACGCGGAACGCCTGCTGCGCAAGGGTGAGCTGGTCGGCGTGTGGCCGGAGGGCTTCAAGGGCGTCGGCAAGCCGTTCTCGTCCCGCTACAAGCTGCAGCGCTTCGGCCGCGGCGGTTTCGTGTCGGCGGCGCTGCGCGCGGGCGTCCCGATCATCCCGGTGTCGGTGATCGGCGCCGAGGAGATCTACCCGAAGCTGGGCGACATCAAGCTGCTGGCCCGCATGCTGGGCCTGCCGTACTTCCCGGTGACGCCGTTCTTCCCGCTGCTGGGCCCGCTGGGCGCGGTCCCGCTCCCGACGAAGTGGAGCATCGAGTTCGGCGAGCCGATCCGCACGGACTCGTTCGAGCCCGACGCCATGGACGACCCGATGCTGGTCTTCCAGCTGACGGACCAGGTGCGCGAGTCGATCCAGCAGACGCTGTACCAGCGGCTTTCACAACGCAAGTCGGTCTTCCGCGGCTGAGGCTGTGGATGAGTTGTCCACAACGGGTGCAGTCATCCACAGATTTCCGCGGGGCCGGTTTTGAGCGGTCGGCGCCGATAGACTGGACCAGGGGACGCCCCCCGGGATAGGGCGGGGGCTGTTTTCTGGCGGATGTGGCGTGGCTCAAAGGCAGCGGAAGGCTTGATCTCGCTGTGGCTCAGCGGCGGATGCCGATCTCGCCGCCGCAGCTCAATGGCGGAAAGACGCGCTCACGGCGGGCTTAGCGGCGGCGGTAAGCCATCCCCGCGGCCACCGCCCCCGCCAAAGCTCCGGCCCCCAGTACCGAAGGCACGCCGATCTTGGCCGCTTTGCGGCCGGTGCGGAAGTCGCGGATCTCCCAGCCTCGGGCGCGGGCCACGTCGCGGAGGCCGCCGTCCGGGTTGACCGCTACCGCGGTGCCCACCGCCGAGAGCATCGGGATGTCGTTGGCCGAGTCCGAATACGCCGTGCAGCGCTTGAGGTTCAGGCCTTCGCGGGACGCCAGCGCGCGGACCGCGTGGGCCTTCGCGCGGCCGTGCAGGAGGTCGCCGACCAGGCGGCCGGTGTAGACGCCGTCGCGGGTTTCGGCCACTGTGCCCAGTGCGCCCGTCAGGCCGAGGCGGCGCGAGATGATCGCCGCCAGCTCGATCGGGGTCGCCGTCACCAGCCAGACGCGCTGGCCGGCGTCCAGGTGCATCTGGGCCAGGGCCCGGGTGCCGGACCAGATCTTGTCGGCCATCAGCTCGTCGTAGATCTCTTCGCTGATCGACGTCAGCTCGTCCACCGTGCGGCCGGCCACAAAGGACAGTGCGCGCTCGCGGTGGGACTTGATGTCTTCCTTGTTCTCACGGCCGCCGAGGCGGAACTTGATCTGGCCCCAGACGAACCCGGCCAGATCGGACGACGTGAAGAACTTCCGCGCCGCGAGCCCGCGGGCGAAGTAGAAGATGGACGCGCCCATCATCATCGTGTTGTCGACGTCGAAGAAGGCGGCCGCGGTGAGGTCCGGCGGGGCCGGCGGGGTGGGCGGCTCGGCGGCTTCGGAGACCACGCGGGCGTGGGCGGCCTCGGCCGACGCCTCGCCCGCGAGCGTGGCGAGCCGCTCGAGCTCCTGACTCTTATCCCTGCCACGCCAAGCTGACACGCAACACCGCCTCCACGCTCTGCCCACGTCCCAGCGAACGTCCTTCGCACAGGGTAGCGAGCCCCCCACCGCTGTGTCGCAGGTGTGGCCCGGACCTCAGCCGATGATGATCGGCGGCAGGCCCGGCAGCAGCGGCGGGACCGAAATCAGCGGCGGCGGCTTCGACGTCGAGGTCGCCGGCGGCCGGCTCGTGGTCGGCGGCTGGCCGAACACCGGCGGCGGCGTGAGCCCGCCGGTCGGCGCCGGGGTGCCCTGGGTCGCCGTGGCGTCCGACGGCGGCAGCTGCGTGCCGGTCGGCGTCGGCGTGGTCGTCTCCGCGGACGACGTCGGTGACGTCGCCGCCGAGGACGGCTCCCCACCCGACGACGGTGCCGGGCGCCGGGTGCACTCGCCGGTCGCCGGGAGCAGGCCGAGGTCGTCGGCCTTGCCGGTGGTGATCTGGTAGCAGTTCAGCCGCGCCACCAGGCCGCTCGTGCGCTCCTGGACCTTGCCGAGCAGGGTCTGCGCGTCGCCGAACACGGTGGCCGCCCCGGCCGGCAGCGCGCTCTGCTGCGCCGCCAGCCGCGCCGCCTGGTTCCGCGCCCACAGCCGGACGTCGGACAGCTGCTGCGCGCCGCTGCCGTCGCTGGTCGCGACGGCCGTCAGCTGCGCGACGCCGGCGCGCAGGTCGCTGGCGAAGTCGTCGTACGCGGTCCGGTAGTCGGCTTCGCTCGCGCCTTCGGCGGCCAGCTCACCGAGTTCGGTGACGCGGTTGGTGGCGAACTCGAGGTGCTTCTTGGCCTTCTCCTGGTCGCCGAAGGTCAAGCTCAGTGACGTCGACTCGCCGGCGCGCTTCACGGCGTACAGCGGGTCGCCCGGCAACGCGCTCCGCGACAGCACGAGCGTCAGGCCGGAGAGGAGGAGGAAGAGGAAGAGCGCGGCGGCCACCAGGTCGGCGGTCCGCGGCCGCCACCTCCGTACCGGGGTGGCCGCCGCCGTCTCCAGCCGGCCCGCGATCTCCGCGCGGATCCGCTGCCGGGTTTCGAGGTCCGGGGCTCCGGCCGCACCGAGCTCGCGCAGTGCGCCGACGAGAGCCAGCTCGTCGGCGAACTCGCCGTCCCGGCGTACCGGGGACGGCTCCAAAGCACGCGCGAACCGATCTGCGTCGGCTCGCTCACGCGCAAACCTCACTGCGCCAGCTCCCTCTCGGGCCTTGGCCGGTCCTGACACCGGTCTGGCAGGAGTAACGATCCAGAAGCCGCGATGGTTACCGGTTTCGGTCGACTAGCCGAAAAGTTCGCGGGTTCAGCGCAATCCGGTGGGCAGCAGTTGTGCCAAACGGCGCACCGCCCGGTGCTGCAACGCCTTGATCGCGCCTTCGTTGCGGTTCATGATCTCGGCCGTCTCCGCCACGGAGAGTCCCTGCAGGAACCGCAGGATGATGCATTCTCGCTGGTCGTCGCCCAGTTCCGCGACGCAGCGCAACAACTCGGTGCGGGTCGCGCGGCTGATGGCCTCCTGCTCGGGGCCGGCCTGCGCGGTCGCGCCGACGCTGAACGGCGCCGAACCGGGTTCGGTCACCTCGTCGGTGACGACCTCGAGGCGGAACCGGCTCGACTTCACGTGGTCGAGCACGAGGTTGCGGGCGATGGTGACGAACCAGGCCCCGACGTCACGTCCCTGGTAGCTCACGGACGTGATCCGGCGCAGCGCGCGCAGGAACGTCTCGCTGGTGACGTCCTCGGCGAGGTCGCGGTCGCCCAGGCGGAACAGGACGTAGCGGTAGACGACGTCGACGTAGCGGTCGTAGAGGCGGCCGAACGCGGACGTGTCGCCGTCCTGCGCCGCGCGCACCAGGTCCCACGCCTCGGCCTTGGCGGCTTCGGCGCGCTCTTCGTCGGAGGCGTCGGACGCGGAAGCCTGACGGCTCAGCGGCACGGCGGAAGATCGCCCGAAGACGCGTTCGGCGAACATGAAGACGGGTCCGCGGCTCACGGCGGTCGGCACGGTCATCGGGCGGCACCTCCGGCGGCGGCTCGGACCCAGTGGGTCACGGTACCCCCGATCAGCGGGCGAGCAGGGGCCTGCCGGCTCGCATGCCCCACGGCCTCGTGGGCAGGCAAGTTCGTCACGGCGACTCCCTCTCTCCGGTCGCGGCAGTGATCATCACCACGCCCCGCGACGCAGTGCAGCATACGTGTAGTTACCGCGAAGTAGGTAGTGGCTCGGGTGTTGCGAAGAGGCGACGCCCGCGGTGTGCCCCCATGACGTCGCGCGAGATGACAGACTTGCAACGCTTTGCTGGGCGAGAGGAAGGCGGGCCTCGGGTGAGTGCCGGTGCGGAGACGTTGTCCGGGGTCGGCGAGCTGCTCGCGCGGGCCGCCTCGACGTGGCCGGAGCACCCGGCCGTGCGGGAGACCGGCGGCGGCCGGACGCTGACCTACCGTGAGCTCGCGGCGGCCGCGGAAGCCCAGGCCAAGACACTTGCAGGTGCAGGTGTCACACCTGGCGACCGGGTGGCGCTGCGGCTGCCCACGTCGGCCGACTTCGTGGTCGCGTTCTACGGGGCGCTGCGCGCCGGCGCGGTCGCCGTGCCGGTGTCGCCGCAGGCGCCCGGTCCCGAGCTCGAGAAGCTGCTCGCGCACAGCGGCGCCAAGGTCGTCGTTCATCGCGACACGGATACGGCGCTGCCGGCCGGGGTGATCGGTCTCACTCCCGAAGCTGACCCGGATGGAGCAGCCGAACCCGTCGACGCCGGGGGTACCGGCGAGGACATAGCGGTCGTTTCGTACACCTCCGGCACCACCGGGCCGCCGCGCGGCGTGATGCTCTCGCACCGCGCGCTGCTGGCCAACCTGGAGCAGCTCAGCGGGGTCGAGGGCGTCCTCGAGCACGATGACAACGTGCTGATCACCATCCCGCTCTTCCACGTCTACGGCCTCGGCCCCGGCCTGCTGCAGGCGACGTCGGTCGGCGCGACCGCGATCCTCTCGGAGCGCTTCGAGGCGCAGCGCACGCTGGCGGACTGCGCCGAATTCGGCGTCACGACGATCACCGGCGTCCCGACGATGTACGCCGAGTTCGCGGCGCTGGGCGCCGAGGAGCTCGGGCGCGGGCTGGCCACCGTTCGGCGGATGACCTCGGGCGCGGCGCCGCTGCACCCGAAGGTGCTCGGCGCGATCCGGGAGGCCACCGGCCTGGACGTCTTCGAGGGGTACGGCCTCACCGAGTGTGCCCCGGTGGTGACGTCGACGCTGGTCACGGGCTACCCGAAGCCCGGTTCGGTCGGCAGCCCGCTGCCCGGGATCGAGCTGCGGCTCGTCGACAGCGACGGCACCGACCAGGCCGTGCCGCTCGACCCGGACGACGTCGACGACGTCTTCGAGGCCGAGGGCGAGACCGGGCTGGTCTCGATCCGCGGCGCGAACCTGTTCTCCGGTTACTGGCCCGACGGCGACCACGGGCCCGACGACGAGGGCTGGTTCCGCACCGGCGACGTCGGCTACCTCGACGTCGACGGCGACCTGCACCTGGTCGACCGGGCCAACGACCTGATCATCGTCAACGGCTTCAACGTCTTCCCGAACGAGGTCGAGTCGGTCATCTCCCAGCTGCCGGAGGTCGCCGAAGCCGCGGTGGTGGGTGTCGTCGACGAGCGCAGCGGCGAGGCCGTGAAGGCGTTCGTGGTGCCGGTCGCCGGCGCGTCGCTGTCCGAGCAGCAGGTCGTCGACCAGTGCGCGGCCCACCTGGCCGGGTACAAGGTGCCGCACGCCGTGGAGTTCGCCGAGTCGCTGCCGCATTCGGCCACCGGCAAGCTGCGCCGGGTGCGGCTGCGGTAGTAAGGACGTCATGGCACAGGTAGTGACGGTGATGGGCCGCGCGGGCTGTCATCTCTGCGAGGTCGCGGAAGCGGACGTCGAGCGCATCTGCGGCGAGCTGGGCGTCACGTGGAACGCGGAAGACGTCGACACGGACCCGGAATGGCGCGCCGAGTACGGCGACCGCGTCCCGGTGATCCTGGTCGACGGCGCCGAACACGGTTACTGGCGCGTCGAAGAGGACCGGCTGCGCAAGGCGCTTTCGTCCTGAACGTCCGGCGTTGTCCTCGCTCGGTGAAGCCGTAACACGTCCGTAAGCACCGCAGGCCCACCCGAATGGCCCACTGCTCCGAAGATGGAGTGGTGAGCACCTTGCAGGACGCGCCTGCCCCGCCCGAGGCGCCCAGGCGGCTTTCGCTGCCGGTCGCGACGCTGATCGGCCTTCTCGCCCTGGCCGCCGCCCTCGGCGTCGGGCACCTGGTCGCGGGCTTCGTCGGTTACACGGCCTCGCCGTTCATCGCGGTCGCGAACTACGTCATCGACCACAGCCCGACCGGCATCGTGAAGTGGGCCGAGCGGACGCTGGGCACCTGGGACAAGCCGATCCTCAAGGTCGGCCTCGCCGTGGTGCTGGTCCTGCTCGCGGTGCTCGCCGGGCAGCTCTCGCGCCGCAAGCCGCTGGCCGGGCAGGTGCTGGTCGGGCTGCTCGGCGCCGCCGGGATCGCCGCCGTTTTCGTGCGCACCGACCTCGGGCAGGTCTCGCTGCTCGCCCCGGTCGCCGCGCTGGTCGCCGGGCTGACCGTGTTCACGATGCTGCACCGGCTCGCCCTGCCGCCCGAGCTCGTCCGGTACGACCGGGGCTTCGACCGGCGGAAGTTCATGCGCGCCGGGGTCGGCATCGCGGCCGGGGCCGGGGTCGCCGCCGTGGTCGGCGAGGTGGCCGGGACCAGCACGAACGCCGAGGACTCGCGGGCCGCCGTCGGCCCGCTCGTGCCCGCGCGCACCGCGCCGCCGCTGCCCGCCGACGCCGACTTCGTCAAGCTCGGCTCACCGCCGTTCATCACGCCCAACGCGGACTTCTACCGGATCGACACCGCGCTGGTCGTGCCCCAGATCCGCACCGAGGACTGGGGCCTGAAGATCCACGGGATGGTCGACCGCGAGGTCAACTTCACCTACGCCGACATCCGCAACCGGCCGCTCGTCGAGCGCCGGGTGACGCTGACCTGCGTGTCCAACGAGGTCGGCGGCCCGCTGATCTCGAACGCGTCGTTCATCGGCGTCGACCTCGTCGACCTGCTCGACGAAGCCGGCGTGCAGACCGGCGCCGAGCAGATGTTCGCCACCAGCGTCGACGGCTGGACCTGCGGCACGCCGGCGAACGTCGCGCTCGACCCGCAGCGCGGCGCGATGCTCGCGATCGGGATGAACGGCGAGCCGCTGCCGGTCGAGCACGGCTTCCCGGCGCGGATCGTCATCCCCGGCCTGTACGGCTACGTGTCCGCCACCAAGTGGGTCAAGGACCTCGAATTCACCAAGTGGGACGCCCGGCAGTCGTATTGGCTCAACCGCGGCTGGGCCGAGCAGGCGCCGATCAAGACCGAGTCCCGGATCGACACCCCGACCGGGTTCGCGGGAGTGTCCGCGGGCAAGGTCCGGCTGGCCGGCACGGCGTGGGCGCAGCACACCGGCATCGCGAAGGTCGAGGTCCGGCTCGACGAGGGCGCGTGGCGCGAAGCCACCCTTTCGGCCGAGGTCAGCAAGGACACCTGGCGGCTGTGGTGGATCGAGCTCGACGTGCCCGCGGGCACGCACCAGGCGTTCGTGCGGGCCACCGACCAGGACGGCTACACCCAGACGGAGAACCGCGCCGACCCGGTGCCCGACGGCGCCACCGGCTGGCACTCCGTCACCCTCGACGCCCACTGACGCCGGAAGTGCCTGGCGGACAAGGATTCTGACGCGGTGTCATGATCCCCGGTGCCGTCCCGGCCCCCGGGAACCGCCTCCGACCAGTGACTTTGTGCGCGCGTTCACAAGTGGACTACCGTAGGACCATCGCCTCCGGGTGGTCCGGCATCGAACCGGACACCGGGCCCTGGGTCAAGACACAGTTCCGAACGGTCGTGGCGATGGCCGCCAGGTGCGCAGCGGCAGGGAGACAACGGCGTGGTGACACAGCGGGGGAGACGCGACGGAGCGGACTCCGCCGGCCGGCCGCCACGACGGCCCCGCCGCCCGGAAACGCCGGACGCCGACAACGCCCCGACGGCCGAGATGCCCGCGGTGCCCGCCGCCGCGGCGAACGGCCGCGGGGATGCCCCTGAGGCCGTCCGGGCGAAGCAGATCCCCGAAGCGGCGGTCGCGCGCCTCGCGGTGTACCTCCGGGTGCTGTCCGGAATGTCCGAACAAGGCGCGACGACCGTTTCGAGCGAAGAGCTTTCGCAGGCGGCGGGCGTCAATTCCGCGAAACTGCGCAAGGATCTCTCGTACCTGGGCTCGTACGGCACCCGTGGCGTCGGCTACGAGGTGAGCGTGCTCGTCAGCCAGATCGAGCGGATCCTCGGCCTGACCCGGCAGCACAAGGTGGCCGTGGTCGGGATCGGCAACCTCGGCCACGCGCTGGCCAACTACGGCGGCTTCCCGGGACGCGGTTTCCCGGTCGAGGCCCTGTTCGACCTGGACGCGGACCTGATCGGCGTGCCGGTCGGCGGCCTGCCCGTGTCCCACATGGACGACATCCCGCGAATCTGCGCCGAGCGCGGCATCTCCATCGGCGTGATCGCCACCCCGCCCACCGCGGCGCAGTCGGTCTGCGACCGCCTGGTCGCCGGGGGCGTCCAGTGCATCCTCAACTTCGCTCCGGTCGTGCTGCAGGTTCCTGCTCACATCGAGGTCCGCAAAGTGGATTTGGCCGTCGAGCTGCAGATACTCTCGTTCCATGTGGCCCGCCGGGCGGACGATGCCGCGAGTAATCAGGGCAATTCCGGGTTACCCGGCACGGGCCTGCCGTCCGACAATGGCCAGGGCAGCGGACGGAACGGCACGGGTCCGGATGGACGGGAAATGGTGGTGCGCTCATGAGCGTGTTGGCGGTCGGCCTCTCGCATCGCAGTGCGGAGCTGAGCACGCTCGAGCGCGTCGCGGTGCCGGCGCCCGAGGTCGGCAAGGTGCTCGACGAGCTGCAGCAGGCCGAGCACATCAGTGAGGTCATGCTCGTCTCGACGTGCAACCGCATCGAGGTCTACGCGGTCGTCGAGACCTTCCACGGCGGCCTGAACGACGTCTCCGAAGTCCTCGCCCGCCAGGCCGGGATGACCCCCGCCGACCTCTACGACAGCCTGTACGTGCACTACGCCGGGGCCGCGGTCGAACACCTCTTCTCGGTCACCTCGGGCCTCGACTCGATGGTCGTCGGCGAGACGCAGATCCTCGGCCAGATCCGGTCGTCCTACGCCACCGCGCGCGAGGCCGGCACGGTCGGCCGCACGCTGCACGAGCTCATCCAGACCACGCTGCGCGTCGGCAAGCGCGTCCACACCGAAACCGGCCTCGACCAGCTGGGCGCGTCGGTCGTGTCCGAAGCGCTCGCCGCGGCCGGTGACGTCACCGGCAAGCACGCCGTCATCGTCGGTGCCGGCTCGATGGGCGCGCTGAGCGCGTCCCAGCTGCGCAAGGCCGGCATCGGCGAGATCACCGTGGCCAACCGCACCGACGCCCGCGCCCGCCGGCTCGCCGCGAACGTCACCGAGCAGGGTGTCCCCGCCCGCGCGATCCCGCTGTCCCTCGTCGCGGACGCCGTCCGCGACGCCGACGTCGTGATCTGCTGCACCGGCGCGCAGGACGCCGTCTTCGGCCCCGCGCAGGTGCTGCCCCGCGGCGGCCGCGCCCTGGTCGTCTGCGACCTCGGCCTGCCCCGCGACGTCGACCCGGCGGTCGCTGACCTCGCCGACGTACGCGTCGTCGACCTGGCCACCGTCCAGCGCCGGATGCGCGAAGCCGGCACCCCGACCACCGACCGGCAGACCGCGAAGGCCACCGGCATCGTGCTCGACGAGGTGCGCGAGTACCTCGCCGGCCAGCGCAGCGCCGAGGTCACCCCGACCGTGACGGCGCTGCGCAAGCGCGCGGCCGAGGTCGTCGACGCCGAGCTGCTGCGGCTGGACCACCGGCTGCCCGACCTCGAGGCGGGCGTCCGGGAAGAGGTCGGCCGCACGGTTCGCCGGGTGGTCGACAAGCTGCTGCACGCGCCGACGGTGCGGGTCAAGCAGCTGGCCGCCGAGACGGCCGACACCGACTACGCGAACGCGTTGCGCGAACTGTTCTGCCTCGACCCGCAGGCACCCGCCGCGGTGGCGAGCCCGACGCCCCCACCGGAGAAGAAGTAGTAGTGACCAGAGTCATTCGCATGGGTACGCGTGGATCGAAGCTCGCGCTCGCCCAGACCGGGCACGTCGCCGACGCGCTGCGCGCCACCGGCGCCGAGGTCGAGATCGTCACGGTGACCACGCCCGGGGACAAGTCCATGGCACCGATCCCGACGATCGGGGTCGGCGTGTTCACCTCCGCGCTGCGGGAAGCGTTGCTGCGCAACGAGGTCGACGTCATCGTCCACTCCTACAAGGACCTCCCGACCGCGCCGGAGCCGGGCATCACGCTCGCCGCCGTGCCGCCGCGCGAGGACCCGCGGGACGCGCTGATCGCGCGCGACGGGCTGACTCTCGGCGAGCTGCCGCCGGGTGCGACGGTGGGCACCGGCTCGCTGCGGCGCACCGCGCAGCTGCACGCGCTGGGTCTCGGTTTGGAAATCGTGCCGATTCGCGGCAATATCGACACCCGCATGCGCAAAGTGACCGACGGCGAGCTGGATGCCGTGGTGCTCGCGCGTGCCGGACTGGCCAGGGTCGGACTGGTCGAGGTGATCACCGAGACCCTCGACCCGATCCAGATGCTGCCCGCGCCCGCACAGGGCGCGCTGGCGGTGGAGTGCCGGGCCGACGACGTGGACCTCGAGCAGCTGCTCACGGCCACGTTGGACGACGAGGGCACGCGGGCCGCGGTGACGGCCGAGCGTGCTCTGCTGGCCGCGCTCGAGGCGGGGTGCAGCTCGCCCGTGGGCGCGCTCGCCGAGATCGTCGAGGATCTCGACGCCGAGGGCAAGGTCGTGGAACGGATCTCGCTGCGCGGCACCGCCGCGGTCGAGGGCGAGGAAGGTGCGGTGGACATGGTCCGGGCCATCGCACTGGCCGACAAGGACCAGGCCGCCCAGCTGGGCAAGGACCTGGCCGCAGAGCTGCTGGACCTCGGCGCCGGAGCCCCCTCCGGTACCGCTGAGTAGCGCTTTTCAGCGCTTCGAAAAGACGTGTAGGAGACCTGCGTCCGTGCCATCCCGCACGGCCGCCGCAAGAGGAGAAACGCACAGATGACCCCCGCGCGAAAGACCACCGGGCGCGTAGCGTTCGTGGGCTCCGGGCCCGGCGACGCCGGCCTGCTCACGGTCCGTGCCCAGGAACTGCTGGCCAAGGCCGAGGTCGTGGTGACCGACCCGGACGTGCCCCAGGCCGTCCTGGCGATGACCGCCGAAGGCGCCGAGGTCCGCCCCGCCGTCGGCGAGGCGGCCGAGGTCGCCAAGGACCTCACCAACGAGGCCAAGGCCGGCCGCCTGGTGCTGCGCCTGATCGCCGGCGACCCGCTGACCACCCCGGCCGTGGTGGCCGAGGTCCAGGCGGTCGCCCGCACGAGCGCCGTGTTCGACGTCATCCCGGGCGTCTCCCCGGGCGCGGCCGTCCCGGCGTACGCCGGCGTCGCGCTCGGCGGCACGCACACCGAGGTCGACGTCCGCGGCGACGTCGACTGGGCGGCACTGGCCGCGGCCCCCGGCCCGCTGGTGCTGCACGCGTCGTCGGCGCACCTCGCCGAGGCCGCTTCGGCGCTGACCGGGCACGGCCTGCCCGCGTCGACCCCGGTCGCGGTGACCGCGAACGGCACCATCAACACCCAGCGCACCCTCGACACCACGCTCGAGAAGGTCGCCAACGACGCCGGTGAGCTCGTCGGGCCGCTGATCGTCACGATCGGCCAGGCCGCCGGGCAGCGCTCGAAGCTGTCGTGGTGGGAGTCCCGCGCGCTGTACGGCTGGAAGGTCCTGGTGCCGCGCACCAAGGAGCAGGCCGGAGAGATGGCCGAGCGCCTGCGCGGCCACGGCGCGACGTCCCACGAGGTCCCGACCATCTCGGTCGAGCCGCCCCGCAGCCCGGCGCAGATGGAGCGTTCGGTCAAGGGCCTGGTCGACGGCCGTTACCAGTGGATCGTCTTCACCTCCACCAACGCGGTGCGCGCGGTGTGGGAGAAGTTCGAGGAGTTCGGGCTCGATGCCCGCGCGTTCTCCGGCGTGAAGATCGCCTGCGTCGGCGCGGCCACCGCGGAGAAGGTGCGCTCGTTCGGCATCATCCCCGAGCTGGTCCCGTCGGGTGAGCAGTCCTCGGAAGGCCTGCTGGCCGAGTTCCCGCCGTACGACGACGTGCTCGACCCGGTCGACCGCGTCCTGCTGCCGCGGGCGGACATCGCCACCGAGACCCTGTCGGCCGGCCTGCGCGAACGCGGCTGGGAGATCGACGACGTCACGGCCTACCGGACCGTCCGGGCGGCGCCGCCGCCCGCCGAGACCCGCGAGATGATCAAGACCGGCGGGTTCGACGCGGTCTGCTTCACCTCGTCCTCGACCGTGCGCAACCTGGTCGGCATCGCCGGCAAGCCGCACACCCGCACGCTGGTCGCGTGCATCGGCCCGAAGACCGCCGAAACCGCGGTGGAGTTCGGGCTCCGGGTCGACGTCCAGCCGGAGAAGGCCGACGTCCCGCACCTGGTGGACGCCCTGGCCGAGCACGCCGCGCGGCTGCGCGCGGAAGGTGCCCTGCCGCCGCCCCGCAAGGCGAAGCGGGCCCGCCGCTCCTGAGGTTCGCTGGTCCGTGAAGGCCACCTTGAGGGACTCAGAGTCTCTCAAGGTGGCCTTCACGGCTTTCCGGGCAAATGCGCTCGGGCACCCTTGCGGGACCCCGGCCGAAGTGCGCGGAGTAACTTGGAGGGGTGTTTCCCGAGCATCGTCCCCGCAGGCTCCGCACCACGCCCGCTATGCGCCGGCTGGTCGGTGAAACGACGCTGCGGCCACGCCAGCTGATCCTCCCGATGTTCGTCGCCGAAGGCCTCGACCAGCCACGGCCGATTTCGAGCATGCCGGGCGTCGTGCAGCACACCCGGGACACCCTGCGGAAGGCCGCCGTCGACGCGGTCAACGCCGGGGTCGGCGGGCTGATGCTGTTCGGCATCCCCGAGACCCGGGACGCCGAGGGCTCCGGCGCCGTCGACGAGCGCGGCATCCTCAACGTCGCCCTGCGCGACCTGCGGGCCGAGCTCGGTGACGCCACCGTCCTGATGGCCGACACCTGCCTCGACGAGTTCACCGACCACGGCCACTGCGGCGTCCTCGACGCCGACGGCGGGGTCGACAACGACGCCACGCTGCGCGTCTACGCCGAGATGGCCGTCGCGCAGGCCGAAGCCGGGGCGCACGTGCTCGGGCCGTCCGGGATGATGGACGGCCAGATCGGCGTCATCCGCCGCGCGCTCGACGAGGTCGGCCACAGCGACAAGGCCATCCTCGCGTACGCCGCGAAGTACGCCAGCGCGTTCTACGGCCCGTTCCGCGAGGCCGTCGATTCGCAGCTCAAGGGCGACCGCAAGACCTACCAGCAGGACCCGGGCAACGCCCGCGAGGCGCTGCGCGAGATCGAGCTGGACCTCGCCGAGGGCGCGGACATGATCATGGTCAAGCCCGCGCTGTCCTATTTGGACGTCCTCAAGGCGGCCGCGGACATCTCCCCGGTGCCGGTGGCGGCGTACAACATCTCGGGCGAGTACGCGATGGTCGAAGCCGCCGCGGCGAACGGCTGGCTGGACCGCGAACGGACCGTCCTCGAAGTACTGACGTCGATCCGCCGGGCGGGCGCCGACATGATCCTGACGTACTGGGCAGCCGAAGCCGCTGCCTGGCTGGACTGACCGGTTAGAGTCCTCGCGTGACGGACAAAGGCACCGGTGACGCCCACGATCTCACCGACGACGAACGCCGCAAGCTGGGCGGCGCACCGGATCCGGTCCTGCCGGGCGAGCAGGCGCCGGTCGCCGACCCGCCCAAGGCGGTCAAGTGGTCGTTCTGGCTGTGGCTCGCCGGCAGCCTGCTGCTGATCGGCGGTTACGTCCAGCTGCTCAGCAGCAAGTCGGCGGTCATCGCGCAGATCGTCGAGGCCACGAAGGACCCGAAGTACTCGCCGCAGGAAATCGCGGACGGGATCACCTCGCGCCTGTGGTACATGCTCTTCGGTTCGATCATCTTCGCGCTGCTGTTCATGCTTTTCGCGTACAAGGCCCGCGAAGGCACCCGCTCGGCCCGGACGGTGCTGACCGTCCTGCCGGTCGTGATGGTGCTGCTGATCTTCGTGATCGCGCCGATCATCAACCTCCTGACGATCATCGCGCTGTTCGTCTTCATCGTCGCGATCTTCCTGCTGTACACGGCGCCGCTGTACTTCCCGAAGGTCGGCAAGCGCTCGTGAGCGAGCGGCTCTACGCCGAGTCCGGCGTGAGCTGGGCCGCCATCGTGTGGGGCCCGGTGTTCGCGCTGGTCGGCGCCCTGGCGGAGCTCGTCACGGGCGGCCCGGTCCACGTCGTGGGCTGGCTGATGGTCGGGTTCGGCCTGTGCGTCATCACGATCCCGTGGGTGTACGCGCGGCGCCGGTTCCTCTCGCTGGAAGTCACGACGAAGCAGCTGCGCCAGGGCCGCGAGAAGCTGCCGGCGGACCAGTTGGCCGACGTCACGGACGTCGGCACCCCGGTCGGCGCGCGTGTGCTGGGCGGCGGCTGGTCGGTGCCCCGCAAGTACGACTCCCTGCCGGTGAAGCTCACGGACGGCTCGGTGGTGCTGGCGTGGGCCAAGGACGTCGAGGCCCTGCAGGACGCGCTGGACCGCCTCGTCCGGGCGACACCGCGGGAGACGTGAGAAAATCTTTTCCGTGATCGACCTTCCGCAGCCCACCGGGGCCGAGCTCTGGCCGCCGGATGAATCCGGGTCCGCCGCGCGGCTGCACAAGCCGTGGCGGATTCTGGTCGCCGTTCTGGAGGTCGTGCTCGCCGTGGCGGCCGGCTGGGGCGTCTACGCCTTCTGGCACAGCGGCATGGCCACCGTCGTGACGCGCACCGACGACGGCGCCGTCCTCGAGTCGCACCGGTACTTCGGGGGCCACCTCGCCGCGGCCATCGGGCTCGGGGTCGTGGCCGCGATCCTGCTGGTGGACGCGGTCCGTCAGCTCTCTCTCGCGCTGCGTACGCGCCCCCGCAAGCCGAAGGACTGATACACAGCTCCTCCACAGGGAACCAACAGTCAATTGCTAAGCGGCGGCCGCAAGGTTGCCGCATGACGCGGGTGCGTGCCTCCAAGGCATGGGTGATCAACGGTGCTCTGATCGTGCTACTGGCCGGGGCGGGATTCGGGATATACCAAGCCTTTACCCCGGCTTCGAACACGGCTCAGGCCCAGACTCGCAGCACGCCGGTGCGCCGGGCGACGGTCTCCGAGACGATTTCCGCCGCCGGGACGCTCGCCAGCAGCTACACCGGCGCGGCGAACTTCACGACGGCCGGCAAGGTGACGTCGATCGACGTCAAGGTCGGCGACGTCGTGAGCGCCGGCCAGAAGCTCGCGACCGTCGACAGCACGCAGGCGGCGAAGCAGCTTCAGGTCGCGAAGGCGAACCTCTCGGTGGCGCAGGACAGCCTCGACGCCGCCGAGACCGCCGAGGACACCCCGGCCACCGGCCAGAACAGTCAGAACAGCCAGAACAGCGCCCAGTCCGCCGCGAACAGCGTCACCTCGGCGCAGGCGAAGCTGGACCAGGCCCAGCTGGACGTCCAGACCGCGCAGACCGCGCTGGACAACACCTCGCTGTACGCGCCCGGCGCCGGCACGGTGACCGCGGTCAACGGCACCGTCGGGCAGCAGTCCTCGAGCGGCGGCTCGGCGAGCAGCTCGCAGACCTCGACCAGCGGTCAAGGCGGCCAGGGCTCGTCGAACTCCAGCTCGGCGGCCGCGTCGTCCAGCAGCTCCAGCAGCAGCACCGGGTTCATCACCATCACGAACATGACCGGCCTGGTCGTGAACACCTCGGTCGCCGAGATCGACGTCAGCAAGGTCAAGGCGGGCCAGAAGGCCACGGTGACGCTCAACGCGCTGCCGGACAAGCCGATCCAGGCGACCGTCGCCAGCATCAACCTGACCCCGACGACCAGCGGCAGCGTCGTCTCCTACGGTGCCCAGCTGGCGCTGACCAGCCCGCCGGACAGGCTGCGGCCCGGCCAGTCGGCGAGCGTCGTGATCACCGTCGCCGAGGCGCAGAACGCGCTGAGCGTGCCGGCCGCGGCCGTGACCACCGCCGGCAACACGAACATCGTCACCGTGCAGGAGAACGGCCAGAACGTGCCGCGCCAGGTGCAGGTCGGCATCCGCGGCGAGTCGACCGTGCAGATCACCTCCGGCCTGACCGAGGGGGAGAACGTCGTGCTCACCGCGACGGCCGCGACCGGCACGGGCGGGACCGGCCGCACCGGGACCGGCGGCACGGGTGGCACCGGCGGTTTCCCGGGTGGCGGGACCGGCGGCTTCCCCGGCGGCGGCCAGCGCGGCACCGGCACGGGCGCCGGCGGCGGTTTCGGCGGCCGCGGGTGAACCCGGTGATCGCGGTCTCCGGACTGCGCAAGACCTACGGCGCGGGGGAGACGGCGGTGCACGCGCTGCGCGGGGTCAACCTGACCGTGTGGCCCGGCGAGTACGTCGCGATCATGGGCGCCTCCGGCTCGGGCAAGTCGACGCTGCTGAACATGCTGGGCTGCCTCGACGTCCCGACGTCCGGCCAGTACCTCCTGGACGGCTTCGGCGTCGGCAAGCTCAACGAGCGGCAGCTGGCGTTGCTGCGCAACCGCAAGATCGGCTTCATCTTCCAGTCGTTCAACCTCGTGCCCCGGACGTCCGCATTGTCCAATGTGGAGCTTCCGCTCGTCTACAGTGGACTCCGCCGGTCGGAACGGCGGCGCCGCGCGCTGGCGGCCCTGGACATGGTCGGGCTGTCCGACCGGGCCAAGCACCTGCCGAGCGAGCTGTCCGGCGGCCAGATCCAGCGCGTCGCCGTGGCGCGGGCGCTGGTCACCGGCCCGGCGATGCTGCTGGCCGACGAGCCGACCGGCAACCTGGACCGCCGCAGCACCGAGGACGTCCTCGGGGTGTTCGACCGGCTCAACCAGCTCGGCCGCACGATCGTCGTGATCACCCACGAGGACGAAGTCGCCGCTCATGCGCGCCGCGTCGTCCGGGTGGACGACGGCCTGATCGTCCAGGACGACGTCACCCGCGCGTCCGGGGTCGTGGGGGCCGTGTCGTGAACCTCTTCGAGATCCTGCGCTTCGCCGTGCGCGGGCTCACCGCGAACAAGCTGCGCTCGTCGCTGACCACGCTCGGCATCACCATCGGCGTCGCCGCGGTGATCCTGCTCGTCGCGGTCGGCAACGGCGCGTCGGCGGCCATCGCGGCCAGCATCCAGGGCCTCGGCACCAACGTCGTCAACGTCTCCCCGGCGCGCGGCGGCGGCCAGGGCGCGTCGGCGCGGCCGCTGACCGTGCAGGACGCGCACGCGCTGGTCGACCCGATCGGCGCGCCCGACGTCAAGGCCGCGTCGCCGGTGGTCAACACGACGGCGACCGCGACCTACGGGCAGACGTCGTACGACATCTCGACCGTCGCGGGCACCGAGCCGGCGTACTTCACCACCACGAACCGCGACCTCGCCGAGGGCGCGCTGTTCACCACCGAGGACGTCACGACGGCGCGGAAGGTCGTCGTGCTCGGCCCGACGACCGCGGAGTCGATCTTCGGCAGCACCACCGCCGCCGTCGGGAAGAACGTGCTGCTCAACAGCATCCAGTTCACCGTGGTCGGGGTGCTGCAGGCCAAGGGCAGCACCGGGCTGCAGAACGCCGACGACGTCGCGATCGCGCCGATCTCGGCCGTCCAGAACTCGCTGGCCGGGTACGGCAGCCTCAGCCAGATCGCCGTCCAGGCCACCAGCGCGGACGCCGTCACGCTGGCGCAGTCCGAGATCACCGCGATCCTCAACGCGCGCCATGGCATCCGGCTCGGCGGCACCGCCGACTACCAGATCCAGAACTCCGAGCAGCTGCTCGCGACCCGGACGTCGGCGACCGAGACGTTCACCGTGCTGCTGGCGGCGGTCGCGGCGATCTCGCTGCTGGTCGGCGGCATCGGCGTCACGAACATCATGCTCGTCACGGTCACCGAGCGGATCCGCGAGATCGGCATCCGCAAGGCCATCGGCGCCCCGCGCTCGGCCATCCTCGGCCAGTTCCTCGCCGAAGCGACCATGCTCAGCCTGTTCGGCGGGCTGCTCGGCGTCGCGATCGGGCTGATCGGCAGCCGGTTCACCATCTCCGGGATCCAGCCGGTCGTGGTGCCCTCGTCGATCCTGCTCGCCTTCGCGGTGTCGGCCCTGATCGGGCTGTTCTTCGGCAGTTTCCCGGCGAACCGGGCCGCCAAGCTGCGGCCGATCGACGCCCTGCGTCACGAATAAGGAGTTCTTCGATGTCTTCGTCCACGACGACCCCGCCGCCCGTCCCCGGGGACGAGCCGACGGCGGTGCTCCCGGCCGTCGAGCCGACGGCGGAGCAGATCGTCGCCAGCCCGGCGGTCGAGGGCGACCTGAACGCCGAGATGCGCCGCGCGGCCAAGCCGTTCTCCCGCGCCACGATGGTGCTGGCCGGGCTGGTCGTGCTCGCGGCCGTGTTCGCCGGCGGCGCCTGGACGCACGCCGCGTTCGGCTCGTCGTCGGGTTCGTCGGGCACGCCGTCCGGGCGCCAGGGCGGCGGCGGCTTCGGCGGTACGCAGGCGGGCGGCACCCAAGGCGGCACTCAGGGCGGCACCGGCACCGGGCAGCAGGGTGGCGGCTTCCGCGGGGCCGGCGGGCGCGGCACCACCGGCACGGTCGACCGCGTCGACGGCACCACGGTCTACGTGAAGACCGCGCAGGGCCAGGACGTCAAGGTGTCCACATCGGACTCGACGACGGTCGGCGTGACCCAGCCGGGCAAGCTCGGCGACCTCAAGCCGGGCGCGACCGTGACGATCCAGGGCCAGGCCGGCGACAACGGGACGGTCGCCGCGCAGGCCATCACCCAGCAGGCCGGGCGCTAGTTCAGCACGATGATGGCGGTGTTGAGCGCGGTCGCGAAGAGGATCCAGGCCAGGTAGGGCACCTGTAGCGCGGCCGCGAGCTTCGACCGGCGGGCGAACAGGACGATCGTCACGACCACGACGACGTCCAGCAGCACGATGTCGAGCAGGGCGAGCACGGCCGCGGCGCCCTCGAAGAACAGCGGGGGCCAGAGCAGGTTGGCCAGCAGGCCGATGCCGTACGCGGCGAACCCGCGGTTCTCGCCGTCGGTGCGCCAGTAGAACCAGCCGGACACCGCGATCGTGACGTACAGCACCGTCCACACCGGACCGAACAGGGACACCGGTGGTGCCCACGCCGGCAGGTCGAAGCGCTCGTAGATCTCCTTCGACGACGTCGCGGCCAGTGCACCGACCGCCGCGACCACGGCGACGACGCCGAGGAAGCCGGCCAGCACCAGCCACGGGTTGCGCTGTGACACACGTTCGGTCACCGGTTGTTCCCCTCCCGGGCGGCGTCCGGCCATCTTAGGGCGGTGACGCCCGCGCGCACCTCGAGTCGCAGGTGATGGGGTCGGCGGCCCGGCGCCCGGGTTTGCGAGACTGGAGGGGTGAGCACTGGAACCGAGCAGTCCAAGGCATGGTTCGACCGCGCGAAGGCGGCCATCCCGGGCGGGGTGAACTCGCCGGTCCGGGCGTTCAACTCGGTCGGCGGCACCCCGCGGTTCATGGTCCGCGGCGAGGGCCCGCACCTGTGGGACGCCGACGGGAACCGCTACGTCGACCTGGTGTCGTCCTGGGGGCCGATGATCCTGGGGCACGCGCACCCGCTGGTCGTCGAGGCGGCCCGCGAAGCGGCGACGTCCGGGCTGTCGTTCGGCACGCCGACGATCGGCGAGGTCGAGCTGGCCGAGGAGATCATCGGCCGGGTCGAGCCCGTCGAGCAGGTGCGGCTGGTCAACTCGGGCACCGAGGCCACGATGAGCGCGATCCGGCTGGCCCGCGGGTTCACCGGCCGCTCGAAGATCATCAAGTTCGCCGGGTGTTACCACGGCCACGTCGACGCGCTGCTCGCCCAGGCGGGCTCCGGCGTCGCGACGCTCGGGCTGCCGACGTCGCCCGGCGTCACCGGTGCCCAGGCCGCGGACACGATCGTGCTGCCCTACAACGACCTCGACGCCGTCCGGCAGTCCTTTGTGGACAACCCGGACACGGTCGCCGCGGTGATCACCGAGGCCGCGGCGGGCAACATGGGCGCCGTCGCGCCGGACGAGGGCTTCAACGCGGCCCTGCTGGAGATCGCCCACGAGCACGGCGCGCTGCTGGTCATGGACGAGGTGATGACCGGCTTCCGCGTCTCGCGCGCGGGCTGGTTCGGCCTGGAAGGCGTGGCCGGCGACCTCTACACGTTCGGCAAGGTGATGTCCGGCGGGCTGCCGGCGGCGGCGTTCGGCGGCCGCGCCGACATCATGGCCAAGCTCGCCCCGGGCGGCCCGGTCTACCAGGCCGGGACGCTGTCCGGGAACCCCGTCGCGGTGGCCGCGGGCCTCGCGACGCTGCGCGCGGCCGACCAGAGCGTCTACGCGGCGCTCGACGCCAACGCCAAGCGCCTCGGCAACCTCTTCCGCCTCGCGCTGAGCGAAGCCGGCGTCGCGAACAGCGTCCAGTACGCGGGCAACCTGGTCAGCGTGTTCTTCGGCGAGGCGCCGGTCCGCGACTACGCGGGCGCGCAGGCGTCCGAGACCTGGCGCTTCCCGCCGTTCTTCCACGCCCTGCTCGACGGCGGCGTGTACGCGCCCCCGAGCGCGTACGAGGCCTGGTTCGTGAACGCGGCCATGGACGACGAAGCGTTCTCGGTGATCGAAGCGGCGCTGCCCGCGGCGGCGCGCGCGGCAGCGGAGGCGGTCAAGTGACCACGGTCGTCCACATGCTTCGCCACGGCGAAGTCCACAACCCCGAGAAGATCCTCTACGGCCGGCTCCCCGGCTACCGGCTCTCCGAGCGCGGGCAGCGTCAGGCGCTGACGGTCGCCGAGGCCGTCGCGGGCCACGACCTCGTGCACGTCGTCGCGTCGCCGCTGCAGCGGGCGCAGGAGACGGCGGCGCCGATCGCGGCCGCGCACCGCCTCGACATCGCGACCGACGCGGAGCTGATCGAGGCCGGCAACCAGTTCGAGGGCCTGCACGTCGCGGTCGGCGACGGCGCGCTGCGGGAGCCGAAGCACTGGTCGAAGCTGGTCAACCCGTTCAAGCCGTCGTGGGGCGAGCCGTACCTGGAGATCGCGCACCGGATGCTCGGCGCGGTCCACCGCGCGCGGGAGGCGGCCGAGGGCCACGAAGCGTTGTGCGTCTCGCACCAGCTGCCGATCTGGACGCTCCGGCGGTTCCTCGAGGGCAAGAAGCTGTGGCACGACCCGCGGCGCCGCCAGTGCTCGCTGGCCTCCCTGACCAGCCTGGTCTTCGACGGCGACGAGCTGCGCGAGATCGTCTACAGCGAGCCCGCGGGGTCGACCGACCCGAAGGTGACCGGGGCATGAAACGGCTCGTCGTCGCGCTGGCCGCGCTGGGCCTGATCGCGGGGTGCAGCGCGGGCAAGGACGCGGTGGTCCAGGGGAGCAGCTTCAGCTTCGTCTCCCCGGGCGGCAAGGTCGACATCAGCTACGACGTCGCCCAGCGCCAGACCGCACCGGTCCTCTCCGGCGACGACCTGATGAACGAGGGCAAGCAGCTGTCGCTGGCGGACTTCCCCGGCAAGGTCGTCGTGCTGAACCTGTGGGGCCAGTGGTGCGGCCCGTGCCGCACGGAGGCGCCCGAGATGGAGAGCCTGGCCAAGCAGGCCCCGGGGGTGCAGGTCGTCGGCATCGACGTCCGCGACCCGGCCCGCGACGTGGCGCAGGACTTCGTCCGCGACCGCAAGCTCACGTACCCGTCGATCTACGACCCGGACGGCCGGGTCCTGCTCAAGCTGAGCGGCTACCCGCGCAACATCATCCCGTCGACGATCGTGCTGGACAAACAGCACCGCGTGGCGGCGGTCTTCCTGCGCCAGGTGCTGGCCCAGGACCTGCTCCCGGTCACCCAGCGCCTGACGGCGGAGCAGGCCTGACCCGGGCCGCCAGGCCGTCGAGGACCACTTCCAGGCCCGTCGCGAAGGCCTCGTCCCGCTCCGCGCGGGGCACGGCCGAGCGGCGGGCCTGTTCTTCGACCGTGAAGCCGTTCACGTAGCTCGTGACGACGTCCGCACAGGCCTCGGTCTCCGGGATTCCCTCGTTGTCGAGCGTCCTGAGCAGGTGGCCCAGGAACTCCGTCGCCGCCGGTCCGGGTTTGCTCATCGTGGCGATCAGGCGGGCGCCGTCCGGGTGGGCGAGCATCGTGTCGCGGTGGGCGTTCGCGAACGCCGTCACGCGGTCCCGCCAGGTCCCGGACGTGCGCAGCCGCCGGGTCGCCACCGCGAGCATGTGCTCGGCGATCGCGTCCAGCAGCGCCTGCTTGTTCGCGTAGTGCCAATAGAGCGCGCCGACGCGCACGCCGAGGCGGCCGGCGAGCCTGCGCGTGGTCAGCTCGTCCAGCCCGGTCTCGTCGAGCAGCTCGATCGCGGCGTCCAGTACCACCGCCTGGTTGAGTGCCATCACAGACCAGTGCACCACGCCTGTCGGGCCCGAGCGGTGTTCAAGCACGCGAAAGCACCAACGGGCCACGAGCGGGACCAAGGTCCTGAACTGCTGTGAGTTAGGTCCTGTGAACCGGCCCCGGAGTTCTCACCGGGACCTCACTGCCTACCCTCAATCCCGTGAACTCCGTTACCGAGCTGGCGATCTCCGGACCGCTGCTGCTCGCCGCGGGCGTCGCGCTGCTGGCCGGAACGATCTCCTTCGCCTCGCCGTGCGTGGTGCCGCTGGTGCCGGGGTACCTCGCGTACCTCGCCGCGCTCGTCGGCGCGGACGCCCCCGCGGTCAAGGCCGACGAGGAGCGCAAGCAGGGCCGCTGGGCCGTCATGGGCGCCGCGCTGCTGTTCGTGCTCGGGTTCACCGTCGTGTTCGTCGCCACCCTGGGCACCCTGGTCTGGCTGGCCGACACGCTCACCCTCAACCAGGACCTGCTGCAGCGCATCGGCGGCGTCCTGACCATCGCGATGGCGCTGGTGTTCCTCGGCTGGATCCCCGGCCTGCAGCGCGAGTTCCGTTCGCACCGCGTGCCCGGCGGCGGCGTCTGGGGCGCCCCGCTGCTCGGCGCGGTCTTCGGCCTCGGCTGGACCCCCTGCATCGGCCCGACGCTCTCGGCCGTCACGACGCTGGCCAGCGCGACCGGCGGCGCCGAGGCCCGCGGGTACCTGCTGATCGCCGTCTACTGCCTCGGCCTCGGGCTGCCGTTCCTGCTCATCGCGCTCGGCGCCCGCTGGGCCGTGCGCGCCACCGACTGGCTGCGCCGCCACGGCCGCCAGGTCCAGGTCTTCGGCGGCGCGCTGCTGATGATCGTCGGCATCCTGCTGGTCACCGGCGTCTGGGGAGATCTGATGGGCTGGCTCCGCAACGAACTGGCCGGCGACCTGAGGCTGCCGCTGTGACGACGATCGAAGCGCCGCCCGCGGCACCGAAGGGGCCCACGCCCGCCAAGCGCACCTTCGCCTTCGTGCGCAACACCTGGCGCGGCCTGACGTCGATGCGCACCGCGCTCGTCCTGCTCTTCCTGCTGGCCTTGGCGGCCCTGCCGGGCGCGCTCCTGCCGCAGCGGAAGCTGAACGCGCCCAAGGTCGACGCGTACATCAGCGCCCACGGCTGGTGGGGCACCCTGCTCGACAAGCTCGAGTTCTACGACGTCTACTCCAGCATCTGGTTCTCGGCGATCTACCTGCTGCTGATGATCTCGCTGGTCGGCTGCCTCACCCCGCGCAGCTTCGAGTACGTCAAGGCGATGCGGGCCAAGCCGGTGCTGACCCCGCGCAACCTGGCGCGGATGCCGCACTACCGGCTCGGCCGCGGCAAGCAGGACGTCTCGGCCGAGATCGCCGCCGTCCACAAGCAGCTGTCCGGCTGGCGCCGCGTGGAGCGCGAAGAGGCCGACGGCGTCCGCACGATCTCCGCCGAACGCGGGTTCCTGCGCGAGACCGGCAACCTGATCTTCCACTTCAGCATGCTGGGCCTGATCGTCTTCTTCGCGCTGGGCAAGCTGTACGGCTACGAAGGCCAGGTCATCGTCCAGGCCGACGGCAGCACGTTCTGCAACTCCGGCATCTACAACTACGACTCCTTCAACGCGGGCCTGCGCGTCGACGGCACCGACCTCGACCCGTTCTGCGTGAAGATCAACGACTTCACCGTGCGCTACACCGACGCCGGCGAGCCGGAGTACTACCACTCGAACATCGAGTACCAGTCCGGCGCGGACCTCGACACGAACACCTGGCGCCCGTACGGCCTCGAGGTCAACTCGCCGCTGCGCACCGTCGGCGACCGCGTCTACCTGCTCGGCCAGGGCTACTCGCCGAAGTTCACGGTGACCTTCCCCGACGGCACCCAGCGCACCCAGAACACGCAGTGGCGCACGGTCGACCCGACCACGATGCTCGCCGAAGGCGCGACGAAGTTCGACCAGCCCGGCGTCACCGACGAGGTGCAGCGGCGGACGCGCCAGCTGGCCATCACCGGCCTCTTCGCGCCGACGTCGTTCGTGCACGGCGGCGTCCTGACGTCGTCGGCGCCGCAGCTGACCGACCCCGCCGTCGCCGTCGACATCATGCGCGGCGACCTCGGCCTCGACTCCGGGCGCGGCCAGTCGGTGTTCGAGATCGACCAGTCGCTGGTCGACGACGGGCGGCTGAAGAAGGTCGCCCGCGAGAACATGAAGGTCGGCCAGGAGATCAAGCTCGACGACGGCACGAAGGTCCGCTTCGACGGCGTCGGCCACTGGGTCTCGCTGCAGGTCTCCCACGACCCGACGCAGGGTTTCGTGCTCGGCTTCGCCATCTCGATGTTCCTCGGCCTCGGCGCGTCCTTGCTGGTCAAGCGCCGCCGGCTGTGGGTCCGGGTGAAGCCGGGCACCGACGACGAGCCGAGTACGGTGATCGAGGTCGCCGGGCTGGCCCGCACCGACCAGGCCGGGTACGGCGAAGAGTTCCACCGGATCAGCGAACGCCTGATAAGTGGTCAGAAGGGCTGAGGCATGCCGATCAACGAGACGCTGTCGCGGTACAGCGACTGGCTGTACACCACCGCCGCGGCGATCTACGTCATCGCGCTGATGATGACGCTGATCGAGCAGGGCTTCGGCGCCAAGGGCCGGCTCGCCACCGAGCGGGCCAAGCTGCGGGCGCGGGAGCTCGTCGGCGCCGGCGGGCCGCCGATCGAGGATGTCCAGGCCGCGCAGCGCGAGGTCGGGCGTCCCGAGCGGATCGGCCGGATGGGCGCGTCGCTGCTGGTGCTCGGCGCGCTGCTGCAGCTGTCGGCGATCGTGCTGCGCGGGCTCGCCGTGCACCGCGCGCCGTGGGGCAACATGTACGAGTACGGCATGGCGGTCACCTTCATCACGGTGGTGACCTGGCTGATCGTGATGTGGAAGTTCCCGGTCCGGCACCTCACCGGCTTCCTGCTGCTGCCCGTCGTGATCCTGATGTTCATCAACGGCACCCTGCTGTACACCATCGCCGCGCCGGTGCAGCCCGCGCTGCAGTCGTACTGGCTGGTCATCCACGTCTCGGCGGCCATCATCGGCTCCGGCGTCTTCCTGGTCCCCGGTGTCGCGAGCGTGCTGTACCTGTTCCGCGCGGCCTACGAGAAGGACCAGACCAAGTTCGCCCGGTTCGCCTCGAAGCTGCCCGCGGCCGACGTCCTCGACCGGATCGCCTACCGGACGACGATCTTCGCCTTCCCGGTCTTCACCTTCGGCGTGCTCTGCGGCGCCGTCTGGGCCGAGTCGGCCTGGGGCCGGTTCTGGGGCTGGGACCCCAAGGAGACGGTCGCGTTCATCGCCTGGGTCGTCTACGCGGCCTACCTGCACTCACGCGCGACGGCCGGCTGGCGCGGCGCGCGGGCGGCGGCGATCAACATCGTCGGGTTCGCCGCGATCATCTTCAACCTGTTCTTCGTGAACCTCGTCACGGCGGGCTTGCACTCCTACGCCGGGGTGGGCTGAGCATCCCGCGGGTACGCCGACTACCGTCGTCATCAGGGGGAACGATGTCGGGCGGAGTGCGCGGAGGTTTACACCGGTGACCGGACCCAGCGAAGAATCGGCTCCAGGCCACTCCGAGCAGGGCGAACAGCAGGCCGAGCCGAAGCCGAGCCTGTTCGCCGACGACCGGACGGACTCGCATCCGCACCCGGAGACGTCGGGCGCGTTCGACGTGCAGCCCACGCAGGCCGTCGCGCCGCCGCCGAACCCGGCCGTGTCGGGCCCGCACCAGGTGCCCAACCCGAGCGTGTCCGGTCCGCACCAGGTGCCGAACCCGGCCGTGTCGGGGCCGCACCAGGTGCCGCAGGGCTACGGCTACGACCAGAACCTCCCGCCGCTGCAGCCGCAACAGCAGCAGCAGTACCAGGCGCAGGCCCAGTACCCCCAGCAGCCGCAGCAGCAGCCCTCCGGCCTGCCGCAGCCGCAGGGCGGCCGGCACGCCGCGCCGCAGCAGCCGGGCGGCCACGGCCACGACCTGTCGACGGCGCACCTGGTCAAGCAGGTCAAGCGGCCGCCGCAGTCGGGCTGGCGCAAGGCCGTCTACGTCGGCAGCGGGAAGCTCATCAACCCGGGGGAGAGCCCGGCCGACACCCAGCGCCGCGACCTCATCGCGCGGGTCAACCAGCCGCTGCGCGGGTGCTACAAGATCGCGATGCTGTCGCTGAAGGGCGGCGTCGGCAAGACCACGGTGACCACGACGCTGGGCGCGACGTTCGCCTCGCTGCGCGGTGACCGCGTGGTGGCCGTGGACGCCAACCCGGACCGCGGCACGCTCTCGCAGAAGATCCCGCTGGAGACCACGGCGACCGTCCGGCACCTGCTGCGCGACGCGGCCCGCATCACGCGCTACAGCGACGTGCGGTCCTACACGTCCCAGGGGGCCAGCCGCCTGGAAATCCTCGCCAGCGAGCAGGATCCGGCCGTTTCCGAGGCCTTCTCCGAGGACGACTACCGCCGCACGGTCAACCTGCTGGAGCACTTCTACAACATCGTGCTCACCGACTGCGGGACCGGCCTGATGCACTCGGCGATGAAGGGCGTCCTGGACGTCGCGGACGCGCTGGTGGTCGTCTCGTCCGGCTCGGTCGACGGCGCCCGCAGCGCCTCGGCCACGCTCGACTGGCTCGAGGCCCACGGCTACGGCGAGCTGGTGAAGCGCTCGGTCGCGGTGATCAACTCGGTCCGTCCCAAGGGCGGTTCGGTCGACCTCGACAAGCTGTCGGCGCACTTCGGCGCCAAGGTCCGCGCGGTCTGCCAGGTCCCGTTCGACCCGCACCTCGAAGAGGGCGCCGAGATCGAGCTGGACCGCCTGAGCGGCGACACCCGCCTGGCCCTGCTGGACCTGGCGGCCACGGTCGCCGACGGCTTCGCGACCCCGCTCTCCCAGCAGTACCGCTGACCCGCTGAGCGCTCTGGTCGTGAGTGTTCAGAAGGGTTAGAACCCTACTGAACACTCACGACGGGGGGTGCGGGAACGTAAAGGGCGGCCTAAAGGTCTTCGTCCCGGCGTTTGCGTTGCTGTTCGGCCAGCTGGCGCAGGAAGTCGGGGTCGTCGTCCGGCGCGATCGGGGCGCGCCGTGGGGTCGACGGCACTCCGATCCGCTGGCCGGCGAACGACCGCCACAGGAGCAGGGCGACGACCAGCGCGCCGACCGCCGCGAGCAGAGCGAGCATGCCGGATCCTTCCGTGTGGCTTGCCAGTCCCACGAGGTTAGCCGCTTCGGCGGGGTTTGGGCCCGAACCGGTGCCGCGGCGTGACGCCGGGAACAACGAGGGGCCGCGTGGGCGGGGTGGTTTCCCCTACCGACACGGCCCCGACGTTCGGATGGTTCAGGCCTTGCGAGCCGGTTCGCTCGCGTCCGTGGTCAGCTCGGCCAGGAGCTCGTTCACCTCGGACTCACGGAACCGCCGGTGCCCGCCCGGGGTCCGGATCGAGCCGATGCGACCTGCCGTCGCCCACCGGGTGACCGTCTTCGGGTCCACCCGGAACAGAGCTGCAACCTCGCCTGGGGTGAGCAGTCGTCCGCCCATCGTCGCGGTCATTTTCCGCCTCCTTAACGACCTCACTGCTATACCGGAGGCGTCCGGGCCCTTTTGGCCCGTTCCGCCGGGGTAGCCAACACGGCAATCGTTGCACTTCACCCGTCAGGTACTCGAACGGTTGTCCAAGAGTAAAGAGCCCTTAAAGGTCAAAACGGACAGGTTGCTTACGCTGTGCAACTATCAGATCCGGTCACCTGAAGTGCGCAGACGACCCTTCCCTTGTCCAGTGGGTGTGGGGCGTGGTGCCAATGGGGGATTGTCCAACCGCATAGAGTGATGGCGTGGATCAGTTGGACCGGAAGATCATCGCGGCGTTGCGTATCAACGGACGAGCCACCTATGCCGATCTGGGGCGGGCCGTCGGGCTGTCCGCGTCGTCGGTACACGAACGCGTCGGCAAGCTGGAGGCCGCCGGCGTGATCACCGGGTACCACGCGGTGGTCGACCCGAGCTCGGTCGGCCTCGGCGTCACCGCCCTCGTCGGCATCCATCCGACGGACACGGCGACGGACGAGGACGTCGCCGACGCGTTGGGCGAGCTCGACGAGGTCGAGAGCTGCTACGCGGTCGCGGGTGACGAAGCCTTCGTCGTCAAGGTGCGCGTGCCGACCGTCGACGAGCTGGAGCGGACCCTCGGCCGGCTCCGGCGCATCCCCGGCGTCGGGCGGACGAACACCACCGTCGTGCTCTCGACCCGCTTCGAGGGGCGCCCGAACAACGCGGGCGTGCACAAAGACCGGCCGGGCGGGGCGTAACCTGCGTCGATGTGAGCACCAACCTGCCCCGTGACCTGACGCTGTACCTGCTGGCCCGGTTCGTGCTGGTCGGCGCGATCGCCTGGGCGCTTTCGCTGACCGGTGTGCCGCTGCTGGTCGCGCTGCTCATCGGGCTGGTCGTCGGCCTGCCGCTGGGCCTGCTGCTGTTCCGCCCGCTCAACGCCCGCGTCACGGCCGGCCTGGCCAAGCGCAACGAGAAGCGCGCGCGGGCCCGGGCCCAGCTGCGCGCGCAGCTGCGCGGCGACTCCGCCGGCCAGCCGGAATGAGCCGCCTGCACAGCCGCAGCTGGGTGCGCGAGGCCGTCCGGATCATCGAGGCCGACGCCAACCGCAGCGCCGACACCCACCTGCACGTCTTCCCGCTGCCCCCGGAGTGGGGCATCGACCTGTACCTCAAGGACGAGTCCGTCCACCCGACCGGCTCGCTGAAGCACCGGCTCGCCCGGTCGCTGTTCCTCTACGGGCTCGTCAACGGCCAGATCGGGCCGGACACCGTGCTCGTCGAGGCCTCCAGCGGCTCCACCGCGGTCTCCGAGGCGTACTTCGCCCGCATGCTCGGCCTGCGCTTCATCACCGTGGTCCCGCGGCGCACGAGCAAGGAGAAGATCGCGCTCATCGAGTTCTACGGCGGTGAGTGCCACTACGTCGACCAGGCGCCGGCGATGTACCCCGAGGCGGAGCGGCTCGCGGCCGAGTGCGGCGGCCACTACCTCGACCAGTTCACCTACGCCGAGCGCGCGACGGACTGGCGGGGCAACAACAACATCGCCGAGTCCGTGTTCGCGCAGATGCGCTCCGAGCGGCACCCGGTGCCGTCCTGGATCGTCGTCGGCGCGGGCACCGGCGGCACGAGCGCGACGTTCGGCCGGTACGTGCGCTACAAGCGGCACACGACCAAGGTCTGCGTGGTCGACCCGGAGAACTCGTCGTTCTTCGGCGCCTGGGAAACCGGTGCGCTCGACTACGCGACCGGCATGCCGTCGCGGATCGAGGGCATCGGGCGGCCGCGCTGCGAGCCGTCGTTCGTACCCGGCGTGATCGACGAGATGTTCCGGATCCCCGACGCCGGCTCCCTGGCCGCGATCCGGCTGCTGCGCGAGCGCACCGGCCACTGGGCGGGCGGCTCGACGGGAACCAACCTCTACGGCGCGTTCCGGCTGATCTCCCGCATGGTCGAGGACGGCCAGGCGGGCAGCGTCGTCACGCTCCTGTGCGACGGCGGCGAGCGCTACGCGCACACCTACTACGACGACGAGTGGGTCGCCCAGCAAGGTCTGGACCTCGCGCCGCACACGGCGTTGTTCGAGGAGTTCCTGGCGACCGGGAAGTTCGCCCCGGACGCCTAGAGGTTCAGGCCGACGGCGGCCAGCACGGCCCACGCGAGCATCGCGAGACCGGTGTCCCGCAACGCGGGGATCAGCTCGCGTCCGGTCTTCCCGCCGTGGACGGCCCCGATCGCGGGAAGGAGCAGGCCGATGGTCAGCACTGCCAGCCCGGCCGGCCAGTGGCCGGTGGCCGCCAGGACCACGCTGAGCACGTACGGCACCACGATCAGTGCCAGATAGAGGTTCCTGGTGCCGCGGTCGCCGAGGCGCGTGGCGAGCGTGCGCTTGCCGGACTCGACGTCGGTCGGGATGTCACGCAGGTTGTTGGCGGTCAGGACCGCCGTCGAGAAGCAGCCGACGGCGACCGCGCACGCCAGCGCGGCCCAGCTGACCCGGCCCGCCTGGACGTAGACCGTGCCCAGCACGCCGGCCAGGCCGAAGAAGACGAATACCGCGATCTCGCCGAAACCGTAGTAGCCGTAGGGCTTCTTGCCGCCGGTGTAGAACCAGGCGCCGAGGATGCAGACGCCGCCCATGGCCAGCAGCCACCAGTACCCGGTGAGCGCGACGAGCAGCAGGCCGAGCACCCCGGCCAAGCCCAGCGCGATGAGTGCCGCCGTCAGCACGGCCTTCGGGGCGGCGACGCCGGACCCGACCAGCCGCAGCGGGCCGACGCGGTGCTCGTCGGTGCCGCGGATGCCGTCGGAGTAGTCGTTGGCGTAGTTGACGCCGACGATCAGCGAGAGCGAGACCAGCAGCGCCAGCACCGAACGCCACCAGGAGAACGCGTCCAGCGCGATCGCCGCGCCGACGCCCGCCACCACCGGGGCCACCGCGTTCGGCAACGTCCGCGGCCGCGCGCCCTCGATCCACTCGCTCACACTCGCCATGGACGTCATTCAACGCCATGACGATCACGGCCGAGCGGGAGCCCGGAAGGTCAGTTCGTGGTGGGCAGCTGCCAGGTGAGCTGGCCGCTGTTGGGGTCCGAAGAAGGACCGTCGGCCAGGGCCGCACCCGCGGGGAGGAGGACACCCAGTGCGACGGCGGTGCTGATCAGGGCGGTGCGGAGCCAGCGCGTCATGGTGAGTAGCCAAGCGGGTGCACCCCGTGCATGTCAACGAAGTGCCGCCGATCAGCCCTGCGAACCCGGCCGGAACCGGGCCTTCACCGCGGCCCGGTCGATCTTGCCCGGGCCGCGAAGGGGCAGCTCAGCGGCGTACTCCACGCGCTTCGGCGTCGACGCGGCGCCCAGCTCGGCCCGCACCGCGGCCCGCAGTTCGTCCGGTTCACGAGGTTCGCCGTCGGGGACCACGAGCGCCACCACGGCCTCGCCCCACTCCGCGTCCGGCAGCCCGACGACGCACGCGTCGCGCACCCCGGGTTGCGCGGCCAGGCAGCGCTCGATCGCGTTCGCGGACACCTTCACGCCGCCGGTGTTGATCATGTCGTCGGCCCGGCCGAGCACCTCGATCCGGCCGTCGGCGTGACGAACCCCACGGTCGGACGTCGTGAACCAGCCGGCTTCGAACGACTCGGCGGTCAGGTCCGGCCGGAGCCGGTAGCCGTGCGCGAGGACGTCACCCGCGATCCGGACGCGCTCCCCCTCGACGTCGACGCGGACCCCGTCCAGGGGGAAGCCGTCGTAGACGCAGCCGCTGGCCGTCTCGCTCATGCCGTACGCGGGCACGATCCGCACCCCGGCTTCGGCGGCGCGCTCGCGCAGGGCGGCCGACGTCGCGGCCGCGCCGACCACGATCCCGTCGAACGTCTTCGCCGCGGCCAGCCCCGCGCCGCCGTCGTCGAGCAGGCGGACCAGCTGCGTCGGCACCAGCGCCGTGTACCGCGGGCCGCCGTTCAACGCCGAGGCCGCGGCGGCGAAGTCGTCCGGCCGGAAGCCGTGGCCGGTCAGGTAGGCCGGTGTGGTGCCCGCCAGCAGCGACCGGACCAGCACCTGCAGCCCGCCGATGTAGTGCGCCGGCGTCGCCAGCAGCCACTGCCCCGGCCCGCCGAGGCGGACGTGGGTCGCCTCGGCGGACGCGACCAGCGCGCGCGCCGACAGCAGCACGCCCTTGGGCGCGCCGGTCGACCCCGACGTGGCGATGACCACGGCGGTGTCCGGCTCGGCGGGCTCGCCGGGCGCCATCGCGTCCCGTAGCGCGGGGTCGGTGAACGGCAGCACGGCCGGGCCGCCGCCCAGCGCGTCCGCGACGGCCGCCTTCAGCGTGTCGAGCGCCTCGGGGGAGCCGTCGAGGGGGAGAGGCCGCAGCTCAGTAGTAATAGGGGACGTCCTCGAAGTCGGGGTCGCGCTTCTGCAGGAACGCGTCACGGCCTTCGACGGCCTCGTCCTGCATGTACGCCAGCCGGGTGGTCTCGCCGGCGAACAGCTGCTGGCCGACCAGGCCGTCATCGGTGAGGTTGAACGCGTACTTCAGCATCCGCTGGGCCGTCGGCGACTTGGCGGCGATCGTCCACGCCCAGTCCAGAGCCTCTTTTTCGAGGTCGGCGTGCGGCACGACGGCGTTCACGGCGCCCATCCGGTGCATCTGCTCGGCGGAGTACTCCCGGCCGAGGAAGAAGATCTCGCGGGCGAACTTCTGGCCGACCATCTTCGCCAGGTAGGCCGAGCCGTACCCGCCGTCGAACGAGCCGACGTCGGCATCGGTCTGCTTGAACTTCGCGTGCTCGGCCGAGGCGAGCGTGAGATCGCACACGACGTGGAGGGAGTGCCCGCCGCCCGCGGCCCAGCCCGGCACGACCGCGATGACCGGTTTCGGCAGGAACCGGATCAGCCGCTGGACCTCGAGGATGTGCAGCCGGCCGGCCCGCGCGGGGTCCACCGTGTCGGAGGTCTCGCCGCTCGCGTACTGATACCCGGAGCGTCCGCGAATACGCTGGTCACCACCGGAGCAGAACGCCCACCCGCCGTCCTTGGGCGACGGGCCGTTCCCGGTGAGCAGGACACAGCCGACGTCGGAGCTCATCCGGGCGTGGTCGAGGGCCCGGTAGAGCTCGTCGACGGTGTGCGGGCGGAAGGCGTTGCGGACCTCCGGGCGGTCGAACGCGATGCGGACCACGCGTTTGCCACCGCGGTTCTCAGCGGAACGGTGGTAGGTGATGTCGGTGAAGGCGAAACCTTCGACCTCGGTCCACGCGGCCGGGTCGAACAGCTCGGAAACTCGGGCGTCATCCACGTTTGGGAGAATAGGACCTGTGGACACTTCTCATCTCGACGGAGCCTGCCGGTGAACCCTTCCACCGCGCAGGCCAGGGTGATCGTCGACGAACTCGTCCGCAACACCGTCTCCCACGTCGTCCTCTGCCCGGGCTCCCGCAACGCGCCGCTGTCGATCGCGCTCTATGACGCCGCGGCGGCCGGGAAGCTGCAGCTCCACGTCCGGATCGACGAGCGCGGCGCCGGTTTCCTCGCGCTCGGCATCGCCGCGCGCACCGGCCGCCCGGTGGCCGTGCTCTGCACGTCCGGCACCGCGGCCGCGAACTTCCACCCGGCCGTGCTGGAGGCCGACCGGGCCGGCGTCCCGCTGATCGTGCTGACCGCCGACCGGCCGCCCGAGCTGCGCGCGGCGGGTGCGTCGCAGGTCATCGACCAGCACCGGCTCTTCGGCAACGCCATCCGCTACTTCGACGAGCTGGCCGTGGCCGAGCGGCGGGCCGGGCAGAACTCGTACTGGCGCAGCCAGATCTGCCGGGCGTGGAACGCGGCCTACGGCGAGTGGCGCTGCGGGCCGGTGCACCTGAACATCCCGTTCCGCGAGCCGCTCGTGCCCGACCTGGACGACGACGGCGAATGGTACGAATCGCTCGAAGGCCGTCCCGACGGTGAGCGCTGGACCGAGCTGCCGGACTTCGGCGCGCTGCCGTCGTTCGTGGTGCCTTCGGCGCGCCACGGCCTGGTCATCGCGTGCGACACCGGCGTGCAGGCGGCCAGTGAGTGGGCCGAGCAGCACGGCTGGCCGGTGATTTCGGAGACCGGCGGCATCGGGCTGTCCGGCGGCACGGCCATCTCGTCCGGCGCGTGGCTGCTGGGCGTCGAGGACTTCATCACGCGGCACAAACCGGAGCAGGTGCTCTGCCTGGGCCGTCCGACGGTGTTCCGGCAGATCCAGAAGGTGCTCTCGGACGCCTCGGTCGAGGTGCTGCTGGTCCGGCCGGACTCGGACTGGCCGGCGCCCGCGCACAACGTCCGCCAGGTCGGGCAGTGGTTCGACGAGCCGACCAAGCCCGCCGACCCGGAGTGGCTGGCGAGTTGGCGCCGCGCCGACGCGGCGGCGTCCGCGGCGGTCACGTCGGTGCTGGACGCGGAGCCGTGGCCGTCGGGCCTGCGCCTGGCGTCGGAACTGGTGGACGCCCTGCCCCCGGACTCGCTACTGGTGGTGGGCTCGTCGAACCCGACCCGCGACGTCGCCCTGGCCGGCCGCCTGCGCCCGGACGTCCTGGTCCACCGCAACCGCGGCGTGGCGGGCATCGACGGCACGGTCTCGACGGCGATAGGCGCGGCCCACGTCCACCGCGGCCCGTCGTACGCGCTGCTGGGCGATTTGACGTTCCTGCACGACGCGTCCGGCCTGCTGACGGGCCCGGCCGAGCAGCGCCCGGACCTGACGATCGTGGTGTGCAACGACGACGGCGGCGGCATATTTTCGCTGCTGGAGCAGGGAGCACCAGAGCATTCGGCGAGTTTCGAGCGCGTCTTCGGCACCCCGCACGGCGCCGACTTGGGCGCGCTGTGCGCGGGGTACCGGGTTCCGCACGTGGTGGCGGAGACGCTGACGGAGTTCCAGGCAGCGTTGCGGCCGGCGCCGGGCCTGCGGGTGGTGGAGGTCAGGGTGGATCGGTCGCGGCACCGCGACCTGCACGCACGGTTGCGTGCTGCGGTTTCGGCGGCGGTCTCCGCCGTCTGACGCTTCGAGCGCTGGGGGCGCGAGTGGCCCTTTCGCGCGGTTGGGGGCGCGAGCGGCCCGTTCGCGTCGTGGTGCGGGCGCACGAGTGGCCCGTTCGCGCCGCGATGGCGGTGAGTGGCCCTTTCGCGCCGCGGTGGCGGTGAGTGGCCCGTTCGTGCTGTTCGGCGCGAGTGGCCCGTTCGCGCCGCGGTGGTGGCGAGTGGCCCTTCGGTGCCGTTTTCGGCGCGAGTGGCCCGTTCGTGCGGGCGTGCGAGTGGTCCGTTGGTGCCCCTGTGGGGTGCGAGTGGCCCTCTCGCGTCGCGGTGAGGCGGGTGGCCCGTTCGTTCCGTGGAGGCGGTGAGTGGCCCGTTCGTGCTGTTTGGGGCGCGAGCGGCCCGTTCGTGCCGTGGTGCGGGCGCACGAGTGGCCCGTTCGCGCCGCAACGGCGCCAACGGCCCCTTGGTGTCGTTTTCGGTGCGGGTGGCCCATTCGTGCGGTCGCGCGAGTGGCCCGTTGGTGCCCTGTGGGAGCGAGCGGCCCGTTCGTGCCGTGGTAACGCGAGTGGACCCTTCGCGCTGTTCAGGGTGCGAGTGGCCCGTTCGCGCCCTCGCGTCCTGGCGCGCGAGTGGTCGGTTGGTGACGTTTTCGGCGCGTTCGGCCCGCCGGCGCCACGCCACGCCGGACACGAACGGCCCGCTCGCGACCTTCGCGCACCCGAACAGCCTCATTCGGTCAACCGCTTTCCGGGTGTGATCTCAGCAGGCAAGATCCTCCCTTCGGCTGTTCCTGGGTGCTTCCTGGCTGGCTACGTTCGAGCGCGCTGATCCTCACCCGTTGGAGGGATTCGAATGCGTGCAAGAACTCGCACCGGCCTCGGTGTGCTCGCGGCCGGGGTTGCCTCGGTGCTGCTCGCCGGTACCGCCAGTGCGGCCCCGACACCCGGCGCGCCGGGCGTCGGTGACTCGTACTACCCGAACGCCGGCAACGGCGGGACGGACGTGCTGCACTACGACATCCGCCTGACCTACCAGCCCGCGACCGACGTGCTGTCCGGCACGACGACCCTGCTGCTCACCGCGACCCAGGACCTGTCGCGGTTCGACCTCGACTTCGCCCTGAAGGCGTCGAGCGTGCTGGTGAACAACCGCCCGGCCCAGTTCGCGAACCAGAACGGCAACGGCGAGCTCGTCGTCACGCCGGCGCAGCCGCTGCTCAAGGGCCAGACCGCCACGGTCGTCGTCGCCTACTCGGACACGCCGTCCACGGAGAAGGTCGACGGGCTCAACGCGTGGAAGAAGGGCTCCTTCGGCGCGCTGGGCGTCGACGAACCGCAGAGCTCCGCGTGGTGGTTCCCGGCCAACGACCACCCGACGGACAAGGCGACCTACGACGTCTCCATCGAAGCCCCGGATGACAACGTTGCCGTCACCAACGGCACGCTCGTCCGCACCACGAAGCAGCGCGCCGGCTGGACCCGCTGGCAGTGGCGCAGCACGAAGCCGCAGGCCACGTACCTGACGTCGTTCATCGTCGGCAAGTACGAGCTCAACCAGGCGACCACGCCGGACGGCAAGCCGTTCATCTCGGCGTACGGCAGCGACCTCGGCGACTCGCTCTACGCGGCGAAGGCCAGCGTCGAGCGGACGCCGGAGATCGACGCGTTCCTGGCGACGAAGTTCGGCCCATACCCGTTCGAGGCCGAGGGTGGCGTCGTCACCAGCGGCATCGGCTTCTCGCTGGAGAACCAGACCCGGCCGACGTACGGCGCGCGCAACTTCGCGGCGGGCTCCAACACGACGCTGATCGCGCACGAGAACGCCCACCAGTGGTTCGGCGACAACGTCTCGCTCGGCCGCTGGAGCGACATCTGGCTGAACGAGGGCTTCGCGTCCTACGCCGAGTGGCTGTGGTCGGAGCACGAGGGCGAGGGCACGGTCGCCGAGCTGGCGCAGTACACCTACGACTCGAACCCGGCCGACGGTGACCTGTGGAAGCTCGTCCCGGCCGACCCGGGCGCGGACAACCAGTTCGACAACGCCGTCTACGACCGCGGCGCGCTGACGCTGCAGGCGCTGCGCACGGCCGTCGGTGACGAGGCGTTCTTCAAGATCCTGCAGGCGTGGCAGGTCCAGAAGGGCGGGTCGAACGGCCGGATCCAGGAGTTCATCGCGCTGGCCGAGAAGGTCTCCGGCAAGCCGCTGTACGACCTGTTCCAGACGTGGCTGTACACGGCGGGCAAGCCGGCGGTGGGCCCGAACGGCGCTTCGCCCGCGGCGTTCACGGCGCGTGCCGCCTCGGTGAAGCCGCAGTCGTTCGACCAGATCCAGGCCAACCACCGGAATCTCGCCGCGGAGCACAAGCACTGAGCAGTACCGCTACGCTCGCGGCGTGAGCACGAGAGGTGAGCGGGCGAGGCGCGTCGGGTGGTGGATAACCCTCGCCGTCGCCTCGCTCCTCACCGTGATGTGCGTGTGCCTGCTGTTCGCGGCGATCCGCAACGACCGCTCGATCTCCGGGCAGCTCGGCACCGCGACGGCCACGGTGGACTCGGTGGCCTTCGACCGCACGATCATCCACTTCGAGACGCCGGACGGCATCGTCCACAGCCCGGCCAACGGAGTCCTCTACCCGGACGGCCTGGCCGCAGGCCAGCTGGTCCGCATCGAGTACGACGCAACGGACCCGGAACTGGCCCGGGTAGCAGGCCGCTCGGCGACGCTGACGCTGTTGCCGCTGGGCAGTTTCGTGTTCTTCACGTGGCTGGTGGCGGGCCCGCTGCTGTGGTGGATCCGACGGCTGAACAAGCGAGCGGTCGCGGAGCCGGCCGCGGCCTGACCAGCCATTTCGCTTTCGAGTGAGGTCGCACGCCTGCTGTCCTGCGCCTTCGCCTCGGTCGACGCGGGATGTCGGTTTCGCAGCGTTGGTTCCGCCTGATGGCGCCGACTGTGGTGAGGATGCGGTGGCCCTCCGGTCGAGCACGGGGACCTGCTGATCGAAAGTGTTCTTGACAGCGCCCTGACCAGACAAGAGTCCCCCACCACACCCAGGGGGGCGTGCCCAGTCCCAGTTTATCGGCGCTGCCCCGGAAAAACGGTGGCGCGGCAAATCTGTGGATAGCTGCACCCGATGTGGATAACTCGATGCACAGGGTGCCTGCCCGCAGATGGCTGTGGAACCGGGTCGAATCGTTCAACAATCTCTGATGCGGCGCCGCAGGCCAAGACCAAGGCCAAGACCTGCCTACCGCTCAACCCAGCTCCCGCAGCCACCGCGTCCGCGTGATCTCGTACTCGACCTCGCCCTGTTCGGCCCCCGGAAGCACCTCCGCATAGTCCTCCGCCGAGATGAACGACCGCGCAAACGTCAACCCCACCGAAGCCATCGTTGCGCGAGATGGCGTGTTCACCGCCATCGTCTGGGCGAAGATCCGTTCCAACCCCAGGTCCGCGAACCCGTACCGCAGCAGCTCGCGAGAACCCTCACTCGCGTACCCCTGACGCCAGTGCCGGCGCAACAGCCGATACCCCAGCTCGGCCTCGCCCTCGACGAACGGCTGGTCCGGTCCTTGCGGCGGCCGCAGGATCCACCAGCCGACGAAGCCACCGGAGGCGGAGCCAGAGCCAGAGGCGAAGCCCATCCAGAAGCCGAACCCGGGCGCGACAGCCATCCGGCGGCGGTGCGCGGCCTCGACCTCGGCCCGCGTGGAAGCCCGGCCCGTCAGGTACCGCATCACTTCCGGGTCCGAGTCCAGCTCGTACTCCAGCTCTCGGTGCTCGTCGGCCAGGGGTACGAGCGTCAGGCGCTCGGTGTGGAGCGTGGGCATGCCTCGATCCTCACAGCGGGCGCAACTCGGTTTCAGCCCGCGTGGGCCGTCTCCTGCCACCAGCCCAGGACCTCGTCCGCCACTCCCGGGGCCGCCACCAGCAGGCCGTCCGTCGGGAGGGCCGTGTCCTCGCCGTGCTTGTCCAGGACCACCGCGCCCGCCTCGATGGCCATCGCCACCGAGCCCGCGACGTCCCATTCGTGGTAGCTGTGCAGGACCGCCGCCGCCGCGTGGCCCAACGCCACCTGCGCGATCGACAGCGCCGCCGAGCCCAGGACCCGGACGCCCGCGTGGGCCGCCGCCGCTCGCTCGATGAAGCCGCCCATGCCCGGCCACGGGCCCTTGCGGGCCAGCTCCGTGCAGACGATCGCGCCCGCCGTGACGCAGCGGTCCGTCAGGCGCACCGGTTTGCCGTTCGCGCGGGCCCCTCGTCCGCGCGCCGCGGCGTAGATCTGGGCCCGGTACGGGTCCGCCACCACCCCGACCACCGGCCCGGCCGCGTCGACCAGCGCCAGGCTGTACGCGCACCACGGCACCCCCGCCACGTAGTTCGCCGTGCCGTCCACCGAGTCGACGACCCAGCGGTACTCCGCGACGTCGGCGCCGTGGTCCGCGCCGAACTCGTGGCCCACCACCGGGATGCCCGGGAACTCGGCGGTCAGCACGCGCCGCGTGTGCCGCTCGAGGATCCGGTCGGTGTCGGTGACCCAGTCGAACGGGGAGTCCAGTGTGGACGGGTGGGCGCCGCGGCCGGCGGTCGCGGTGATCACGTCGGTCGCGTCGTTGGCCAGGCGCCCGGCCACTTCGAGGGCCCTCGACAGCAGGCCGGGCTCCACGGGCCGCGGCGGCCTGGAGGACAAGAGGGTCATGCCTGCTTAGTCTGGGCCCCGCTGGTTTCCGGGACACGACCTTGAGATGACATGTCGTAGCTGATCTGTTCCGGCAGCGTTGGCCGCGGTGTCACGCGGTCGCCAGGATCGGGTGCGATGGTCGGTTGGTGCGAGTCGCGATAGTCACCGAAAGTTTCCTGCCCCAGGTGAACGGCGTGACCAACTCCGTCCTGCGGGTCGTCGAGCACCTCCGGGAACGCCGTCACGACGTGCTGATCATCGCGCCCGGCCCCGGCCCGGACTCCTACCGCGGCGCCCCGGTGATCCGGATCCCCGCCCTCGACTTCCCCGGCGTCAACTCGCTGCCGATCGGCGTGCCGACGCGCACGGTGCTGACGGCGCTGGCCGCGTTCGGGCCGGACGTCGTGCACCTCGCGTCGCCGTTCGTGGTCGGCGCGCGCGGCCTCGCCGCCGCGAGACGGCTGCGGGTGCCCTCGATCGCCGTCTACCAGACCGACATCGCCGGGTTCGCCTCCGCGTACGGCTTCGGCCTCGCCGCCCGCGCCGCCTGGCGCTGGGTGCGGCGGCTGCACTCGCGCGCCGACCGGACGCTGGCGCCATCCACCGACTCCGTCGAGCAGCTGCGGCTGCACGGCGTGCCGCGCGTGCACCGCTGGGCGCGGGGCGTCGACATCGACCGCTTCTCCCCGGCGCACGCCGACGCCGCGCTGCGGGCCGAGCTGGCGCCCAACGGCGAGCTGCTGGTCGGGTTCGTCGGCCGGCTGGCACCCGAGAAGGAGGTCGACCGGCTGGCCGCGCTGGCCGGCGTCCCCGGCATCCGCGTGGTCGTCGTCGGCGACGGGCCCGAACTGCCCGCGCTGAAGGAGCAGCTCCCGGACGCGGCGTTCCTCGGCGCGAAGTACGGCGAAGAGCTCTCCGCCGCGTACGCGAGCTTCGACGTCTTCGTGCACACCGGCCCGCACGAGACGTTCTGCCAGGCGGTGCAGGAGGCGATGGCGTCCGGCCTGCCGGTGCTCGCGCCCGACGCCGGCGGCCCGAAGGACCTGGTCCTGCCCGGCCGCACCGGCTACCTGCTGCCCGCGGACCGCGAGCTGTTCGCGCCGGCGCTGCTGGAGAAGATCGACGCCCTGCGCGACGCCGCGCTGCGGGCGCGCCTCGGCGAGAAGGCGCGCAAGGTCGTGCTCGGGCGGACCTGGCCCGCCGTGTGCCACGAGCTCGTGGGGCACTACGAAGCGGTGCAGGGCCGAGTCGCGCGCGCGGCTTGAGCATGCACATCGTCCAGCTCGCGAACTTCTACGGGCCACGCTCGGGCGGGCTGCGCACGGCGCTGCACCACCTCGGCGCCGGGTACGTCGCGAGCGGGCACGAGGTGACGCTGGTGGTGCCCGGCACCCGCTACGCCGACGAGGTCCTGCCCACCGGCGTCCGCCGGTTCTCCCTGCCGGCGCCGAAGATCCCGGGCACCGGCGGCTACCGCGCCGTCGACCCGCACCGCGTCCGCTCGGTGCTGCGCCAGCTCGAACCGGACCGCCTCGAGGTGTCCGACCGGCTGACGCTGCGGGGGATGGGCGGCTGGGCGCGGCGCCACGGCGTCCCCAGCACGGTGATCTCCCACGAGCGCCTCGACCGGCTGCTGGAGCAGTTCCTGCTGCCCGAAGTCGTCGCGCGCCGCGTCGCCGACGTCGCCAACCGCCGGATGGCCGCGAGCTACGACACGGTCGTCTGCACGACGGCCTTCGCGCGGGCGGAGTTCGACCGGATCGCCGCGCCGAACGTCCGGCGGGTGCCCCTGGGCGTCGACCTGGCGACGTTCCGGCCCGCCATGCGCGACGACGGCTGGCGCGCCGGCCTCGCCGGGGGAGCGGACGCCCTGCTCGTCCACTGTGGACGGCTGTCGCCGGAGAAGCACGTGGAGCGCAGCGTGGACACCGTCGCCGAGCTGACGGAGGCGGGCGCGCGGGTGCGGCTGGTCGTCGCCGGGGACGGCCCGCGACGCCGCGCCCTGGAACGCCGGGCGCGCGGCCTGCCGGTGACGTTCCTGGGGTTCCTGTCCGGCCGCGGTGACGTCGCGCGGCTGCTGGCCAGCGCGGACGTCTCCCTCGCGCCGGGCCCGCACGAGACGTTCGGCCTGGCCGCGCTGGAAGCCCTGGCGTCCGGGACGCCGGTGGTGGTCTCGGCGTCGTCGGCGCTGCGGGAGATCGTCCGGCCGGGCTGCGGCGCGGCGGTCGACGACCACGCGCCCGCGTTCGCCTCGGCCGTCACGAACCTGCTGGACAGCCCGGAGGACCTGCGCCGCGCGGCGGCCCGGGCGCGGGCCGAGGAGTTCACCTGGCCGGCCGCGGTGGCCGGGATGCTGGCCACCTTCCGCTAGGACAGGCGACCGCGCGCGTAGCCGGGGTGGACGCCCGGGGTGAGCCCCTGGTCCTCGGCGATCCTGCTCAGCAGGCCGTGCAGGACGTCGCGTTCGTCGTCGGTCAGCACCGCCGTCATCGTCCGCTCGTGCGCCGCGCCGGCCTGCGCGACGCGGCCCATCAGCGCCTGGCCGTCCTCGCTCAGCTCGACCGCGTAGAGCCGCCGGTCCTCGGCGTTGCGGCGCCGCTCGATCAGGCCGCGCTTCTCCAGCCCGTCGACCAGCGGGACCAGCCGGGTCGCCGGGGTGCCGAGCTGCTTGGCGAGGGTCTGCTGGCTCTGGCCCGGCCGCATCGCGACGAGCCGCAGCAGCCCGACCTGCGCCGGGGTCAGGTCCAGTTCCGCGATGCGTTCGGTGAACCGCTGGGCCGCGTGCGCGCCGACCTGTGCGAGCAGGAACGCGCTGCCCAGCCGCGGTCTCTTCGCTTCCATGGCCGGAACGATAGTCGTTGACAATTCATTACACCAGTGTAATCGTTGACGGCATGAAACGAATTGCGATCACCGCTTACGGCCTGTTCACCGTCGCCGGGGGCGTCCTCGGCGCCACCGGCACCCGCCCGGACTCGTCCGCGGCCGACGTCGCCGCCTACGACGCGAGCCACCACGGCCTGATCCAGCTGCTGGCGCTGGCCGTCTTCGGGGCCGGGTTGTCGCTCGCGGTCTGGACCGCGGCCGCGAGACCGCCGCGGCTGGGCTTCGCTGGTGGTCTCCTCGCTTCGGGGAGCCTCCTGCTGAGCGGCCTCGCGACCTGGACGGCCGCGCAGGACACCGCGTTCGCCCGGCCCTTCACGTCGCTGGCGTTCGCGGCGGGCGCGTTCGGCTTCGCGGTGCCGCTCGCGCTGCTCGTCGCCGCCGTGGCGCGGACGACACCACGCTGGCTGGCGATCACCGGCTACGTGATCGCCGCGCTGGCCGCGCTTTCGGTGTTCGGGATGCTGACGTCCGTGCTCTACCCGCTGATCCCGGTCGGCCGCTTCGGCGGCCTGATCTGGCTGGTGCTCGTGAGCTTCCGCAAGCGCGCCGACTAGCCCGGACCCCGCCCCGCCGCCACCCTCAACGGACGGGCTCCGCCCGACTGTTTAGATTCGAGGCATGTCACGCGCCAGCCTGGACAAGGACCCGCACGAAGTCGCCGCCATGTTCGACGGTGTCGCGGACGGGTACGACCGGGCGAACTCGTTCATGACCTTCGGCTTCGACCGGCGCTGGCGCACCACCACCGCCCGCGTGCTCGACGCCCGAAGCGGCGAGAAGGTCCTGGACCTCGCCGCCGGCACCGGGGTGTCCACCGTCGAGTACGCCCGCGGTGGCGCCTGGTGCCTGGCCGCGGACTTCTCGTTCGGCATGCTCCGGGCCGGGCTGCACCGCAACGTCCCGATGGTGGCGGCGGACGCGCTGAACCTGCCGTTCGCCGACGAGAGCTTCGACGCGGTGACGATCTCGCTGGCGCTGCGGAACTTCGTCGACACGAAGGCCGCGCTCACCGAGATCGCCCGCGTGGTCAAGCCGGGCGGGCGCCTGGTGATCTGCGAGGTCTCGACGCCGCCGTTCCCGCCGATCCGGTTCGTCCACCGGCGGTTCATGCTGAAGCTGCTCACCTGGGTCGGCAAACGGACGTCGTCCAACCCGGAGGCCTACTCCTACCTGGCCGAATCGATGCTGGCCTGGCCGGACCAGCGCACGCTCGGCGAGATCATCGCGAGCGCGGGCTGGGCCGACGTCGAGTGGTTGAACCTCACATTCGGCGTCGTCGCGATCCACCGGGCGCGCAAGCCTGCCTAAACTCGCGTACATGAGTCGTCGCACCGCAGATCAGGACGCCGAAGTCATCGTCGTCGGCGCCGGACCGGCCGGGTCCACCGTCGCGACCTACCTCGCCCGGTCGGGCGTCGACGTCCTGCTGCTGGAGAAGACCGAGTTCCCCCGCGAGAAGGTCTGCGGCGACGGCCTGACCCCACGCGGCGTCAAGCAGCTGATCGACCTCGGCATCGACACGAGCGAGGACGCGGGCTGGGTGCACAGCCGCGGTCTGCGGATCCTCACCGGCGACCTCACGCTGGAGCTCGACTGGCCGGACCTCACGAGCTACCCGCCGTACGGCGTTTCCCGCACCCGCCACGACTTCGACGACCTGCTGGCGAAGCTGGCGGTGAAGGCGGGCGCGCGGCTGTACGAGCGCACCACCGTCACCAGCGCGATCACCGACGCGACCGGCCGCGTGGTCGGCGTCGAGGCGAAGGTCGGCCCGGAGCGCACGCCGGTGAACTACCGCGCGCCGCTGGTCCTGGCCTGCGACGGCGTGTCCGCGCGGCTCGCGCTGAGCGTCGGCATCCAGAAGAACGAGAAGCGCCCGATGGGCGTCGCGGTGCGCCAGTACTACAAGAGCCCGCGCCACGACGACCCGTTCATCGAGGGCCACCTCGAGCTGTGGGACAAGTCCGACCCGCGCGACCCGAAGCTGCTGCCGGGCTACGGCTGGGCGTTCCCGCTCGGCGACGGCACGGTGAACGTCGGCCTCGGCATGCTCTCGACGTCGGCGTCGTTCCGGAACACCGACTACCGCGCGCTGCTGCGCCAGTGGCTCGACGGCACGCCGGAGGAGTGGGGCTACCGCGAGGAGAACGCGATCGGCAAGGTCGGCGGCGCCGGCCTCCCGATGGGCTTCAACCGCACCCCGCACTACCGCGACGGCCTCCTGCTGCTCGGCGACGCGGGCGGCATGGTCAGCCCGTTCAACGGCGAGGGCATCTCCGCGGCGATGGAGTCCGCCCAGATCGCGGCGGAGGTCGTGGTGCAGGCTCTGGCCCGGCGAGAAGGCCCGTCACGCGAGCGCGCGCTGGAGGCGTACCCGCGCGCGGTCCGCGAGCTGATGGGCGGCTACTACCAGCTCGGGAACGTCTTCGCGAAGATCATCGGCAAGCCGAAGATCATGCACGCGTGCACCAAGTACGGCCTGCGCATCAACAAGATCCTCCCGCTGGTCTACAAGGGCCTCTCGGGCTGCTACGACGCCAAGGGCGGCGACGGCGTCGACCGCCTGATCTCGGCCCTGGCGAAGGCCGCCCCCAGCCCCCGCTGACCGGGGTTCTTCGCGCGCGGACACTCGACCGGCCTAGCAAGTTGGCCGTGCGGCCAGTGGGATAGGTCACAGGTCAGCGCCCTGTTTGTCCGGTCGTGACGTGATCATGAAACGTCTTCGTGCAGGTCGCGCGGGCGGCGTTGCCGGGTCGTGACAACGATGGCGTTCGAAGTTAGGGCACCCTTATAACACGGGGGTCTAGGGACAAGAATGTGAGTCGCGTCCTACACTCCCCCCATGCTTTGTGAATCGCTTCACATCCACGACGAGTGGCTTGTGAACTATTTCACAAGCAGGCCCCGGCACCGCCACGGGCCGTAAGGAGACCCTGACCCTCGGCGGTGTGACCCAGGTCCCTTAGGGTGCCGACGAGGCTGAGCGGTTCCCACCACAAGCAAAACCGCAGCGGCGCGGAAAGGATGGCGAAGACCCCGTGCTGATGTTGCCCGTGCTGACCCAAACGGACGCAGTGAACCTGGCGCAGCAGGCCCCGAGCCTGAAGCCCTACCTGCCCCTGGTCCTGTTGTTCGTGCTGGCGCTGGCGTTCGCCACGCTGTCGGTGCTGCTGGGCCCGCTGGTCGGCCCCAGCCGCTACAACAAGGCCAAGCTCGAGGCCTACGAATGCGGCATCGAACCGTCGCCGCAGCCGCTCGTCGGCGGCGGCCGGATGCCGGTGGCGTACTACATCACCGCGATGCTGTTCATCCTGTTCGACATCGAGATGGTCTTCCTCTACCCGTTCGCCGTGCAGGCGGACGCGCTGGGCACGTTCGGCCTGGTGGAGATCCTGCTGTTCATCGCGACGGTCGGCTTCGCGTACGCCTACGTGTGGCGGCGCGGCGGCCTGGATTGGAACTAGACCCATGGGCCTCGAAGAGAAACTCCCCAACGGCATCCTGCTGGCCAGCCTCGAAGGCCTCGTCAACTGGGCGCGGAAGAACTCGATGTGGCCCGCCACCTTCGGGCTGGCCTGCTGCGCGATCGAGATGATGACGGTCGGCGGCTCCCGCTACGACATCGCCCGGTTCGGCATGGAGCGCTTCAGCGCGACGCCGCGCCAGGCCGACCTGATGATCGTCGCGGGCCGGGTCACCCAGAAGATGGCCCCGGTCCTGCGCCAGATCTACGACCAGATGGCCGAGCCCAAGTGGGTCCTCGCCATGGGCGTCTGCGCCTCCTCCGGCGGCATGTTCAACAACTACGCCGTGGTCCAGGGCGTCGACCACATCGTGCCGGTCGACATGTACCTGCCCGGCTGCCCGCCGCGGCCGGAGATGCTGCTGGACGCGATCCTCAAGCTGCACGCCAAGATCCAGGACGAGCCGATCAACGCCCGCCGCGCCGCGATCCGCGCCGCCAGCGGGGCCCGCACCGAGCTCGTCGCGTCGTCGATCAAGTACGCGAAGAAGTAGAAGCGATGACTGAGACCCCAGAACCCGGCGGCGAGCAGTCCAGCGCCGATCGTCCGACCGAAGACGGCCTCGAGCCGCGCGGCACCCGGCCCGCCGGGCCCGTCGTCACCGGCCGCGAACGCCAGGGCATGTTCGGCGTCCACGGCACCGGTGACACCTCCGGCTACGGCGGCGTCCGGCTGCCGGCCTACAACCCGGCGCCGGCCGAGCGGCCGTACGGCGGCTGGTTCGACCAGTTCGCCGACGAGTTCTACGCCGCCTTGTCGGACCACAAGATCCCGTCCGACGCGATCCTGCAGACCACCGTCGACCGTGGCGAGATCACCTTCTACGTCGCCCGCGAGCACCTCGTCGCCATCGCGAAGGTCCTGCGCGACGACGGCGGCCTGCGCTTCGAGCTGCTCAGCTCGGTGTCCGGGGTGGACTACGGCGTCGACGTCCCGCAGCGGCTGCACTCGGTGTACCACTTCACGTCCCTGACCTACCGCCGCCGCATCCGGCTCGAGGTCACCCTCGACGTCGAGGACGCGCACGTGCCGTCGCTGGTCGGGATCTACCCGACCGCCGACTGGCAGGAGCGGGAGACCTGGGACATGTTCGGCATCGTCTACGACGGCCACCCCGCGCTCACCCGCATCCTCATGCCGGACGACTGGGACGGCCACCCCCAGCGCAAGGACTACCCGCTCGGCGGGATCCCGGTCGAATACAAGGGCGCGGAGATCCCGCCGCCGGACCAGCGGAGGTCGTACTCGTGACCATCAACGAAGACGCCACTCAAGTTCCCGAGGCCGACTCGCGCGACACGACCGAAGGCCGCGTCTACTCGGTCTCCGGCGGTGACTGGGACGACGTCGTCGCCGACGCGGCACACGACGAGCGCATGGTCATCAACATGGGCCCGCAGCACCCGTCGACGCACGGCGTGCTCCGGCTCGTGCTGGAGATGGAGGGCGAGACCGTCACGCAGCTGCGGTCGGTCATCGGCTACCTCCACACCGGCATCGAGAAGAACTGCGAGTACCGGACCTGGACCCAGGGCGTCACGTTCGTGACGCGCATGGACTACCTGGCCCCGCTCTCGACGGAGATGGCGTACTGCCTCGGCGTCGAGAAGCTGCTGCAGATCGAGGCCCCGCGCCGCGCGCAGCTGCTGCGCGTGATGCTGCTGGAGATCAACCGCATAGGCTCGCACCTGGTCTACATCGCCACCGGCGGCATGGAGCTCGGCGCCACCACCGCGATGACGCTCGGCTTCCGCGAGCGCGAGGTCGTGCTGCACCTGCTGGAGCACCTCACCGGCCTGCGGATGAACCACGCGTTCATCCGCCCCGGCGGCCTCGCGCAGGACATGCCCGAGGACTACCGCGAGAAGGTCACCGAGTTCGTCCAGACGATGAAGGAACGCCTTCCGCTGTACGACAAGCTCTTCACCGGTCAGCCGATCTGGCGCAACCGGCTCAAGGGTGTCGGGTACCTGCCGGTCGACGCGTGCCTCGCGCTCGGCGTCACCGGCCCGGTGCTGCGGTCCGCGGGCCTGCCGTGGGACCTGCGCAAGACCGAGCCGTACTCCTGCTACGAGGAGTTCGACTTCGACGTCCCGGTCGACAACGGCGCCGACTGCTGGTCGCGCTACCTGATCCGGGTGCACGAGATGCACGAGAGCCTCAAGATCATCGAGCAGTGCCTGGAGAAGCTCGAGCCGGGCCCGGTCATGGTCGAGGACAAGAAGGTCGCCTGGCCCGCGCAGCTGTCCATCGGCAGCGACGGCATGGGCAACTCGCTCGAGCACGTCAAGAAGATCATGGGCCAGTCGATGGAGTCCCTGATCCACCACTTCAAGCTGGTCACCGAGGGCTTCAAGGTGCCGGCCGGGCAGGTCTACACCTCGGTCGAGTCGCCGCGCGGCGAGCTGAGCGCGCACCTGGTGTCCGACGGCGGCACCCGGCCGCTGCGGGTCCACGTGCGCGAACCGAGCTTCGTGAACCTGCAGTCGATGCCCGCAATGGCCGAAGGCGGCCTGGTCGCGGACGTGATCGCCGCCATCGCCTCGATCGACCCCGTCATGGGGGGAGTGGACCGATGACCTCTTCCACCGCAGTGCCCGAACCCGGGCCCAACGCGGCCGACCGGACCCACGCCGCCGCCGGTGGCGACGTCGACGTGATCGCCATCGCGCCGGATCCCGCCGTGGCCGAAGGGATCCTGGCCGAGACGCCGCTTGAGGACATCTTCGACGTAGGCGTCGTGGACCGCGCGCAGGAGATCATCGCGCGCTACCCGGTGGCCCGCTCGGCGCTGCTGCCGATGCTGCACCTCGTGCAGTCGGTGCAGGGGTACGTCAGCCAGGAGGGCATCGCGTTCTGCGCGAACCAGCTCGAGCTGTCCGACGCCGAGGTCGGCGCGGTCGCGACGTTCTACACGATGTACAAGCGCCGCCCGTGCGGCGAGCACCTGGTGAGCGTCTGCACGAACACGCTGTGCGCGGCCATGGGCGGCGACGCGATCTACAAGAAGCTCCAGACGCACCTCGGGTCCGAGTCGGAGCCGCTGGGGCAGAACGAAACCGCGGGCACACCGAACGAGCCGGGTTCGATCACCCTCGAGCACGCCGAGTGCCTCGCGGCCTGCGACCTCGCGCCGGTCATCCAGGTCAACTACGAGTTCTTCGACAACCAGACCGAGGACAAGGCCGTCGCGCTGGTCGACGCGCTGCAGGCCGGCAAGAAGCCGGCCCCGACGCGCGGTGCCCCGCTGACCAGCTTCAAGGGCGCCGAGCTGCAGCTCGCCGGGTTCTTCCCGGAGGACGACCGCCAGTACCGCACGGACGTCGACGGCCCGTCGCAGGCCGTCGAAACCCTGCGGGGCGCGCAGATCGCGCAGGAGCGCGGCTGGGTCGCGCCCGTCGCGCAAGACGTCCCGCTCCCCGAAGTGGAGAAGAAGTAATGGCAGATCCCATTACGCCGGTCCTCACGAAGCGCTGGCTGTCGCCGAACTCCTGGCAGATCGGCACGTACGAGGCGCTGGAGGGCTACACGGCCGTCCGCAAGGCGCTCGCCGGCACGCCGGAGCAGCTCGTCCAGCTGGTCAAGGACTCGGGCCTGCGCGGCCGCGGCGGTGCGGGCTTCCCGGCCGGCATCAAGTGGTCGTTCATGCCGCCGAACTTCGACAAGCCGCACTACCTGGTGATCAACGCCGACGAGGGCGAGCCGGGCACGTGCAAGGACATCCCGCTGATGATGGCGGACCCGCACTCGCTCATCGAGGGCTGCATCATCGCCTCGTACGCGATGCGCTCCAACCACTGCTTCATCTACGTCCGCGGCGAGGCGCTGCACTGCATCCGCCGCCTCAACGCGGCCGTGCGCGAAGCCGAAGCCGCGGGCTACCTGGGCGAGAACATCCTCGGCTCGGGCTTCGACCTCAAGATCACCGTGCACGCCGGCGCCGGCGCGTACATCTGCGGTGAGGAGACGGCGCTGCTCGACTCGCTGGAGGGCCGTCGTGGCCAGCCGCGGCTCAAGCCGCCGTTCCCGGCCGCGGCGGGTCTCTACGCCGCGCCGACCACGGTCAACAACGTCGAGACCATCGCGAGCGCGCCGTTCATCGTCAACGGCGGGTCGAGCTGGTTCCGCGAGATGGGCCGCGAGAAGTCGCCCGGCCCGAAGATCTACTCGATCTCCGGCCACGTAGAGAAGCCCGGCCAGTACGAGTGCCCGCTCGGCACCACGCTGCGCGAGCTGCTCGACATGGCGGGCGGCATGAAGGACGGCGTCCCGCTCAAGTTCTGGACCCCGGGCGGCTCGTCCACCCCGATGTTCACCGCCGAGCACCTCGACGTTCCCCTGGACTTCGAAGGCGCGGCGGAAGCCGGGTCGATGCTGGGCACGACCGCCGTGCAGGTCTTCAACGAGACGGTGTCGGTGCCCTGGGCCGTGATGAAGTGGACGCAGTTCTACGAGCACGAGTCCTGCGGCAAGTGCACGCCGTGCCGCGAGGGCACGTACTGGCTCGCGCAGATCCTCGAGCGCATGGTCGAGGGCCACGGCACCGAAGAGGACATCGACACCCTCCTCGACGTCTGCGACAACATCCTCGGCCGGTCGTTCTGCGCCCTCGGTGACGGCGCGGTGTCGCCGATCCAGAGCGGCATCAAGTACTTCCGCGACGAGTTCCTCGCGCTGTGCGAGAAGAACCGGCACGAACAGACCAAGCCCGAACTCGTGGGAGCGCAGGCATCATGACGATCGCCCCCGACAAGCCAGAGACCCAGGAGACGCCGGTCCCCGAAGGCCACGTGAAGCTGGTCATCGACGGCGAAGAGGTCATCGCCCCCAAGGGTGAGCTGCTGATCCGCACGGCCGAACGCCTCGGCACGGTCATCCCGCGGTTCTGCGACCACCCGCTCCTCGACCCGGCGGGCGCCTGCCGCCAGTGCCTGGTCGAGGTCGAGATGGGCGGCCGGCCGATGCCGAAGCCGCAGGCGTCCTGCACGATGACCGTCGCCGACGGCATGGTCGTCAAGACGCAGCTGACGTCGCCGGTCGCCGACAAGGCCCAGCAGGGTGTGATGGAGCTGCTGCTCATCAACCACCCGCTGGACTGCCCGATCTGCGACAAGGGCGGCGAGTGCCCGCTGCAGAACCAGGCGCTGGCCCACGGCCGCACGGAGTCCCGGTTCGTGGATACCAAGCGGACGTTCCCGAAGCCGCTGCCGATCTCCTCGCAGGTGCTGCTCGACCGGGAACGCTGCGTGCTCTGCCAGCGCTGCACCCGGTTCTCCCGCGAGATCGCCGGCGACCCGTTCATCGAGCTCCTCGAACGCGGCGCCCACCAGCAGATCGGCACCGCGGAGACGGCGGACGTGCTGGACCTGGCCTCGCGCACGACGTCCGGCCAGCCGTTCCAGAGCTACTTCTCCGGCAACGTCATCCAGATCTGCCCGGTCGGCGCCCTGACGAGCGCCGCCTACCGGTTCCGCTCCCGCCCGTTCGACCTGGTGTCCGCGCCGAGCGTCTGCGAGCACTGCTCGTCCGGCTGCGCCGAGCGGACCGACTTCCGCCGCGGCAAGGTCCAGCGCAAGCTGGCCGGCGACGACCCCGAGGTCAACGAAGAGTGGATCTGCGACAAGGGCCGCTTCGCCTTCCGCTACACCTCCGCCGAGGACCGCATCCGGCGTCCGCTGGTCCGCAACCGCGAGACCGGTGAGCTGGAAGAGGCGTCCTGGACCGACGCGCTGCGCATCGCCGCCGCCGGCCTCACCGAGGCCCGCGGCAACGGCGGCGTCGGCGTCCTGCCCGGTGGCCGGCTGACCGTCGAGGACGCCTACGCGTACTCGAAGTTCGCCCGCGTCGCCCTGCAGACCAACGACGTCGACTTCCGCGCCCGCGCGCACTCGGCCGAGGAGCTCGCGTTCCTCACCTCGCACGTCGTGGGCGTGACGCCGGAATCCGGGGTCACCTTCGGCGAGATCGAGCGGGCCCGCACGGTCCTGTGCGTCGCCTTCGAGCCCGAGGACGAAGCGCCGATCGTGTTCCTGCGGCTGCGCAAGGGCGCCCGCAAGAACCGCACCCGGGTCGTCCACCTGGGACAGTGGACGACGTCGTCGGTGCGCAAGACGTTCGGTGAGCTGCTCGCCTGCGTCCCCGGCCAGGAGGCCGCGGCGATCGAGGGCATCAGCAAGCACGCGCCGGACCTCGACGAGGCGCTGAGCGGCGAGAACGCCGTCGTCCTCGTCGGCGAGCGCGCCGCTTCGGTGCCGGGCCTGTTCTCCGCGCTGCACGACCTGGTGGAGCGCACCGGCGTCCGGCTCGCGTGGATCCCGCGCCGCGCCGGTGACCGGGGCGCGCTGGAGGTCGGCTGCGTGCCGGGCCTGCTGCCGGGCGGCCGCCGCGTCGGTGACGACGCCGCCCGCGTCGCCGTCGAAAACGCCTGGGGCGTCCCGCTTCCGTCCGCTCCCGGCCGCGACGCGACCGAGATCCTGAAGGCCGCTTCGGGCCGCGAGCTCGGCGGCCTGGTCGTCGGCGGGGTCGACCCGTACGACCTGCCGGACCCGGACCTCGCGCTGCGCGCGCTGGATGCCGCAGGGTTTGTGGTCAGCCTCGAGCTGCGGCACAGCGCGGTGACCGAGCGCGCGGACGTCGTGCTCCCGGTGGCCGCGTCGGACGAGAAGGCGGGCAGCTACCTCAACTGGGAGGGCCGCACCCGCCCGTTCGACATCACCATCGAGGGCACCGGCTCGCTGCCGGACTGCCGGGTGCTCGACACCCTGGCCGTCGAGATGGACACGGACCTGTTCACGCAGACGCCGGCCGCCGCGCGCGGTGACTACGAGAAGCTCGGCGCGGCCTCCGCGCTGCGCTGGGGTTACGTCGCCGCCGATGGAGCCGCGGTGACTTCCCCGGCCCCGGGTGCCGGCCAGGCGGTCCTGTCGACCTGGCGCCAGCTGATCGACAACGGGTCCCTGCAGGACGGCGAGCCGCACCTCAAGGGCACCCAGCGCAAGCCGGTCGCGCGGTTGTCCGCGAAGACCGCCGAGGGGCTGGGCGCGTCCGTGAAGGTGAGCACCGAACGCGGCGCGATCACGCTGCCGATCGAGGTCGCCGACCTGCCCGACGGCGTGGTGTGGCTGCCGGGCAACTCCGACGGCTCCGCCGTGGCCAAGACGCTCGGTGCCGGTCACGGCGCCGTGGTGAACCTCGCTGGGGGTGAACAGTGACACCGTTGCTGACCGAAGCGGCCGTGGGCAGTGTCCCGGACGCGGCGACGCGTGCGGCGCTGCTGGCGGACGACCCGTTCTGGCTGATCCTGCTGAAGTCCGTGGTCATCCTGCTGATCGGGCCGATCATGACGATCTTCCTGATCGTCTGGGAGCGCAAGGCCGTCGGCCGGATGCAGAACCGGCCCGGCCCCAACCGGGTCGGCCCCGGCGGCTACCTGCAGTCCCTGGCGGACGCGATCAAGCTGCCGTTCAAGGAACAGATCATCCCGGACACCGCCGACCGCAAGGTGTACTTCCTCGCGCCGGTCCTGTCCGCGGTGCCCGCGCTGATCGCGCTGTCGGCCATCCCGTTCGGCCCGGTCGTCTCGATCTTCGGCGAGCGGACCGTGCTGCAGCTGCTCGACCTGCCGGTCAGCCTGCTGGTCGTGCTGGCCTGCTCCTCGATCGGCGTCTACGGCATCGTGCTCGCCGGCTGGGCGTCCGGGTCGCCGTACCCGCTGCTCGGCGGCATGCGCTCGGCCGCCCAGGTGATCTCGTACGAGATCGCGATGGGCCTCTCGATCGTCGCGGTGATCCTGCAGGCCGGTTCGCTGGACCTGGCCGACATCGTCGGCGCCCAGCAGAAGTGGTGGTTCCTCCTCCTGCTGCCGAGCTTCGTGATCTACCTGATCTCGATGGTCGGCGAGACCAACCGCGCCCCGTTCGACCTCCCGGAGGCCGAGTCGGAGCTGGTCGGCGGGTTCCACACCGAGTACAGCTCGATGAAGTTCGCGATGTTCTTCCTCGCCGAGTACGTCAACATGGTGATCGTCTCGGCGTTCGCCACCACGCTGTTCCTCGGCGGCTGGATGGCCCCGTGGCCCCTGTCGCTGATCGGGAACAACGTGCTCAACACCGGCTGGTGGCCGGTGCTGTGGTTCTTCGCGAAGATGTTCGTCCTGCTGTTCGGCTTCATCTGGCTGCGCGGCACGCTGCCCCGCCTGCGCTACGACCAGTTCATGCGCCTGGGCTGGAAGGTCCTGGTCCCGCTGAACCTGGTGTGGATCGTCATGGTGACCTTCGCGAAGGTCATCCACTGGACACCGCTGTCGATCACCATCGCCGCGATCGCGATCCTCATCCTGATCATGCTGTTCTTCTACGTCCGCGCGTCGGGCCGTGAAGAGGAGAGCGACGTCGTGCCGGTGACCGGTGGCGGTTTCCCGGTCCCGCCGCTGGACCTCAAGGTCCCCCAGACCACCCCGCGTCAGAAGGCTTTGGCCAAGGCCGAGGCGAAGGCGGCCCGGCGCAAGCCGGCGGCCGTCGGTACCGCACAGGAAGGAGCGCAAGATGGGGTTTCTTGATCCCGTCAAGGGCTTCGGCGTCACCTTCGGGATGATGTTCAAGAAGGTCGCCACCGAGGAGTACCCGGAGGCCGGCGCGCCGGCCGCCCCGCGCTACCACGGCCGGCACCAGCTGAACCGCCACCCGGACGGCCTCGAGAAGTGCGTCGGCTGCGAGCTGTGCGCCTGGGCGTGCCCGGCGGACGCGATCTTCGTCGAGGGCGGTGACAACACCGAGGAAGCCCGGTACTCCCCGGGCGAGCGGTACGGCGCCGACTACCAGATCAACTACCTGCGCTGCATCGGCTGCGGCCTCTGCATCGAGGCGTGCCCGACCCGGTCGCTGACGATGATCAACTTCTACGAGCTGGCCGACGACGACCGCCAGCGGCTGATCTACACGAAGGAAGACCTCCTCGCGCCGCTGCTGTCCGGCATGGAGCAGCCGCCGCACCCGATGCGGCTCGGCGAGAACGAGCAGGACTACTACGTGAACGGCCCGGAACTGGCGCGCGGGGAGGTCAAGCCGTGATCGCCGCACTCCTGACCCAGGCCCCCACCGGCGCCGCCGCGGGCGTGACGACCGGCGAGGCCATCGCGTTCTGGATCCTCGGCCCGGTCTGCCTGCTCGGCGCGCTCGGCATGATCTTCTCCCGCAACGCCGTGCACTCGGCGCTGTGGCTGGTGCTGACCATGCTGAGCCTGGGCGCGCTGTACATGATCCAGTCGGCGCCGTTCCTGGGCTTCACGCAGATCATCGTCTACACCGGCGCGATCATGATGCTGTTCCTGTTCGTGCTGATGCTGGTCGGCCGCGAGAGCTCCGACTCGGTCGTCGAAGTCCTGCGCGGCCAGCGGCTCGCGGCGACCGTGCTGGGCATCGGCCTGGCCGCGCTGCTGGCCACCGGCATCTACCGGGCGCTGGACACCGTCACCCCGGCCGTCCCGCTCGACTCGGCGACGTCGGCGGGCGGCGGGCCCAAGGGCCTCGGCCGGCTGATCTTCACCGACTACCTGTTCCCGTTCGAGCTGACGTCGGCGCTGCTCATCACCGCCGCGGTCGGCGCGATGGTGCTGGCCTTCACCGACCGGCACGCCAAGGGCGGCAAGAAGACGCAGAAGGAACTGGTCGTCGAGCGCTTCCGCGGCGAGCACGACCGGCCGTCGCCGCTGCCCGGCCCGGGTGTCTTCGCCACCGCCAACTCGGTGTCCACCCCGGCGCTGCTGCCGGACGGCTCGGTCGCGCCGGAGTCCCTGTCGGCGATCATCGAGTCCACCTCGGCGATCGAGCTGGCGAAGGAACGCAAGCTCGTCGCGGACGACCGCCCGCACCCGGACGCGCACGCGCTGGTCGCTTCCGAAGCCGCTTCGGAAGGGGAGAAGGAATGACCCCGACGTACTACCTGCTGCTGTCGGCGCTGCTGTTCTCGATCGGCGCCGTCGGCGTGCTGGTGCGCCGCAACGCGATCGTCGTGTTCATGTGCATCGAGCTGATGCTGAACGCGGTGAACCTCTCGCTCGTGACGTTCGCCCGGATCAACGGCAGCCTCGACGGCCAGATCATGGCCTTCTTCGTGATGGTCGTGGCGGCCGCCGAGGTCGTGGTCGGGCTGGCGATCATCATGGCGATCTTCCGCACCCGGCGCTCGGCCTCGGTCGACGACACCAACCTGCTGAAGTACTAGGAGACACCGAGTGACCGCATCATCGTGGCTGCTGGTGGCCCTGCCTGCCTTCGGCGCGCTCGTCCTGCTGCTGGCGGGCAAGCACGCGAAGGGCTGGGGGCATCTGCTCGGAACGGCCACCGTCACGCTCGCCTTCGTCTGGGGCCTGATCACGTTCTTCTCGGCCGACGGCAAGGCCACGACGGACACCAAGCTCTACTCGTGGATCCCGGCCGGCGCCCTGCAGATCGACTTCGGGCTCCGGGTCGACGCTCTGTCGCTGACGTTCGTGCTGCTCATCACCGGCGTCGGCATGCTGATCCACTTCTACTCGATCGGCTACATGGAGCACGAGGACGGCCGGTACCGCTTCTTCGCGTACCTGAACCTCTTCGTCGCCTCGATGCTGATCCTGGTGCTGGGCAACAGCTTCGTGACGCTCTACCTGGGCTGGGAGGGCGTGGGTCTCGCGTCCTACCTGCTCATCGGCTGGTACCAGGGCCGCCCGTCCGCCGCGACCGCGGCGAAGAAGGCGTTCCTGATGAACCGCGTCGGTGACGTCGGGCTCGCGCTGGCGATCTTCATCATGTTCAAGTACGCCGGTTCGACCGGCTACGCGCAGGTCTTCGACGCGGTGGGCGCCGGCAAGTTCCCGCCGGCCGCGATCACCGCGATGGCGATCTTCCTGCTGCTGGGCGCCTGCGGTAAGTCCGGCCAGTTCCCGCTGCAGGCCTGGCTCCCGGACGCGATGGAGGGCCCGACCCCGGTCTCGGCCCTGATCCACGCGGCGACGATGGTCACCGCCGGCGTCTACCTGGTGGCCCGCTCGCACGACATCTTCAACGCGACGCCGGACGGCAGGCTGATCGTCACGCTGGTCGGAGCGTTCACGCTCCTGCTCGGGTGCATCATCGGCTGCGCGTACGACGACATCAAGAAGGTCCTCGCGTACTCGACGGTCAGCCAGATCGGCTACATGATGCTGGCGGTCGGCCTCGGCCCGGGGATCTACGCGCTGGGCATCATGCACCTGGTGGCGCACGGCTTCTTCAAGGCCGGGCTGTTCCTCGGGGCCGGTTCGGTCATGCACGGCATGAACGACGAGGTCGACATGCGCAAGTTCGGCGGTCTCCGCAAGAAGATGCCGATCACATTCGTCACCTTCGGGCTCGGCTACCTCGCGCTGATCGGCTTCCCGTTCCTCACCGGCTACTACACCAAGGACGCCATCATCGAGGCGGCGTTCGGCCAGGAAGGCTGGCGTGGCTGGGTCTTCGGCATCGCGACGATCGTCGGCGCCGGGCTGACCGCGTTCTACATGACCCGCCTGATGATGATGACGTTCTTCGGCAAGGAGCGCTGGAAGGACATCAAGAGCACCGACGGGCGGGACTTCCACCCGCACGAGTCGAAGCCGATCATGTGGATCCCGATGGCGATCCTCGCGGTCGGTTCGGTCGGCGCCGGTGCGTTCTTCGCGATCGGCGACCGGTTCGTCGACTGGCTGGCCCCGACGGTCGGCGAGTTCCACGAGGCCGAGCACACCCCGATCCCGGCGGCCGTCGTACCGATCCTGACCCTCGTGTTCGCCGCGCTCGGCGTGCTGATCGCGTACCTGATCTTCCGCCGGCCGGTCCCGGTCGAGCGTCCGGAGCGGGTCTCGTTCGTCACCCGCGCCGCCCGCAAGGACCTGTACGGCAACGCGCTCAACGAGACGCTGGTCGCCCGCCCGGGCACCTGGCTCTCGCGGGCGCTGGTGTTCGTCGACAACCGCGGCGTCGACGGCGCCGTCAACGGCCTCGCCGCCGGTCTCGGCGGCGGCTCCGGCCGGCTGAGGCGGCTGCAGACCGGGTTCGTCCGGTCCTACGCGCTGTCGATGCTCGGCGGCACGTTCCTGCTTCTGGCGGCTCTCCTGCTGGTGAGGTTCTCCTGATGACCTGGTTGCTGATCCTCATCCTGGTGCCGCTGCTCGGCTCCCTGGTGCTGGCGTTCCTCAAGGGGAACGACCGCGCCGCGGTGCTGGCCGCGCTCGCCTTCTCGATCCTCGAGTTCCTGCTGATCATCCCGTTCTGGCTCAGCTACTCGCCCTCGGGCGCGCGGCTGCAGATGACGTCGAGCTTCGACTGGATCCCGAGCTTCGGGGTGCACATCGCGTTCGGCACCGACGGCATCTCGCTGATCATGATCGCGGTGATCGCGCTGCTGGTGCCGATCGTCGTCGGCGGGCTCGGCACGATGGACAAGCTCCCGCCCGGCCGCAGCGCCGGCGGGTTCCTGTCGCTGATCCTGCTGCAGGAGGCGCTCACCATCGGCGTCTTCGCCGCGACGGACGTCTTCCTGTTCTACGTGCTGTTCGAGATCATGCTGATCCCGATGTACTTCCTCATCGGCGGTTACGGCGGCGCGAACCGGCAGTACGCGGCGGTGAAGTTCTTCCTCTACTCGTTCCTCGGCGGCCTGATCATGCTGGCCTCGGCGATCGGGGCGTACTCGCTGGCGGACAAGAAGCTCGGCCACGGCACGTTCGACTGGGCCACGCTCGTCACGGTCGTCCGGGACGCGCCGCTGAGCACGCAGATCTGGCTGTTCCTCGGGTTCTTCCTGGCGTTCGCGATCAAGGCGCCGCTCGTGCCGTTCCACACCTGGCTGCCGGACGCGGCGGGGGAGGCGCCGATCGGCGTCGCCGTCCTGCTGGTCGGTGTGCTGGACAAGGTCGGCACGTTCGGCTTCCTGCGCTACTGCCTGCCGATGTTCCCGGACGCGAGCAAGGCACTGGCGCCGCTGGTGCTGGTGCTGTCGGTGATCGGCGTGCTCTACGGCTCGATCCTCGCCGCGGGGCAGCGGGACATGAAGCGGTTCATCGCCTACGTCTCGATCGCCCACTTCGGGTTCATCTCGCTCGGCATCTTCGCGTTCAACGAGCAGGCGATGATCGGCTCGGCGACGTACATGCTCAACCACAGCCTCGCGACCGGCATGCTGATCGTGGTGATCGGCCTGGTCGTCGCGCGCGGCGGGTCGACGAAGATCTCCGACTACGGCGGCATGGCGAAGGTGACCCCGCTGCTCGCGGGCCTGTTCCTCCTCGCCGGGCTGTCCACGTTGTCCTTGCCGGGCACCAACTCGTTCGTCTCCGAGTTCCTGGTGCTCATCGGGTCCTATGTGGACCAGCCGGTGTACACGATCCTCGCGACGGTCGGCATGGTCCTGGCCGCGGCCTACGTCCTCTGGCTCTACCAGCGCGTCATGCAGGGCCCGCTTCGCGGCGATGCCCTGGTGCCGCCCGCCGGGAAGGGCGGTGCCACCCCGGCCCCCGTGGAGTCGGGTGGCGCCGTGGCCACCGCGACCGTGGCCGAGCCGGGAGCGACCAAGGTCATCCGCGACCTCGGCGGCCGCGAGATCGCGATCCTCGCGCCACTGGTCGTGCTGATCATCGTCCTCGGCTTCTACCCGAAGCCGGTGCTCGACACAGTCACCCCGACGGTGCAGCAGACGCTGTCCGCGGTTCAGGGAGGCAAGTAACCCGTGCTCGACATCCTCCTGACCCAGGCGCCGGAGCCACCGATCACGACGCCGTCGGTCGACTACAACGCCGTGCTGCCGGTGCTGATCATCTTCGGCGCGGCCTGCCTCAGCGTGCTGGTGGAAGCGTTCGCCTCGAAGCGCTCGCGGTTCGGCGTGCAGGTCGGGCTGAGCCTGGTCGCGATCCTCGCCGCCGGCGGCTGGCTGATCAAGTACGCGCTGAGCGACGCGCCCGCGGGCGGCGTGAAGACGTTCAGCGGCGCGATCTCGATCGACAAGCCGGCGCTGTTCCTCTGGGGCACGCTGCTGGCCCTGGCGGTCGGCGCGGTGCTGCTGATCTCGGACCGCGTCGTCGAGCCGGGCGGCGCGCTGGTCGCGCAGGCCGGCATCCGGCCGGGCACGGTCCAGGACCGTGCGCAGACGGCGACCGTCATGCAGACCGAGGTCTTCCCGCTGACGCTGTTCGCGCTCGGCGGCATGATGGCGTTCTGCGCGTCGAACGACCTGCTGACGATGTTCATCGCGCTGGAAGTGCTGTCCCTGCCGCTGTACCTGATGTGCGGCCTGGCCCGGCGCCGCCGCCTGCTGTCGCAGGAGTCGGCGGTCAAGTACTTCCTGCTCGGCGCGTTCTCCTCGGCGTTCTTCCTCTACGGCCTCGCGCTGCTGTACGGCTACGCGAACTCCGTGAAGCTGGGCGACATCGCGGCCGCAGCGGCCGGTTCGGACCGCTCGGACACGCTGCTGTTCGCCGGCCTCGGCCTGCTGGTCGTCGGCCTGCTGTTCAAGGGCTCGGTCGGCCCGTTCCACACCTGGACCCCGGACGTCTACCAGGGCGCGCCGACTCCGGTGACGGCGTTCATGGCGGCGTGCACCAAGGTCGCCGCGTTCGGCGGGATCCTGCGGGTGCTGTCGGTGGCGTTCGGCTCCACGAGCTGGGAGTGGCGCGGCGTGCTCTGGGGCGTCGCGATCATCTCGATGGTGATCGGCGCGGTGCTGGGCCTGACCCAGACCGACGTCAAGCGCATGATCGCGTACTCGTCGATCGCGCACGCGGGCTTCCTGCTGATCGGCGCGATCTCGATCACCGAGAACGGCCTGTCCAGCACGCTGTTCTACCTGCTGTCGTACGGCTTCACGACGCTGGCGGCGTTCGGCGTGATCAGCCTGGTCCGCGATTCCTCGGGCGAGGCGACGCACCTCTCGGCGTGGGCGGGCCTGGCGAAACGGTCGCCCCTGGTGGCGGCGGTGTTCACGTTCCTGTTGCTGGCGTTGGCGGGCATCCCGTTGACGTCGGGCTTCGTGGGCAAGTTCGTCGTGTTCTCGGCGGCCCTGTCCGACGGGATGGCCCCGCTGGTGGTCATCGCCCTGGTGTTCAGCGCGGTGGCGGCGTTCTTCTACCTGCGCGTGATCGTGCTGATGTACTTCTCGGAGCCGGCCGCCGACGGCCCCACGGTCACGATCCCGGGCTTCGGCACGGGAACGGCGATCTTCCTCGGCACGGCGGTCACGCTGATCCTGGGCCTGGTCCCGGCGTTCGCCCTGTCGTGGGCGGGTGCGGGCGGCTTCGCTTCCTGAGTTGTTCTTCTGAAAGGGCCGTCACCTGTTCCGGTGGCGGCCCTTTCAGCAGTCCAGCAGTGCTGCGACCCTCCGTCCCAGCACGACGGGATCCCCGGGCATGACGGTGATGTACTCGGCGGCGAGCCCGATGCCCACCCGCCCGGCGTCGACGTCGAGGTAGCTGACCGAGTCCCGCGCTTCTTGGCGTTGTCCCTCCACCTGCTTCGCGGCGTACATCTGCCCGATACCGACGTACGGCCGCTTCAGGAGGTCGTCGAGCCGCTGCGCGTCCCGGCTGCGAGCCGGCGCGTCATCGAAGACGTCGCTGAGCGGCCCCTCCTGGAAGTCCTGCTGCGGCAAGGTGAACGGCGTGAACTCCGCGGCGTGGTAGGGCGGCAGGTTCGCGACGAGCGCGTCGACGGGATGGGTGTCGGGCGGGACACCCTTGAGCCAGACCCGCGAGCCCTGGCACACGGCGGTGACGGCAGTCCGGCCTTTTGCGGCGACCAGAACCCCGATCTGCTCGGTGAGATCGCGAGCGTAGGCGAAGAACTCCGTAGCCGGCCGGTCAAGCAGGTGAAGCACGTCGTCGAATTCGGGCGTGAAGCCGTCGCCCTGGGTGAAGCAGTGCGCGCTGAGCTCCTCAAAGGCGGCCCGGCCGGCCTGCCTCGCGGCGGACGGCGGAATATACCGCAACCCACCGGCAAAGACCGGGTGCGGTTCACCGCAGCCGGCCTGGCGCAGAGCGGTGAGCAGGGTGTCGAGCGAGATGTCGGCCTTCAGCATGTCCTCCTACTTAGGCCGGTTCTCCCCGATGACCGGCGGCATGGGCTTTTCGGTGAACCCGCCGAAGGTCTCGTCAGGATCGGGGTTCTTCAGGTAGGGAGCGGTTTTCTTCTCTTTGTCTTCGTCCTGGGAGCCGCGCCCACCGGCGGCGGTGCCCATGGGCATCCCGTTGGCGCCTCGGGCGCCGGTTGTGCCGCGGGAGGACGGTTGCCCAGGGAGGCGTTCCTCGGAAAGGCGGGCACCAGACCCGCTTCCTGGTCCACGCGGGGTGACGACACCGGCGTTCGGTCCACCCCGGGTGCCTGTGTTGTTCCCCGGCCCAGTCCCGGTGCTTGGCGCGCTCCCAGTGCTGGACCCCGTTCCTGGCCCGATCCCTGTCCCAAACCCTCCGGTCCCTGGCCCGAAGCCACCGTACGGCTGATAACTGGAGCCACCACCGCCGAGATTGCTGACAAACTGCCCGCTGGGCCCGAACTGATACCCACCCTGGGCAGCCGGGGGAGCGACCGGCTGAGGCACGTAGTTGTTGGCATGGGTGCTGTCGGAGGACCCGTTTCCGGGAGTCTGCGCCACAACCTGGTTGCTCGGCTGGTTGGTGGGCTGCACCTGGTTGCGTCCAACTTGGACGTTCTGATCCTGCGCAGAGGTTCGGTCCTGCCCGGAAACGCCCGGCTGATGCGGATTCCGAGCCCATTCACCGGTATCAGTGGCAAAGCTGGTAGGCCGCCCAGTGGTGTCCTGCCCGTGAGTGTCCTGCCCAGGGGCGGTCATGGAGACAGACGCCCCGGAGTCCGCAATTTGAGCGTACTGAGCAGGCATCCGCCCACCATTGGAGGTACTGGCGGAATGGTAAGCGCCAAAGGCATCGATATTGGCCTGGCTATCAGCCTGCCACCCGGCAACCTTGGCGTTGTAAGAAGGACCAACCCCAGCAAGCAGATTGGTGAGATCCTCCGAAGTCATCACCGGCGGCTGAGGCGCAACGGGCTTGACGGAGTTCTTGGCCGTCCCATAGGCATCCATCTGAGCCCCAACAGCCGTCCGGGCCGTCTCAAGATGAACAGCATCATCAGCAGCAGCCCGAACAAGAGGAACGGTGGCATCAGCAGCAGAGTCCCCAGCAGCACCCCGCCACCCAGACATGGTCTTGGCCCGCAACGCACTGATCCGCTGAGCCCGCTCAACCATCCGATCAGTGAGCTGACCAGCCCCATCCTGCGCGTCGGCCAACGAACCTATGCCTTCACCGCCAGTGACCTGCTCGTAGATCTGCGCGGCAGTCAGCGGCACTTCGGTGGCCATCAATTGCCTCCCTTGACGGTAGCGAGGACTTTGGAGCCAACGGTTTGGGCGACCGCACAAGGGTCGCTGTTCCCGATCTTCTCGCGAGACTGGGTGACTGCGATATCCAAGGTGTTGTGATCGCTGGTGCCGACTGCGATCGAGCAGACGCCGTCGGCTCGGTGATCCGCGGTTCCGTACGCCACCGCGGGGTAATCGCCGACCGGTTCGAGGACCTCGAAGAACTTGTAGGTGCTGCCCTTTGCCTGATACACACTGGTCAGGCCCAATCGGTCGACCTTGGAGAAGATGAGGTTGACGCTCGCGCCCGATCCGTCCGCCGGGTCCCAAGTACATGTTGGCCCGGCCGGCCCCTGAAGGTCCGGTTTCGGTGTGACGGACCGGCCGAAAAGCTCTGTCACCTGGGATTCGGTCATCGCAGTGCACGGCGCGGATGCGAACTGATCCGTGTCGATCGGGGATCCCACCTTCGGGACACCGGGACCAGGCACCTCAGGGCTCGTGTTCGAGACCGATGGAGAGCTAGGTGTGTTCGCGGGGGAGGCAACGCCTGATGTTTCTGGTGAGCACGCGGTGAGCGCCACGAATCCGATGCAGACTGGAAAAATGATGCGGCGCACTAGACAATGCCCTTCGCGGTGTTGCCGATCTCCGTGGCGTGAAGCTCTTCGGCGGTCGCGTACTTTCCCAAGGCGATGACGTACTTGTTCGCCATCGCTTCGCAGTAGTCGATCCGCTGCTGCAACGTTGAGTACAGGGACTCACCGGACGATCGGATCAGTTCTGCGTTGCCTCCGCTCGCGTACTCGAGACCTGGCCCCTGCGCCCGCGCGAGTACTTCCGCGTGCGCGAGATCGGTGCGGAACTCAGCGGCCAGATCTCGCCACTCCTTGACCAGTTCTTGCAGCGTCGCCTCGTCGTACTGGAACCCCGGTCCACCAGCCCCCGAGCCCTCAGCTCCATAAACCCCAGCCCGCGGCACCCCATTGGGCCCCGGCAGCTGCCAGTTCCCACCCGGGTCGTAGACCGGGCCCTCACCCACGACCGCTCACACACGCCGTCACGTCAGCTCTCCCCTAGCTTGCACGGTGCTCACGCCCGAGCACCCTGCGTATCCGACGGCTCGTAGCCTACCAAGGTTCCGCCAGGAGAGAATCCGCAGCTCACGGGGGCCGCGGCCGCCAAAACCGCGGCCCCCAAAGAGACCTAAGGCGTCGGTGAGCAGGACGTGTGGCCCAGGATCACCTGGCCCGTGATGCCCGATGCCGGGAGGAAGTTGATGCGCAGCATCGTCAAACCGATGCTGCCGTCGCCCGGGAGGTTCTGGATGTTGAACACCGCGTTCGCCAGGACCGTGCCGTTCGACTTCTTGATCGGGGACACGTAGCCCACCGGGACCGGGCTCGGCGGGTTCGTGATGCCGCTCATGCCGCCGTACGTCCAGCTCGCGTTCGTCTGCTTGTGGGTTGCCGTGCAGGTCACCTTGAACGTCGACAGCTTGATCCGCGGCCCGCCCACGCTGACCAGGGCCGACAGCTCGAAGTTCTTGCCCGTCGCCGTGGACGTCGTCGTCGTGGCGTCCGACTTCGGGTCCGTGACGGCCGTCGTGCAGGACGACGAGCCGCCGCCGAAGGTGACGCCCGTCTTCGACACCGACTGGGCCGTCGCCGTCTTCGGGCCGGCCACCGAGCACTTGCCCTGCACCGGCACCGAGATCGCCGATCCCGCCTTCGTGAAGTCGGCCGAACCGATCTGGGCCACGCCCGGCTGCGGTGCGGCCTGAGCCGGCACGGCAACGGCGAGTCCGGCCACCAACAGCGTTCCGGCGAGCCCCGCTCGCCTCGCGATAGTGCGCATTGCGCTGTCCTCCTTGCTGACCGGGAGAGCTGTCGGGTTCGGCAGTTCTTCCACGCCGTGAATATCCGCCCGTCCGAGCCGCCCGTTGCGTCCGAAACTGTTGATCATCCGTTCGTGGATCATGAACCACCCAGTGGGTATCCCACCGGTATTCGGATACCGAAAGTATTTGGGCCTGTCGGCGACCACGCCGGGTCGATCACCTCGACGACGTCGGGATCAGGTGCCGCCGAGGTGTCATGTTCGTCACCGTTTCCGCAGGACAGCGGGTAAACGGTGGCGCGGGGTAGCCACTACGCTCAAGGGAGAACCCGACCGGTGCACGAGTAGAGCGGAGCCGACGTGTCTGTGCCTTCCCCAGCCCCCGGGGCGGGATCCCTCCCCGCTGCGCCGGGTGGCGCCCTCGAGGACCTGCGCTCGTCGGTTGGCCTGCAGATCGCCGACGAGTCCCTGCTGCGCTCGATCGCCGCCGGCCTGTCCGACGTCGAGAAGCTGCTGCGCGAGGTCGTCCGGAGTGACGTCCAGGCCGTCAACGACGCCGCGTTGCACCTGGTCGAGGCGGGGGGCAAACGCTTCCGCCCGATGTTCACGCTGCTGTCCGCGCAGTTCGGGCCGAAGCAGGACGACCACGTCGTGATCGCCGCCGCCGCGGTCGAGCTGGTGCACCTGGCCACGCTCTACCACGACGACGTCATGGACGAGGCGGACATGCGCCGCGGCGCCGAGAGCGTCAACGCGCGCTGGGACAACACCATCGCCATCCTCACCGGCGACTTCCTCTTCGCCCACGCCTCGCGGCTGGTCGCCGACCTCGGCACGGACGCGGCGCGGATCATCGCCGAGACCTTCGGCGAGCTGGTCACCGGGCAGATGCGCGAGACCGTCGGCCCCGGACCGGGTGACGACGCCGTCTCGCACTACCTCACCGTGATCGCGCAGAAGACCGGTTCGCTGATCGCGACGTCGGGCCGGTTCGGCGGGATGATGTCCGGCGCCGCCGACGAGCACATCGAGGCGCTGCGCCGGTTCGGCGACATCATCGGCACCGCGTTCCAGATCTCCGACGACATCATCGACATCGCCTCGGCGTCCGACGAGCTGGGCAAGGCGCAGGGCACCGACCTGCGCGAAGGCGTCCGGACGTTGCCGATGCTGTACGCACTGGCCGACCCCGGGACCGACCCCCGGCTGGTCGAGCTGCTGTCCGGGCCGATCGCCGACGACGACCTCGTTTCCGAAGCGCTGGAGCTGCTGCGCGCGAGTAGTGGACTCGAACGCGCGCGCGTCACCCTTTCCGACTACGCTCAGCGCGCGCGTGCCGAGCTCACCGCGCTGCCGGCGTCCCCCGCACGGGACGCCTGCGAGTCGGTTGCCGCTTACCTGGTCGCGCGCACGCACTGAACTAGGGGCAGGGATAGATGTCCATTTTCGGACAGGTTTGGCTGTGGAGCCTCGCGGCGTTCTTCGTCGGGGCGCTGCTCACCTGGCTGGTGCTGGTGCTGCCACTCCGCAAGAGCGTCCGCAAGCTGGAGAGCGCGCTGGCGCAGGCCCACGCCGACGCCGCGCGCACCCCCGCGAACGCCGCCGGACTGGCCGCACCGGGCACCGAGGGCTACACGCGACCCGCGCCGTCCTACGACGACGACGAGAGCCGGTACGAGCACAACCCGTACGAAGAGGCCCGGCCGCAGGAGACGTCGTACCCGGGGACGCTGGTCGCGTCGCCGGTGAGCCGTGACGACGTCCACGACGACATCGACCAGGACTTCGCCGAGCTCGACTCGCAGGTGCCGCCGCGGACCCCGCCGGTCGACGACTACCGGCCGGAACCCGAGCCGGAGCCCGAAGACGCCTACCCGGCGTCCGCGACCCAGGTCATGGCGCCGGTCGCGGAGCCGGAGCCGGACGACCCGTACCGCGCGGCCGCGTCCGACTACCTGAGCCCGGAGGACGACGAGCACTTCGAGCCCGAGGCCGCCCCGGCGCTTTCGCAGCTGGAGCAGCAGCTCGAGCCGGAGACCGCGGGCTCACTGTTCCAGCCGGGCGCCGGCGCGGAGCCGCAAGACCCGGACTGGTTCGACCACGCGCCGTCCGGGCAGCGGTCGGCCTTCGAAGAGCCGGTGGAGCGCACGCGCTACATCAGCGCGCACCCGGGTTCGGTCCGCAAGGAAGAGTCCCCGGAAGAGCCTGGGGAAGAGCCCGAGGACGACGAGACGCCGCAGTACGCCTTCGCGGGCGACGACGCGTCCGACCGCGAACTCGACGTGCCGCCGGAGACCCCCGCCGAGGCGACGCAGGTGCTGCCGAAGCGCCAGCCGCGCGGACTGGGGTCGGTGCGGGGCGGTTTCGACGCGCCGCAGCCGATCCAGCCGTCGATGCGCACGGTCGAACGCCGCGACCCCGAGCTGTCCGGCGCGCACAGCGGCTCGCTGTTCGAGCCGTCGGTGCAGCCGAACCAGACGGCCGTCGGCGTCGCGCCGGAGCCGCCGCCGGCCCCGCCCGCGCGGGAGACGGCCGAGGACTCGGTCCCGCCCGGCCCGTTCGGCCCCGGTTCGGCCATGCCCCGCCCCGGCGGCGGCCGGCCCAGCGACGCCTTCGAGGTGAAGGCCAGCGTCACGGCTTTGCGGTACTGCACCGACGAATCCGAGCAGTTCCCGAAGATGGTGGCCGAGGTCTGGTTCCGCACCGCCGAAGACGCCGAGCGCGTCGGGTTCCGCCCGATCGTCTGAGCCTTCAGGCCGCCTGGAACAGCACCATCGCGGCCCCACCGGGGTCGGTGACGACGACCAGCGAGCCGACCGGCAGATCCGTGCGTGCGCGCACGAGCTTTCCGCCCAGCGCCACCGCTTTCGCCGCCGCGGTGTCCACATCGGACACCGCGGCGTAGGGCAGCCACTGCGGGGCGCGGTCGTCGTCCGCCGCCAGTTCCGTGAGGCCGCCCCACGGGGCGCCGTCCTCGGTGAGCAGCGGGCCGTTCGCCCGCCAGCCCAGCAGTTCGGCGAAGAACCGCTTGCTTCCGTCCACATCGGACGTCCGGACGTCGAAGAACACGAACGGTGCGGCCATCCCGCACCACCTCCTCAGGTCGCTTGACCTAAAACTTAGGACAAGCGTCCCAATCAAGCAACACCAAAAGGCCACCTCGTGCTGAGGTGGCCTTCCGGGTTACGCGACCGTCCAGGTGTCCTTGCCGCGCAGCAGACCCTGCAGGTCCGGCTTGCGGGCCGCGCGGGCCTCCTCGACCTGGGCGCGGGCGCCGTCGTCGTAGGTGGGGCGCTCGACCTGGCGCAGGATGCCCGTCGGGACGTGGTTCAGGCTCTGGTCGCCGAGGCGCGAGAGCGCGAACGCGTACGACGTGTCGGTGATCGTCGGGTCGTGCACGACGATGTCGTCCTCGCCGATGTCGGCGACCTTGGCGACGTCCAGGCCGCCCCAGTCGCTGCGCTTGACGCCGAACTCCTGGTTCGGGCCGAACCGGATCGGCGCACCCGCCTGCAGCGGGATCAGCCGGGCGGCGGCCTCGTCGGCGTCCTTGAGGACGTCGAACGCGCCGTCGTTGAAGATCGGGCAGTTCTGGTAGATCTCCACCAGCGCCGACCCGCGGTGCTGCGCCGCGGCCTGCAGGACCTCGGTGAGGCCCTTGCGGTCGGAGTCCATCGCGCGGCCCACGAACGACGCCTCGGCGCCGATGGCCAGCGACAGCGGGTTGAACGGCGTGTCCACCGAACCCATCGGCGACGACTTGGTGACCATGCCCGGCCCGGAGGTCGGGGAGTACTGGCCCTTGGTCAGCCCGTAGATCCGGTTGTTGAAGAGCAGGATCTTGATGTTCACGTTGCGGCGCAGCGCGTGGATCAGGTGGTTGCCGCCGATGGACAGCGCGTCGCCGTCCCCGGTGACGACCCACACCGACAGGTCCGGCCGGGTGGTGGCCAGCCCGGTCGCGATCGACGGCGCGCGGCCGTGGATCGAGTGCATGCCGTAGGTGTTCAGGTAGTACGGGAACCGCGAGGAGCAGCCGATCCCGGAGACGAACACGATGTTCTCGCGCTTGAGGCCGAGCGTGGGCAAGAAGGACTGGACCGCGTTGAGCACGACGTAGTCGCCGCAGCCGGGGCACCAGCGGACCTCCTGGTCCGACTTGTAGTCCTTGGCCTTCTGCGGCTCGTCGGTGGTCGGGACGAGATCCAGACCGCCGAGAGTCGGCAGCCCCAGGTCTATCGCAGTCACTTGACGGCCTCCGTAACCCCAGTGATGATCTCCGAGAACACGTTCTGCAGCTCTTCGGCCTTGAACGCCATCCCGGCGACCTTGGTGTACGAGTGGATGTCCACCAGGTACTCCGCGCGCAGCAGCAGGGAAAGCTGACCGAGGTTCATCTCCGGCACCACGACCTTGTCGTAGGAGCGGAGCACGTCACCCAGGTTCGACGGCAGCGGGTTCAGGTGGCGCAGGTGGGCCTGCGCGATCGGCATGCCGAGCTTGCGCACCCGCCGGCACGCGGCGCCGATCGGGCCGAAGCTGGAGCCCCAGCCGAGCGCGAGCACCCGCGCCTTGCCGCCGCTCGGGTCGTCGACCACGACGTCGGGGACGTCGATGCCGTCGATCTTCGCCTGCCGCAGCCGGACCATCTTGTCGTGGTTGTCCGGGTCGTAGGAGATGTGCCCGGTCCGGTCGGCCTTCTCCAGTCCGCCGATGCGGTGCTGCAGGCCGGGCGTGCCCGGGATCGCCCAGGCGCGGGCGAGGGTCTCCGGGTCGCGGACGTAGGGCCAGAACTCGCCGGAGTCGTTGTCCGAGTTGGGCTCGGTCGCGAACTCGACACGCAGGTCGGGCAGCGTCGAGACGTCCGGGATCAGCCACGGCTCGGAGCCGTTGGCGATCGCGCCGTCCGAGAGCAGCAGCACCGGCGTGCGGTACTTCAGCGCGATCCGGGTGGCCTCGATGGCCGCGTCGAAGCAGTCGGCCGGCGACAGCGGCGCGATGATCGGCACCGGCGACTCGCCGTTGCGGCCGAACATCGCCTGCAGCAGGTCGGCCTGCTCGGTCTTGGTCGGCAGGCCGGTCGACGGGCCGCCGCGCTGGACGTCGATGACGACCAGCGGCAGCTCCATCATCACGCCGAGGCCGATGGTCTCCGACTTCAGCGCGACACCCGGGCCGGACGTCGAGGTGACGCCGAGCGCGCCGCCGTAGGACGCGCCGAGCGCGGCGCCGATGCCGGCGATCTCGTCCTCGGCCTGGAAGGTGATGATGCCGAAGTTCTTGTGCTTGGACAGCTCGTGGAGGATGTCCGACGCCGGCGTGATCGGGTAGGTGCCGAGCAGGATCTGCAGGCCGGACTGCTGCCCGGCGGCGACGATCCCGTAGGCGAGTGCGGTGTTGCCGGTGATCTGCCGGTAGGTGCCCTGGTTCAGCTTCGCCGGCGCGACCTGGAACGTCGTCGCGAACGACTCGGTCGTCTCGCCGTAGTTCCAGCCCGCGCGGAAGGCCAGGATGTTGGCCTCGGCGATCTCCGGCTTCTTCGCGAACTTCTCGCGCAGGAACCGCTCGGTGCCTTCGGTCGGCCGGTGGTACATCCACGACAGCAGGCCGAGGGCGAACATGTTCTTGCAGCGGTCGGCGTCCTTCTTGCCGAGGCCGGTGTCGGCGAGCGCGCCCTGGGTCAGGGTCGACATGGCGACCCGGTGCACCTGGAACGGGGTGAGCGTGTCGTCGTCCAGCGGGTCGGTGGCGTAGCCGACCTTGGTCAGGTTCCGCTTGATGAAGTCGTCGGTGTTGAGGATGATCGTGCCGCCGCGCGGCACGTCGCCGAGGTTCGCCTTGAGCGCGGCCGGGTTCATCGCCACCAGCACGTCCGGCCGGTCGCCGGGGGTGAGGATGTCGTAGTCGGCGAAGTGGACCTGGAACGAGGAGACGCCCGGGATCGTGCCCTGCGGGGCGCGGATCTCGGCGGGGAAGTTCGGCATGGTCGACAGGTCGTTGCCGAAGGCGGCGGCCTCGGACGTGAAGCGGTCGCCGGTCAGCTGCATGCCGTCACCCGAGTCGCCCGCGAACCGGATGACGACCCGGTCCAGCTTGCTGACCTCGGTCTGCCTGGTCGCGGCGAGCGAGCCGTGACCAGCGCCGTTGCCGTTCGCACTCGTGCTCATGGGTCAGGGATTCCCTCTCTCCCGACGTTGCGGCCTTCGGTCGCTCTTGCCCGGTGTCGTGACATTCGGGGCACCAGGCCCTACCACGAGGTTAGCTCGCGCATGACCACGATGTTCCCAGTGTCCCTACAGTCGAACGACCTCTCCGCTGCGCTGGTGGTTCTTCTGTGCTGGTCCGACAAATACCTGTTACCGATGGTAACGGGAATATCTTTTCGAACGCTGTGACGCGTGTCTCCCGCGTCGCGTCCATCTGCTGGGAATCACGGCCGCGCCCGGATCCGCGCCCGCATCGCCGCCAGTCGTTCGGCGAACTCCGGGGACGCCAGCGAGGCGAGCTGGGGCTCGATCTCGACGTCCACGGCGTCGGCGTGCGCGGCCAGCGACGCGGTCGTCCGGAGGCTGCGCTTGGTGGCGAGCAGGGCCTCGCGCGGCGCGGCGACCGCGGGGGCCGCCAGCTCGCGCGCCGCGGCCACGAGCTCGTCGTGCTCGCCCTCGACCACGCGCAGCGCCAGCCCGGCGCGCACCGCCGCCTCGGCGTTGAGGGGCTGGCCGAACAAGGTCATCGCGGCGGCCTGCTGCGGGCCGGCCAGCCGCTGCGTCATCCACGTCATCCCGCCGCCCGGGTGCAGGCCCAGCTCCAGGAACCGGGCGACGAACTTCGCGTGCGGCCCCGCGAGGCGGACGTCCGCGGCGAGGGCGAGGTTCAGCCCGGCACCGACGGCCGCGCCGCCGACCGCGGCGATCGTCGGCAGCGCGCAGCGCGCGACGGCGAGGAACCCTTCGTAGATGGCACGCAGGCCGGCCTCGTCGGCGGCGCCCAGTGCGGAGAGGTCGGCGCCGGCGCAGAAGGCCGGCGGAGTGCCGGTGACCACGACGGCGTGCACCGACTCGTCCCGCTCCGCGGCCGCGACGGCCGCCGCGAGCTGCGAGGACAGCTCGAGCGTGAGCGCGTTGCGGCTGCCGGGCGCGTCGACGGTCAGCAGGGCGACGCCGCCCGCGTGCTCGCTGACGATGCTGTCGGTCATGGGGGTAAGGGTGGCACGGGGCGGCGGAGGCCGTGCTCGGGTATGACTGGAGGTATGGGGGAGCTGGTCGGAGTGCTGGTCCGGGGGTTCATCGTGCTGGCGGGCAACGTGCTGACGATGATCGACACGGCCGAGTTCTTCGGCGCCCGCCGCCGCAAAGCGCGGCAAAAGGCGCTGGCCCGCGGCGAGCAGGTGAAGATCCCGTGCGTGCTGCGCGACCCGGACCTGACGGACGGCCGCGAGCAACAGGGCAGGCTCCTCCTGGGCGACGGCAGGCTGCGCTGGCTGGCCCCGGGCCGCCCACCGGCGGCGTTCGAGCCGGGCGAGCTGACGATGCAGGCGGTCGACGAGCAGGCCATCACGTTCCACGCCCACCGCACCGAGCTGCGCCTCCACCCGGACGAGGCCCCGGCGGTCCTCCGCGCCCTCGGCACCTGAAACTGTCAGTCCCCACCACTACGCTGGAAAGCGGGGGGCGCCGCCCCACGCTCGTGCACATTTCCGCCGTCGACCAGCGGGAAGCGTGCGGCCGGCGGCCGGCACCCCGCCCCGGCGAACGGCGGATTCCGGCGCGTCACTCCTCCGGCGTCGGCGGCCGTTCGAGCAGCCGCGAAAGCACGACCGTCGACACCGTCCGGTCCACGATCTCCAGCCCGCGCAGCCGCTCCAACGCCGTCTCCAGGTGGTGGATGTCGGCCGCGCGCAGGTGGACGATCGCGTCGGCCGCGCCCGAAACCGTGTACGCCGCCACCACCTCCGGCAGCGGCTCCAGTCGCGCGCGAATGCGGGCCGGGGTGATGTTGCCCTGGCACGTGACCTCGACGAACGCCTCCGTGCCCCAGCCCAGCGCCTCCGGGTCGACGACCGCCGTGAAGCCGCGCAGGATGCCGGTTTCGAGCAGCCGGTCGACCCGCCGCTTGACCGCCGGCGCCGACAGCCCGACGACCTTGCCGATCTCCGCGTAGCTTGATCTCGCGTTCGCCACGAGACACGAAACGATTCGCTGGTCGATGGTGTTCACACGCAACATTTAGCACAGATACGCGCATCGAACAGCGATTGATTGCGAGTTTGGGCAGCACTTACCCTGCAATCATGCAGGGATCACAGCCCTTGGCCGCTCGCGTACCGACCACCCGCCGATACCTGATGTGCCCGCCGCGCTTCTTCGCGGTGGACTACGTGATCAACCCCTGGATGGACCCGACCCAGCCGGTCAGCGCCGACGTCGCCGTCGCGCAGTGGACCGAGCTGCGCGACACCTACCGCCGCCTCGGCCACACCGTCGAGGAGATCGAGCCCCAGCCCGGCCTGCCCGACATGGTCTTCGCCGCGAACTCCGGCACGGTCGTCGACGGCCGCGTCCTCGGCTCGCGCTTCCGCGCGCCGCAACGCTCCGCCGAGGCCGAGCACTTCCGCCGCTGGTTCGTCGAGCACGGCTACCGCGACATCACGATGCCGGAGAAGATCAACGAGGCCGAGGGCGACTTCGCCTGGACCGGCAGCCTGCTGCTGGCCGGCACCGGCTTCCGCACCGACCCCGCCGCGCACGCCGAGGCGCAGGAGGTGCTCGGCGTCCCGGTCGTCTCGCTCAACCTGGTCGACCCGCGCTACTACCACCTCGACACGGCGCTGTTCGTGCTCGCCGAGTCGACCGACACGACCCGCGCGCAGATCGTCTACTACCCGGAGGCGTTCTCCGCCGGCTCGCGCCGCGTGCTGGAGCGGCTCTTCCCGGACGCCGTGCTCGCCACCGCGGCCGACGCCGAGTGCTTCGGGCTCAACGGGGTGTCCGACGGCCGGAACGTCGTCCTGCCGGTCGAGGCGACACGACTGGGTGAACTCCTCACCGCCCGGGGGTACGAGCCGGTCTACGTCGACATCTCTGAGCTGCGGAAAGCCGGCGGCGGGCCGAAGTGCTGCACGATGGAAATCCGGAAAGGCTGATTGCCGGAAAAAGTGTGTAACTCACCCGTTTGCTTCCGCGATTAATCGAGGTAATAGCTCGACTACGCGCGGTGGCAGGGGGTGAAGCGGTGGCGGTGAACCTCGCCATGCACGGGATCGGCCGGCCGGCTCGCCAGCTCGAGCCGGGGGAGAACGAGCGCTGGGTGACGGTCGAGCAGTTCGAGCGCATCCTCGACGCGGTCCAGGACCGCGTCGACGTGCACCTCACCTTCGACGACGGCAACGAGTCCGACGTCGAGATCGCCCTGCCCCGGCTCGTCGAGCGCGGCCTGGCGGCCGAGTTCTTCCCGCTCGCGGGCCGTCTCGGGCAGCGCGGTTACCTCGACCGCGAAGCCCTGCGCGAGCTCGCCCGCGCCGGGATGGAGATCGGCTCGCACGGCTGGGAGCCCCGCGACTGGCGCCGGCTCGACGACCGCCACGCCCGCCGTGAGCTGACGGAGGCGCCGAAGCTCCTCGGCGACCTGTGCGGCAAACCGGTGCAGCGGTACTCACTGCCGTTCGGCGCCTACGACCGGCGCGTGCTGACGCGGCTCAAGCAGGCGGGCGCCACCCGCGTCTACAGCAGCGACGGCGGCGAAACCAGCCGCGACGGCTGGCTGCAGGCGCGCACGGAGCTGCGTCACGACCTGGACGACGCCTGGCTCGACGGGGTGCTCTCGGGTGGCCGCCGCAAGGGCTGGTGGGGCGGGCGGCTGTTCCGGCGGTCCGACGGGTAGCCGGTACGACGGCCTGTCGCTCGTCCGAGGCTGACGGGCGGCATGGCGCTGGTGCCGGGCTTGCCGAGCGGTAAGCCGGCCTGATGGGCCGTCGGTCGGCCGCAGCCGCGTGAGCTTGCCGGCCGGGCTTCCCGGTGGCCGGAACACGTCGCGAACCGTTTCCGCGCGACCGCGTCCGGTGAGCAGGGTTTTCGTCAAGTCCCGCCGGATGCTGGGAAATTCTCGTACCTCTGGGACTTGAACCCGTCACGGTCCGGGTGCATCCTGTGTGCCTCGCCGCCGTAAGGAAAGTTTCCTAACTAAGGGAGCACCAGGAATGCGGAAACTGATCCTGCTCGCGACCATGGCGCTCGCCGCGGCCGTGATGCCCTCGGCCCTCGCGTCGGCAGCCCCGGCCCCCGCCGCACCGGCTTCCGTCGAAGCCGGGCCGACCGCGGCCCAGCTGCTGGCCAAGACCACCAGCTGCAACCAGATCTCCAACGGCAAGTACAAGACGGACGAAGACGTCTCGGCCAAGACGGTCGCCGTCTGCGACGCGAACGGCGCGGTCTTCTGGAAGGCCGACATGGACATCGACTGCGACGGCCAGCGCACGACGCAGTGCAACGAGGACACCGACTGCTGCTACCAGGACGACACGGCGTTCCACCAGTCCGACGGCAAGCCGCTCAGCGCCGCGAAGCTGCCCTACATCGTCGTGCCGAGCTCGAGCAGCATCTGGAAGTACTCCTCGTCGCAGCTGAAGGGCGGCGGCTCCTGCGCGGTGATCTACAACGGCAAGATCGAGTACGCCGTCATCGGCGACACGGGCCCGACCCAGATCATCGGTGAAGCCTCCTACGCGACGGCGAAGGACCTCGGCATCAACCCCGACCCGTCCAACGGCGGCACCGACTCCGGTGTGACGTACATCTGCTTCAAGAACTCGACCGTCTCGCCGATCGAGAACCACACCAATGCGATCAGCAAGGGCGAAAGCCTCGCCACGACTTTCGTGAACAACAACTGACTCACGCATGTCCGGGGCCGATCCGTTCAAGACGCGGGTCGGCCCCGGCTGCTGTGCTGGGCCCATGAGCGAACTGCTGAAGCTGGCCAACATCGGCCCGGCGATGGTCCGCGACCTCACCCGGCTCGGCATCACCGAACCCGCCCAGCTGGCCGGGCGCGACCCCGTCGAGCTGTACGAACGCCTCTGCGCGACCGACGGGCACCGGCACGACCCGTGCGTGCTCGACACCTTCATGTCGGCCGTCGACCAGGCCGGCGGCGCGCCACCCCGGCCGTGGTGGACATACACCCCGGAACGGAAACGCCTTCTCGGGGAACGCTGACCGGAACCGCGCCGAACGCGTTGCCCGCCCACCTGCAAGATGCAATTCCCGGGTGAATCGAGACGCGATTCTTACCGGAAAACCGTTGCGCCTCACGGTCGCCTCACGCATTGCCCCGTTCGCGGCCCTCGCGGTAACGATCCAGGGGGGCCCGCCGACCAACTCATGGGTCGCGTGGGAAAAAGCGGAGGTTTTGGCGTGAAGATCAGTGTCTTCGGGCTCGGTTATGTCGGATGTGTCTCCGCGGCGTGCTTGGCGGGGCAGGGGCACCGGGTGGTCGGCGTGGACGTCAACCCGGTCAAGATCGACCTCATCACCCAGGGCAAGGCCCCGGTGGTCGAGGAGCGGATCGGCGAGCTGACCGCCGAAGTCGTGGCGAGCGGGGCGCTGAGAGCCACGACCGACGTCGCGGAAGCCGTCGCCGACAGCGAGATCTCGCTGGTCTGCGTGGGTACGCCGTCGGCGCCGAACGGCAGCCTCTCGACGGTCTACCTCGAGCGCGTCGCCGAGGAGATCGGCGAGGCGATCGCGAAGAAGGCCGAGCGGCACACCGTCGTCTTCCGCAGCACGATGCTGCCGGGCACCTGCCTCGACCTGCTGGTTCCCATCCTGGAGAAGGCGTCGGGCCGCACGGCCGGCGTCGACTTCGGTGTCGCGGTGAACCCCGAGTTCCTGCGCGAGGGCACCAGCGTCCGCGACTTCTTCGACCCGCCGAAGACCGTGATCGGCGAGATCGACGCCACCAGTGGTGACGCCGTCGCGGCGCTCTACGAGGGCCTGCCCGGGCCGGTCTTCCGCGTGCCGATCCCGGTCGCGGAGATGACGAAGTACGCCGACAACTCCTTCCACGGCCTGAAGATCGGGTTCGCGAACGAGCTCGGCTCGATCTGCCGCGCGCTCGGCCTCGACTCGCACCAGGTGATCGACGTCTTCCTCGCCGACACCAAGCTGAACATCAGCCCGGCCTACCTGAAGCCCGGCTTCGCGTTCGGCGGCTCGTGCCTGCCGAAGGACCTGCGCGGGCTGGTCTACGCCGCGCACCGCGCCGACGTGAAGGTGCCGATCCTGTCGCACGTGCTCAGCTCCAACGAAGAGCACCTGCAGCGGGCGTTCGACCTGGTCGCCCGCACCGGCAAGCGCAAGGTCGGGCTGTACGGGCTGTCGTTCAAGCCGGGCACGGACGACCTGCGCGAGTCGCCGCTGGTCGAGCTGGCCGAGAAGCTGCTCGGCAAGGGCTACGACCTCAAGATCTACGACGCGAACGTCAGCCTCTCGCGGCTGATGGGCGCGAACCGCGAGTACATCGAGGGCCGGCTCCCGCACCTCGGGCAACTGCTCGCCGGGTCCGTCCAGGAAGTCATGGACCACGCCGACGTCGTGATCGTCGGCTGCAAGGACCCGGACGTGCTGGCGGCCCTGCCGCACGGCGGCGACCGGGTGCTGATCGACCTCGTCCGCCTGCCCGACGCCGAGAAGCGTCGCCTTGAAGAGGGATACGCCGGCCTTGCTTGGTAAAACACAGTCTGGTAAAGCGCTCATCTTGGTCGAAAACCTTTCGGTGCCCTTTGATCGGCGCGTCTGGCAGGAGTCCACGACCCTGCGCGACGCCGGTTGGGAGGTGCACGTGATCTGCCCGCAGGGCACGAAACGCGACACCGAGGCCGAAGCCGTCATCGACGGCGTCCACATCCACCGGTACCCGTTGAAGGCCGCGACCGGCGGCCCGGCCGGGTACCTGCAGGAGTACGGCAGCGCGCTGTGGCACACGCTGCGGCTGGCCCGGAAGATCGGCCCGGTCGACGTGGTGCACGCCTGCAACCCGCCGGACCTGCTGTACCTGGTCGCGAAGGTGCTCAAGCGCCAGGGCGCGAAGTTCATCTTCGACCAGCACGACCTCTGTCCCGAGCTGTACCTCTCGCGCTTCGACCGCGGGCAGGACCTCCTCTACCGCGGGGTCTGCGCGCTGGAGCGCGCCACCTACCGCGCCGCCGACGTCGTCATCTCGACGAACGAGAGCTACAAGCAGGTCGCCCGGATCCGCGGCGGCAAGCGGCCCGAGGACGTCTTCGTGGTGCGCAGCGCCCCGGTCGTCGAGCGGTTCCACGAGGTCCCCGTCGAGCCCGAGCTGAAGAAGGGCAAGCCGTACCTGCTGGCCTACCTCGGCGTGATGGGCCCGCAGGACGGCGTCGACTACGCCCTGCGTGCGCTCGCGAAGCTGCGTGACGAGGTCGGCCGCACCGACTGGCACGCCGTGTTCGTCGGCTCCGGGGACGCCTTCGACGACATGGTCGCGCTCTCGGCGAAGCTCGGGCTGGCCAACCAGGTCGAGTTCACCGGCCGGATCTCGGACGAGGACCTGGTCCGTTACCTCTCCACCGCCGACGTCTGCCTGTCGCCGGACCCGCTCAACCCGCTCAACGACGTCTCCACGATGAACAAGGTCATGGAGTACATGGCGATGAGCAAGCCGATCGTCTCGTTCGAGCTGCGGGAGGCGCGCGTCTCCGCCGGCGACGCCGCGGTGTACGCCCCGGCGAACGACGAAACGGAGTTCGCGGCCCTGGTCTCGCGCCTGCTCGACGACCCCGAGGAGCGGGTCAGGATGGGTAAGCTCGGCCAGGCCCGGGTCGCTGGCGCGCTGTCCTGGGAGAACTCGGCGAAGGCCCTCATCGCCGCGTACGAGCACGCACTCGGTTCCTGATCGCTGTTCGGTCAAGAAGTCACCGGACGTGTAACCAATGATCCCGGCCGGACGACGGTTGGGGTAACCGGCCGATCCACTGAAGCCGTTCGGCGTACTCGCCTCAGGAATGGAGATCCCGCCGTTGACTGACGACACGGTGCGCCTGAGCCTCATCGGGCAGGTTCTCCGCCGGCGCTGGCGGCTGCTGGTCGCCCTCGCGGTCCTGGGCGGGGCGGTTGGCGCCGGCGCTTCGGTGCTGGTTTCGCCCGGGTACCAGACCTCGTCCAGCGTCCTGCTGCAGGGACCGCGCCAGGCGGACGAGCTGCTCACCCAGGCCGAGGTCGCGACCAGCTCGGTCGTCCTCGACCGCGCCGCCGCGCAGCTGCAGTGGCACCCGAGCGGTGCCGACCTGAAGAAGCAGGTCACAGCGTCGGTGGCGAACGGCAACGTCGTCACGGTCACCGTCTCGGCCGACACCGCCGAGCACGCCCAGCAGCTCGCCGACCAGGTCGCGCAGCAGTTCGTCAAGTACTCGGGGCAGCTCGCCAGCAACTCGGCGGACGCCTCGGTGCAACTGGCCCAGGAGCAGCGCGAGACGCTGCGCCAGCAGGTGCAGCTGACGACGCAGAAGATCAGCGACCTCGCCAAGACCGTCGGCGGGGACCTGACCGTCGAGAGCGTCCAGGTCCGCACGCAGCTCGAAGGCCTGCGGACGTCGCTGGAGCAGGCCATCAACGACCTCAACCAGGCCGACCTCGCGACCGGCATCGGCAACACCGTGGTGCTCGGTCCCTCCGAGCGCCCGGCCGGCCCGGCCGCCCCGACGATGACGCAGCTGGCCGCCGGTGGCGCCGTGCTGTTCTTCCTGATCGGGGTCTTCGGGCACCTCTTCACCGCACGTGCCGACAGACGGCTGCGGGGCGAGCCGGAGATCGCGTCCGCGCTCGGCTCGCCGATCCTCGCCGGCGTGGACGTCCCGACGCCGGAAGGCGACCGCCTCCCGGCGACCGGCCTGTACGGCAAGGTGCGGCGCCTGCTCGGCGGCGACCGGCCGTGGGTGCTGCCGCCGGTGGCGACCTCGGCCGACGACGTCAACCGCGGCATCCGGTACCGCCGGGTGCTCGCCCGGCTGGCCACCGGGCCCGCCGACATCCTGCTGCTGGTGGCCGACGACGACGAGACGGCCCGGCTGGCCGCGACGCAGCTGGCCGCCCTGGCCGACGAGATGTCGCTGCCGCTGCGCGTCCAGGAGGTCACCCCCGGCCGCCCGACCGTCCCGGACGCCGGGGCGAGCTCCGGCGTGCTGGTCGTGCTCAGCACGGCCAGCCGGACCGCGTGGGAGCTCGTTTCGCTCGCCGAGGCCTGCTCGGAAGCCGGGCGGGAGATCATCGGCGCGGTCCTCACCCATCCCGTCCGGCCCCGTGAGCCGGTCGCCGAACCCGCGGCGGAAGCCCCAGAAAACTCCGAGAAAGCCTTGGCAGGTTCGGCGTGACGACTACTTCGGAAACCCCGGCCGCTCCGCTGGTCGACTTGGCGCGGCTGTTCGTCGCCATCCGGCGCCGCAAACGATTCTGGCTGGCCACGGCGCTGCTCGGGCTGATCGCGGGCGCCCTGGTCGCGATCCTGCTGCCGGCCCCGCCGACCGCGGTCGCCAAGGTGATCGTGGTCCACCAGGACGACTCGCCGACCGACAGCGGCACGCTGATGCGCACCGACGTCGCGGTGCTGTCGACCACCCAGATCGCCGAAGGCGCGCTGAAGAAGCTCAACAGCACCGAATCGCCCGAAGAGTTCATGAAGAACTACTCGGGCCTGCCGGTGACGAACAACGTCATGCAGATCACCGTCAAGGCCAAGACCAACGAAGAGGCGGTCGCGCAGGCGAAGGCGCTGGCCGACACGTTCATCGCCGACCACGTCCAGCGCAGCCAGGCCGCCGCGGCCGCGCAGTCGAAGGCCATCCTCGACCAGCGCAAGAACGCCCAGGACGAGCTGACGAAGGTCGACGCGCAGATCGCCGACGAGACCGGCAAGGGCCGCAACGCGAACGCGAGCACCCTCGAGGGCCTTTACGGCCGCCGCGCCGCACTGGCGTCGCAGGTCTCGGACTTCGACTCCCGCGCCCAGCAGGCCGGCATCGGCAGCCCGCAGGTCGCCGCCGGCACCCAGATCGTCGACGCGCCCCGCGCGCTGCCGAAGGCGTTCCTCAAGACGACCGCGACCAACGCCGGCATCGGGTTCGCACTGGGGCTGGCCCTCGGGATCGCGTTCGCCGCCATCGGCGCGGTCTCGCGGGACCGGCCGGTGCTGCGCCGCGAGATCTCGACGCACCTCGGCGCGTCCGTGATCGCCCAGCTGCCGTCGAAGCGCCGCGGCCCGGCTCGCCTGTGGCAGCGGTCCCGCGCGGTTTCGGAACGCAAGCGCGTCGCCACGACGCTGGTCCGCGCGATCCAGAAGGACGTCACCGAGGTGTCGTTGCTGGAGCTCGGCGCGCCGAAGATCGCCGCCGCGCTCGCCCTCGACGTCGCGGAGCAGCTCGGCGAGGACGGCCGCGCGAGTGTCGTGGACGACCTGCCGGGCGAGGACGTGCGCAAGCTGGCGAGCGAGACCAAGAGCGAGGTCACCGTGGTCGGCGCGGGCGACCCGGACGCCGAGGACGGCGAACGCCGCGTCGGCGTCGGCACGGTGTCCCCGGGCACCGCGTGGACCGACCTGGAGCACCTGGGCGCGGAGACGGTGCTGGTCGTCAAGGCCGGGCACGCGAACACGCTTTGGCTGCACACCGTCGCGCGGCAACTGGCCGACCAGGAGATCCCGATCCTCGGTGTGGTGCTGGTCGACCCGGACCCGCGCGACAAGTCCGACGGGACGCTGTGGGACGGCCTGCACACCGCGCTGCGCGGCCGCGCCGGCCTGACACCCGCGGCGCCGCGCGTCGACGTCGAACGCGAAGACCGGATCGACGAGCTGGCGGCCCGGGTCGCCGAGCGCGTCGCGCTGGTGGACCCGCCGACGCGCAAGTTCGCGCCGGTCCGGCCGATGGTCCCGACGGTCGCCAAGCCGCTGCAGTCCAAGCCTCACCCGCCGAAGCCGCAGCAGGGCCAGAAGCTCCCGGAACCCGGCAGCGTCAGCGTCCCGCACGCGGACGCGCCCACGAAGAAGTTCGCTCCGGTCAAGCCGAAGCCGCGGCCGACGCCGTTCAAGCGCGACCACGGCGAGCCGACGCACCAAGGCGAACTGAACGCCGAGCTCGAGTCCGAAAAGAGCGCAGAGGTCTCCTGACCTCCGCGCGCCGCGACGAAGGGGAACCCACTCGAGATGTGCGGCATCGCAGGCACCTACCTCTGGCCGGACGGCGGACCGCTGACCGACCGGCTGACGAAGACGCTGGCCCACCGCGGGCCGGACGGTTCCGGCCGCTACGACCACGGCGTCGGCTCCGGTGAAGTCCACTTGGGACACCGGCGGCTCTCGATCGTCGACCTGACCGAGACCGGCGCCCAGCCGATGGTCCTCGACGGCCTCGCCCTGAGCTACAACGGCGAGCTGTACAACGCGCCGGAACTGCGGGCCGAGCTCGAGGGCGCCGGGGTGCGCTTCCGCGGCACGTCCGACACCGAGGTGCTGCTGCAGGCGTGGCGGCGCTGGGGCACCGACTGCCTGCCGAAGCTGCGCGGGATGTTCGCTTTCGCGCTGTTCGAGGAGGGCACCGGCGAGCTGTTCCTGGTCCGCGACCAGCTGGGAATCAAGCCGCTCTTCTTCGTGCGGCGAAACGGCGGTGTCGCCTTCGCGTCCGAGCTGAAGGCGCTGGCCGGTGAGCTGGGCGGGTCGCTGCAGATCGACAACGCGGCGCTGGTCGCGTCGCTTCTCTACTACTGGGTGCCGGACAGCCGCTGCGCCTACCAGGGCGCGGAGAAGCTGCAGCCGGGCACGTGGCTGCGCTGCCGGCCGGACGGCCAGGTCGACCGCGGCCGCTACTGGTCGCTGCGGGAGGTCGCCGAGGAGGGCGCGGCCTTCGAGGGCGAGGTCGACCTGCACGAGGTGATCTCCGAGTCGACCGCCAAGCACCTGATCTCGGACGTCCCGGTCGCGACGTTCCTCTCGGGTGGCCTGGACTCCAGCTACCTCACGGCGCTGGCCGCGCGGTCGCGGCCGGGGATCTCGGCCTACACCATCGGGTTCCGCGCCGAGGACGCCAAGTTCGAGGCCATGCCGGACGACCTCAAGTACGCCCGGATCGTCGCGCAGCAGTTCGGCGTCGACCTGCACGAGATCGAGATCGCGCCGCAGGTGCTCGACCTGCTGCCGAAGATGACCTACCACCTCGACGAGCCGATCGGCGACCCGGCGGCGATCAACTCGTTCCTGATCTGCTCGGCCGCGCGGGACGCCGGCGTCAAGGTGATGCTGTCCGGCATGGGCGCCGACGAGCTGTTCGCCGGCTACCGCAAGCACCTCGCGAACCTGATCGCCCTGCGCTACCACAAGGTGCCGGGCGCGGTCCGGCGTCCGGTGGAGTCCCTGGTCGACCGGCTGCCGGTCGCGTCGGCCAAGCGCGGCTACCGCTCGGTGCGGTTCGCGAAGCGGTTCCTCTCCTTCGCCGGCCTGCCCGAGGAGACGGCGTTCCGGCGCAGCTACACGATGTACGACCAGGCGGAGCTGCTCGGCCTGCTCAACCCGGACCTCGCGCCGACGGTCGACGACGTCCTCACCGAGCACGCGGACACCTACAACGACCAGGCGCTCGACGACTTCGTCAACCGCATGTGCCTGGCCGACTCGCGGCTGTTCCTGCCCGGCCTGAACCTGACCTACACCGACCGCTCGACGATGGCCGCGTCCACCGAGGTGCGGACGCCGTTCGTCGACGTCGAGGTCGTCCGGGCGGCGTTCAAGATCCCGGGCGACAAGAAGATCGTCGGCCGCGCCGGCAAGGTGGCGCTGAAGAACGCGGCGCTGAACATCCTGCCCAGCGAGATCGTGCACCGGCCGAAGGGCCTGTTCAGCGCGCCGCTGCGGGCGTGGATGAGCCGCGACCTGGCGCCACTGGTGCGGGAGGTCGTGAACGAGGGCGTGCTCGTCGAGTCCGGCTTCCTGCAGCGTGACGCGCTGCAGCGGATGGTCGCCGAGGACGCCGCCGGCCAGGAGGACCGCGGCAAGCACCTCTGGCACATCTTGACCCTTGAGTACTGGTACCGGAATGCGATGGCGGGAGCGAAGTGAAGCAGGTCGTTCAGAACTACAAGAGTGGTGAACTGGCACTGCTCGAGGTGCCGGAGCCGGCGTGCAAGGCCGGCGGCGTGCTCGTCCGCACGGTGTACTCCCTGATCTCGACCGGCACCGAGATGATGAAGGTGTCCGAGGCGAGCCTGTCGCTGGTGGGCAAGGCGAGAGCCCGGCCCGACCAGGTCGCGAAGGTCGTCCAGAGCGTGGCGACCAACGGCCTCTCGGCGACCTACCGCAAGGTGACGTCCAAACTGGACTCATACACGCCCCTCGGTTACTCGTTGTGCGGGATCGTCGAGCAGGTCGGCGACGGGATCACCGACGTCGCGGTCGGCGACCTCGTGGCCTGCGCGGGCAACGAGCACGCGCTGCACGCGGAACTGAACTGGGTGCCCAAGAACCTCTACTCGCGCGTCCCGGCCGGGGTCGACCCGCGGCACGCGGCGTTCGGCACCGTCGGCTCGATCGCGATGCAGGGTGTCCGCCGCGGCGAGCCGCAGATCGGTGATGTCGCCCTGGTGATCGGGCTCGGCCTGATCGGCCAGCTCGTGGTGCAGCTGCTCGTGTCGTCCGGCGTGCGCGTGTTCGGCGTCGACCCCGACCCGGACCGCTGCAAGCTCGCCGAGAGCCTGGGCGCGCTGGTGTGCAGCCACCCGGGTTCCGGCGTGGTCGACACCGCCGTCGAGGAGCTGACGCACGGCGCGGGCGTCGACCAGACCTACCTCGCCGCCGGCGGCAACACGAACGACCCGGTGGAGCTGGCCGCGAAGCTGTCGCGTGACCGCGGCCGCGTGATCGACATCGGCAAGTGCAAGCTCGACCTGCCGTGGAACGCCTACTACGAGAAGGAACTGGACGTCCGGTTCTCCCGCTCGTACGGCCCCGGCCGCTACGACCCGTCGTACGAGCTCGAAGGCCGTGACTACCCGATCGGCCAGGTCCGCTGGACCGAGCGCCGCAACCTCGAGTGCGTCATCGACCTGATCGACCGCGACCGCCTCGACGTCGAGCCGCTGATCACGCACGTCTCGGACTTCTCCGAGGCCGTCGAGACGTACAAGGCGCTCAACGACGGCGAGCTGAAGGCCGTCGCGGTGCTGTTCCGCTACCCGGACGCGGTCGCGAAGACCGAGCCGGTCGTGACGTCCGCGCGGGTCGGGCTGGTCGAGCACAAGGCCGCGCCGCGCCCGGCCGGGCAGCCGGTGCGCCTCGGCTTCATCGGGGCCGGCAACTACGCGTCGTCGATGCTGCTGCCGCACCTCGCCGAGCGCGAGGACGTCCACCTCGAGCACGTCGCGACGACGTCGGCGCTGTCCGGCGCCAACGCCCGGCGCAAGTTCGGCTTCGCCGAGGCGTCCACCGACATCGACAACGTGCTCGGCGACGAGTCGATCGACGCCGTCTTCGTCGTCACCCGCCACAGCTCGCACGCCGAGCTGACCCGCCAGGCGCTGCTCGCGGGCAAGACGGTGTTCGTCGAGAAGCCGCTCGCCCTGTCGGAAGCCGAGCTGCAGAAGGTGCTCGACGCGATCGAGGAGTCCGGCAACGACCGGCTGCAGGTCGGCTTCAACCGCCGGTTCGCGCCGCTGCTGCACGAGGCCCGCGGCCAGTTCGGCCCGCGCGTCGGCCCGGCGACGGTCCGCTACCTGGTCAACGCCGGCCGCCTCGACCACGGCAGCTGGTACAACCAGACGGCCACCGAGGGCTCGCGCTTCGCCGGTGAAGGCGGGCACTTCATCGACACCGTGAGCTGGCTGCTCGACGCCGACCCGGTCTCGGTGTACGCCACCGGCGGCACGGACCTGCAGGTCACCCTCGGCTACGCGGACGGCTCCACGGCGGTCATCAGCTACGCCGAGAGCGGTTCGTCGGGCTTCCCGAAGGAGACGCTCGACGTCACCGCCGACGGCAAGGTCCTGAAGTTCGACGACTTCGTCCGCGCCTCGGTGTACTCCCGCAAGAAGTGGGCCAGTTCGCGGATCCCGAAGGGCCGCGACAAGGGCCAGGCCGCCGAGGTCGACGCCTTCCTCGATGCGGTCCGTACGGGCAGTCCGATGCCGATCTCGGTCGCCTCGCTGGCCGCGACGACGCTGGCCACGCTCGCCGCGCAGACCAGCGTCGCGAACTCGGCGCCGGTCCGGATCGAGCTCCCGCGGAAGGCGGGTGCCCCGGCATGATGGGTCCCGGCTGGTACCTGCGCCGGCTGTCCCGGATGGGGCCGGCGGAGGTCGTCGGCCGTGCCCGGCACGCCGTCGTCCAGCGGCAGTGGCGGTCGGCGCTGCCCGAGCCGCCCGCGTGGCCGTCACACCCACGGTTCACCGCCCCGCTGCCGGACGGTGTCCTCGGCAAGGTCTCCGGCGAGGCCGTCACGCGGCTGCTGGCCACGGCCGACGGGCTGATGGCCGGCCGCGCCGAGTACTTCGGTGTCCTCCGCGAGGACATGGCCGACCCGGACTGGGCGCTCGACCCGAAGACCGGCCGCCGCGCACCGCTGGACGTCTACGCCTTCGATGTGCCGTACCGGTCGGAGGACACGGTCGGCGACATCAAGCAGATCTGGGAGCCGTCGCGGCACCAGCACCTCACTGTGCTGGCTGCGGCGTACGCCCTGACCGGCACCGAGGCGTACGCCGAGCGCGTCGCCGCGCACCTGCGGTCCTGGTGGGCGGCGAACCCGCCGCTTCAGGGGCCGCACTGGGTGAGCGGCATAGAGCTGGGCATCCGGCTGCTGTCGTGGGTCTGGGTCCGCCGGCTGCTCGACGGCTGGGCGGGCGTCAAGGCGTTGTTCGAGGACAACCCGGGCTTCCACCTGCAGCTGTGGCACCACCAGAACTGGCTGGCGACGCTGCGCAGCCACGGCTCGTCGGCGAACAACCACGTCATCGCCGAGGACGCCGGGCTGCTGGCCGCGGCCTGCGCGTTCGGCTGGTTCCCGGAGTCGGCGCGCTGGCGGGCGGAGGCGACCCGCTCGCTCGACGTCCAGCTGGGCCGCAACACCTTCGACTCCGGGCTCAATGCCGAACTCGCGTCCGAGTACCACGGCCTGGTGCTGGAGCTGGGCCTCGCGGCGGCGCTCGAAGCCGACGCGGCGGGCATCCCGGTGCCGGACACCACCTGGGACGTCCTGCTCCGGATGACCGACGCCCTGGCGTCCATTGTGGACAACCGGTTCCGGCCGCCGCGGCAGGGTGACGCCGACGATGGCTTCGGCCTGATCGTCGACGGCTCCGAGACCAGCCGCTGGGGGTCGCTGCTGGCCACCGGGGAAGCCCTGTTCGGCCGCCTCGACTGGTGGCCGGTGCCGGGCGACGACGTCCGCACCCCGCTGCTGGCCGCGCTCGCTCTCCGGACCCCGCGCGTCACGGGTGCCCGCCCCGGCCGGCGTCCCGCCCACCTGCGGGACGCGGGGATGACGATCCTGCGCTCGGGCAAGGTCTGGGCGCGCTGCGACGGCGGCCCGCACGGCTTCCTGTCGATCGCCGCCCACGCCCACGCCGACGCTCTGTCGGTGGAGGTCCGCCACGACGGCGTCGACGTCCTCGCCGACCCGGGCACCTTCTGCTACCACGGCGAGCCGCAGTGGCGGTCGTACTTCCGGTCCACGCTCGGCCACAACACCCTCGAGCTGGGCGGCAGCGACCAGTCCGTGTCCGGCGGCCCGTTCCTCTGGACCCGGCACGCGGTGACGAAGGTGCTCGGCGTGCACACCCCGGACGACGGCCCGTCCCGCTGGTCGGCGGCCCACGACGGCTACGCGCCGGCCGTGCACCGCCGCACGGTGGAGCTCGACGGCGCCGTGCTGAAGATCGTCGACGAGGTGCTCGGCGACACCGGCCCGGCCGCGCGGCTGGCGTTTCACCTGGGCCCGGCCGTCACGGCCACGCTCGAGGGAAACGTCGCCCACCTGAGCTGGGCGGGCGACGGCCGTACCTTGGCCCCGGTGCACACCGCGGAGCTGGAACTGCCGCCCGAGCTGTCGTGGACGGCCCACCGGGGTGAGCTCGACCCGCCGCTCGGCTGGTACTCGCCGGGCTTCGGCCGCAAGGAACCCTCGACCACCCTGGTCGGCTCCGGCACCCCCGGACACCTGACCACCCTGCTCCGTTTCAGTTAGGACCCGCCCGTGACAGCCCGCCGTTCCCGACTCAGCCGTGCCGCTCCGCTGCTCGGTGTGCTGCTCACGCTCGCGGCGTGCTCCAGCAGCCCCGACGACAGCGGCCCGGCCCAGGCGACGTCGGCACCCAGCGGGTCGGTCGCGGCGGTCTGCGACAAGGAGCCGGCCGGCCCGACGGCGGCGCCGGCGGGTGCGGTGGTCGTCGACCCGGCGATCCCGAACGACCTCGCCGTGAAGACCCGCACGGCCGGCCCGGGCACGACGTTCTGGCTCAAGCCGGGCAAGCACGTCCTCGGCGACGACAAGTACGACCAGGTCTCCCCGAAGGACGGCGACGTCTACGTCGGCGCGCCCGGCGCGATCCTCGACGGCCGGAAGGTCAACCAGTACGCGTTCACCGGGCACGCGGCCAACGTCAAGCTCACCTACCTGACCGTGCAGGGCTTCGCGGCGCCGCGCGACGAAGGCGTCGTCAACCACGACTCGGGCGACGGCTGGGTGATCGAGCACTCCACGATCCAGGACAACGACGGTGCCGGGCTGATGGCGGGCGCGCGCCAGCAGGTGCGCGGGAACTGCCTGCGCCGCAACGGCCAGTACGGGATCAACGCCTTCTCCGGCAGCACCCCGATCACCGCGCTGGTCGTCGAGGGCAACGAGATCGCCGGCAACAACACGGGCGACTGGGAAACGAAGATCGACGGCTGCGGCTGCACCGGTGGCGTCAAGTTCTGGGACGTCAACGGCGCCGACGTGCGCGGCAACTGGGTGCACGACAACCACGGCACCGGGCTGTGGGCCGACACCAACAACAACGACTTCCTCATCGAGGGCAACCTCATCGAGAACAACGACAGCGCCGCGATCATCTACGAGATCAGCTACAACGCGATCATCCGCGACAACACGATCCGGAAGAACAACTGGGTCGACGGCCGCAAGTACGCCGACAAGGGTGACAACTTCCCGACGCCGGCGATCTACATCTCCGAGTCCGGCGGCGAGCCGCGGATCAAGGCGCGCACCGCGAAGCTGGAGATCTCCCGCAACTACCTGGAGAACAACTGGTCCGGGATCACGCTGTGGGAGAACGCGGATCGGTACTGCAACAGCCCGGCCAACACCTCCTCCGGTGACTGCACCCGGCTGGTGCCCGACGTGAAGAAGTGCGCGGCCCCGGCCATCAGTACCGAGCCCCTGCTGAGCGACTGCCGCTGGAAGACCCAGCACGTCGACATCCACGACAACAAGTTCGTGCTGGACCCGTCCGTGGTCGGCTGCCAGGCGTCGTGCGGCCGGATGGCCCTGCTGTCGAACTTCGGCACCTACCCGGACTGGTCGCCCTACAAGGGTGCCGTGGTCCAGGAGGCGATCACGTACAAGCAGGACAACCGCTGGCACGACAACAGCTACGCCGGGCCGTGGACGTTCATCCCCTACACCACCGACCGCGTCGTCGAGATCGGCGAGTGGGAAGGGTCGCCGTACTCGCAGGACACCGGAAGCACGTTCACCGCGCAGGGCGGGGGCTGACATGGCGGCACACACCGGAGTGGCGGGAATCCGGGGCGAAGCCACGACCGAGCCCGTGTCCTCGGCGCCCAAGTGGGCGGCCTTGGCCTGGGCCCTGCTGATCATCAACACGCTCGGCTCGACCGGCGCGAAGACGGTCATCCCGCTGCCGCGCTCGGTCAGCCAGCTGGTCACGATGGGCTCGCTGATGACGGCCTTCGTGATCGCGCTGGTGCTGAACAAGCACCTGCGGATCCGGCCGAGCGCGTACCTGCTGCTGCTGACGTTGCTGCTGCTGTCCAGCATCCTCGCCAGCGCCGACCTGAAGGAAGGCGCGGGCGCGCTCTTCCGGTGCTTCCGGCTGACCGTGTTCGTGTCGACGCTCTGGCTGCTGACCCGCTGGTGGGACGGCGGGTTCGCGTTCGTCCGCTCCCATATCCGGACGTACGGGATCGTGCTGGCGTCGGTCGCGATCGGACTGGTCATCTCGCCGGGCAACGCCATGCCGGAGGAGTACGGCGGCCGCCTTTCGGGCGCGGTCTGGCCGCTCACCCCGCCGCAGATCGGCCAATACGCCGCGGTCATCGCGGGACTCACGCTCCTTCTCTGGTTCGGCCGCCGCACGACGTGGCGCAGCGCGTTGGTCATCGTGGTGCCGGTGCTCGGGTTGCTGCTGCTCACGCACACCCGCACGGCGACGCTCGGCCTGATCGCCGGGCTCCTGGTGGCCTTCCTGTCGATGGCGCTGACCAGTGCCCGCGCCCGCAAGGTGTTCGCCTGGACGGCGGGCATCGGCGGCGTCGCCGGCATCGTGCTGGCCGGGGCGCTGCAGGCGTGGTTCCTCCGCGGCCAGAGCGCGGACAACTTCTCCAGCCTGACCGGCCGCGCGAAGGTGTGGGACGCGCTGCTCGAGGCCCCGCGGACGACGTCGGAGTACATCTTCGGCGTCGGCCTCACGGACAAGTCCTACGACGGCCTCCCCATCGACAACAGCTGGCTCGCGATCTACCACGAGCAGGGGTTCGTCGGGATCGCCTTGGTCGCCGCGTTCCTCCTCACGCTGGTCGTGGTCGCGGTGCTGCGCCCGCCGTCACTGGCTCGCGCGTGCGCCATCTTCTTGATCACCTACTGCATTTCGGCCTCCTACACCGAAGCCGGGCTCGGCGACGCGTCGCCGTACCTGCTGCACCTGGCGCTGGCCGCGTCGCTGCTGGTGCGGGGAGCGCCGCAGACCGACGAAGAAGCATTCATCCCGTCGAAGGGGGCAAGCGTGCGAGGTGCAGGCGCGTGAAGGTGCTCGTGGTCCACAACCGATACCGGTCCGAGCAGCCGAGCGGGGAGAACAACGTCGTCGACGCCGAGGTGTCGCTGCTCGCCGAGGGCGGGCACAAGGTGTCGTTGTTCGAGCGCCGCAGCGACGACATCGCGCAGATGCCGTTGCCCCGCAAGGCGGCCGTCCCGCTCATGGTCCCGTGGAACCCGGCGGTCCGGAAGGAGCTCGCGGCCCGGCTGCGAGCCTCGCGCCCGGACGTCGTGCACATCCACAACACGTTCCCGCTGCTGTCGCCGTCGGTGGTCGCGGCCTGCGCGGACGCGGGCGTGCCCGCCGTCGCGACGCTGCACAACTACACGATGGTCTGCCCGCCGGGCACCCTGCACCGCGACGGCCACATCTGCACCGAGTGCGTCGGCGGCTCACCGCTGCCCGCGGTGAAGCACGGCTGCTACCGCGGCTCGAGCGCCGCGACGGTGCCGATGGCGGCCAGCATGCTCGCCAACCGCCGCCGGTGGTGGACGGGCGTCTCCCGGTTCTTCTGCATTTCGGCGGCCCAACGTGACCTCCTGGTGTCGGCCGGCATGCCCGGCGAGCGGATGGCGGTGAAGCACAACTTCGTCACCGACCCCGGCGTCCGCCGCACCGGCGACGGGACCCACGTGCTCTTCCTCGGCCGCATCACCGAGGAGAAGGGGGTCGGGCTCCTCATGCGGGCCTGGGACCGGCTCGGCGGCGCCCTGGGCGTGCCGCTGGTCATCGCGGGTACCGGCCCGATGCAGGACGAGGTCGCCGGCTGGGCGAACGGCCGCTCCGACGTCTCGTACGTGGGCCTGCGGAACAAGGCGGAGTGCCGCGCGTTGACGGCCGACGCGGTGGCGGTGGTGGCCCCGTCGACGTGGCTGGAGGCGTTCGGCCTCGTGGTCGTCGAAGCGATGGCCGCCGGAGTGCCGACGGTCGCGGCGGCCCACGGTGCGTTACCCGAACTGGTCGAGGACGGCGTGACCGGCCTCCTGCACCAGCCGAACGACGCGGCTTCGCTCGCGGACCGGCTGCGCGAGGTGGTCGGCGACCGGAACCGGGAGATGGGCGACGCGGCCCGCGTCCGGTACGAGAAGGACTTCACCCCGGAGGTCGGGCTGGACCGGCTGATCTCCGGGTACCAGGCGGCGATCGAGGCGCACGGGTGAGGGAACTCGTCCGGACCGCGCCCGTGGCCCTGCCGGCCACGCTGCGCACCCCGCTGGCGATGACGGGCGCGCTCGCGACGGCGGTGCTCGTCGCGCTCGGCATCCTCCACTTCCACGACTCCGGCCTGACCGGGATCGACGCGGCCGTGCTGCCGTCGATCGACGGCGTCCGGCCGCCGTGGCGGTACGTGGCGCTGATCTTCGACTTCGGCGGCGAGCCCGTCGGGTCGACGATCCTGGTGGCGCTGATCGCCCTGGCCGGGTTCCTGGCCCACCGGGTCCGGATCGCGGTGCTGACCGTGCTCGGCGTTCTCGCCACGGTCGCGGTGACGACGGTGCTCAAGCCGATCGTCGGCCGCACGATCCACGGCGAGTTCCTGTCCTATCCGAGCGGGCACACGGCCCTCGCGACGGCGCTCGCGCTGGTCATCGGCCTGCTGGTGGCCGACCGCCTGCACCTGGGCCGCACCGCGGCGGTGACGCTGCTGCTCGGCCTGGCCGTGGTCGCCGGGCTCGCGATGGGCTGGGCCGAGGTGGCCCTGGGCGCGCATTACCCGACGGACGCGATCGGCGGTTTCTGCGCCGCGCTGGCGGTGGTCCCGGCGACGGCGTGGGTCGTCGACCGCGTCGCGGACCGCCTCTGACCAGGGCCCGGCCGCTCGGCTGATCGGTTCCACGGGGGTGTCGGTCTTCGCCCGGCCTGTTCGTCGGTGGGGTGACCTACTCGTGAAGGAGACCCCGATGATCCAGGACCTGATCGCCGCGGAACGCCGTGACCTGGCGGTGGTGCTCGACGGCCTGTCCCCGGCCGAATGGGCGACGCCGACGTTGTGCGCCGGCTGGCGCGTGCCGGAGGTGGTTGCCCACATGACGATGCCGTTTCGCATGTCGACCGGCCGGTTCGCCCGCGAAATGCTGAAGTCCGCCGGCCGCTTCAACCACATGGCCGACCGGGTGGCTCGCCGCGAAGCGGCCGAGCTGTCGGCCGAGGCGCTCGTCGCCTCGCTCCGCGACAACGCCGAACACCCCTGGCGGCCACCGGGCGGGGGAGCGGAGGGCGCGTTGAGCCACGACGTGATCCACGGCCTCGACATCACGACTGCCCTGAACCTCGACCGGAACGTGCCCCTGGACCGGATCGAAGTGATCCTGAACAGCCTCAAGCCGAAGCAGGTGAAGTACTTCGGCACCGACCTGACGGGCGTCTCCCTGCGTGCCGACGATCTCGACTGGTCGTACGGCACCGGCACGCCGCTCACCGGCGCGGCCCAGGACCTCCTGCTGGTGCTCTGCAACCGGCGGCTGCCTTCCGGGCGGCTGCGGGGAGAGCCGAGTTCGCGGTTCACCACGGTCTGAGCTCTCTTCGTAGCTGGTCCATTGTGGACAGACCGGCCGAGCCGAACCGCAGCGCCTGCAGCCCCGCGGCGCGCGCGGCCATGACGTTCTCCGCGCGGTCGTCGATCAGGAGGATGCGGTCCGGCACCACGTCGAGCCGCCGGCGCAGGCCGGTGAACGCTTCGGGATCGGGTTTGCGCACGCGGGTATCGCCGCTGACGAACCAGTCGGTGATGAACTCGGCGAGCCCGAAACGTTCCTGCAGCAGCTTGGACCATTCGCTGACGTCGTTGCTGAGACAGGCGAGCCGCACGCCGGTGGTGTCGAGCTCGGCGAGCACCGTGACGACGCCGTCGGTGAGACGGTGGCCGCGGCAGTATTCGTCGTCCGGGGCACCGGGTACGCCCGCCGCCGCCCAGAAGTCCGCGGAGGACATCTTGCCGAGGCTGCACGCGCGGTAGAGGTCGTCGATGTCACGTCGTTCGAGGACGCATCCCTTGCCGCGCAGGAAAGGGACCAGCAGCTCGCCGACGTCGTCGGCGCACGAGTAGAGGACGCCCATGGCGTCGAACACCACGACGTCGATCGCGTCGCGGCGGCGGGGTTCGGAGACGGGGCTCGGGGTGGCCATGTCTCCGACGGTACCGAACACCCGTGCGAACACCATCGCTGAAACGGGTGATCTCCAGGTGTCCGGAATTTACCGGTCGCGACTTTTCCCTTGTGTGCCAAGGGAAAGCGTCACCGCTGTCGCGGCCGTCGGAGAAAAGTGTCGGACCCCGCTGTCACAGTCGTGATCAGCAACCGGCGGCCCCACCGTCGAACGAAGAACACGCGTCCTGCGAGTACGGGCCCGCCCGCCAGCCCGCAGGATCGACCGTCCTGGAGGTGTCATGCGCGACGAAGGTCCACTGCCCCGCGTAGGAGTTGTCGTGCCACCGGTTGTCCTGCCGGAACGTGATCGCCTCCTGGACCGCGGTTCCCTTGTAGGGCGACCAGTCCGGGAACGTCCCGTAGTTCGACAGCAGGGCCATCCGCCCGCACAGACTCGTACACCCGAGCCGTGCCGGATCGAACCGGAAGGTGTTCCCGTGAACCTCCACGTGCTGCGTCTTCCAGCGGCAGTCGCCGTAGGACGGCGCCTTCGCGATGGTGCCCGCCGAGCACGAAGACGGGGACGCGAGCTTCGTGCAGTAGCCCGAAGACGTGTTGGCCGGGCTCGTGCAGAAGCGGTCGGCGTTCTCCCACAGCGTGATCCCGGACCAGTTGTCGGCGAACGTGTTCCCGCTGATGTCGATGGCGGACGTCCGCGCCGGGACTCGTGGCTCGCCGCCCGACTCCGACAGGTACACCGTCGCCACGGGGAAGTTGTCGCCGCGCGCCGCGAACGCGCGGCCTTGGACCAGGCTGTTGCCGCGGAAGGTGTTGCCGCGCAGCACCAGGTTGTAGCTCGTCTCGTAGAACAGCGCCTCGGCGTCGTTGGCCTCGAACAGGTTGTCTTCGACGAGGAAGTCGTTGTTGTTGGTGTCGGCCCACAGGCCGGCGCCGTGGTTGCCGTGGACCCAGTTGCCGCGGACGTCGGCGCCGTTCACGGCCCAGAACTTGGCCCCGCCGCTGCAGCCGCAGCCCGGGACCTTGGTCTCCCAGTCGCCGGTGTTGTTGCCGGTGATCTCGTTGCCCTCCAGCACGAGCCCGGTGATGCCGTCGCCTGCCTGGTACGCGTTGAGCCCGTACTGGCCGTTGTTCCGCAGGCAGCTGTGCCGCACGACCTGCCGCGCGCCGGCCATCAGGGCGGCGCCGGCGTTGTTCTCGATGGTGGCGTTCTCGATGAGCCAGCCGTCACCGGAGTCGTGGTTGACCACGCCCTGGTCCTGCAGCGCCGCGAAGCCGCGGATCGTCAGGTTCCGGATCTCGACGTCACGGGCCCGCTGGGTGAACGCCGCGCGGTTGACGCCGCGGCCGTCGACGACCGCGCCCGGGGCGCCGAGGTAGACGTCCCCGTCCTTCGGGGCGACCTGGCCGAACTCGTCGGTGCCGAGGGTGTGGGTGCCGGGGCGGAGCCAGAACGTGGTGCCGGGCGGGTTCGCCGCGGTCTTGGCCGAAAGGTCCCCGTCGACGCCCGGATCGACGGAGACCGCTCCGGAAGGCGCCTCTTCGTACGCCGCGGGCTGGTGATCGCACACCGGCCCCGGCCCGTCGGCACCCCTCGCGATCGCCGGGCAGGCCACGGCGATCAAGAGCGAGCAAGCACCAACGAGGAACGCACGAGATCTGCCCATGGCAGGACGCTATGCACGATCGGGCGGGAAAACAGTCACCCTGGAGTGTCCTCATCGGACCCAAGGAGTGAATCCGGCTCCCCGGGGCGGCGAACCGGCGTGCTTCCGTGGAGACGGAACCGCCCGGTGTCCGGTCGAGACCGGGCACCGGGCGGGGCGTGGCCCGTCGGGTCAGGCGTACTTGCGGAAGACCGGCTGCACCGGCCGGCCGCCCGTCCACGGCGTGGGGTCGCTGGCGTCGAGTGCCTTGCGGTAGACCGTGCAGGCCTGGGCGACCACGTCGATCGTCTTGTCGATGTCCGCCTCGGTGAGCGCGGCACTGACCACGAAGGACGGGCCGAGCACGCCGCCGGAGATCAGCTCGCGCAGGAACAGCGTCCGGTACGGCTGCGACGGCTTGCCTTCCTCGTCGAGCGTGCCGAAGACCATGTTGCTGGCCCGGCCGCGGACGACCACGTGGTCCTCGACGCCGATCCCGGCCGCGACGTCGCGGACGCCGGCGGCGAGCCGGTCGCCGAGGGCGTGCATGCGGCCGATGACGTCCTCGTCGCGGTAGACGTCCATGACGGCCATCGCGGCGGCGAGGGAGTGGGTTTCGGCACCGTGGGTGGTCGAGAGCAGGAACACCCGTTCGCGGTCGGTGTGCAGGCCGCCGATCTCCATCAGCTCCCGCTTGCCCGCGAGCGCGGAGACGGCGAAGCCGTTGCCGAGTGCCTTGCCGAACGTCGAGAGGTCCGGGGTGACGCCGTAGAGGCCCTGCGCGCCGTGGGCGGACCAGCGGAAGCCGGTGATCATCTCGTCGAAGACGAGCACGACGCCGTGACGCGTGGCGAGGTCCCGCAGGCCCTGCAGGTACCCCGGCGGCGGTTCGACCGCCGCGGCCGGCTCCAGGATCATGCACGCGATCTCGCCGTCGTGGCGCTGCAGCAGCTCCTCCGCGGCCTGCAGGTCGCCGTACGGGAAGGACACCGTCTGCTCGGTCGTCTCGTCCGGGATGCCCGCGTTCATCGGCGTGGTGCCGATGAACCAGTCGTCGGTCGAGAAGAAGGCGTGGTCGGCGCACTTGGCGACGAGCTTGCGCCCGGTCGCGGCGCGAGCCAGCCGCACGGCCGCCGTCGTGGCGTCGGAGCCGTTCTTGGTGAACTTCACCATGTCGGCCGTCGGGACGTTCTCGAGGAACCGCTCGGCGGCGTCGGCCTCGATGATCGACGGGCGGATGAAGTTGCTGCCCTTCTCCAGTTCGCCGCGGACGGCGTCGAGGACGCGGGGGTGGGCGTGACCCAGGCTGACCGCTCTCAGCCCGGCGCCGTACTCGATGTACTCGTTGCCGTCGACGTCCCAGACGTGGCCGCCGCGGCCGTGGGAGATGACCGGGGCCATCTCGAAGGGATACTGGTCCGAGCCCTTGGCGTAAGTGTGCGCACCGCCCGGGATGACCCGGTGCAGCCGCTCGTTCGCCGTCGTGGAGCGGGGCAAGTTCGTTCCCATGGGGGTCACCTCGTTGGTTTCAACGCCTCTCCGAGAGACGGCGCACGTTCGTCTCGGTCACTGACCATTGTGACTGACAGTGGCCAGGAAATGTCCAATTCAGGGTCTTTGTACGAAATCGTAATGTCTTCGTTCGGGTTGTGCGCCCGATCGATACGGTACGAGACGTCGGAGGGATCTGTGAGTGACTGGAATCCGTGCGCGCACCCCGCGGGGATGTACACGGAAACCTGCGTCTCACCCGAAAGTTCGAACGTCTTGATATTTCGGAATGTCGGGGAATCCGGTCGGAGGTCCACCACGACGTCGAAGATCGCGCCGTGGGAACAGCGCACGAGCTTCGATTCGCCGGCCCCGCCGCGCAGGTGCATCCCGCGCACGACTCCCTTGCGGGAGCGGGAAAGGCTGTCCTGGGCGAAGCCGTCCGGGTCGATCCCGACCGACGCGACGACCTCGCGGTCGAAGGTGCGGCTGAAGAAGCCGCGTTCGTCGACGTGGGGTGCCGGTTCGAACAGGTACACGCCCTCGATTTCGGGCACCGGAATGGCCTTCATCGCCCACCCCCGAAGAGGGCCGCCGAAAGGGCGGCGAACTGGTCCTTGAGCCGTTGCGCGTTCATCTCGTTCCGTTCCAGCAGTGTCTGGCGCAGTTCGGCCGAGCGGTTCTCGAGTTCGGTGAACTGCTCGACGAGACGGTCGAAGTCGACGGTCTTCGCCCGCTGGGTGAAACCGCCGAGCCCCATCTCCGTCATGAGGACGTCGTTCTTCGGCGCGTACCCGATCGCCACGGTCGGTTTCGCGACCTTCAGGGCGCAGAGCACGTTGTGGTAGCGCGTCGCCACCACGCGGTCCACCGCGGCCATCTCGTGCATCAGCTCGTCCAGGGTCTCCGCCGAGGCCGCCGTCACCAGCGGGGAAGCGGTCTTCTCGATGATCTCGTCGACGACCTGCCGGTCGATCTGGTCGCCGATGAACAGCCGGACCGGCCTGTCCTGGTCAACGAGCCAAGCGACAAAACGGTTCATCGTGTCGACGTAGTGGCGGTAGATCCGGTCGGCCTCGGCGCGGTCGTCGTTGCCGCCGTAGTAGGCCATCACGCCGACGCCGACGGTGCCCGGCTTGCCGTCGCCGTCCGGCGTGGGAAGGGAGAACGCGAGGTCCGGGTACACCTGGTCGCGGCTGGTGTCGACGCCCATGGCGCGCATCGCGTCGCGGGAGATGTCGTCCCGGTAGGAACGGTAGGCGGCGAGCCGGCCGACCCAGCGGACCAGCGTCCGGGTGGCCCGTGCGCTGATCTCGTTGGCGCCGACGCTGACCAGCGCCACCTTCGTCCCGAAGAGCTTTCCCGTGGCAGAGAGGAGGAACAGCGAATACGGAAAACCCCAGGGGCGCAACGGAAGCGTCGCTTCGAGGACGCCCATGCCGGGCACGATCACGACGTCCTGCTTGCGGACCCAGGCGGCCGTGCGGCCGATGTCGACCAGCTTGCCGAGTCCCTTGAGGACGATCGATCGGAGGCCGGACGCCGTCTCGTACTCGGACTGGTTCCAGTGCAGCGGCGTGGTGTCGAGGCCGTACCGCTCGCGGACGATCTCCGGGCCGCCCACCAGGGCGCTCAGCACCGCGTCCGGGTACTCGGCGCGCAGGTAGCCGAGCACGGCCTCGAGGGAACCGTCGTTGCCGAGGTTCCCCGAGCCGAGCAGGCCGAACACGCCGACGCGCGGGGCACGCTTCACGCGAGCCTGCCTTCCCGGCCGGCGACGATCTCGTTGACCGTCGCGACGTCGGAGGCGGTCGGCGCGCGGTCCTCGACGCGCTCGCCGTGGCCGGAACGCGCGCGGTCGGTCAGCCAGCTGCCGAGGTGCCGGAAGCACTCGCGCTTGTCGGCGCCCGAGATCGGGGCCCGCCGGATCAGGTCGGCGAACCCGACGATGTACTCGCCGACCAGGCGGACGGTGGGATTCCGGAGCCGGTCCGCGCGCCGCGGGTCGAGGTTGGCGCACCGGCTCCGGATGGTCGGGTTGGCACGTTCCGCGCGGCCCGGGTGGTCGCGGCGGAAGTACAGCAGCTCGGGCACCTGGTAGAAGGGGCCGTGCAAGGCCATCTCGGCCGAGTACGTGCGGTCGGCGTGGTGGTAGCTGTCGAGCGGCTTGACGCGGCGGAGGACGTCGGCGCGGATGACGCCGTAGAAGTCGTCGCCGCCGGGCTCGAACAGGATGCTGCGGAAGCGGTCCGGGGCGTGCCGGGAGCCGGTGTTCAGCGTGTACTCGAGCGGCTGGACGATGCGGCCGTCGCCGTCGATGATGGCCTGGTCGCAGTGGGCGAGGATGACGTCCGGGCGTTCGTCGAGCGCCTCGATGCAGCGCTTGAGGAGGTCGCGGGCGTAGAGGTCGTCGTGGGAGACCCACTTGAAGAGCTCGGTGCGGGACACGTCGAACACGAAGTTGTGGTTCGGCGTCGCGCCGATGTTCTTCGGCTGGCGAACGTAGCGGATCCGCGAGTCCTTCTCGGCGTAGCGGCGGCAGATCTCGTCGGTCGCGTCGGTGGACGCGTTGTCCGAGATGATCAGCTCGTAGTCCTCGTAGGTCTGGCCGAGCAGCGCGTCCAGTGACTCGGCGAGGTACTCCTCGCCGTTGTACACCGGGAGGCCGAGGCTCAGCCGCGGGACGGTGGTCATGGAGTCCTCATTCCTTGATCGGCTCTTTGATCGGCTCGAAGACCACGGTGATTTCGTTGATCGTCTCCTTGAGCGGCGCGAAGACGATGGTGGCTTCGTTGGCCCCGGCGTCGTCCGGGGCCGGTGGCACGTACTCGCGCAGGCCGAGCCGCAGCTGCAGCCACCAGACGACGGAACCGGTGAGCGTGGCGGTCGCGACGCCCCACGCGGATCCCGCCGCGCCACCCAGGAAGGCACCGGTGATGCCGAACGTGACGTAGAACAGGGAGGCGATCAGCTGGGACCGCAGGCTCCGCGGGGCGGCGCCGAGGGCCCGCAGGCCGGCCGCGGCGCCGGTCGAGAAGCTCGCGCCGACCACGGCGAGGGTCACCGGGAGGATCAGCGGGGACGACGAGTCCCACACCGAGCCCATCACCCAGCGGCCGGCCGAGTCGGGGAGGAGGAGCAACAGCGCCAGGCCCCAGCACAGCGCGGCGGCGGCTTGGCCGCCGCCGAGGATGATGCAGAAGTGCTTCAGCCGGTGCGGCGCCCGCTGAAGCACCCGCGCGCCCTCGGCGACGGTGACCAGGGACAGGCCCATGAGCAGGGCCAGGAACGGGCCGAGCAGCTGCTCGGCCCCGCGGACCGCGCCGACGGCGGTGATGCCGGCGATCGCGCCGAGGCCGTACGCGCGCAGCTGCGACGCGCCGCTGTTGCTGACGTTCTCGACGAGGTAACGGACGCTCAGGTCCCGCTGGGTCCGGAACCAGCCGACCATCTCGCGCGGGTGCGGGAGGACGCCGGTCTGGAACCAGCCGAAGAGCGCCGCGACCGCGCCGGAGAGGCCCCAGGCCAGCACGAACGCGACCACGGTGTGGATCTGCGCGGCGATGAACAGCGCCGGCAGCAGGGCCACGCCCCACACGCAGTCGTTGATGAACGCCTTCTTGCCTTCGCCGCGCGCGAAGAACGCGAAGCGCCAGGCGTCCTGCAGCAGCAGGCCCGGCAGCACGATGGCGAGCGCGACGAACGCGTTGCCGAGGGGGCCGCCCGCGGCCAGCCCCGCGACGAGGCTGATCACGCCGGTCACGCAGCCGACACCGATCGCGGTGCCGGACGCGCTCGCGACGCCGGAGCGCCACTGATCCGCCGAGACGGCGCTGAAGCGCACCATCAGCGGGTCGGTGGCCAGGCCGCGCGAGACGTTGAGCACCACGCCGTAGGTGACCCAGGCGAGGCTGAAGATGCCGAAGGCGAACGTCCCGAGGGAGCGGGCCACGTACAGCCCGACCGCGAAGTTGGTGAGGCTCGACACCGCCTGGTCGCCGAGTCCCCAGCTCAGCCGTCCGGCCATGGCGCGCACGGCGCCGTTCCGGAGCAGCGAGCGGGGGGCACGGCGATGGTTGGCCACGTTGCTCATTCCTTGACCAGACCGGCGTCGTGCAGGGCACGCGCCGCGACATCGACGATGTCGAAGGGCAGGCCGGCCCGTTCGGCGATGTCGAGGAGCGAGTGGTCGCCGTCGGACAGGTTGAGCACCCAGAGCATGGCCATCTGGGCTTCCTTGGCGTCGCTGCGGCCGCCGAGCGAGCCGTACAGCCCGCGCTTGCCGAGCTGGGGCTCGCCGTACGGGCTGAGGTTGACGTACCGGCGGTTGCGGTCCAGGACGCCGAAGGCGTCGAGCAGCGCGCCGAGCGTGTCCTCCATGGCGGCCGGGGAGACGAAACCCGGGTTGTCGGCGGAGGTGTGGTACTCCGGGTAGCCCGCGTACGGCGTCCGCGTCAGGGAGCCGACGCCGAGGTTGAAGCCCGGCGAGCAGAACTGGCGCTCGTCGTAGCCGTAGGGCGAGAAGTCGACGACCTTGTGCTCCCGTGAGCGGAGCACGTGCTGCACCACGCGGTCGATCTCGGCGTCGTCGCGGCGGGACTTCTTGTACGTCAGCGGGCCCGGGTCACCCGCGCACGCCAGCACCAGCCCGTGCTTGACCTTGTCGATCCGGTCGGAGTTGCGCGCCAGCCAGGTGATCGAGCCGATCGTGCCCGGCATGAACAGGAACCGGTACGTGTAGTGGGGCTGCGATTCAGCCAGCTGCTGGGCCAGCGAGATCGCGACGGCGATGCCGGCGAGGTTGTCGTTGGCCAGCGACGGGTGGCACACGTGGCACGACACGATGACCTCGTCGGTGACGCGGCCCGGGACGACGTGCTCGCCGTAGGTGAGCGAGCCGTCGGCCAGGGTCGAGTCGACGACGACGTCGTAGTCGCCGTCGGGCAGCGCGTCCAGCTTCTCCTGCGCGAGGCAGAATCCCCAGGCCGGGGCGTAGTAGCTGGTCCGGTAGGGCACCCACGACGGCTGGTCCGGCAGCGTGTGCAGGTGCTCCCGCAGCTCGCTCAATGGCATCCGCTCGGACACCGGGACGCTGTACCCGACGACGTGCAGGTTCGACTCCCGGAAGTCGATTACCCGCTCACCGGAAGGCGCGGCGACGTAGGCGTCGCGGATGTTCCACTCCTGCGGGATCGTCCAGTCCAGCACCTGGGTGCCGGTCGGGACCTCGTGCCGCTCGAGCGTGATGTGCTCGCCGATGACGTCCAGGGTCTGCCGCACGCCGTCGCCGGTGATGCTGCGGCAGATCGGGTACAGCCGCTCGACCAGGGCGTGCAGCTCCGCCCCCGACCGCAGCTGCGAGCCCGGCACTAGTGCCGCCGCAGGGTGTCGTCGACGCGGCCGGCTTCGCCCTCGCTGCGCAGCCAGGCGAGCCTGGTGAACAGCTTGTTGAACGATTCCCTGGTCAGGCCGAACTTCCGGTAGGCCTCGATCAGCTCGACGGCGCCGTCCTTGACCGACCACTCGCAGGCGAAGCCCGGGATGGCGTCGCGGAAGCGCGAGAAGTCGACGCGGTAGGAGCGCGGGTCGGCGCCGGCCTCGCCGGTGATGTTCAGCGTCGAGCCCGGCACGGCCTCGACGACCTCCTGCGCGATCTCGGCGACGGTGACGTTGTTGTCCTCGGTGCCGATGTTGAAGGCCTTGTTGTGCACGGCCTCCTTCGGCGCCGTCAGCGCGGCGGTGAACGCGCGGGCGATGTCCTGGGCGTGCACCAGCGGCCGCCACGGCGTGCCGTCGGAGAGCACCAGCACCTCGCCGGACAGGTGCGCGTGCGCGGTGAGGTTGTTCAGCACGATGTCGCCGCGCAGCCGGGGCGAGTAGCCGAACGCCGTCGCGTTGCGCATGTAGACCGGGGTGAAGTCGTCGTCGGCGAGCTCGTGGACGTCGGCCTCGACGCGGACCTTCGACTCGGCGTACGGCGTCACCGGCTTCAGCGGCGCGTCCTCGTCGACCAGGTTGTCGCCGCCCGCGCCGTACACCGAGCAGGTCGACGCGTAGAGGTAGCGGCTGACGCCGGCGTCCTTGGCCAGCTTCGCGAGCTTCACCGACGCGTGGTGGTTGATGTCGTAGGTCAGCTCGGGCGCGAGCGAGCCGAGCGGGTCGTTCGACAGCGCGGCCAGGTGGATCACCGCGTCGACGTCGGCGACGTGCTTGGCCGTGACGTCGCGCAGGTCGACCTCGTAGCCGCCCGGGTCGGCCGGCGCGGGCCCGAGCAGGCACTGCTCGAACAGCCCGGAGTCGAGGCCGACGACCTCGTGGCCGGCCGCGGCGAGCACCGGGGCCATCACCGTGCCCAGATAGCCCTTGTGCCCCGTCAGCAACACCCGCATCGAATTCAGCCCTTCAGGTCGAGAGTGAGTTTCTTGACGAAAAACGCTTCGGCGTACTTCGCGGCCGTTTCGATCCCGCGGATCCGGGCGAGACCGAGGAAGGCCTCGCGGTCGTACCAGCCACGGTGCCGCTGGGACGCGTAGTGCGCCTGCAGCAGCCGGACCTTTTCCTCGGCGACGTCGTCGTCGAGCGGCTGGTACACCGACGGCGCGCCGAGGTCGCCGTCCCACTTGACGATCTCGTAGCCCAGCGCCAGGTGGTCGCGGAACGCCGTCGGCACGAGCTTCGCGAGCCCGCGGTGGTCCTGGTGCGCGTCGTCGGTGCGCGGCGCCAGGATGACGTCCGGGTCGGTCCGGCGCCGCAGCTCCTCCAGCGCGTTCTTGGCCTCTTCCCAGTGCGCCGGGAACCGGCCGTCCGGGAGTTTCAGCACCGTGACGTCGACCTGCGCGCCGGGGCAGAACGCCGCGAGCGCCGCGCGCTCCTCGTCCTCGCGGGGCGTGCCGCCGCCGGAGAGGACCAGCGCGTCGACCCGCAGGCCCGGACGCGACCCGCACATCGTCAGCAGGGTGCCGCCGGCGCCGATCGCGATGTCGTCGCAGTGCGCGCCGAGGGCGACGACGCTGCCGAGCCGTCCCGGCCGGAGCCCGATCACGCGGTGCTCGCGACGGGCCGCTCCCAGAGCGCCCAGGGCTTCTTGCCGTGCGTGTACGCGTCGTCGAGCGCCGCGCGCTCCTTGACCGTGTCGGTCGGCTTCCAGAACCCGCGGTACGGGTAGGCCAGCAGACGGCCGCGCTTGGCCAGCTCGCCGCAGCCGTCGGCGACCAGGTCGCCGTTCTCCGGGATGTGGTCGAAGACCTCCTGGCGGAGCACGAAGTACCCGCCGTTCTCCCACAGCGGCATCTCGCTGACGGCGGTGATCGCGCCGACCATGCCGCCCTCGTTCATCTCGACGCAGTGGAACGACGACTGCGGCGGCACGACCATCATCGACGCGCCGGCGTCGGTGTTCTTGAACCGCTCGATCATGTCGGGCAGCGGCGCGTCGGACAGGACGTCGGCGTAGTTCGCGAGGAACATCTCGTCGCCGTCGAGGTAGTCGCGGACGCGGCGCAGGCGCTCACCGATCGGCGACTCGATGCCCGTCTGCACGAAGGTGATCGTCCAGTCGGCGATGTCGGTCGAGAGCAGCTCTGCCTGGCCGTTGCGCAGGACGAAATCGTTGGAAATGGTTTCCTGGTAGTTCAGGAAGAAGTTCTTGATGTGCGCCGCGCCGTAGCCCAGGCACAGGATGAATTCGGTGTGCCCGAAGTGGGCGTAATACCGCATGACGTGCCAGATGAGCGGTCTCGGACCGACCATCGCCATCGGCTTGGGGACGTCGTCGGCCGCGCCGTTGCGCATCCGCATCCCGTAACCACCGCAGAAGAGAACGACCTTCACTTCAAGACACCTCGACGATTTCCAGGCGGGGGATGGGGAACACGAGCTTTCCGCCCCAGGCACCCACGAACGACAGCTGTTCGGTCAGTTCCTCCCGGAGGTTCCACGGGAGGACGAGCACGTAGTCGGGCCGATCGGCTTCGATCCGTTCCGGGGGCAGCACCGGAATGCGCGTGCCCGGCGTGAAACGGCCGTGCTTGTACGGATTGCGATCGACGGTGTAGCTCAGCAGGTCCGTCCGGATCCCGCAGTGGTTCAGCAGGGTGTTGCCCTTGCCCGGGGCGCCGTAGCCGACGACGGTCTTCCCGTCGTTGCGCGCCTCGATGAGGAACTTCAGCAGGTCCAGCCGCACGCGGGTGACGCGCTCGGCGAACTCGGTGTACCCGGACAGCTCGTGCAGCCCGGCGGCCTTTTCGCGTTCCAGGACGTCGGTCATCCGCTCGCTCGGCTCGCCCGCGACCTCGTCGGGACGTGCCCACAGCCGGATCGAGCCGCCGTGCGTCGGCACGAGTTCGACGTCGACCACGGTCAGGCCGCCGGTCGCCAGCGCGCGGCGGGCGGATTCGACCGTGTAGTACTGGAAGTGCTCGTGGTAGATCGTGTCGTACTGGTTCTTTTCGATCAGCGTGAGCAGGTGCTGGACCTCGATGGAGACCCAGCCGTCGTCCGCGACCAGGGCGCGCAGGCCCTTGGTGAAGCCGAGGACGTCGGGGATGTGCGCGTAGACGTTGTTGGCGGCGACCAGGTCGGCCGGCCCGTGTTCCTCGCGCACCTGACGGCCGGTTTCCTCGGAGAGGAAGGCGGTCAGGGTGGGCACGCCGGCGTCGCGCGCCGCCTGCCCGACGTTCACCGAAGGTTCGACACCCAGGCACCGGATCCCGTGGCCGACGACGTGCTTGAGCAGGTAGCCGTCGTTGCTGGCGACCTCGACGACGAACGACTTCTCGTCCAGCCCCAGCCGCTCGACCGAGCCGTCGACGAACCGCTTCGCGTGTTCCACCCACGACGTCGAGAACGACGAGAAGTAGGCGTATTCGGTGAAGGTGTCGTCCGGGTCGATCAGCGGCGGGATCTGCGCCAGCCAGCACTCGGTGCACACGATGAGGTGCAGCGGGAAGGTGGCTTCCGGCTCGTCGAGCTGCTCGGCGGTCAAAAATCGCTCACACGGGGGAGTCGCGCCGAGGTCCACGACGCTGGCCGTGTTTGTCGAACCGCAGAGTCGACATGTGGTCATCTACCAGGCTCCTTGGACTCGCGGTCGCGATATGCGTTAGACACGTCGAGCAGCGGTGGAAGGTCGTTACAGCGACGCGTCCCGGTCAGGTGGACCGATTCGGAACCGCAACATCACCACGCCAAGCAGGTGACCTGTGGTGCAGATCACGGACGGTGCCGGGCCGGATCCGTAACGTCCACAGTGGACCTGGGCCCTACGCTGGGCGGATGACTTCGGAGCCGACTCCCCGCCTGAGCGGGGTCGCGGGCGTGGTGCTGACGATCCGGTTCCTGACCGAACTGGCGCTCCTGGGCGGCTTGGCCCTGGCGGGCACCCAACTCGGCGGCGGCCTGGCGCTGGCGATCGTCGACGCGATCCTGCTGCCGGTGGCGGCGGCCGCGATCTGGGGTCTGTTCATCGCCCCGCGCGCGTCGCGGCGCCTCCCGGAACCGGCCCGTTTCCTGGTGGAGTTCACCCTCTTCGCGGCGACCGGCGTGGTGCTGGCCCTGGTGGGCTGGGTGGTCGCCGGGATCGCGCTGGCGGTGGTGGGCATCGGCGTCGCGGCCCTGACCCGGCGCGTCGCCAAGGACGGCTGAAGGCCTCCTCGTCAAGACGAGAAGTCCTCCAAAGCCGCAGGTCAGAGCTTGTTCGCCACCGGGATCACGTCCGTGGCGAAGCGCTCGATCACCGACAGGTCCGGAACGCCCGGGACCCAGCCCAGCACCGCGTCGATGCCCAGGCCGGACAGGCGCTCCAGCTCCTCCAGCAGCGCTCCGGTCGACGAGCCGTCCGTGCCCGTGTCCAGCCACATCGCCACCGTCTTGGTGATCTCGCTGTAGTCGCGGCCCTCCGCTTCGCAGTGGGCCCTGAGCACCGACAGCTTGTGCTCCAGGTCGGGCCCGGCGATCAGGTTGCAGGCGTCGCCGTACTTCGCGACGAAGCGCAGGGTCTTCTTCTCGCCGCCTCCGCCGATCATGATCGGGGGGTGCGGGCGGGACAGCGCCTGCGGGACGTTCAGCAGGCGCTCCGCCGTCACGTGGGTGCCCGAGAAGCCCGAATCATCCGATGACCACATCTGGTGGACGTACTTCAGCGCGTCTTCCAGCTGCTCGAAGCGCTCCTTCGTGGACGGGTAGCGCATGCCGAGGCCGCGCGCCTCCTCCTCGTTCCAGCCGGCGCCGAGGCCGAGCACGGCGCGGCCGCCGGAGAGGACGTCCAGCGTGGTGATCGCCTTCGCGAGCAGGCCCGGGTGACGGTAGATCACGCCGCTGACCAGCGTCAACAGCTTCACCTGTGACGTGTGCGCCGCCAGGAAGCCGAGGGTGGTGTACGCCTCCAGCATCTCGTGCTCGGGCGGGCCGTAGCGCGAGATCTGGAAGAAGTGGTCCATCACCGAGAGGTAGCCGAAGCCGGCTTCGTCGGCCGCCCGGGCCGTCGCGGCCAGGTCGGCGCCGAGCGCGGCCGGGCCGTTCGGGTACGTCTGCTGAGCGAGGTGGAGACCTAGTTTCATCCGATGTTCTCCGCGGCGGGGATGACGTCGGTGCCGAACTTCTCGAGCACCGCCTGGTTGTGCACGTGCGGGACCGCGCCGAGGGCGACCTCGATGCCGAGCCCGTTCAGTCGCTCGAGCTCCTTCAGCAGCTCGTCGGTCTTCTCACCGCTCTCGCCGATGTCGAGGACGTGGTAGACGGTCTTGGTGATCGAGTCGTAGTCCCGGCCCTCGTTCTCGCAATGCTGCTTGAGGACGTCGAGCTTGTGCTTCAGCTCCGGGCTGTTGAAGAGGTTGCACTGGTCGGCGTACTTCGCGACGAAGCGCAGCGTCTTCTTTTCGCCACCGCCGCCGATCATGATCGGCGGGCGCGGGCTCGAGAGCACCTGCGGCACGTTCAGGAGCCGCGAAGCGTCGAAGTGCTTGCTCTTGAACGCCTCGTCGCCCTCGGCCCACATCTGGAGGATGTACTGGAGGTTCTCCTCCAGCAGCTCGAACCGTTCGGCGACCGGCGGGAACGGGAAGCCGAGTCCCTTCGACTCCTCCTCGTTCCAGCCCGCGCCGATGCCGAGGATCGCGCGGCCGCCGGACAGGACGTCCAGGGTCGTGATCGCCTTGGCCAGCAGGCCCGGGTGCCGGTAGAGGACACCGGTGACGACGGTCAGCAGCTTGGCGCGCTCGGTGTGCGCCGCGATGAAGCCGAGGGCGGTGTACGCCTCGAGCATGTCGTTTTCGACGGGGCCGACCCCGCGAATCTGGAAGAAGTGGTCCATCACGGCGATGGAGTCGAAGCCCGCGTTGTCGGCGGTGCGGACGACGGCGGCCAGGTCGGCGCCCAGCGCGGACGCCCCGTTCGGCCAGGTGAAGTCGGGAATCTGCAGTCCGAGTTTCATAGTCTCCGACCGTATACCTGGAGTTACCCCAGCTGGGTACTCAGAAATCCCGGACGAGGGAAACCCTGCCGTGCAAGGGATCCGTGACGAACACCGTGTGCGTGCGCTGGTCGACGGCGATGTCGCCCGGGTTGACGCCCAGCGAAAGATCACCCGACAGCGTGCCCGTCGCGCCGTCGATCCGGCTGAGCCCGTTCGAGCCGCCGTTGGTGTACACGGTGTTGGTGCCCTGGTGCACCGCGAGCGCGGAGGATTCACTGCGCAGCAACACGGTCTTGCGCTCGGTGCGCGTCGAGGAGTCCACAATGGACATGTGGTGGATGCCGGAGTTCGCGACGTACACCGTGCCGCTCGCGACGTGCACCGCGACGGCCGTCGGCTTCGCCCCGACCTGCACGCTCGCGACGAACTTCCCGGCCTCGATGTCGAACACCTCGACCGAGTCCGTGCCGGTGCTGGCGCAGTAGGCGAGCTTGCGGCCGGGGTCGACGGCGATGCCGCCCAGGCTCGACTTCGGGCCGGGCACGAGCGCCGCCAGGGTGCAGCTGACGCCGTCGAGCACGGCGAGCATGCCGGTGCCGCCGGAGGCCGCGTAGACGCGGTTGGCCTGCTCGTCCACCGCCAGGGTGGCCGCGCCGGCGCCCGCGCCGATCACGCTCACCAGGTCGTGGGTGCGGCCGTCCAGCACCACGACGGTGCCGGCGGGCGGGTTCGCGACGTAGACGCGGTTGGCGACCGAGTCGACGACGACGTCCCCGGGCTCCCCGCCGACGCGGACCACCGCGCCGACCGTGGCGCTCTGCGGATCCACGACCGACACCGTGCCGGCCTGCGGATCCGTGACGTACCCGAGCCCGGTGACCGGATTCACCGCGATGCCGGTCGGGGCGCCGCCGACGTCGATCGAGCGGACGTTCTCCGCGCGCGCGACCCCGGGCAGGACCAGGGCCCCGGCGCCCGCCGTGACCAGGGCGAACAGGGTCCTCCGGCGTATCTGGCGACCTCGCATCGGCGCCTCCGCTCGTGATCAATTCGCCTCCCGAGCGTAACCCGCGCGATGATCACGTGAAGGAACTTCGAGTCCCCCGATCGCGTTGTTTCCAGTGGGTAACCCACCTGAAGAGCGGACCAGCGGACGGAGGCGAGCGCGCGTGCACGGGCACCAGAACGGACTCAAGACGGCGTTGCTGCTCGGCCTGCTGTCGGCGATCATCGTCGCGATCAGCGGGCTCTTCGGCCGTGGTGCCCTGGTCATCGGCCTGGTCGTCGCCCTGGGGATGAACGCCTTCGCCTACTTCAACTCGGACAAGCTGGCGCTGCGCGCGATGCACGCCCAGCCGGTGTCCGAGGCCGAGCAGCCCGCGATGTACCGGATCGTGCGCGAGCTAGCGACCGTCGCCCGCCAGCCGATGCCCGCGCTGTACCTCAGCCCGACCGTCGCGCCGAACGCGTTCGCCACCGGACGCAGCCCGCGTCACGCCGCCGTCTGCTGCACCACCGGCATCCTCGACCTGCTCGACGAGCGCGAGCTGCGCGCCGTGCTCGGCCACGAGCTGTCCCACGTCTACAACCGCGACATCCTGATCTCCTGCGTCGCGGGTGCCCTGGCCAGCGTGATCAGCGTGCTCGCGAACATCGCGCTGTTCTTCGGCGGCAACAACCGCGACGGGGGCCCGCTGGTCAGCCTGATGCTGATCTTCGTCGGCCCGATCGCGGCGGCCGTCATCCGGATGGGCGTCAGCCGGTCGCGGGAGTACCAGGCCGACGCGTCCGGCGCCGAGCTGACCGGCGACCCGCTGGGCCTGGCCTCGGCGCTGCGCAAGCTGGAGGCGGGCACGCGCGCGCGGCCGCTGGTCGCCGAGCCGCAGCTGGTGTCGCAGTCGCACCTGATGATCGCGAACCCGTTCCGCCCGGGTGAAGGCCTGAGCAAGATGTTCTCGACGCACCCGCCCATCGCCGACCGCATCGCGCGGCTCGAGGAGATGGCCCGCCGCGGCCCCGGTGGTCTCTAGGCCGAGGCCCCGGCCGCCACGGCGACCGCCTTGACGTAGTCGCCGTAGCCGGACTTCGCGAGCTTCGAGCCCAGGGCGTAGCACTCGTCGGCGTCGATGAAGCCCATCCGCAGCGCGATCTCCTCGAGGCAGGCGATGCGCACGCCGGTCCGGTGCTCCAGCACCTGCACGAACTGCCCGGCTTCGAGCAGCGAATCGTGCGTCCCGGTGTCGAGCCAGGCGAACCCGCGGCTCAGCTCGACCAGCGTCGCCCGATCCTGGCGCACGTAGGTGAGGTTGACGTCGGTGATCTCCAGCTCGCCGCGCGCGGACGGCTTGAGCGCGCGCGAGATCTCGACGACCTCGTTGTCGTAGAAGTACAGGCCGGTGATCGCCTTGTTCGACCGCGGCTTGGCCGGCTTCTCCTCGATGGAGACCAGCTTGCCGTCCGGCCCGACCTCGCCGACGCCGTAACGCTCGGGATCCTTCACGGGGTAGCCGAACAGGACGCAGCCGTCGAGCTCCCGGACCGCGGCCTGGAGGCGGCTGGAGAAACCCTGGCCGTAGAAGATGTTGTCGCCCAGCACCAGCGCGACGTCGTCGTCGCCGATGAAGTCCGCGCCGATCACGAACGCCTCGGCCAGGCCGTTCGGGCTGGGCTGCTCGGCGTAGCTGAACGAGAGGCCGTACTGGTCGCCGTTGCCGAGCAGCTTGCGGAAGCTCGGCAGGTCGGCCGGGGTGGAGATGATGAGGATCTCGCGGATCCCGGCCAGCATCAGCACCGAGATCGGGTAGTAGACCATCGGCTTGTCGTAGACCGGGAGCAGCTGCTTCGACACCGCCTGGGTGATCGGGTGCAGGCGTGTCCCGCTGCCTCCGGCCAGCACGATGCCCTTCATTCGCTGCCTCCCTCTCGTCGACCACAGCCCCGCCCACCCTACGGGGCGACCTGTGGAGCCGGGATGGGGAAGCGCTAGAAGAGCGGGCCCTTGCCGAAGTAGGCCTTGCAGCCGAGGTTGTACTCGGTGGCGATCTCCAGGACGTTCTTACCGTCGTCGACCGGCAGGAGCGTCGAGGAGTAGTTGGGGCAGAAGTTGTTGTAGATGCCGGTGATGTGCACCGGCGCGGGCAGCTCGTACCAGTTGCCGCTGCCGAAGTTGTCGTTGGCCAGCAGGACCTGGCCGTTGCCGGGCTGCGGTTTGCCCTTGGCGTCGGTGTAGATCTGCCCGACCATGACGATCCGGACGCCGTTCGGGCCACCGGGGAACAGCGTGATCGTCTGCGCGTGCTGGAAGTAGTTGCCGTTCGCGGTGTTCACGCGGGTGCCGGGGTCGGTCGTGCTGCCCCAGTTGGCGCCGTCGGGCGAGATCTTGAAGTACGGGTCGCAGTAGCGGTCGCGGAAGTTGCAGATCTCGTAGGCGAAGTAGTACCGGCCGTCGGGCAGCCGCCGGATGATCGGCATGCCGGGGCGGACCCGGTCCGGCGGGATCGCCAGGGTGAGCTGCTTGGTGCCCCAGTTCACGCCGTCGGTCGAGGCGACCCGGTTGAGCACCTGCGCGTACTTCGGCGCCTGCGTCTCGTCGGCGAAGTGCAGCCAGAGCGTGCCGCCGGCGTCGACGGTGAACTCCGGCTCCCAGATGCCGTCGATGTTGTGCGAGCGCGCGGCTTCGGCGAGGAACCCCCAGGAGCGGCCGCCGTCCTTGCTGGCCCAGATCTTGATCCCGACGCGGCGCTGCGCCCCGGCGTCCTGCCGGTAGGACGCGGCCCACAGCAGGGTGCCCGCGCGGAGCCGGCCGACGCGCTGGGGGAGTTCGTAGAGGGTGCCGCAGCACATGCCGTAGCGGCCGTCGGGGTCGTGGATCTCGGCGATCTTGTGGAACGTCTCGCCCTCGTCCGTGCTCTCCATCACCGGGGTGAACTTGCCACCGGCGTCTTCGCTGGTCAGCGCGGCGATGATGTGGCCGCGGCCGAAGATCGAGTGCTCGAGCCGCACGAGGCGCGCGTAGGAGCCGTAGCCGGGGACGAGCTGCTGGCGTTCGGCGGCGCTCGCGGGCGTCAGCAGTGCGGTGACGAGGACCAGCGGCAGCACGAAGACGAGCAAACGGCGCATCCTGACCCTCTCCACGCGGTGACCGCGCGATTACAGCACGGCCAGGCCGTCTCTTGTGGACAGTCGTCGGGCGTTCGCGCTTTCGGGGGCTGGGTAGGCACGATCGGGTGACCGATCACCCAAGGCGACGGTAACGCCGCGCCAAAGGGGACCGAAAGATCACCTGGGGGCCCGGTGGTGGTCCCGAGGGGGAACGATGAAACTCCGGCTGTCCTGTCTGCTGGTCCTGATACTGGCGTCCGCGTGCGCGCCGCCCGTCGGTTACGGCGAGATCATCGCCGCTTCGTCTTCCGGAGAGCCGTCGACCGGGCCGGCCGCCCCGCGCGAGGTGCCGCCGGAGACGCACACGGGCACGGGGAGCGGCGAGTTCGCGACCAGCTGGCCGGCCGACCAGCCCGGCTTCTTCACGTTCGACTGCCCGAAGTGCTCGTCCAACGTGATCATCGACACCGACGGCGGCGAGCACGGCCTGGTCAACGCCATCGGCGCGTACAAGGGCACGACCTGGCTGAACACGTACCCCGACCGCCCGACGACAAGGGTGACGGTCCGAGCGAACGCCCCCTGGACGGCAACGATCCAGGACTACCGAAGCCTCTCGACGGCCGCGGTGGGCCAGCCGTCCTCAGGCAAGGGCGACGCGGTGCTACGCCTGCCGGAAGGGGCAGCGCACGTCCAGCTCACGGTGAAGACCCGCGGCAACACCGGCCTGTGGCTGATGTCCCCGGAGAAGCGCGACCTGCTGGTCAACCAGATCGGGGACCTACAGGTGGAGCGGGACGTCCACGGCCCGGCGTACCTGCGGGTGGACGGCTACGAGGCGACCTGGACGCTGACCCCGTCTTAGACAACGCAAAGTGGGTGGCCCGCGGCATCTCGTCGACCTGGCGAAGCCCGATCACGCCGGGTCAAGGGGGCACTTCCCGCTAAGGCCGGCTTAACGAGGAGTGGCCCCCTTGACGCGGCGTGATAGCCCTTGTGGAGGTCGACGAGATGCCGCCCGCGCCGCCCACGAACGCAAGTTGCAAGCCCATCCGGCCATCTCAGAGACCTGCCCGTCCGGCGAGGACATCCCTAAAAGCCGGGCGAGCAGATCACCGGTAGTTCGTGAACTGCGTCCAGCCTGGGGTGATGCTGTGGCGCGGGGCTCTGAGCTGCGGGTTTGTGCCCGTTGGTGGTGGTCGTTGGTCGTCGCTGGCTGGTGCCATCTGTACCGGATTTGTACCCCGCCTACTGCGGTAGCCTGCCCCGTCTTGCCTGCTGAAGGATGTGTAGCTAGCCATAAGACTGTGTGTGGTACGTGCCGTGACGTATCATCGGAGCATGGCGAGCAAGGACGTGGAGATCGTGCCGACCGGCGGTGGTTGGCACGTTGTCGTGCCTGGTAAGCCTCGTTCGGCCGGCGACCGCGTATTCAAGACCAAGAGAGAAGCGGTCAACTACGCTCGTACCTCCCTGCACCGGCGCAGCATCACTGGCGTCGTTACGAACTCTGCCGTTGGCGCCTTCAGGGCCACTGTGAAGAAGGCTGGCAGCGGTAGGCGTGCCACCACGGTGCGTGGTAAGTCGGCGAAGGGTACGACTCCTGCAGCGACTCCTTCTCCGCGCGCTGAAGCTTTCAGTCGTGTTCAGGCTGAGTACGATCGCTCTGGTGCGCCGGGTAATGAGTTTCGGGACTTGATCAAGGCGGCTGCTTTGAAGAACGAGGCTGCCTTGAATCGGCTTGCTAAGTAGGTAGTCAGAATCGGTGGCTGAGCCAATTCGCTACTTGAACCTTAACTACTTCGTTTCGGCCGCTGCTGTTGCCTTGAATGTTCCCGAGGGTACTGCTGCATTGATGGTGAACGTTGGGCTGGCTGAGTCGGCGTTGGCGGCGCCTGCGGCAGGGTTCGGCGACTATGAACAGTACCCGAGATTTGCTGATAAGGTCGCCATCCTGCTGCAGCGAGTAGCGTCGAATCACTCTCTTCCGGACGGCAATAAGAGAACTGCACTTCTTTGCGCGATCGCATTTGCGGCACTCAATGGCTGGGATTGGGTTCCGCCTGAGGGTGACCTTGATGACGGAAAAGAGACGGACGAGGTTGTGAGGGCGGCTGCCGCTGGTACCGTTCCTTTTCCTGCGTTGTCGGCATGGGTGACCTTAAGGTTGAAGCGCGTCAAATAATTGCGGTCTTGTAAGTACAAAGTGGGTGGCCTCTCGGCATCTCGTCGACCTGGCGCAGCCCGATCACGTCGGGTCAAGGGGGCACCTTCCGCCGACCGTGACCAAGCTCTGAAACCGCCCCCTTGACGCGGCGTGATAGCCCACTGGGAGGTCGACGAGATGCCGTCTAGCCAACCACGGACGCAACGTGAGAGCCTTGCCGGCCATCTCGGAGACCTGCCCGTCCGGCGAGGGCATCGCTTCTCGGATTCGCGGCTTACTCGAACCCGTCGGCCCACTCGCCCCGGCCGACTCGCGGGGGACCGGCTGCCAGGCCGCACGTCCTCGCGAGGGCTTGGCCGGGCAAAGAGCTGGGGCCGAGCGGCCCCGGAGGGGCCGCCTTGATCCTGTAGAGAAGGATCTCTCCAAGCCTCCACCTCACGGGTGGCGGCTTAAGCGAGGAGAACCCGAAGCGCTGTGGCGTCGCTGGCGAGTCGCGCAGGGTCGATTCGGGCTTCGTCACCACTCTGAGGCAGCAGCGGAAACGGCCTCCCCGGAGCAGGGTCCTCGACGAAGCGCGGCAGTAGGTGTGTGTGGAGATGCGGGACGGTGTTCCCCAGGGTCTCGTAGTTCATCTTGAGCGGCCGGTAGAACGTCGCTAGCGCCTTCGCCACGGTCAGGGTCGCCTTCCAGTAGGACTGCGCCTCTGGCTCGGTCAGCTCGAACGGCTCGACGACGTGACGCCCGCGCCAGATGACGAGCGTGTACCCGCGCTGGATGTCGGCTCGCTGGAGCACGGCGTCCACATCGGCCGTCTCGAAGATCCGAATCCCGTAGGTGTCTTCGTCCAAGCGCTTCGACTGGCACATATCACAGGCTTCGCCGTTGATCCGGTCAGTCCAGTTGCCGGGCCACTCGCTCGTCATGGCTGAATGTCGCCTTCGTTCCACTCGTAGACGGACTCGTGCTTGTCGCCGGCGTGGACGTCGTGAGCGGCCTGTAAGGCCTGCTGTCCTTGTCGTAGTCGACGTCCCAAATGTGCATCACTGGCACCCTGCACGGAGGTTGAGCAGCTCGTCTCCTCCGGGTCGGCATGAGCGCGCTGAACACCTCGGCCCCTCGAATCTTCGGCGGAGCGAACGTCAAGACCGTCCAGCTCGCCATGGGCCACACCACGCCCACGGTGACGCTCAACACCTACGTCGGCTACTGGCCGGACGCGGTGGACCAGACGCGGACGCTCGTCGACTCCGCGCTCGGTTGTACCGACGTTGTACCCGCGGGCACCTGAAGCCAGATACCCGCAGGTCAACGCCATAAAGTCACCGGTAGTTCGTGAACTGCAACGCGATCTCGAAGTCCTTGCCCTTGAGCAAGGCGATCACGTCCTGCAGCTGGTCCTTCTTCTTGCCCGACACCCGCAGCTGGTCACCCTGAATCTGGGCCTGCACACCCTTGGGCCCCTCGTCCCGGATGAACTTCGCGATCTGCTTCGCCTTGTCCGAAGCGATGCCCTGGATGATCTTGCCGCTCAGCTTGTAGATCTTGCCCGAGAGGGCCGGCTCGTCCGCTTCGAAGGCCTTCAACGAGATGCTGCGCTTGATCAGCTTCTCCTTGAACACCTCGACCGCGGCCAGCGCGCGCTCCTCCGTCTCGGACTCGATCGCGATCGCCTCCTCGCCGGACCAGTTGATCGTCGTGCCCGTGCCGCGGAAGTCGAAGCGCGTACCGAGCTCCTTGCTCGCCTGGTTGAGCGCGTTGTCCACCTCCTGGCGGTCGACCTTGCTCACGACGTCGAAAGAGGGATCCGCCACGTGTCCTCACACCTCGTACTCGCTTGTCAGGGGCACCCAGCCTAGTCCCGGGTATCCCGGTTGACCCCCGCCGGGAGTGCTTCGGTAAGCTTCTTCCCGGCCGGTACGACCGGCTTGGGCGGGTTACCCGAGTGGCCAAAGGGGACTGGCTGTAAACCAGTTGGCTTACGCCTACGGGGGTTCGAATCCCTCACCCGCCACACCAGCAGCCCCGGTGACCAGCAAGGTCACCGGGGCTGAGGTGTGTCTAGAAGCCGGAGTTGCCGGCTCCCCGTACCAGCGTGTAGCCGCCGTCGTTCAGCAGGCCGCCTGATGTGGCGCCCGTCACCGTCGTGTGGGCGATCGACGCGCTGCCCGTCGCGTTCGTCTCGATGCCGTACGTGCCCGCTCCGGTGATCGTCACGCGGTCGAAGCTCAGCTGCGTGATCGACTTCTGGAAGCTCAGCAGCACGCCCTGGTAGCCGCTGTCGGTCAGCGTCAGGTCCTCGACGACGATCGGGGCCGCGATGGGCGCCGAATCGGCGTAGATCCAGAGGGCGCCGATCGCCGAGTTCCAGTTGTATTCGAAGCTGCCCGTCCGCACGAGGGTGTTGCGCCGGATCGACGTCGTGCCGGACAGCGGCACCGGGTTGAAGCGGGTGCCGACCGTGATGCCCGAGCCCGCCGTGACGCTGTCCGCGACCAGGTTGTCCTCGACGCGGTTGCCCGACCCGCCGAAGACGCCGATGCCGTTCGCCAGCGCCGGTGACTGGACCGTGTTGAACGTGTACGCGCTCCCGGCCACCGTGTTGCCCTCGGAGAACATCGCCAGTCCGTCGTCACCCGTGTTGCGGACCATCGACTGGTCCACGCGCACGTTGCTCGTCCCGGCGGTCTTGGCGTGGATGTTGACGCCGTCCGCGAACGTGTCGCGGATCCGCGTGCCGACCACGTACAGGCCGTTCGTGCCCGAGTCCGCCCACAGCCCGACCTTCGTGTGCTCGATCCACAGGTTCTGGATCAACGACCCGGACCCGAAGTTGCCGTCCAGGGCGCCGTCGGAACCGTTGTCGTCGCGGATCCGGACGTCACCGAAGATCGCGAAGTCGGCCAGCGTGACGTTGTTGCCCGTGCCGAAGAAGCCGCCGCGCGGACCCGTGCCCTGGATCACCGAGGACCACGGACCCGCGCCGAAAACGTGCACGTTCGCGACGTTGATCTTCGACGTGATCCGGAACGTCCCGGCCGGGATCCAGACGGGCTTGTTCTGCGCTGCGCCCGCCGCGATCGCGGCGTTGATCGCCGACGTCGCGTCCGAGCCGTTGTCCGGCACTGCGCCGTACGACGTGATCGACAGCGCGCCCGCGGGAGCGGCCGCCGCAACGGGCGCCTGCTCGGCGTCCAGCAGGTCGACGTCGTAGTACGCGGCCGTGCTCGACGCGTCCTTCTGCAGCTTCAGGACCGTGCCCGCGGGCCAGTCCCCGATCAGGGCGCGCGTCTCGTCGTAGTACCGGTGCGGGCTGCCCTGCGACGGCACGTTCGTGTACGGGTAGTCGCCGTAGACCCAGCTGTAGTTCGACGTCAGGGACAGGTCGCGGACCTTCGTCCCGTTCGCGTACAGCGCCAGCGGCGCGGTCTGCCCGGCGCCGTCCGCGCTGTCCGGGATCGAGAACCGCAGGGTGACGGCGTTGGCGGGCTTGGTCAGCGTGATGCTCACCGACTGCCCGGTCGCGCCCAACCGCACCGCGCGGCGGCCGCTCGACTCGGCCTGGACCGTGTGGAACGTCCGGTCCGCCGCGAGCACGGTCCCGGTCGTCGTCCCGGCTTCGGCCTCGTACTCGATGTACGGCGTGGTGGCGCCCCGCGCGGCCAGCGCCGTCTCGTTCGCGACGACCACGCTGTCGACCAGCACGTCGCTGCCCGTGCCGGCCAGCTGGAGCGTGTTGACGCCGGCGCGGACCGGCACCGAGACCGTCGCCGTGCGCCAGCCGGTGCCCGACGGCAAGGAGACGGACCCGGCGTCACGGCCGTTCGCCGCCACGGCGAGGGTGCCCACGCCACTGAACCGGATCGTCGCGGTGGCGGTTCCGGCGGAAGCCATCGCGAAGGCGCGCACCAGACGCGCGCCCGCCGTCGCGAAGCCCGTCACATAGCCCGGTCCGGTGTAGCCCGCGGTCGTGGACCCGACGGTCGCGCCGCCGGAGAGGAACGCGGCCTCCGCCTCGCCCGGACCAGCGGGAACCGAAGCGGTCACGGTCAGGCTGTCGAGGTTCACGTTGCCGGAGTCGGTGCTGTCGAAGGCGTACGCCACCGTGTGGTCGCCCGCGGTCAGCGTCACGGACTCGGTCGCCGACGCCCAGGTGTCCCAGTTCGCCGACGGCGGTAGCGACACCTGGCGTTGCCGGACGCTGTCGACATAGAGCGAAAGCGTCATGGCGGTACCGGTGCCGTTCGCGTACCGCAGCGCGAGGGCCTGCGCCCCGGCGGTCGTCACCTTGACCGCGAACGACGTCCGCGCGGCCCCCTTGTTTCCATCGGTGTAACCGCCGACGAAGCCGGTCCCGCTGTAGCCGGGGTGGTCGGTCGCGACGACCGCGCCGCCCGACAGCGTTGCGTTCTCCGCTTCGAACAGCGGACCGGCCTGCCCGGTGGCGGACGGCGTGACGTCGAGGCGGTCCAGGTTGACGTTGCCGCTGTCGCCCGAACCGAAGGTGTACGACACGCTGTGCGCGCCCGCACCGAGCGGGACGGCCACGCTCGCCGAGCCCCAGCTGTCCCAGGAAGCCGTGGCGGGCAAGGAAATCTGTTGTGCCGTGGAATCCACGGTCAGGGTGAGGGTTCGGGAAGAGCCGGTGCCGTTCGCGTAGCCGAGTGCGAGCGTGTACGAACCGGCTGACGCGGCGGAGACGGCGAACGTCGTCCGGGCGGTGCCGCGGTGGCCGTCGGTGAAACCGCCGACGAAGCCGGAACCGCTGTAGCCGGGATGGTCGGTTTCGACCACCGCGCCGCCCGAAAGGGCAGCGGATTCGGCTTCCAGACGGGTGGTCGCGGCATGGGCCGGGACCGTGCCCAAGAGAGCGGTGAACGTGAGCACCACGACGGCCAGGACAGGGGATCTGCGCATCTGTTTTCTCCCAACAAAGAGAGTCAGCCCTTGACGGCTCCGCTCAAGGCGTTGCCGCGCAGGAACATCCGCTGGAACACGAGGAACAGCACGACGGGGATGACCGTCGAAATAGCCAGAGCGGCGAGGAAGACGTCCAGCTCGACGAACTTCTGCAACGCCGGCAGCCGGACCGAGAGCGGCTGGACCGCCGGGTCGGGCAGCACCAGCATCGGCCACAGGAAGTCCTTCCAGGCGGCCACGATCGCGAACACCGAGACGACACCGAGGATCGGCCGGGACATCGGCAGCACGACCGACCAGAACAGCCGCAACGGCCCCGCGCCGTCGACCCGGGCGGCTTCGAACACCTCACGCGGGAGGTTGTCGAAGAACCGTTGCACCAGAAGGATGTTGAACGCGCTGGCGCCCGAGGGCAGCCAGACCGCCCAGAACGAGTTGATCAGCGAGAAGTCCACCATGGACAGATACAGCGGCACGAGGAGCACCACCCCCGGCACGAACAACGTCGTCAGGACGACTCCGGTGAGCACCCGCCGGTAGCGCGGCCGCAGCACCGACAGCGCGAACCCGGCCGTCGTCGCGACGAGCAGCTGCACCAGCCACGACCCGGCGGCGACCCAGACGGTGTTGAGGAAGTACTTGTCGATCTGGACGCGGTTCCACGCCGTGGCGAGGTTGGCGAAGTCGATCCCGTGCGGCCACAACGCGAGCGGTTCGCGCAGCGTGTCCTGCGTCGGCGTGACGGCCGCCTTCGCCAGCCACAGCATCGGGCCCAGCCCGGCCAGGAACAACGCCGCGAGCAGGAGCGCGTGCAGGGTTCGCGTGGTACGCCGGACAAGTGGGCGTCGCCAGTCCGACGGCGAGAGCAGGGCGCGCGTCATGACTTGCTCCAGGAGCGGGTGAGGCGGAAGTACACGGCGGAGAACAGGCCCAGGACCAGGGCGAGCAGGACGCTCAACGCGGTCGCCGCGCCGTAGTCGCCGCCGAGGCTGTCGGCGAAGGCGTAGTTGTAGACGAGCAGCAGGATCGTGGTCGTCGAGCGCGCCGGGCCGCCGCCGGTGAACAGGAACGGCTCGAGGAACACCTGCGCCGTGCCGACGATCTGCAGGATGAACGTGATCAGCAGGACCCCGCGCAGGTGCGGCAGCGTGACGTGCCAGACCTTGCCCCAGACCGACGCGCCGTCGATCTCGGCCGCCTCGTACTGCTCGGGCGGGACGCTGGTCAGCGCGGCGAGGTAGATGATGATCGTGGCGCCGGCCGCGGCCCACGTCGCCTCCGCGACCAGCGAGAACATCGCCGTCGACGCCGACTGCAGCCACGGCGACGGGCTGAGGCCGACGGCGCCAAGGACGGTGTTGAACACGCCGTTCGGGCTCGCGTCGTAGAAGAACTTCCACAGCAGCACGGCCACCACCGGCGGGATCACCACCGGCAGGTAGGCCAGCGCGCTGTAGAGGCCCTTCGCCCGCCGGACCTCGCTCATCAGCACCGCGGCGACCAGCGGGATCGGGTAGCCGAGCAGCAGCGCGAGCACGGCGAACCACAGCGTGTTGCCGACGGCGTTCCACAGTTGCGGATCGCCGAGCACGGCGCGGTAGTTGTCCAGGCCGACGAACACCGGGTCCGAGACGAGGTTCGTCTGCTGGAAGCTCATCACGACGGCCTGGCCGATCGGCCGCCACGAGAACAGCCCGAACACCACCAGCATCGGCAGCAGGAACAGCACCGTGCCGAGGCCGCCGCGGCGCACCCACGTCAGCGGGGTGCGCCGGCGGCGGGCCCGGGCCGGGCGGGTGGTGGTGACCGCCGGCCGGGCCGCCGTGAGCGTCACGGCTTGTCCAGCAACGCCTGGGCCTGCGTCTGCGCGTCGGCCAGCAGCGCGGGGATGTCCGCGCCGCGGTCGGTCAGGACCTTCTGCGCCACCGGGTCGAGCAGGCCGTAGACCTGCTGCGTGGAGCGGGTCGGTTCCGGGACCAGCGGCTGGCCGAACATCTTGTCCGTGTACGGCGTCATCTGCTTCACCGGCACGTTGACGTACTGCGCGATCCAGCCCATCCGCTGGTCGTAGGTCGCCTTGTCGAACACCGGCAGCTCGGGCGAGCCGACGGCCTCACCCGAGTCCGCCGTCGTCTTCGCGTCGGCGACCGCGGCGGCCTGGTCGGCCTGCTTCTGCAGGTAGTAGAAGTCGATCCACTTCACGGCCGCGGCCTTCACCGGGTCCTTCGCCTTGGCGTTGACCGCGGCGAGGGTGCCGCCGCCGAGCACGCCGGCGCCCGGGCCGTCGAGCGGGAGGGCCGTGACGCCGTAGTCGTCCGCCTTGATCGCGTTCTGCGCCTTCAGCGAGCCGTAGTTGCCACCGCCGGAGACGTACATCCCGATCCGGCCGGCGGCGAAGTCCTGGTTGATGCCGTTCCAGTCGTAGAGGAAGTTGGCGCCCATGCTGTTGTCGTCCCAGCGCATGGTGTGGACGGTCTGCAGCGCGCGGGCCATCTGCGGGGTGTTCAGCGTGGCCGTCGCCTTGTCGCCGGTCAGCTGCTCGGTGCGGCCGCCGAAGGCGTAGTCGAGCGTGGCGAGGATCCAGCCGCCGGTGTTGTCCGTGGTCAGCTGGGCGTAACCGGCCTGGCCGGTCTTCTGCGCGATCTGCTTCGCGTCGGTGCGGATCTCGTCCCAAGTGGACGGTGGCTTGTCCGGGTCGAGACCCGCCTGCTTGAACAGCGTCCGGTTGTAGTGCAGGGCCTGGCCGTGCGCGGCGATCGGGACGGCCCACATCTTCCCGTCGTCGGCCGAGCCCGCCTTCGCGACTTCGGGGTTGAACTTCTTCGCGTACGGGAGACTGGCGACCAGGTCGCTGATGTCGGCGATCTGACGGCGTTCGATCAGGCCGCGGCCGTCGGTGAACGGCATCGTGATGACGTCGGGGAGCGTGCCGCCCGCCAGCTGCGCGGTGAACGTCGTCGCGTCCCACTTGAACTCCTGCGGGACCAGGTCGATCTTCGGGTTCGCGGTTTCGAACTGCGTCACCCGGGCGTTGAACGCGGCGACCGCGCCCTGGTCCAGGCCCGGTTCGATGGACACCTTCACGACGGTCTTGCCGTCGGCGGTCGTGGTGTCGTCGGTGCCGGAACAGGCGGTCAGCGCGGCGGCGGCGCAGAGACACACCGCGGCGATCTTCGAGGACTTCATCGTCACTCCTGAGCGGGGTTACTGGACTCGCAGCCAGACGGCTGTGTCGGTGGGCAACTGGGAGCCGGGCAGCTCGCCGCTGGCGAGCAGGATTTCGAGGTGGGCGGGCAGGTCGACGGCGGTTTCGCCGAAGTTGACCAGGCAGAGCAGGTCGTCGCCCCGGCGGAAGGCGAGGACGTCGTCGCCGTCGTCGGCCGCCCAGGCGAACTCCTCACCACGCAGCGCGGGCTCGGACCGGCGCAGCGCGATCATGGTGCGGTAGAGCGTCAGCATCGACCGGGGATCACCGTCCTGCCGCTCGACGGAGTAGTCGCCCCAGTTCGCGGGCTGGGGCAGCCACGGGGTTCCGCCGAAGCCGAACGCGCTGTCCGCGTCGGACGTCCACGGCAGCGGGACGCGGCAGCCGTCCCGGCCGGGGTCGGTGCCGCCGGAGCGGAAGTGCATCGGGTCCTGCAGGACGTCGAGCGGCAGGTCCTCGACCTCGGGCAGGCCCAGCTCGTCGCCCTGGTAGACGTACAGCGAGCCGGGCAGCGCCGCCGAAAGCAGCGCGGCCGCACGGGCCCGGCGCTGCGCCTTCGCGAGGTCGGTGGGGATGCCGAACGCGCGGGCGACGAAGCCGAACGAGCTGTCCTCACGGCCGTAGCGGGTGGCCGCGCGGGTGACGTCGTGGTTGGACAGCACCCACGTCGGGGGCGCGCCGACCGGGCCGTGGGCGTCCAAAGTGGACACGATGGCGGTGCGGAGCTCACCGGCGTCCCACGGGCGCATCATGAAGTCGAAGTTGAACGCCGTGTGCATCTCGTCGGTGCGCAGGTAGCGGGCGAAGCGGTGCGGGTCGGCCAGCCAGACCTCGCCGACCAGGACCCGCGGCTCGGCGTAGGAGTCGGCGACCGCCCGCCAGCCGCGGTAGATGTCGTGGATCTCGTCGCGGTCGACGAACGGGTGCGCGTCCGGCGTCACCTCGTTGGGCAGCGCGGGGTCCTTGACCGGCATGGTCGCGGAGTCGATGCGGATGCCCGCGACGCCACGGTCGAACCAGAACCGCAGCACGCGCTCGTGCTCGGCGCGGACGTCCGGGTGGTTCCAGTTGAGGTCCGGCTGCTCGGGTGCGAACAGGTGCAGGTACCAGTCGCCGGGCGTGCCGTCCGGGTTGGTGGTGCGGGTCCAGGTGCCGCCGGAGAAGCTGGACTCCCAGTCCGTCGGCGGCAGCTCGCCGTGCTCGCCGCGGCCCGGGCAGAACCAGAACCGTTGGCGCTCCGGCGATCCCGGCCCGGCGGCGAGCGCGGCGCGGAACCACTCGTGCTGGTCCGAGACGTGGTTGGGGACGATGTCCACAATGGTCTTGATGCCCAGCCCGGCCGCCTCGGCGATCAGCTGCTCGGCCTCGGCGAGGGTGCCGAAGGCCGGGTCGATGACGCGGTAGTCGGCGACGTCGTAACCGCCGTCGGCCAGCGGCGAGGAGTACCAGGGCGTGAACCAGAGGGCGTCCACGCCGAGGCTCTTGAGGTGGGGCAAGCGGGCGCGGACGCCGGCGAGATCGCCGGTGCCGTCGCCGTTGCCGTCGGCGAAACTGCGGGGGTAGATCTGGTAGATGACCGCACCGCGCCACCACGGCGCCGCCTGGTCGGCGGGTGCGGTCAGCGGGTCGGTCGAGATGTCGGTGGTCACGGGACTCCCGTTCTGGCTCAACGGTTTCCGGAGCGCGGCGAAGGGTGCGGACCGGCGTCCGCAGCGATTAGGTTTAGCGCTATACCTCGATAGACGGTAATGTCGTCCCCGGCCGCTTGTCAACGGCCGGTCCCGTAACCTGGGGCCCGGGTGAGCGAGAGGAGACCGAGGGTGCGCGTCACGCTGCGGGAGGTCGCCGAGCAGGCGGGCGTGAGCATGATGACCGTGTCGAACGTGATGAACGGCAACCGCGCGCGGGTCTCACCCGGCACCATCGAGAAGGTCCAGCGCATCGCGGACGAGCTGGGTTACGTCCCGAGCGCGTCGGCCCGCAGCCTCGCGACCAAGGCGTCCCGGCTGGTCGGCCTGCTGGTGCCGGCCGCCGACGAGGACAGCCTGATGATCAGTCCGCACACCATGGCGATCGTCGGCCTGATCGAGCGCGAGCTGCGCAAGTACGGCTACCACCTGCTGCTGCGCGGGGTCGCCCACCCGGACGAGGTCGCCGAGGCGCTGCGGTCGTGGAGCCTCGACGGCGCGATCCTGCTCGGCTTCCTCGACGAAGAGGTCGGCAACCTGACCAAGAAGACCATCGGCGCGGTCCACGTCGTCGCGATCGACAGCTACTCGGCGAACCGCCTCACGACGGGCACGCGCTCCGACGACTTCGCGGGGGCTCGCCTGGCCGCTCGCCATCTGCTGGACCTGGGCCACCGCCGGATCCTGTTCGCCGGCCCGGCCTTCAGCGGCGTCGGCGTGGTCCACGAACGCTTCGAGGGTTTCGGTCAGGCGTTCGCGGACGCCGGGATCCCGCACCCCGAATTGGTGGAGACGGTCAACACGACGTACGCGGAAGGCCACGAGCTGGGGCTGGTCCTGCGGGAGCGCCACGACCTGACGGCGGTGTTCGCGACGGCGGACATCCTCGCGGTCGGCATCGTCCACGGCCTGACCGAGGCGGGCGTCCGCGTCCCGCAGGACGTCTCGGTGGTCGGCTTCGACGACCTCGACCTCTGCAACTACGTCACACCGAAGCTGACGACGGTCGCCCAGGACATCACCCGCAAGGCGTCGACGGCGGTGTCGATCCTGCTGGACTCGATCGAGAAGGGCGAACGCCCGAAGCGCCCGGTGACGATCGACGTCTCCCTCGTCGAACGCGAGTCGACCGCGCCGGTCCGGAACTGAGCGCGGGCAGCTCCCTGGTCAACCCCGCAGCTGTAGAGCCGTCACCACTTCGTCCGCCACCTCGGCAACCTGCCTGGCGAGTTCGTCGTCGTCCACAGCTTCGAACTCGACAAGGGCGCCGAGGCGCTTGAACCTCTTGAGCATCTCGCGAAGCACGGTGCGCTCGTCCTTCTGCTCCAGACCCAACCGCGGCCAGGTACGGGCGAGGGCGCGGATGAGCGTCCGGCTGCCTCCCAGAGAGCGGCGACGAGAAAAGATCTGGTCGAACGCGGCTTCCCTGAACACCCCGATCAGCGCGTACCGATCGCCGAGAGCGTTCGGGTCCTCGAGGAGGTGTGCACGCCACCAGAGCCTGCCGAACACGTGACGGGTGATGTCCGTGTCGAGCACCCGATCGCCCGGAGCACTCGGGTACCGCCAGTAGGCGACATCCGGCAGGAGTACGAGAGCCAAGAACGCCCAGGTCGATCGCACGGACGCTTCGGCGGGCACGAGCCCGCTGCGCTCGTGCAAGAGCTTGGCGACGCGCAGGTCGAACTCCGCACGTCCGTCTCGCGTACCCGGGTAGGGGTAGTTCGCCTTGACGGCCTCGGCCAGCACCTCTTCCCGGAGGGCTTGTAGTTGCTCGGTGTGGACGCGTGCCCCGCCGGTCGCCGTGAAGATTGCCGAGGGGTGGCGAAATGCCGCTTTCGGCTGAAGCTCTTCGACCTGCATGCCTACGTATTCCTCGTGGAGCTCACGAGCCACCCGGCTGAGCAGACGCGGGTAAAGGACGCTCACGCCTCCTCCTTCAGCAGACCGGCCGCGGCTTGGACCCGGGCAGCGAAATACGCGGGATCGTGAGTGTGCTCGCGCCGGAGGGTTTCGAGGTCGTCGTCGAAGTGCTGCCGGAGCACCGCCTGAAGCACGGCGCCCGTCGAGCCGATCGGGTACTCCGTCGAAATGTCGAAGTCTTCATCGACCACCGCTCGTTCGATGAGACTGCGCAACGTGTCGGAGCGCAGCATCGACAGCACCGCCGCGCTGCGCGTGGGATCGCCCGCCGCGCGACCGGTCACCACATCCACGACGTTCTTCCGCTTCTCGTTGACGAGCAGCAGCAGCGAACCCAGAGCCGCGTCCTCCAGCCCGCCACCGATATCCAGGATCCAGGGGGCGTCCGCCGGATAGGCGGATGAACCGAAGTCGGTCACGACGATCGGGAACTGGGTGGCATCCCCACGAAGACGGACGTCGCGTCGGTCGGCCCACAACACGCTGCCTGGTCGCCGCGGGGCGATCTTCGAGGTCGTACTGCCTGCGTCGATCAGGACGAGGGAGAAGTCGAGCCCGAGCGTGCCGCCCAGATCGGTGCCGGGCAGGTCGAACTCCACCGAGAGTTCCACGCCGTCGATCGGCGGAACTGGCGCACGCCACGCGCATCCTCTCAACAGCGAACCGGACGCCGTCCAGCGGACCGAGACGGCCAGTTCGGCGTCGTCTGCCAAGCCGCATTCGTTTCGCGCCCGAGCGCCGTCCACGACCAGCGTCCGCCGCAGCGGCAGCACCGTGTCGTAGTCCCAGTCCGGGAGGTCGTCGGCGAGTTCGGTCAGCTCGCCCGCGAGCGTCCAAAGAGTCGCGCGGACGACGTCATCAGAGGGCCTGCGATAGGGGTGGACGACACTCATGATGCCTCCTCGACCAGCAGGCCCTCGACGGCCACGTCGATCAAGGTGTCCGGCACGCTTCGGACCCGCAGCTCGACCTCGACGGGTGCGAGGACGAAGCAGGTGTCCGATTCGAACTCGCCCGCGGGCGTCCGCCAAGAGTGCACCGAGGGCGGGACGGCGCCGACCGGCGCCTCGTCCTCGCGTCCGTCCACGGTCATGACCGTGAGCTTGGCGCTGAGTGCCACCGGGCCGGTTCCACCGACGGTCAGCTGTTGGAAGATCAGCGGTTCGCCGGCGAGTTCGTCCAGTACGGGTGCACCGACCAAGGTGACCGGCCCCCGAGTTCGGGACCGTCGTGCGACGGGCCCATCGTTCGGCCTGTCAGGGCCCCGGGGCTTGTCCGGTCCCGATTTCGGCGTTTCCTCGGCGTAAGCGGCTGCGATCAAGCCGCCGAGGAACCTGCTCGCGCTTCCGAGCGGCAATCCGGTGACTGCGGGCGCGGGCGTCTCCGGGCGCTTGAACTCCGCCAAGCGCTCCTTGATCCGGGTGAACGTCGTCCGGACGAACGTCTTGTTGGCACCCTGCAACTGTTCGTGCACCCAGTTGTCGTGGGTCGGCGGTTCCGCGGCCGAGTACACCTCGTCGAGTTCGTCCATCGCTCGGAAGACGCCGGCGTAGGCGACATTCGTGGAGAACGTCTCCGGGCCTTCGAAGTACCTGACGACGAGTTCCGGCGAGCGCATGAGGCACACGTGGTGCGGATCGTCCGGCACGCCCGCGTAGGCGGCGGCCTTGGTACCACCGTTCTTCTCCATCGGCAGGACGCGGCGTTTCGCGAGCGAGAACCGGCCGAGGTCCTTCTTCGGACTTCCGCACTTGAGGATCTCCGCGTCCGGCAGCCGGGCGCTTCGGTACGCCTTGACGAAGAGGTTCAAGGGATACGTGGCCGCGGGATCGGGGACGGGCACGTCGGTGCCCTCGACGCGCACCTGCGGGACCAGTCGGTCGTCGCCGCGCTCGTCCAACATCAGAGGCCAGGTGTGCCAGGCGATGGTCTCGGCGAGGTGATGCCCGGCTGAGATGGCGTCCTCGAATTCGTCGAGCTCGGGGGCGACCACCACGAGAGTTGTGCCGGTTTCGCCCGGCGCGAAGACGCGGAGGCCGAGGCTGCGGGCAACCTGGTCGGCCTCGTCGCCCGTCAGCGGCTCCACGTGTTCGTCCTCTACACGGCCCCACCAGTGTCTGCCGGTGTACGGCCGCGGGTCGACGTGCTCCCGCAGTTCGAACGACGCTCCCAGCGCGATGCCGATCAACCGCGAGACTCGCTGCCCGGAGCTGTCGGACGTGCGCGTGTAGACGAGGACTGTCCCTACCTTCGACAGCCGGTAGAGGACGGCCTTGCCGTAGCCGTAGGTGCCGCCACCCTGTTCGGTGTCCCGCTTCTCGCCGACGTTCAGCACGAACGAGATCCAGTCGCGGCGGCCGTCGGTGAGTTCGTCGGCTCTGGTCGGACCGCCCAGCCCGGCGGTGCCCCGGTCGGACACCGTCAAGAGCCGAACCGGCGGCTCGCGCAGTACTCGGCCCACGCCCAGATGCCGTTCCACGCGGGCGGCGGGCGTCAGCAGGCGTTCCCACACAGGGCGTTGTGCGGCTGCCACGGTGTCGATTTCGAGTCGGTACGTCACCGGGCCGGTACGCAGCCTGGCATCCCACGAATTCTGCACGGTTTCCCGGACGAAGACGGTGAGCGGATCGACGGGTGGTCTGCCCAGCTGGTTGCGGATGCCTTCGGAGGTGATCGCCCCGGTGGGCGGGAAGGGCTGGGACCACCATCGTGGCTGGTCGTTCACGATGCTCCAGAGACGAAGATGACGAAGTCGGCGACTTCGTGTTCAAGTGCTTTCGGGCTGTCGAGGTCGACCGAATAGACGAGGTCGTCGATGCCGGGTTCGAGCGCGTCACCGATGAGGGACGCGGGCACGATCCGAGGGAATCCGTTGTCCACTCGGTAGCATCTTCGCTCGATGATTTCGTAGCGGATCGACGAATAACGATCGACATCACGTTCGCGGTAGCCCAGCTCGGCGAGCCCCCTGCGGATGGGCGAAGGGTTGTCGGCCAGGGCCAGCACGTCTTCGATCAGGTCCGGCACCGATGTCCCGGAGGCCGCCCTTCGCAGGCGGAACCACACCAGGCCGAGGTCCCCGCTTGCCGGCGGCTCCAACTGGTCGACGCCGTGGACCCGGATCGTCCGGCCCTCCGGCGCAGTCGTCGTCTTCACTTCGATTGCGTTACCGGCGAGGTGAAAGTCCTTCGCGGTGCCGCCCGGCCCGTGCCAGCTCTCGGCGAGCCCCGAGTCCTGCTGCAGAAGCCGGCGGAGGACCGACAGCTCGCCGAACAGCCCGGCGAGAGCCTGGGCGTTCAACGGCCCCTGGGCGCCCGACAGGAGCTGACGCCACTCGTCCAACACGCGGCGGAGTGCGCGGACCGCCTTGTCGGGATGCGTGGCCACGGCCTTGAGCACATCCTCGCAGAGGGAGGTGAACACGTCGTGCAGCGAAGGGTCGAGTAACACCAAGTCCGCGTAGTGCCGGTACTGGACCGAGTCCTCGAGCGGTTTCATGACCAGGTGCACCGCGCGGCCGGTCAAGTCGGGCTCGACGGTCTGCCGAGCTGCCAACGGGACCAGCAAGTGGCTGTGCCCCGACGTGTCGATGCCCAGCAGAACCGGCCCCTGTGAGGTGTCCACCGGGACCGGGCTCGTGACGATCGTCGAGCTCGAGCTGCGCGCCGCGGCCTCCAGCACGCGCCAGCGATCGACGACGACGTCCCGCAGCTCGGTCATTCCTCTTCCTCGTCGTCGATCTCCAGAGCATCGACGTCGTCCTGCTCCACCAGGTTCGCCGAGTAGTACTCGGCCTCGACCTTGTCATCTTCGCCTGCGGGATGCGGGAAGAGGAGCGCTGTGCCCATGACCACGTCGGCAGGTGCGTTGAGATCGACACGACCCGCGACTTCGGTGTGGGAGATCGGGTCGATCGGATAGAGCAGAAGCAAGCCGACATCCGGGGCCTGTGCTTCTCGCAGCTGTTCGATTTCCGATCGTTTGAGTTGCTCGACACCACTCGGGAGCGACAGGTCCAGCGTGGTGTCGCGTGCACTTGTCAGTGTCTTGATGTCGGCGGGCTCACCCGGTGCGACGCCGGACTTGGGGTCGATCCGGCCGCGGCGGACCATCCCGATGCTGGTCTCGGAATCGATCGCGTACGGTGTCGCGCCTGTCTTGTTGTTGCCGATGACGGCGACGTTCCAGCGTTTCAAAGCGCCTGCGCGCAGCCTCTTCTCGATGTAGCCGAGCAAGCGGCGACTGTCGGCCTCCGTGGACTTGCGGTGGAATTCATACTCCGCCAGGTATCGGGTAACCCGCTCGTGCGGGACATCCTTGAACAGCACGCGATTCCTGTCGGACTGCACCCGCGAGCCGCTTGCGGAAAGGCAGTCCTCGATCAGGTCCTTGGCTGCCCTGGCGTTCTTCTCGAGCCACGACTTGCCTTCGGGACGGACGTCGAAGTACCGGGACTCGATGAGATGACCGCCGTACGCTGCCTCTGCCTTGACTGCGTCCTTCATCTTCGCCTTCGCCGTAATCAGCAGCTTCGGATGCGAACGCAGACGGACCGCGAAGGTCATCGGGTTTTCGTTGGTGGTCATGTAGCGGTCGATGTCGACGCGCATCTCGGCTTCGACCGTGGCGAGATGGCGGAACCAGCCCTGAAGCTCGTCGGTCATCCAGATGCGGGGCAGGTCGGCGTAGCCGTCGCGGTAACCGAACCAGCGCCCCATCTGCAGGAGGGTGTCGTAGGCCGAGGCGCCGCGGACGAACAAACTGCACACGAGTCCCTCGAGCGTGAGGCCGCGGGACAGCGTGTTGCCACCCACCGCGATGGTGGTCACCGGGCCGGAGTCGTAATCCAATCGGTCCTTGCTGCGGTAGTTGTCCACGACCAGAGTTGTCTCGCGGACCACGCCGTGGAGGTGGACCAGAAGCTCGTCGAACGAGACCGGGATTTCGCCGAGGTCGGCCGCTCGCACCTTCGCGGTCTCTTCGGTCCACTGCTGCCGGAGGTCGTCCAGCAACTTGCGGGCCTGTCGGTTGAGACCGTCGAGCGTCCTGGACCGGAAGGCCTTCAGCACCGGCACGAACCCGAAGTGGACGCTGGAGTCGACGCTGGTGTGGATGAGCATGGACGAGTGCGGGTTGCCGGTGCCCCGCACCCGCCGAGCCGCTGTGGCCAGCCAGAACCACCGGACAGCCGCCTCCAATGAAGGAGTCAGTGCGGGTGCGAAGGTGGGGGCTTCCTTCTTGTTCTTGGGTTTGAGGTCTTCGACCTCGTCGTCCGGGACTCGGCGGATCATGTCGTAGCCGCCGGGGACGTCGGCCGCGTCCTCCCAGTCCAGAGGCTCACGCCCGAAGAGGACCTCGGTGCCCTGGTGACCGATTGGCTTTGGCAGGTTGACGATGAAGTCCCGGGGATAGAAGTCCTCCGTGACCGAAGGATCGATCAGGAGGTTCGCGAACGGCGTCGCCGTGTACCCGACGTAACCGACCTTCGGGAATTTGCTCAACACTTTGAAAAGCAGCGGGTTGATCTTCTTCGTCGCGACCGTGGACTGGTCGGCCTCGTCGTCGATGATCAGCGTGGGGCAGTTCTCGAGGTATTCGTGCGCCGTCCCGAGCCATGCATTGAGCTTTCGCAACACGGCAGCGTTCTTCTTCACGACCAGCAGCAGGTGCTGGTCCTTGGCCGCCAGGTACGCCGCGGCATTGCCCCGTTCACCGAAATCCCGTTCCGGGGTGGTGACCTCGTGCCACAGTTCCGGGTTCGCGGCGATCAGGTCGTTCTTCAGACGGATCTGGGTCTGCTTTCGCAGTGCGTTGTGGACGCCGGAAAGCACGATGAACAGCTTGTAGCCCCGGTCGGCGGCCTTGGCCATGACGGCCGTGAAATTGGTCGTCTTGCCCGACTGGACGAAGCCCACGACCAGGCCGCGGGTGGAGAATTCCGCCAGCTTCGGGTGCTCCAGCAGCGAGACCACCTTCGTCGATGCGTCGTCGACGGCCTTGACAGCGTCCTCGTTCCGGTACTTGTCCCGCAACGACTGTTCGAGGGAAGGCCAGTTTCGGTCGCCCGACTGCGGACCCGTGTACCAGGTCATCCGGTTGTCGCGGTAGACGGAATGCGGTTCGTCCATGTCGCGGACCCGAATGCACTCGTGCTCGTGGCGTTCGACGATTCTTCTGACGATGTCCTCGGGCACACCCATCCGCCGGATGCGACGAGCCGCTTCCGCCGGCGTGAACTTCTCGACGATTGCCCTGAAGACCTCGTAATCCTCTTGGATCTCCGAGTCTTCCGCGAGCGATTTCGTCACGTGCGCTCCAACGTCGTCGATTCGCCCGGGCGCGGCTGAGCCCGGATCACCTCACTCTAGGAACCTGATCGACGATCCGCACAGTCCTGTTACGCCCCGTGGTCTTTCGTGATCGTGATGCCCCGAATGGAGTACGGCTCGCATCCGGGCGGTCACCACCGCGCCCGCTCGGACATAGGAAACGGCCGGTTTCCCTGGGGGGAGAGGGAAACCGGCCGTTCAGGTGGCGGCGTTCGGGGTTACGCCGCCTGGGAAACCGGCGTCGAAGCCGGGGTCAGGGCGAGGTCGAGGACCTCGCGCACGTTCGCCACCGCGTGGACGTCCAGCTGGGACAGCACCTCGGCCGGGACGTCGTCCAGGTCCGGCTCGTTGCGCTGCGGGATGATCACCGTCTTCATCCCGGCCCGGTGGGCCGCCAGCAGCTTCTGCTTGACGCCGCCGATCGGCAGGACGCGCCCGGTCAGGGACACCTCGCCGGTCATCGCGACGTCCGCCTTGACCACGCGGCCCGAGAGCAGCGACGCCAGCGCCGTCGTCATCGTGACGCCGGCCGACGGGCCGTCCTTGGGCACCGCGCCCGCGGGGACGTGGACGTGGATGCCGCGGTTCTTCAGGTCACCGACCGGAAGCTCCAGCTCCGCGCCGTGCGACCGCAGGTAGGACAGCGCGATCTGGACGGACTCCTTCATCACGTCGCCGAGCTGGCCGGTCAGCTGCAGCCCGGACGCGCCGGACTCCTGGTCCGCCAGCGACGCCTCGATGTAGAGGACGTCACCACCGGCGCCGGTGACCGCCAGGCCCGTGGCCACACCCGGGGTCGCGGTCCGCTGGGTCGACGCGGGCAGCGACGACTCCGGCAGGTGACGCGGCCGGCCGAGGTAGGTCTCGAGATCGGCGTCGTCGATCGTGAGCGGCAGGGACACCTCGTCCAGTGCCACCTTCGTCGCGATCTTGCGCAGCACCTTCGCGATCGTGCGGTTCGCGTCGCGCACGCCCGCCTCGCGGGTGTACTCGGCGGCGATCCGGCTGAACGCGGCGTCGGTCAGGCTGACGTCGGCCGTGGCCAGGCCGGCGCGCTCCAGCTCGCGGGGGAGCAGGTGGTCGCGGGCGATGGTGACCTTCTCGTGCTCGGTGTAGCCGTCCAGCGTGACGAGCTCCATCCGGTCCAGCAGCGGGCCGGGGATGGTCTCGAGCGCGTTGGCCGTCGCCAGGAACACGACGTCGGACAGGTCCAGCTCGACCTCGAGGTAGTGGTCGCGGAACGTGTGGTTCTGCTCCGGGTCCAGCACTTCGAGCAGCGCCGCGGTCGGGTCGCCGCGGTAGTCGGCGCCGACCTTGTCGATCTCGTCGAGCAGCACGACCGGGTTCATCGAGCCGGCTTCCTTGATGGCGCGGACGATCCGGCCGGGCAGCGCGCCGACGTAGGTGCGGCGGTGGCCGCGGATCTCCGCCTCGTCGCGGATGCCGCCGAGGGCGACCCGGACGAACTTGCGTCCCATGGCCTTCGCGACGGACTCACCCAGCGACGTCTTGCCGACCCCGGGAGGGCCCGCGAGGGCGAGCACCGCGCCGGAACGACGTCCGCCGACCGGGCCGAGACCCGATTCCGCGCGACGCTTGCGGACGGCCAAGTACTCGATGATGCGTTCCTTGACGTCGTCGAGGCCGGCGTGGTCGGCGTCCAAGACGGCCCGCGCGGCGGCGATGTCGTAGACGTCCTCGGTGCGCTCGTTCCACGGCAGCTCCAGGACGGTGTCCAGCCAGGTGCGGATCCAGCCGCCCTCGGGGGACTGCTCGGACGTCCGGTCCAGCTTGTCCACCTCGGCCAGCGCGGCCTTCTTCACGGCGTCGGGCAGCTCGGCGCCTTCGACGCGGGCGCGGTAGTCCGTGTCGTCGGCCGAGCCGTCGAGCTCACCCAGCTCCTTGCGGATCGCTTCGAGCTGGCGGCGCAGCAGGAACTCCTTCTGCTGCTTCTCCATGCCTTCGGAGACGTCCTTGCGGATCGTGTCGGTGACCTCGAGCTCGGCCAGGTGCTCCTTGCTCCACTCGAGCGCCTTCTCCAGGCGTGCGGTGACGTCGAGCGTGGTGAGCAGCTCGACCTTCTGGTCGGTGTCCAGGTACGGCGCGTTGCCGGACAGGTCGGCGACCGCGGACGGGTCCTCGACCTGCTGGACGGCGTCCATCAGCTGCCAGCCGCCGCGCTGCTGGAGGATCGAGATGACGACGGCCTTGTACTCGGCCGCGAGCTGCGCGGTCCGGTCGTTCGTGGTTTCGGGGGCGTCCTCGGCGTGCACCCAGCGGGCGGCGCCGGGGCCGTCGGCCATCCGGCCGACGAGCGCGCGGGCGGTGCCGCGCAGCAGCACGGCCGCCTTGCCACCGGGCACGCGCCCGATGCGCTCGACCGTGGCGACGGTGCCGTACTCGGCGTACTCACCGTGGACGCGCGGGACGATCAGGACCTCGGCCTTGGTGGCGCCGGTCGACCGGATGCCGGGGAAGCTGGCCTGGCTGGGCGTGTTGGCCTGGGCGGACTCCACCGCGGCCCGCGTCTCGGTGTCGGTCAGGTCGAGCGGGACGACCATGCCCGGCAGCACGACGTCGTCATCGAGCGGGAGCACGGGCAGGAGGCGGGTGTCGGACATGTGCACTCCTCGGGTAGTTGAGTCTGCCTAGCTCAACTCTCCGATAGGCGTGTTTGTTTCCGATGGTGCGTTCGCCCACAGCGATCAGGGAAACCGCAGCTCAGAGGCGCTTGGGGTCAGGCCGACCGGGTCGGGTCAGAGGCTGGGGCGGCGGGCGACCGCGCACCAGGCGAACGGGCGGGTCTCCAGGTCGATGGCGTTCGGCGGGGTCTCCGGCCGCCAGTCTGGCAACGATGTCATCCCCGGCGGCAGCAACGGCCAGCCGCCGAACCAGGGGAGCAGTTCTTCGGCCGTGCGCAGCCACGCCGGGTTCGTCGTGTCGCGGTAGGCGTCGATGAATCGTTTCACCTCGGCCGCGCGGACCGGCGGGGCGTCGTCGCGGCAGGTGCCGTGGGTCAGGGCCAGCCAGCTGCCCGGGGCGAGCTTCGCGCGGTACGCCGCCATCAGGCCCTCGGGGTCGTCGGACGGGCCGACGAAGTGCATCACGGTGATCATCAGCAGGCACACCGGCCGGGACCAGTCGATGAGCGACGAAGTCACGTCGTCCGCGAAGATCTCCGCCGGACGGCGGATGTCCCGCTCGACCAGGCCCGCCCAGTCCGTCGCCTCTTCCTTCTCCAGGATCAGCCGGGAGTGCGCGGCCGCCACCGGCTCGTAGTCGACGTACACGACCGCCGCGCGTTCGCCGCCGGGCAGCAGGTCGCGGACGATCTCGTGCACGTTGCCCGCGGTCGGCACGCCGGAGCCGAGGTCGACGAACTGGCGGACGCCGGCGGCCATCGCGGCCCGGACGACCCGGTTCATGAACGCCCGGTTCTGCCGCGAGATCGGCCGGATCAGCGGCCACACCTTCTCGACGCGGCGGCCGAACTCGCGGTCGACCGCCCAGTGGTGGTTGCCGCCGAGGTACCAGTCGTAGACGCGCGCCGCGGACGGCTTCTCCGTGTCGACCCCGGCCGGCGCGATCGGGGCGGTTTCGCTCATGCGCGGGGCCTCTCGGCGATGCCGCACCAGGCGTACGGGCGGGCTTCGGCTTCCAGGGCATTCAGCTTCCGGTCGGGCCGCCAGTCCGGCAGGTGCACGATGCCCGGCTCCAGCAGCGGCCAGTCGCCGAACAGCGGCTCGATCTCGTCGCGGTCGCGCAGCCACACCGGGTTGCTCGTCTTCCGGTACTGCTCGACGAACCAGCGCAGCCCGGCCAGCATCTCGCCCTCGCCGTCACCCTCGCTCATCTGCGAGATCGCCAGCCAGCTACCGGGCGCGAGCGCGTCCCGGTAGGCCTTGAGCAGGCCGTGCGGGTCGTCGTCCGGGCCGACGAAGTGCAGCACCGCCATCATCATCACGCAGACCGGCTGCGAAAAGTCGATCAGCCGCTTCGTCTCCGGAGCGCGCAGCACGGCCTTCGCGTCCCGCATGTCGGCCTGCACGATGCCGGCCCAGTCGGTCGCCGCCTCCTCTTCGAGGATGAGCGTCGCGTGGGCGACGGCGACCGGCTCGTAGTCGACGTAGACGACCGTGGCGTCGTGGTCGTCCGGCAGCTCGGCCTCGACGACCTCGTGCACGTTGCCGGCCGTCGGGACGCCGGAGCCGAGGTCGATGAACTGCCGGATCCCCGCCTTCAGTGCCGCGCGCACGGCGCGGTTCATGAACTCGCGGTTCTGCTTCGAGCCGGGGCGCACGAGCGGCCACTGCTGTTCCATGCGGCGGCCGAACTCGCGGTCCACGGCCCAGTTCTGCGTACCGCCGAGGTACCAGTCGTAGATCCGGGCCGCGGACGGCTTCTCCGTGTCGACGCCCTCGGGTGCTCTGGGCGCGGCGTCCCGCTGCTCGTTCACTTCGGCTCCCCGTCCCTTGTACTGACATCAGCCTATAAGGACGGGGCACCCGGGGTAATCCGCCAGTAGTTCACCGAACGGCTGGGCGACGCTGCCAGTACGTCCACAGCGGGCGGTAACCCTGGGCGTACCAGAACGGCGTCGAAAGCGGGTTCGCCGCGGCGTGGTGCAGCAGGACGACGTCGGTGCCCTCCTCGTCGAGGACGTGGTGGGCGTGGGCCGCCAGCGCCGTGCCGACACCGGACGAGCGCGCCGCCTCGGCGACGGCCAGTGACGACAGGTACCCGACCCGGGTGGCGGCGACGCGGTCGCTGATCCAGCCGGTCTCGCCCGGGTGCTGGACGTTCACCATGCCGAGCGGACGGCCGTACAGCTCGGCGATCCACAACGGCGGCTCCGGCCGGTTCAGCTGCTCGGCGAGGTCCTTGGCGAGGATGTCCTCGACGCCCTTGCGCAGGTTGACCGTGCCGTACTGGGCGTCGTAGGAGTGCAGCTCCAGGCCGAGGGAGACGGCCGTCTCCAGGTCGCCGGGCTCGGCGCGCCGGATCTTGACGCCCGGGGTGCCGCGCGGGCCCTCCGGGATCATCCGGTCGGCCGGGCGGACCGCGACGACGCGCAGCGGCGCGAAGCCGTGGTGCAGCATTTCCCGCGCGCCGGCGGCGTCGCGGCTGGCGCGGGGGACGACCGCGGCGGTCTCGGTGTCGCCACGCTCGGCAACCGCGCGCAGATGTTCATCCCATCGGGTGAGGAGGGCGTCGAGGGCGCCGGCCGGGTGCGGGCCGGCGAGCTGGAGGTCGAGCCGGTGCTCGGTGAGGGCGCGCCACGGCGCGTTGGGGGCGTCGCGGTCCACCTGGACGCGGGAGGCGAGTCCCGACGCGGCCGAGTCGTCGGTGGCCACCTCCAGGACCACGGCGTTTTCGGCCGCTTCGAACGGAGAGGAGCCAGGGAGGAGGGGATCCACCGCCGCGAGTCGCGCCGCGTGCTCGGTGGCAATCACATCGCTGTGCATGGGGCACATTCAAGCGCTACCCGGCCCGGAATGCGTACAGAACCTCCCGGGGAAGGGGTCGCGGCTCCCGCACCGGATGTTTCACCCCTTGGTCCACGCAGGTCAGCGCTATCGAGGCATTGTTAACCCTGGGGTGATCTCCTACTGTCTCGAAAGGGACATGAGTACGCCCTACGGGGTACGGTATGGCCCTTGTCCACACCTGACGTCACGGATCAGCGACCAGTGGACAAGCCGGGAGGGAAGAACGGATGCCGGAGACCACCGCGCACGGCGACGCCGTGGCGCAGCCCGGGCCGGGCGGTCCCGCGACCGCACCGATCCCCGCGGCCTCCGTCGAGGCACGGACCGACGAACGCCGGTTCCGCGCCTACACCTTCGCGGTTTTGAGCCTGGGGCTCGTCGCCGCGTTCGCGGTCGGCTCGTGGCTGCCGTTCCACTGGGACAGCAAGCTGCTGTGGATCGGCCCGGTGCTCGCGGTCGCGTTCCTGCTCGCCGAGCAGCTCGGCATCAACGTCGACGTCCGCAGCGGCATCTCGTGGACCATCTCCTTCACCGAGATCCCGCTCGTCATCGGCTTCTTCATCGCGCCGTTCGAGGTCGTGCTGGCCGCGCACCTGGTCGCCGGCATCGGGACGCTGCTCGCGCGCAAGGTCGCCGGCCGCGTCCTCTACAACGCGGGCGCGTTCCTGCTCGAGATCACCGGCGCCTTCGCGGTCGCCGGGCTGGTCAAGGTCGCCGTCGGCGCCGGTTCGGGCAGCGAGATCCCGTGGGTCGCCGCGCTCGCCGGCACGCTGACCGCGCCGCTCGTCAGCACGCTGCTCGCGCTCGCCGCGGTGCGCGTGCTGCGCCGCCGGATGCGGGTCAGCACCGCGGTCCGGCTCACCGCGCGGATCCTGGTCGTCGGGTTCGTCAACGCGTCGGTCGGGCTCTCCGGTTACCTCGTCATCTCGAACACGCCCAAGGCGTGGCCGCTGGTGCTCGCCGTCTTCCTCGGCCTCACCGCGCTCTACTGGGCCTACTCCGACCTGCTGCGCGAGCAGCGGGACATGGAGGCGCTCTCGGACGTCAGCCTGATGGTCGCCCGCTCCGGCCAGCAGGCCGCGGCGCGCCCGGCCAGCCGGGCCGACGAGCTCGTCGGCGGCGTCGACGTCCGCGAGTGGGCCACGATCGCCGAGCGCATCAAGGACCAGCTCGCCGCCGGCCGCGTCGTGCTGCGGCTGCGGCTGGAGCCGAAGGACACCATGCGCGTCGTCGTCGCGGGCGACGAGCTGCCGGCCGCCGACCCGGGCGCCGACGACCCGCTGCTGCGCCTGCCGGGCGCGCACGTCCGGCACTTCCGGATCACCGAAGCCAACCCGGACGTCCGTGCCGCGCTGCTCGACCGCGGTGCGCAGGAGGCCCTCGTAGTCCCGCTGCGCAGCGCGAACCAGCTGCTCGGCGTGGTCGAGGCGCACGACCGGCTGTCCCGCTGGCGCGGGTTCGGCAAGTACGACGTCCAGCTGCTCGGCACGATGGCCAGCCACCTCGCGACGTCGCTGGACAACCGGCGGCTGCTCGCGACCCTGCGCCACGACGCCTACCACGACCCGCTCACCGGGCACCTCAACCGGCCGGGCTTCCGGCAGGTGGCGAAGGAGCCGTTGCGGGACTTCGCGAACGCCGTGGTGCTGCGGATCGACCTCGACGTGTTCTCCACCGTCTCCGACGCGCTGGGTTACGCCTGGGCCGACCGGATGGTCATCGCCGCCGGCCGCCGCATCCGCGACGCGCTCGGCCCCGACGTCCCGCTGGCCCGTCTCGAGGGCGCGTCGTTCGCGGCGCTGCTCGTCGGCTGCGCGCCGGAGGACGCCCACCACGCGGCCGAACGGCTGCGCGAGGAGCTGTCCGCGCCGTACCCGGTCGACCGGCTTTCGGTCGAGGCCAACGCGATGATCGGCTACGCGACGACGACGCCCGAAGAGGCCGGCGACCCCGTCGACATCGAAGGCCTGCTCCAGCGGGCCGACGTCGCTGTTCGCGCTACCAAGGGCGGCGAAGAGGTCCGCGGCTACGTGCCGAGCATGGGCCAGATCTTCCTGCGCCGCTTCCAGATGGTCACGCAGTTCCGGCAGTCCCTGGAGGACGGCCAGGTCAGCGTCCACTACCAGCCCAAGATCACCCTGCCGAACCGTCAGGTCCAGGGGGTCGAGGCGCTGGTCCGCTGGGTGCACCCGGAGTTCGGCAGGCTCGGCCCGGACGAGTTCGTCCCGGCCATCGAGGCGGCCGGCCTGATCGGCGTGCTGACGTCGTTCGTGCTCGGCGAGGCGCTGAAGCGCTGCCGCAAGTGGCTCGACGAGGGCCTGCGGATCTCGGTGGCGGTCAACCTGTCGGTGCGCAACCTCGCCGACGAGGACTTCCCGAACAAGGTCGCCCGCGAGCTGGACCGCGTGGGCATCCCGCCCGAGCTGCTGACGTTCGAGCTGACCGAGTCCGGCGTGATGTCCGATCCGCAGAAGGCGCTGCCGATCCTGCGCGAGCTGCACTCGCTGGGCATCACGCTCGCGGTGGACGACTTCGGCACCGGGTACTCGTCGCTGGCCTACCTGCGGCAGCTGCCGGTCGACCAGGTCAAGATCGACAAGAGCTTCGTCCTCGGCATGGGCACCGACCTCGGCGACCTGGCCGTGGTCCGCTCGATCGTCGAGCTGGGGCACTCGCTCGGCCTGACGGTGGTCGCGGAAGGCGTCGAAGAGGACGTCGCGCGTGATCAGCTCGAGGCGATGGGCTGTGACGTCGCCCAGGGCTACCTCATCTCGCGGCCGCTGCCGGAGGACCGCCTGGAGGCGTGGCTGCAGGCCCGCACGGCACGGTCTCCCGGCCGCCACTCCGAGACGGTTTTGACCCTGCTGACCTGAGGTTTTGCTCTTTCGGGACCCCGGTTGCACGACGGGGTGACGGGCCTTGGTAATCTTTCCAAGTCCTCGCGAGAGGCCAGGCCCCTTTAGCTCAGTCGGCAGAGCGTCTCCATGGTAAGGAGAAGGTCTACGGTTCGATTCCGTAAAGGGGCTCACGACCTCAGCCGCGTCACGCCTGCGTGTCGCGGCTTGGGTCATGTAAGGGCGGTGTAGCTCAGTTGGCAGAGCAAGCGGCTCATAATCGCTGTGTCGCCGGTTCAAGTCCGGCCACCGCTACGCAGCTGAGAGGATTGTGCTCGCGGACCGCGCGAGCCACAGCCGCTCCGCTTAAACCCCGGGGGTCGAACCCCCGGACCCCCGCCAGGGGGCAAGCCCCCTGGACCCCCGCTTCGGGCGGCTGACGCTGTCGGGTGCGGACTCGGTACCGAGAGAGAAGGAAACGCTGTGGCTGCCACCGACGTGCGACCCAAGATCACGCTGGCGTGCGAAGAGTGCAAGCACCGCAACTACATCACCAAGAAGAACCGGCGCAACAACCCGGATCGCCTGGAGATGAAGAAGTTCTGCCCGAACTGCGGTACGCACCGGACGCACAAGGAAACCCGCTGACCGCGTAGCGCGTTCGCACCAGCTTCGAAGAGCCGCCCTGGACCACCGGGGCGGCTCTTTGCTGTTGGTAGCCTCGTCGGCGTGCCCTTGGACGAGTCGTTCACCGGGCGGGTTTACCCGCCGCAGACCAGTTACGAAGTGAGCCGGGAGAAGATCCGGGAGTTCGCCGACGCGATCGGTGACCGGAACCCGCTCTTCCGCGACCCGGAGGCGGCCCGCGCGGCCGGCCACCCGGACGTCATCGCGCCCCCGACGTTCATCACGATCATCAACCTCGCCTCGATCAACTCGATCGTCACCGACCCCGAGCTCGGCCTCGACTACTCGCGGATGGTCCACGGCGACCAGCAGTTCAGCTACACCCGCCCGGCGCACGCCGGCGACGAGCTGCTGCTGACCACGCACATCGACCGGATCATGTTCCGGGCCGGCAACGACTTCATCAACCTGCGCGCCGAGATCACCGACGCCGACGGCGGGCACATCGCCACCACGCGCGCGCAGCTCGTGGTGCGGGGGGAGGACGCGTGAACGTCGGAGACGAACTGGCCGCCCTCGAGGTCCGGATCACCCGCGACCAGCTGGTGCGCTACGCCGGAGCGGCGCTGGACTTCAACCCGATCCACTGGAACGAGGCGTTCGCGAAGGAGGTCGGCCTCCCCGACGTCATCGCGCACGGCATGCTCACGATGGCCGTGGCCGGCCGCGTCGTCACGGACTGGCTCGGCGACCCGGGCCGCCTGGTCGACTTCAGCGCCCGCTTCACCCGCCCGGTCGTGGTCCCGAACACGCCGGAAGGCGCGGTCGTCGAGATCACCGGCAAGGTCGGCGCCCTGCAGGACGACGGCATCGCGCGCATCGACCTGGTGGTGAAGTCCGACGGCAAGACGGTGCTCGGCAAGCCGCAGGCCCTGATCCGCGTCTAGCCCCGCCCGCCACGGCAGCTCCTGCCCACCGCCGCCGCACCCGGCCTTGGCACCGGTGCCGGGAAAGTCCGTGAAGGCCACCTTGAGGGACTCAGAGTCCCTCAAGGTGGCCTTCACGGACAGCGGCGAGCGGGCACGAGCGGCGGCGGGGCCGGTGAGCTACGGCAGCTTCAGCAGGGAGACCACGGCGTCGGCCATGCCCTGTTCGCCGCGGGCGTTCGGGTGCAGCGGCGCGGCGGGAGAGGCCGGGAGGATGCCCTCCACCCAGCGCTTGTCCGACGCCGTGCAGACGTCGTGGCCCTTGCCGGGGGTCGCCGTGTCCGCGTAACCCGCTCGGTGGGCCTTCGCCTGGTCCTCGAGCATCGCGTTCAGCTTGGCCAGCGTGTCGCGGAAGTACGCGACGTCGCCCGCGCCGAGGGGCAGGGGGGGCCAGCAGCCGTCGCCGTCGGGCAGGACCGTCGGGTAGCCGACCAGCACCACCTTCGCCCGCGGCGCCTTGGTGTGGATCTTGTCGAGCACCGCGCCCAGCTTCGGCGCGGTGGCGTCGATCCGCTCGGCGAGCTGGTCGTGCCCGCCCGCGGTCAGCCGGTCCTTGCAGGGTGACGCCGACGGGTGCGCCGTCGCGCAGGTCGGCGCCAGCGCCAGGAAGCCGACGTCGTTGCCGCCGATGCCGAGGGTCACCAGCGTCGTCTTCCCGGTCACCGCGTCCAGCTGCGGCGGGTTCGTGCCGTTCGACGTCTTCTGCGCGGCGGTGAGGCTCGCCGTGGTCGCCCCGCCGCAGCTGACGTCGGCGAACTCGGCCGGCTTCAGCTTCGCCGACACGAGGTGCGGGTAGTTGTCGTCCGAACGCTCGCAGCCCACCGGGGTCCCCGACTGCCGCCCGGTGCGCGGCGAGGACGTGTACGAGTCCCCCAGCGCGACGTAGCGGCCGCTGCCGCCGCCGGTGTCGTCACCACCCGGCGGCGCCGCCGACGAGCCGTGCTGCCACTTGTAGTACCCGAAGATCAGCAACCCGACCACGAGCACGACCACGAGACAGCCGCCCCCACCGCTCTTTTCGCCACTCGTCCGTTTCTACCGGCCGCCGTGGCCCGCGCACCTAGTCAATCCGGGTGACGCCCTGCGCGATCAGGTCGTTCACCAGGCCGGCGCCGGTCTCCGGGTCGTCGACGCTGACCAGCACGGTCCGGCCGTTCTCCAGGGTCAGCGCCAGCGCCGGCCCGCCGCGCACCTTGTACGCCGTCGTGCCGGTGACCGCGTTGAAGCGGAGGCCGAGCCCGCCGTCGCCGAACGTCGTCAGCTCGCGCACGGTGGCCTCGCGGATTTCGCCCAGTTCCAGGTGCCGCCACGGGAAGCCGAGGAGGCCGAAGCGGATCGTCACGCCCGTGGCGTCCACCTTCGCCCGCAGCCGGTACGTCAGGGCCGTGACCACCGCGCCGACGAAGCCGATCCAGACGGCCGTCGGCCACGGGAGCCCGGCGGGCAGGAAGGCGATCGCGGCGGGGATCGCCAGCAGCGCCCAGAGCATCGCCGGGTTCGACGCCCGGCCCGACCAGAACGCCCGCTGTCCCGGCTGGAGCCCGACGCTCGGCCGGTACGCCCCGTCCTGGTGCTCGCGGGGCGGCGAGGGCAGGCCGCCGACGAAGGCCGCCACGACGCCCAGCACGGCCACGCCCAGCAGGAAGAGCAGGACGAGGGCGCCTCCGCGGGCCGCGTGCCAGTCCGGCGCGTCGAGGTTCAGCACGAGCGTCGACACGAGGACGGCGGCCGGCATCGCGGCGAGCGAAGCGCCCAAGCCCGCGGCCGTGCGCGGCAGCGGCCGTCCGTTGCGCAGCCCGGCGACGGCGATCACCGCCACGACCACGGTCACGACCACGCCGAGCGCCAGGCACACGCTGACGAACAGCCCGAGGGAGTTGGCGTTGTTCGGCCCGTCGTTCCAGTGCGTCGCGATGGGATCGGGCAACCGGTCCCGCCACGCGTTCGCCAGGACGGCGGCGACGGCCAGGACCGCACACGGCAGCACGGCCGTCGCGACCAGGACCCGGATCAGCTTGTTCATGAGTACTTCTCCTTGATCACCCCGGTGAGCTCGTCCGGGCCGACGCCCGCACGTTTCGCTTCGTCGACCAGCTCCGCGACGAGCTCGGTCAGCCGCGCCCGCGACGGTGCGTCGCCGAGCACGACGGCACCGCGCCGTCGCCGCAGGTCGATGAGGCCTTCGTCGCGCAGGAGCGCGTACGCCCGCAGCACGGTGTGGACGTTGATCTCGAGCGACGCCGCCAGCTCGCGAGCCGGCGGCAGCTGTTCGCCGCGCGCGGGGCTGCCCCCGGCGAGGGCGCGGCGGATCGACGCCGCCACCTGTTCGAAGAGCGGGACGGGCGAACCCGGGTCGATGCGGACCAACATAGTTCTAACTGTACTAGAACTAACCGGCTTTGTGCGGGTGAACCTGAGTGAGGGAACAGCCCTTGCGTGAGACGGCGATCACAGCGAGGGTGGGGCCCGTTCCGTAGTCGAAACCGAGGAAGGCAGGAAAAGCGCTGTGGGCCTGAACCTGAACAAGCTCGTCGACAAGGCTTACGAGGACAAGTCGATCAAGGAGCTGCTGGACGCCCCGCCGTCCGCGCTCGAGGGGCTCACGCCGAAGCACGACGAACTGCTCGCCGAACTGAAGATCAAGACGATCCGCGACCTCGCCAACTGGAAGTACGCGGCGAAGGCGCAGGCGCTCGCCGCGCTCGCCGACAGCGAGTCGTAGGGCTCAGCTGGCCAGTTCGCCGGCCAGCTCCAGTGCGTGGTCGACGTCCTTCGCGACGTAGTGCAGGTCGACCAGCACCTCCGCGATGCCCTCTTCGCGGGCCACGTCCAGGCACGGCAGGACGTCCGCGACCGACTCGACCCCGGTGCCCGCGCGCGGGTTGATCCGCAGGACCCGCCGCAGGGTGCCGGGGTCCCGGCCGGCCTTTTCGGCCGTTTCCAGCGCGACCGTCCAGAGGCTCTTGAGGTACGGCCGGGGCATCCAGCCGGCCAGCCAGCCGTCCGCACGGCGGCCGATGCGGGCCAGCGCCGGCGGCGCGAAGCCGGCGAGCAGCACCGGCGGCCGCGGGTCCTGCGCCGGGCGCAGGCCGACCGTCGACGGCGCGATGCGCCACTGCGGGCCCTCGTGTGACACCGGGTCACCGGTCCAGATCGCTTCAAGGGCGTCGAGCACCTCGTCGAGCCGACGGCCCCTGTCCTCCCATGGCACGCCCGTCGCGAAGTACTCCTCACGCAGCCAGCCGAGCCCGAGGCCGACGTCCAGCCGTCCCGCGCTGGCGAGGTCGAGCGAGGTCAGCGCCCTGGCGAGCAGGACGGGGGAATAGACCGGGCCGGTCAGGGCGCTCATCCCCAAGCGGACCGTGCTCGTCACCGCGGCTGCGGTCGCCAGCGTCGTGAACGGGTCGGCGAAGGTCGTGAACTCCTCCGGGTACGGGTGCTCCGGCGTCCCGCCGCCCGGGTAGAGATCGGACGGCTCGAGCGGCGTCAGGATCCGGTCGCCGACCCACAGCGACGCGAAGCCGAGTCCCTCCGCGGCGACGGCGAAGCGCGCCACGGCGGCGGGGTCGGCGAGGGCGCCGTACTGCGGCAGGGCGAGCCCGAGCCGTGTTCCGCTCACCGGGTTGCTCGTCATGGCGGACATCCTGGCATGATCACCAGGTCGGCGGGAGGTTTTCCGCAGGCCGACCGGGGTTCGGCGGTCGATCGGGGGGCGCGGTTGCGGGCTCTCGTGAGGCTTGCCGTAGACTTCGGGACTTGGAAAGCACTACGGTCATCCCCGCCTGGATGGTGGGGATGCTGGAAGGCGTCCACGGGACTCCGAGTGATCGGGATCCCACAGGGGTGTAGCTCAATTGGCAGAGCAGCGGTCTCCAAAACCGCAGGTTGCAGGTTCAAGTCCTGTCACCCCTGCGTAACGGAACTGGTGGAGCGAAGGAGTGGTCGTGAGCGACAGCGACGCCAGCGGCGGCGAGCAGGAGCAGGACGGCACCGGGCAGAAGCCCGACAGCCAGTCCCGTCCCGTCACAGCTGCTGCCCGGCGTGAGCGCCGCGCGACCGCTCGTCCGGCGGGCAAGTCCGCGGCACGTGCGGACGACAAGACCCGGCCGGCCGGGAAGTCGGGGGAGAAGACCGCCCCCGACGCGAAGGGCGCTGCGACCCCCAAGCGGGACCAGAAGCCGAAGAAGGCCTCCGTGTTCGCGCGGCTGGTGCGCTTCATCCGCGAGGTCTGGGCGGAGCTGCGCAAGGTCATCTGGCCCAACCGCAAGCAGATGGTCACCTACACCGCGGTCGTGCTGGTCTTCGTGGTGTTCATGGTGGCCCTGGTGAGTGGCCTGGACCTGCTGTTCAAGTGGGGCATCGGCCACGTCTTCGGCTGACGCGCTTCGGCGCGCGCCGATAGGGGCTCAGGTCCCGGCCTGACCCCGGCAATGATCAACTGAGAGGACGGAACGTGACCTCCGACAACGGCACAGCAGCCGGTCAGGAGCTGACCGAGCTTTCCGACGAGCAGGTGCACGCGGCACTCGGTGACGAGGAGTCCGAGCACCTGGAGCCCGTCGACGTGCCCGAAGCCGAAGAGGTCGACGAAGCCGCCTCCGAGGAAACCGACGTCACCGACGAGGTGGCCGACGACGCCGAGGCCGAGCCCGCGGTGGACGACGACCCCGTCGCCACGCTGCGCGCCGAGCTGGTCGCCGCCCCCGGCGAGTGGTACGTCGTGCACTCCTACGCCGGGTACGAGAACAAGGTGAAGACCAACCTCGAGACCCGGACCACGACCCTGGACGTCGAGGACTACATCTTCCAGATCGAGGTCCCGACCGAAGAGGTCACCGAGATCAAGAACGGCCAGCGCAAGCAGGTGCAGCGCAAGGTGCTGCCCGGCTACATCCTGGTCCGGATGGACCTGAACGACGCCTCGTGGAGCGCGGTGCGCAACACGCCGGGTGTCACCGGGTTCGTCGGCGCCACCTCGCGGCCGTCGCCCCTGACCGTGGACGAGGTGCTGAAGTTCCTCGCCCCGAAGGTCGAGAGCGAAGCCCCCGCGAAGGGTGGCAAGGGCGAGTCCGGCACGGCCGCGGCCCCGCTCGGCGGCCCGGCGGTCGAGGTCGACTTCGAGATCGGCGAGTCGGTCACCGTCATGGACGGCCCGTTCGCGACGCTCCCGGCGACGATCTCCGAGGTCAACGTCGACGGGCAGAAGCTGAAGGTCCTGGTGTCGATCTTCGGCCGGGAGACCCCGGTCGAGCTGTCGTTCACGCAGGTCTCCAAGATCTGACGGCTGCAGCGCGGCCGCAGTCCCCACGTCCACGGCAGGTACGCGGGGAACGTAGTACAGGACAGGAAAAGAAATGCCACCCAAGAAGAAGAAGCTTGCGGCGATCATCAAGCTGCAGATCAAGGCGGGCGCGGCCAACCCCGCTCCGCCGGTCGGCCCGGCCCTGGGTCAGCACGGCGTCAACATCATGGAGTTCTGCAAGGCCTACAACGCCGCGACCGAGTCGCAGCGTGGGGACGTCGTCCCGGTCGAGATCTCCGTGTACGAAGACCGGTCGTTCGACTTCAAGCTGAAGACGCCGCCGGCCGCGCGCCTGCTGCTCAAGGCCGCTGGTGTCGAGAAGGGCTCCGGCGAGCCGCACAAGACCAAGGTCGCCAAGGTCACCTGGGACCAGGTCCGCGAGATCGCCAAGACCAAGGAGACCGACCTCAACGCGCACGACATCGACCAGGCCGCGAAGATCATCGCCGGCACCGCCCGCTCCATGGGCATCACGGTCGTCGACGCCTGATCTGAGTTGTCTGCCTCGACTCCGTCGAGGCGGCGAAATCGCCCTTAGCCGATTTCTTCCCTCCCGATCCGCTCGGCCCGAGGGGCCGATCGAATCGCTCAGTCCAGAAACCGGCGCGATTTCGCGCTAGCTCGAGTGGGAGAGCCGGTGCGGCTCGTCACCACACTGATCCGTTTTGAGAAGTTAAGGACAGAAGCATGACCAAGCACAGCAAGGCTTACCGCCAGGCTGCGGAGCTGATCGACAAGGCGCGGCTGTACGCGCCCCTCGACGCCGCGAAGCTGGCGAAGGAGACCTCCAAGACCAAGATGGACGCGACCGTCGAGGTCGCGATGCGTCTCGGTGTGGACCCGCGCAAGGCCGACCAGATGGTCCGCGGCACCGTGAACCTGCCGCACGGCACCGGTAAGACCGCTCGCGTCATCGTCTTCGCCGTCGGCGACAAGGCCGCCGAGGCCGAGGCCGCCGGCGCGGACGCGGTCGGCACCGACGAGCTGATCGAGCGCATCCAGGGTGGCTGGCTCGACTTCGACGCCGCGATCGCGACGCCGGACCAGATGGCCAAGGTGGGCCGCATCGCCCGCATCCTCGGCCCGCGTGGCCTGATGCCGAACCCGAAGACCGGCACCGTGACCCCCGCGGTCACGAAGGCGGTCCAGGACATCAAGGGCGGTAAGATCAACTTCCGCGTCGACAAGCAGGCCAACCTGCACCTGGTGATCGGCAAGGCTTCCTTCGACACCGAGAAGCTGGTCGAGAACTACGCGGCGGCGCTGGACGAGATCCTCCGCGCCAAGCCGTCGTCGGCGAAGGGCCGTTACCTGAAGAAGGTCACCTTCACCACGACGATGGGCCCGGGCATCCCGGTCGACCCGCTGCGGACCCGCAACCTCCTTTCCGAGGACGCGAACGTCTGAGTCGGACATCACCGGAAAGGGCGCTCCCGCTTGCTGCGGGGGCGCCCTTTCTTCGTGTCTTATTGACGGCATGCCGACATTCGCGTCGTTCGACGGGCTCCAGCTGAACTACACCGTGTGGGAGGGCGACGCCGCCGTCCGCCCGGTGCTGCTGCAGCACGGCTTCGCGGCCGACACGAACGCGAACTGGATCTCCACCGGCGTCGTCGCCGCCCTGCGCAAGGCCGGCTTCACGGTCGTCTCGCTGGACGCCCGCGGCCACGGCCGCTCCGAAAAGCCGCACGACGAGTCCCGCTACACCGAAACGACCATGGCACGAGACGTCTCCGCCCTCCTGGACGAGCTGGCCCTGGACGAGGTCTCGATGGTCGGCTATTCGATGGGCGCGATCATCGCCCTGGCGGCCACGGCGGCGGACAAGCGCATCCGCTGCCTGGCCACGGGCGGAGTGGGCTCGGGCATCGTCGACTTCGGCGGCGTCGACCTGCGCGTCGTCAAGCCGGCCGACATCGCCTCGGCCCTGCTGGCCGAGGACCCGACCACGGTCCCCCCGTCCGGAGTCCCGTTCCGCCTCCTGGCCGACGCAGTGGGTGGCGACCGTAAGGCCCTGGCGGCGGTGGCCCTGGCCTCCCGCGAGGGAGTGGTGGACCTGTCGGCGATCGGCGTCCCGACGCTGGTCCTGGCGGGCGACCAGGACGTCTTGGCAGCGGAACCCGAGCGCCTGGCCGCAGCCATCGCGGGAGCCCGCCTGGTCCGCATCCCGGGCGACCACATGACGGCGGTCATGTCCCCGGCCTTCTCAGAGGCCCTGGTCTCGTTCCTGTCGGCCCCGCACCCGCGTTAACGGGTGGTCGGCGTCGGCGCGGGGCACGGCGTCTGCTCGTTCGTGTGCCCGACGATCAGCCACTGGTTCTTTTCGACCTTCTGCACGGTGAACGCGCCGAGCGCGGGGCCACCGCGGATGCCGAACTTGCACGAGCTGATCGTGAAGCTGTCGCCCGGGAGGGGTTCCGAGACGTACGAGGGCATCGACTCGGCGTAGTCGTTCTTGCTCTTCACCTGCCGGTTCAGCTCGTGCACCGCGACCTGGCAGTCGGCGTACCCCATGTCCTGGGCGAACTTCTGCTGGATCGGCTCGTCCATCCGCCCGCACGCCTGCGGGACGAGGTTCTGGGCGACGGCGTCGTAGACCTCGCGCACCGCCTCGTACGGGCTGGTCGAGAGGATGTGGTTCGTGTGGTAGGTCCCGCCGCCCTCCTGGGCGAGCTGCTCCGACGTCTTTCCCGCGTCGTTGGGGAAGAAGTGGTTGTACAGCCACGTTCCCGCGACGGCGAGGACCACGAACGCCAGCACCCAGGCGATGACCTTCTTGCCCAGCCACGTCAGCCACTTCGGCGCCGGGCGGCGACGGCGTTCGGCCGGGACGAGGTCGTGCGGTGGGCCGGGCGGGACCGGCGGATAGCCACCCGCGTACTGCTGCACCTGCCCGGCGCCCTGCGGCGGCGCGGGCTCGTTGCCCTGCTGGGCTTGGGTGAACCTCAGGTAGTCCTGGAACTGCTGGAACTGGCGGAACTGCTCCAGCTGCGCCGGATCCATCGGCGGCTGGGGCGGAGTAGCGGGCGTGTGAGAGCCCGCCGGTTCGACTTCCGCGCCCGGCTTTCCGTCATCACGCTGCTCCGCCACGTGACCATGATGCCCGCCGGGGCCGGAGAAGGAACCCCCGCCGCCCCAAAACGCAGGTCAGGGGGGTGGCGAAAACCTTGTCGAGAGTCAGGGTTATAGTTATCCGTAGTTCTACCGAAGACCGCTGGTTATCCGAGTGCCCCCACGGACACGAGGAACGAAGGTCCCGCATCGCCGGGCGGCCCGCGCAGGAGGAACGAGGCTCGGCACGTCATGTGCCGTACTACGCCCCGCGCCTGTCTGCGCGAGGGCGTTTTGTCGTTTCGGGGGCTCTTCGGGCCAGTGGAAACACTAGCCAAGAGAGGAGGCGACCATGGCGAAGCCCGACAAGGTGGCGGCCGTCGCCGAGATCGCGGAGAGCTTCCGCAGCAGCTCGGCCACCGTCGTTACCCAGTACACCGGCCTCTCCGTGTCCCAGCTGTCCCAGCTGCGCCGCGCTCTCGGCACCAGTGCCAAGTACCGGGTCGCGAAGAACACCCTCGTCAAGCGGGCCGCCGAGGACGCCGGCGTTGCCGGTCTCGACGACCTGTTCGTCGGCGCGACCGCCATCGCCTTCGTTGAAGGTGAAGCGGTCGACGCCGCCAAGGCGCTTCGCGACTTCGCGAAGGACAACAACGCGCTTGTGATCAAGGGCGGCTACATGGACGGCAAAGCGCTGTCCGTGGACGAGATCAACAAGATCGCCGATCTCGACAGCCGTGAGGTCCTGCTCGCCAAGGCGGCGGGCGCGTTCAAGGCGAAGCTCTCCCAGGCCGCCGCGCTGTTCCAGGCGCCGGCGTCCCAGGTCGCCCGCCTGGCTGCCGCGCTGGAGGAGAAGCAGCGCAACGCCACCGGTACCGAAGCAGCCGAAGCACCCGCCGAGAGCTGAACCACCCCCATCCCGAACGTTTTTAGTTCGTTTTTCTGAGAGGAAGCCATCATGGCGAAGCTGAGCACCGCCGAGCTGATCGACGCCTTCAAGGAGCTCACCCTCCTCGAGCTGTCCGAGTTCGTGAAGGAGTTCGAAGAGGTCTTCGACGTGACCGCCGCCGCGCCGGTCGCCGTCGCCGCCGGCCCGGCCGCCGCCGCTGCCGCCCCGGTCGAGGAGCAGGACGAGTTCGACGTCATCCTCGAGGGTGCGGGCGACAAGAAGATCCAGGTCATCAAGGTCGTCCGCGAGGTCGTCTCCGGTCTGGGCCTGAAGGAGGCCAAGGAGCTGGTCGAGGCCGCTCCCAAGGCCCTCCTGGAGAAGGTCGACAAGGAGGCCGCCGAGGCCGCCAAGGAGAAGCTCGAGGCTGCGGGCGCCAAGATCTCCATCAAGTGATCTCGGGCGCGCAAGCGCCTACGCACCACCTCGTGAAGGGGCGGGCATCCACCGGATGCCCGCCCCTTTCGTCGTATCCCCCTAGGGATGGTGTCCGAATAGCCCCGGGTCCCTAAATCGTGGATTCCGGGCCGGGTGAATCTGCGCCACTGGCCCGTTTGGACTACCGTGCTCCGAGTTGGCGATCACGGCGGGGTGACGATGCCGTCGGGGCTGGCCAGAAAAGAAAACTCGTGAGTAACCTGTTCGCACTCAGCTCGTTGCACCTGGTTGACGCGGGTTCTCGGGGCGCATGGCCCGCACCCGCCGACAGGGTGTGGCAGCGGGCGCAATGACGCGGAACAGCTCCTGGAGGTGCGATGGGTGCCGAGGTGGTCATCGAAGGTCTGACGAAGTCCTTCGGTAAGCAGGCCATCTGGCGGGACGTCACGTTGACGCTGCCTCCGGGCGAGGTGTCGGCGATGCTCGGCCCGTCGGGAACCGGTAAGTCGGTGTTCCTCAAGTCGATGATCGGGCTGCTCAAGCCCGACCGCGGTCGCTGCGTGATCAACGGGGTGGACATCGTCACCTGCTCCGAGCACAAGCTCTACGAGATCCGGAAGCTCTTCGGCGTCCTCTTCCAGGACGGCGCGTTGTTCGGCTCGATGAACCTCTACGACAACGTCGCGTTCCCGCTGCGGGAGCACACGAAGAAGTCCGAGACCGAGATCCGGCAGATCGTGCGCGAGAAGCTCGAGATGACCGGTCTCGCCGGCGCCGACAAGAAGCTCCCGGGCGAGATCTCCGGCGGTATGCGCAAGCGCGCCGGCCTGGCCCGCGCTCTCGTGTTGGACCCCGAGATCATCCTCGTCGACGAGCCGGACTCCGGCCTCGACCCGGTCCGCACGACCTACATCTCGCAGCTGTTCCTCGACGTGAACGCGCAGATCGACGCGACGTTCCTGATCGTCACGCACAACATCAACCTGGCCCGGACCGTGCCGGACAACCTGGGCATGCTCTTCCGCAAGGAACTGGTCATGTTCGGCCCGCGCGAGGTGCTCCTGACCAGCGAAGAGCCGGTCGTCAAGCAGTTCCTCAACGGCAAGATGCAGGGCCCGATCGGGATGTCCGAGGAGAAGGACTCCGCGCAGATGGCCGCCGAGCAGGCGATGTTCGACGCCGGGCACCACGCGGGCGGCGTCGAGGACGTCTCGGGGGTGCCGCCGCAGATGCAGACGACGCCGGGTGTGCCGCAGCGGATGGGCGCGGTCCGCCGCAAGGACCGGGTCATGGAGATCATGCACCGGCTGCCGGACGCCGCGCAGCAGGGCATCATCGCCTCGCTGAGCCCCGAGGAGCAGCGCCACTACGGCGTCAGCCCGCGGCAGGTCGCGCGGGCCCAGCAGCAGCAACAGGTCCCGGCCGGCGCGCGCCAGGGTGACGGCGTCCCGAACCAGCACCACGGCCAGCTGCCCGCCGACCAGGTCGCGCGCATCCCCGGCGGCCAGCAGCCGAGACCCGGCGGTTCGCACCGGATGCCACCGCCGCCGAACAACGGGCCAGGTGGCAGGTGAGTTCTCCCGCTTCACAGGCGAAGATTCCCGGGATCGGCATCCTCCGCGAAACCGGGAACCTGTTCGCCCTCGGCCTCGACATCGTCCGTGGCATCTTCCAGCGCCCGTTCCAGCTGCGGGAGTTCATCCAGCAGGCCTGGTTCATCGCGAGCGTGACGATCCTGCCGACGGCCCTGGTGGCCATCCCCTTCGGCGCGGTCATCTCGCTGCAGTTCGGTTCGCTCGCCCGGCAGCTGGGCGCGCAGTCCTACACCGGCGCGGGCTCCGTGCTCGCCACCGTGCAGCAGGCCAGCCCGCTGGTCACCGCGCTCCTGGTGGCGGGCGCGGGCGGCTCCGCCGTCTGCGCCGACATCGGCGCGCGGACCATCCGCGAGGAGATCGCCGCGATGGAGGTGCTGGGCGTCTCCGCGGTGCAGCGGCTGATCGTGCCGCGCACCCTCGCGATGATGCTCGTCGCGCTGCTGCTCAACGGCATGGTCAGCGTCATCGGCGTGCTGGGCGGCTACTTCTTCAACGTCGTGCTGCAGGGCGGGACGCCGGGTGCGTACCTGGCGAGCTTCTCCGCCCTGGCCCAGCTGCCCGACCTGTGGGTCGGTGAACTGAAGGCGCTGATCTTCGGGTTCATCGCCGCCGTCGTCGCGTCCTACCGGGGCCTGAACCCCTCCGGCGGCCCCAAGGGCGTCGGGGACGCGGTGAACCAGTCGGTGGTCATCACGTTCCTCATGCTGTTCGTCGTGAACTTCGTGATCACCCTGATCTACCTGCAGATCGTGCCCGGAAAGCTGGACTAGCGCCATGACGTTCCTCCAGGGCGCGAAACGCGTCGCCAACCGACCGCTCCAGACGCTGGACACCTTGGGTGACCAGATGTCGTTCTACGGCCGCGCGCTGCTGTGGACGCCGCGGACGCTGCGCCGCTACACCAAGGAAGTCCTGCGGCTGCTGGCCGAGGTGAGCTTCGGTTCCGGCTCGCTGGCGGTCATCGGCGGCACGGTCGGCGTCATGGTCGGCCTGACGCTGTTCACCGGTGTCCTCGTCGGCCTCCAGGGCTACTCGGCGCTGAACTCGATCGGGACGTCGGCCTTCACCGGCTTCCTGACGGCGTTCTTCAACACCCGCGAGATCGCGCCGCTGGTCGCTGGGCTAGCCCTGAGCGCCACCGTCGGAGCCGGCTTCACCGCGCAGCTCGGCGCGATGCGGATCTCCGAGGAGATCGACGCGCTCGAGGTGATGGGCGTGCCGAGCCTGCCGTACCTGGTGACGACCCGGATCATCGCCGGGTTCGTCGCGGTCATCCCGCTCTACATCATCGGCCTGCTGAGCTCGTACCTCGCGTCGAGACTGGTCGTGATCTACATCTACAACCAGTCGGCGGGTACCTACGACCACTACTTCGATCTCTTCTTACCGCCGCAGGACGTGCTCTATTCGTTCATCAAGGTGCTGCTCTTCAGCGTCCTGATCATCCTGTCGCACTGCTACTTCGGGTACCGGGCGACCGGTGGCCCGGCCGGGGTCGGCGTCGCGGTCGGCAAGGCGGTCCGGCTCTCGATCGTCACGGTCTCGATCATGAACTTCTTCATCGGTTTCGCCATCTGGGGAACCGACGTCACGGTGAGGATCGCGGGATGACCACGTTGCGACGCAGGCTGCTGGGCCTGCTGCTGGTCGCCGTGATGGTCGGCGGCGTGGCGCTTTCGATCGCGCTCTACGACAAGGCGTTCACCAAGTTCGTCACGGTGAAGCTGCAGGCGGACAAGATCGGCAACCAGCTGATCCAGCAGTCCGACGTCAAGGTCCGCGGCCTCATCGTCGGCTCGGTGAAGGACATCTCGGCCACCGCAGACGGCGCGGAGCTGACGCTCGCCCTGAACCCGGAGTCGGCGAAGCTGATCCCGGAGAACGTCTCGGCGCGGTTCCTGCCGAAGACGCTCTTCGGTGAGCGCTTCGTCTCGCTGGAGATCCCGGCCAAGCCGTCGTCGAAGACTCTGACGAACGGCGACGTGATCCCGCAGGACCGGACGTCGAGCGCGGTCGAGCTGGAGCAGGCGTTCGCGCACCTGATGCCGGTGCTGCAGGCGGTCCAGCCGCAGAAGCTGTCGGCGACGCTCACCGCGATCTCGACCGCGCTTTCGGGCCGCGGCGACCAGCTCGGCGACACGCTGACCCAGCTGGGCAGCTACATCGGCGAGCTGAACCCGCACGAGCCGGAGCTGCAGCACAACCTCAAGGCACTGGCGGAGTTCTCCGACCACCTCAAGGACTCGGCCCCGGACCTGGTGCAGAGCCTCGACAACCTGAGCACGACCACCCGCACCGTGGTCGACCAGCAGCAGAACCTGTCGAGCCTCTACGGCACCCTGACCCAGGCGTCGGTGGACCTGCAGACGTTCCTGCAGAACAACAAGGACAACATCATCTCCCTCGCCTCCACCGCCCGGCCGACGGCCGAGCTGCTGGCGAAGTACGCGCCGGAGTACCCCTGCGTGATCTCCCAGATGGCCAAGAACGTCCCCCTCATCGACCAGGCGCTGGGCAAGGGCACCAACCAGCCCGGCCTGCACGCGACCATCGAGGTCGTCGTGCCGCGCGCGCCGTACCAGGCGGGCAAGGAAGAGCCGCGGTTCGACGACAAGCGCGGCCCGCGCTGCTACGACGCGGACAAGCTGCCCAACCCGTTCCCCTCGGAGCCGCCGGACGGCGCCTTCAAGGACGGCACGATCCACCAGACCGCGCCGAAGACCGTCGGTGAGGGCCTCAACCCGGCCAACTTCAAGGCCGACGCCACCGGGGGCAACGGCTCCGGCGGGAACCTGGCCTACTCGACGGCGGAGCAGGGCTTCCTGGCCGACCTGCTGGGCCCGCAGCTCGGCATGAACGCCGCGGACGTCCCGGGCTGGAGCGCGCTGCTCGTCGGCCCGCTGTACCGGGGCGCGGAGGTGACGGTCAAGTGAGGGGACTGCTCGCGCCGCTGATCAAGCTCGGCATCTTCGTGGTCGTCACCGTGCTGTTCACGACGATCCTCGGGATCAGCATCGCCAACATCAACACGACCAGCACCAACGCCTACAAGGCGCGCTTCACCGACGCGACGCTCCTGCTGCCCAACGACGACGTCCGCATCGCCGGCGTCCGCGTCGGGCAGGTCAAGGACGTCAAGATCGTCGACAAGCGCCAGGCCGAGGTCGAGTTCGAGGTCGACGCCGGACGGCAGCTGCCCGCCGGGGTGACCGCGCAGATCAAGTTCCGCAACCTGGTCGGCCAGCGCTACGTCTCGCTCGGCGAGGGCAACGACACCTCCGGCAAGACGCTCGGCCCCGGCGGCACCATCCCGCTGGAGCGGACGCAGCCGGCGCTGGACCTGACCGAGCTGTTCAACGGCTTCAAGCCGCTGTTCACCGCGCTCAACCCGGACGACGTCAACAAGCTGTCCTACGAGGTCATCCAGGTCCTGCAGGGCGAGGGCGGCACCGTGGAGAGCCTGCTGTCGCACACCGCGTCGCTGGCCACCACGATCGCCGACAAGGACCAGGTCATCGGCCAGGTCATCGACAACCTCAACTCGGTGCTCGACACGGTCAACGCGCACACCCCGCAGCTCAACGACCTGATCGTGAAGCTGCAGCAGCTGGTGTCCGGCCTGGCCGCGGACCGCAAGCCGATCGGCGACGCGATCGAGAGCCTCGGCAACCTGGCCCAGACGACGTCCGGTCTGCTCGGCGAGGTCCGCGAGCCGCTGAAGAACGACATCAGCGCGCTGGGCACGCTGACCGACAAGCTCAACAAGAACCAGCCGGAGCTGGAGCACTTCATCCAGTTCCTGCCCGAGAAGGTCAGCACGCTGACCCGCACCGCGGACTACGGCTCCTGGTTCAACTTCTACGCCTGCGAGTTCTCCGGGAGCGTCAGCTTGCCGCCACTGATCAACGACGTCGCGATCCCGCTGATCCCGGTCAACCGGGAGAGGTGCACGGGATGAAGTCCTTCCAGAAGCGCAACCCCGTCCCGATCGCGCTGGTCGGCATCGCCGTCCTCGCGCTGGCCTTCATCGCTGCGCTGAACTCCGACGACCTGCCGGTGATCGGCGGCGGCACGACCTACACCGCCGAGTTCAGCGAGGCTTCCGGGCTGCAGACCGACAACGACGTCCGGATCGCCGGTGTCAAGGTCGGCAAGGTCAGCGACATCAAGCTCGACGGCGCGTCGGTCAAGGTGTCGTTCAAGGTCAAGGACGCCTGGCTGGGCGACCGGACCAGTGCCGCGATCAAGATCAAGACACTGCTCGGGCAGAAGTACCTGTCGCTGGACCCGCAGGGCGAGGGCGCGCTGAACCCGGGCGCGGCCATCCCGCGGGACCGCACGATGGCTCCCTACGACGTGCTCGACGCCTTCCGCGGGCTTTCGCAGACCGTCGACGACATCGACACCAAGCAGCTGGCGCAGAGCTTCGACACCATCTCGGGGACCTTCGCCAACACGCCGCAGGACGTGAAGGGCGCGCTGTCGGGGCTGTCGAAGCTGTCCGACACGATCGCCTCGCGCGACAGCCAGCTGTCCAACCTGCTGGCCAACACCCGCGAGGTGTCGCAGACGCTCGTCGACCGCGACGCCGAGGTGCAGAAGCTGCTCACCGACGGCAACGCGCTGCTCGGCGAGCTGGCCAAGCGCGAGGACGCGATCACGTCGCTGCTGAACGGCTCGCGTGAGCTGGCCACCCAGCTGCAGGGCCTGATCGACGACAACGGCAAGCAGCTGGACCCGGTGCTCACCCAGCTCGACCAGCTGACGTCGATGCTGCAGCGCAACCAGGACGCGCTGGGCCAGGGCATCGCGAAGTTCGCGCCGTTCATCCGCGTCTTCACCAACACCATCGGCAACGGCCGCTGGTTCGACAACTACATCTGCGGCCTGCTCCTGCCGTCGTTCGGTCCGCTCAACGAAGAGGGGTGCTACACGAAATGAGTGACACCCGCTTCGGCCAGTCCCTGACCCGGGGCTTCACCATCGCGATCGTCCTCGCGCTCGTCGTCGCCGGCGGGATCTGGTGGACGCTCAAGGACGCCGGCCGCAACCACCTGACCGCGTACTTCGCCGGCGCCGTCGGCCTGTACGAGGGCAACAGCGTGCGGATGCTCGGCGTCGACATGGGCACGGTCACCAAGATCCAGCCCATGGGCAACCAGGTGAAGGTCGAGTTCGAGTACGACCGCTCGGTCGCCGTCCCGGCCGATGCGAAGGCGCTGATCGTGGCGCCGTCGCTGGTGTCGGACCGCTACGTCCAGCTGGCTCCGGCCTACACCGGCGGCCCGCGGATCTCCGACGGCGCCACCATCGGCCTCGACCGCACCGAGGTGCCCCTCGAGGTCGACCAGCTCGCGTCCAGCCTGGCCCGGGTCAGCGAGACCCTCGGCCCGAACGGCGCCAACAAGAACGGGTCGCTGTCGAACCTGCTGAACACCGCGGCGGCCAACGTCGACGGCAACGGCCAGGCCCTGCACGACACGATCACCAAGCTCGGCCAGGCGGCCGGCACGCTGGCCGGCAACAAGGACGACCTGTTCTCCACCGTCGAGAACCTCGGGAAGTTCTCCCAGACGCTGGCCGACTCCGACAGCCAGGTCCGCAATTTCGAGGGCCAGCTCGCCGACGTCAGCGGCTACCTGGCGTCCGAAAAGGACAACCTGGCCGCGACCGTGCAGCAGCTGGGCACCACGCTCACCTCGGTGCAGGCGTTCATCGACCAGAACCACGACCGGCTCAAGTCCAATGTGGACAAGCTGGCCGGGATCACCAACGTGCTCGTCGACCAGCGCAGCTCGCTCGCCGAGATCCTCGACGTCGCGCCGGTCGGCCTGAGCAACCTGGTCAACACCTACAACGGCTCGTCCGGCACGCTCGACGCCCGGCCGAACCTCAACGAGCTGACCCAGCCGCCGCTGGTGATGATCTGCCGGCTGCTCAAGCAGGTCGGCACCAACAGCATCCCGGACGTGCTCGGCAACGCCTGCGAGAACATCGCCGGCGTCGTCGACAAGGTGATCCCGCTGCCGTCCCTGGCGCAGACCCTGCAGGCCCTGCAGTCCGGTCAGCTGCCGCCCTTGCCGCTGCCCATCGCCGGGCAGCTCTACGGAGGTGGCCAGTGAGGAAGCTGCTGACCGTCGGGGCGCTGGTGACGGCGTCCGCGCTGGTGCTCACCGGCTGCTCGTTCAAGGGCATCTACGACCTGCCGCTGCCCGGCGGCGCCGACCTCGGCGACCACCCGTACACGGTGAACGTCGAGTTCCGGGACGTCCTCGACCTGACGCCGAAGGCGGGCGTGAAGGTCAACGAGGTGCCGGTCGGGCAGGTCGAGAACGTCGGCCTCACCAAGGACGGCTGGCACGCGCTGGTCACGCTCAAGGTCAACGGCGACGTCAAGCTGCCGGCCAACGCGCTGGCCAACGTGAAGCAGTCCAGCCTGCTCGGCGAGAAGTACGTCGAGCTCGCCTCGCCCGGTGACGACCAGGCCCAGGGCAAGCTCGCCGACAACGCGACGATCCCGCTGGCCCGCACGAACCGCAGCGTCGAGGTCGAAGAGCTGCTGGGCGCGCTGTCCCTGCTGCTCAACGGTGGTGGGGTCGACCAGCTCAACACCATCACCAAGGAGCTCAACAACGCCACGTCGGGCCGCGAGCCGGACATCAAGGCGTTGCTGGACAACGCGAACCTGCTGGTCACCAACCTGGACAACCAGTCGAAGAACATCACCCGGGCCATCGACGGGCTGAACCGGCTCTCTTCGACCCTCAACGACCAGAAGGACAAGCTGGTCGGCGCGGTCGACAACCTCGGGCCCGGCCTCGGCGTGCTCGAGTCGCAGCGAGGCCAGCTCGTCACGATGCTGAACGCGCTGGACAACCTCTCCGGCGTGGCCACCGAGACGGTCAACGCGTCGCAGAAGGACCTCGTCGCCGACCTGAAGGCGCTGACGCCGACGCTGCAGAAGCTCGGCGAGGCGGGCAACGACCTGCCGAAGGCGCTGCAGATCCTGCTGACGTTCCCGTTCAGCGACCAGGCCGTCAACGGCGTCAAGGGCGACTACTTCAACCTCTACGCCAAGGTCGACCTGAACCTGCAGACCATCATCGGCAACCTGGGCAACAGCCGCCAGAACATCCTCAACGGCCAGCTCCCGCTCCCGGGCCTGACCGGTGGCGTCCAGGGCACGCCGTCCAACCAGCCGCCGCCGCTGCCCATCCCGGGTGAAAGCGGCCAGTCGGGTCAACCCGGGAAGTCGCAGTCCGGCCTGTCCGGGCTCTTCGGTCTCCTGTCGGGAGGTAACGGCTGATGCTGGTGCGCAGGACGAGGTTGCAGCTGGTCGCGTTCGCGATCATCTCGATCGTCGCGATCGTGTACGCGCTGATCCGGTTCGCCGGGCTCGGCACGGTGTTCGGCAACAGCGGTTACACGGTGAAGCTGGAGCTCAACGAGTCGGGCGGCATCTTCACCAACGCCGAGGTCACCTACCGCGGCTTCAACGTCGGCCGGGTGGGGGAGCTGCGGCTCACCCAGACCGGGCTGGAAGCGGACCTCAACATCGACCCGTCGGCACCGCAGGTCCCGGCGGACCTCGACGCCGTCGTCGCCAACCGCTCGGCCGTCGGCGAGCAGTACGTCGACCTGCGGCCCAAGGCCGACAAGGGCCCGTACCTCGTGGCCGGCTCGGTCATCCCGGCGTCGAAGACGACCACCCCGGTCAGCACCGACCGGCTGATCGGCGACCTCGACTCGCTCGCCGCGTCGGTCCCGGTCGACTCGCTGCGCACGGTCGTCGACGAGTCCTACGACGCGTTCCGCGGCACCGGCGGCGACCTGCAGAAGCTGCTCGACACCGCGCGCAGCTTCACCACGACGGCGCAGCAGTACCTGCCGCAGACGATCCAGCTGCTCGACGCCGGCGGCCAGGTGCTCGACACGCAGAACGACGAGGCGGCGAACTTCGCGTCGTTCAGCAAGAGCCTGAACGAGCTCACCGGCACGCTGAAGAACTCCGACGGCGACCTGCGCAGGCTCATCGGCATCACACCGCAGGTGGCGTCGCAGATCAGCCAGGTGCTGAGCGAGTCCGGCCCGGGCCTCGGCGCGCTGACGGCGAACCTGCTGACCACGGCCAACCTGACCGTGACCCGGCTGGACGGCATCGAGCAGGGGCTCGTCACGTATCCGGCGCTGGCCGGCGCGGCCAGCAGCGTCGCGCCCGGCGACGGCACCGCGCACCTCGGGCTGGTGCTCAACCTGTTCAACCCGCCGGCCTGCACCAAGGGCTACATCCCGTACCAGCAGTACCGCACGGGGGCCGACCTTTCGGCGAAGCCGGCCAAGGAGGACGCTTACTGTGCCGAGCCGAAGGGCAGCCCGATCAACGTGCGGGGCGCGCAGAACGCGCCGTACAACGGGGTGCCGGTCGCGCCGAGCAACGGTGACGTCGCGGCGAACGCGAACCGGCCGGCGGAGGAGCTGGCCGACGAGCGGAACACGCGGGGTGTGCCGGGCATCGTCGGCAGCCCGGGTGTCAGCCTGAACAGCCTGGGTTCGCTGCTCGGGCTCGCCTGACGTGGATTTGATGACCGTTACCTACCCTGGAGTGTTATGAGTGCGGACGAGCAGGGCGCCGTCGCCGTGGCGGAACCCGAAGAGGAGTCGGCGGGTGCCACGAAGGCGCCGAACGAGTCGTCTTCGCGGATCCTCGTGCTCGGTGCCGCGGCGCTGGCGCTGGCCGCGCTGATCGCCGCGATCCTGTTCGGCGTGCTGTGGTGGGTGGCGGCGAACGACGACAACGCCGGTCTGGCGGCGTCGCGCGAAGCCGTGGTCAAGGCGGGCACCAACGCGCTGAAGGCCTACACCGAGGTCGACTACCAGGACCTCGACGGCTTCTTCGCCCGGCAGAAGTCCGTCTCGGACGCCACGATGTCGCAGCAGATCGACCAGTCGGCGCCGACGTTCCGCAAGGCGCTGTCGGACGCCAAGACGAAGGTCACCACCGACGTCCAGGACATCGCCGTCGAGGAGCTCGACGACCACGAAGGCAAGGCCAGCTTCCTCGCCGCGATCGCCACGACCGTCACCCAGGGGGACAAGAGCAGCGCGAAGCCGCTGCGCCTCGAAGTGTCGATGACCCGCGTGGGCGACGACTGGAAGCTGTCCGGGATCGACAGCGTCCCCCTCGTCGCGGCCGGTCAGTAGAGCGTCACCAGAAGGAGCTTGTAGTGCCCCCCTCCCGCCGCCAGCCGCCTCGCAGCAGCACCCCGCCGCCGCGCCGGCCCCGCGTGGCCGGCCTGCGCCGGCCGGCCACGGACGAGTCGCCCGCCGAGCGGACCGGCCAGGTTCCCGCCGTGCCGCCGGTCGAGACGCCTTCCGAGACCGCCAAGACCGCCGCCGAGACCCGCAAGCCGCGGCCCCGGCCGGCGCCGCGCCCGATGCCGCGTCCGGTGGCCCCGGTGGCTCCAGTGGCTCCGGCCGAGGAGCCGTTCGAGCCGGCCGGCGGAAGCATCGACACGGCGTCCGCCGAGGACACCACGGTGTTCGCCGCGGTCGGCACCGAAGAGGCCGAGAAGGTCGACGCGCTCACGGGTGAGCCGGAAGCCCCCGTCGAAGAGGACGCGCCGGCCCGGTCGGCCCCGCGGCGGAAGAAGCGCGACACCGGGATCGCGAAGCCGACCGAGGTCGAGGAGGTCCCGGCAACCGCCGCCAACGAGCCGGAGCGCCCCGCGGAGCCCCGCGCGCAACGGCCGTACCTCGTGGCGGGCGCGCTGGTGCTCGTCGCGATCCTGCTCGGCGGCCTGGCGTTCTGGTTCCACAGCAAGGAGAGCGCGGTCTCGGACGCGACCAGCAACACCGCGCTGCTGGACGTCGCGAAGACCGCGCAGGTCAAGGACGCCGTGTCGAAGGCGGCCGAGGCCCTGTTCTCCTACGACTTCAACAACATCAAGAAGACCGAGGACGCGGCGAACGACCTGCTCGCCAACGACGACGTCCGGAACAAGTACAACTCGCTGATGGGCGAGGTGAAGCGGCTCGCGCCGGGGCAGAAGATGATCGTCACGTGCAAGGTCACCCGGGCCGCGGTGATCATGCTGAACGACGACCTGGCGAAGGTGATGGTCTTCGTCGACCAGACCTCGACCCGCACGGACACCAAGAAGACGACCGCGGGCACCGCCCAGCTCCACCTGAACGCCCAGCTCCAGGGCGACAAGTGGAAGATCACGGACATGGACACGTACAACGCGCCCAAGGTCCCGGCGGCGACGCAGGCCCCTTCGTCGCAGGCTCCCGCTTCGCCGTCCCCGTCCAAGTAAGCCGCCGGGCGACGCTCGCTGCCGCTCGTCGATGTGGGCGGTCAGCGGGCGGTGGTGGCGCCGCTACGGTGGGCCGATGGGATTAGAACAGGCGTACGCCAGTCTCGTCGGCCTCGCCGTCGGTGACGCCTTCGGCGCGCAGATCCTCCGGCCCGGCGACCACCCGGAAGTCCTCGGCAGACAGCTGCCCGCCGCGCCGTGGAGCTGGACCGACGACACCGAGATGGCGTGTTCGGTCTTCGCCGTCCTGCAGCAGCACGGCCAGGTCGACCAGGACGCGCTCGCCGAAGAGTTCGCCACCCGCCTCGACTCCGCCCGCGGTTACGGCCCGGGCGCGGAGTGGCGCCTGAACCAGATCCGCAACGGGCGGCCGTGGCAGGAGATCAGCGAGAAGGACGGCCACGGCTCCTGGGGCAACGGCGGCGCGATGCGCGTCGCCCCGCTGGGCGCGTGGTTCTGCGACGACCTGCCGCAGGCGCTGCGCCAGGCGGAACTGTCCGCGGTGGTGACGCACTCGCACCTCGAAGGCATCGCGGGCACGGTGGCCGTCGCGGCGGCGGCCGCGCTGCGGGCCGCATCTCCCGGACTGGCCGGTGCGGACCTCCTGGACGGCGTGATCCCGCTGGTCCCACCCGGCCGCGTCCGCGACGGCATCGCCTGGTCGCTGAAGTTCTCGGACGCACGTGACGTAGCCGCCAAACTGGGCACGGGCCGCGAGATGGCGGCGCACGACACGGTCCCGCTGGCCCTGTGGATCGCGGCCCGCTTCGCGGACAGCTTCACCGACGCACTGTGGACGGTGGCAAGGTTCGCCGAGGACGTGGACACGGTGGGCGCGATCGTGGGCGGGGTCCTCGCGGCGGACGGTTCGGAGGTGCCGGACGAGTGGCGCGCGGCTTGTGAGCCGTTGCCGGCTTGGGTGGCCGGTCCGGCCTGAGGGCGCTTGGGCCTGGTTTGAGGGGCTCGCTCCCGCGGCGGATGGCTCGCGGCCTTCTGGGGCGGCTGGCTCGGTTGCCGGTCCCCGGCCGGCAGCGCGCTGAGTCCGGCCGGAGGGGCTCGAGCGGGCCATCGCACTCGTAGCCGGGACGAGCGCCCCTCACCGCTGCCGAGGGGCGCTCGAGCGGCCTTGAGCGTCCGCAGCGCCCAGGCGAGCCGCTCCGGGTCACGATCCGGTCGGCATCGAGCGGCCCAGCGCGCCCACAGCGGCGCTCCGAAGCGATCAGCGAGCCGCCCCGGGCCCCTCAGCGCGCCGTAGCGCCTCCGCCGGACCAGAGGGCGTCGAACCGGACCAGTGAGCGCCCAGCGGCCCAGAGGCGGGCGGGGCACCTGGTGCGGGTGTGACGTCGCTCGTGCCAGCCCGGAACCGGTTACCCAACTCCCCGCGACACGCCGCCGATGGGCGAACCTGAGGCCGTCCGAAGTGGCCTGGAGCACAGGCCGCACGTCCGGAGAAGCCGGTAAATCCGCAGGTCCAGACGCAGTGGTGGCGCTACTGGCCGGTAACTGGGAGGATATTCGGCCGCTCACGCTCCGCAGACCTACTTCCACGCTGCGCCAACCGGCGGGACCCCCGTGTGGCATCTTGACTCTCGCGCCCGGTGGGTTCACGCTTACTCCCGAACGGCGAAACCGGGAGCCCTTGCGGGAGGGACCACCGGCTCGCCTGGAGGCATACCTGAAGACGTCGCGAAGCAGGCTGGGCCCCATCGGGAGCGCCCCCTGGACAGACCGCGCCGTTCGGGCTAGACTGCCTCTTTGCGCTGCCCTCTTTCAGGCTGCCCGGAGCCGGTAGTTAGGATAGTGGGCACACGGCACCCTTGACAGTCGCTCATAGCTGTTGCTATGGCGGCCGTCACCGCTCATTGTCCCCGGAAGGACGCATCTTGGCAGTCTCTCCCGCGAACCAGGCCACTGCTGCGACCACCTCGGCTGAATCTCGCTCGGAGTCCACGGGAATCCCCGGCGCGCCCAAGCGGGTTTCCTTCGCAAAGATTCGCGAACCGCTCAACACTCCCAACCTGCTCGACGTCCAGATCCAGTCGTTCCAGTGGTTCACCGGGGACGAAGCGTGGTTCGAACGCCGTGTCGAAGAAGGTGAAGAAAACCCGGTCGGCGGCCTCGAAGAGGTCCTGAACGAGATCTCCCCGATCGAGGACTTCTCCGGATCGATGTCCCTGTCCTTCTCCGCTCCGCGCTTCGACGAGGTCAAGGCCTCGATCGAGGAGTGCAAGGACAAGGACATGACGTACGCGGCCCCGCTGTTCGTCACGGCGGAGTTCGTCAACAACAACACGGGCGAGATCAAGAGCCAGACGGTCTTCCTGGGCGACTTCCCGGTCATGACCGACAAGGGCACGTTCATCATCAACGGCACCGAGCGTGTCGTCGTGTCCCAGCTGGTCCGCTCGCCGGGCGTCTACTACTCGAAGGACGTCGACAAGACGACCGACAAGGACGTCTTCAGCGTCCGCGTGATCCCGAGCCGCGGCGCGTGGCTCGAGTTCGACGTCGACAAGCGCGACACCGTCGGCGTCCGGATCGACCGCAAGCGCCGCCAGCCGGTCACCGTGCTGCTGAAGGCGCTGGGCTGGACCACCGAGGCGATCCGCGAGCGCTTCTCCTTCTCGGAGACGCTGCTGGCGACCCTCGAGAAGGACCACACCGCCGGCACCGACGAGGCCCTGCTCGACATCTACCGCAAGCTGCGCCCGGGCGAGCCGCCCACGAAGGAGAGCGCGCAGACCCTGCTGGAGAACCTGTTCTTCAAGGCGAAGCGCTACGACCTGGCGAAGGTCGGCCGGTACAAGGTCAACAAGAAGCTGGGCCTGACCACGCCGTACGACACCGGGACGCTGACCGAAGAGGACATCGTCACCACCATCGAGTACCTGGTCCGGCTGCACGCCGGCGAGGACAAGATGAACGAGGGCGACCTCGAGGTGCCGGTCGAGACGGACGACATCGACCACTTCGGCAACCGCCGCCTGCGCACCGTCGGCGAGCTGATCCAGAACCAGATCCGGGTCGGCCTGTCGCGCACCGAGCGAGTCGTGCGCGAGCGCATGACCACGCAGGACGTCGAGGCGATCACCCCGCAGACCCTGATCAACATCCGCCCGATCGGCGCGGCGATCAAGGAGTTCTTCGGCACCTCGCAGCTGTCGCAGTTCATGGACCAGAACAACCCGCTGTCGGGCCTGACGCACAAGCGCCGCCTGTCGGCCCTCGGCCCGGGTGGTCTGTCCCGTGAGCGCGCCGGCATGGAGGTCCGGGACGTCCACCCGTCGCACTACGGCCGGATGTGCCCGATCGAGACGCCGGAAGGCCCGAACATCGGCCTGATCGGCTCGCTCTGCTCCTACGCGCGGGTCAACCCGTTCGGCTTCATCGAGACGCCGTACCGCAAGGTCGTCGAGGGCCGGGTCACCGACCAGGTCGACTACCTGACCGCGGACGAAGAGGACCGGTACGTCAAGGCCCAGGCCAACGCGCCGATCTCGGACGACGGCACCTTCGTGGAAGACCGGGTCATGGCCCGCCGCAAGGGTGGCGAGGTCGAGCTGATCGACCCGCTCGACATCGACTACATGGACGTCTCGCCGCGGCAGATGGTCTCGGTCGCGACGGCGATGATCCCGTTCCTCGAGCACGACGACGCGAACCGCGCCCTGATGGGTGCGAACATGCAGCGCCAGGCCGTGCCGCTGCTCCGCAACCAGGCGCCGTACGTCGGCACCGGGGTGGAGCTGCGTGCCGCGGTCGACGCCGGTGACGTGCTCGTCGCCGAGCAGTCCGGTGTCGTCGAGGAGCTCTCGGCGGACCTGATCACGATCATGCACGACGACGGCACGCGGAAGAGCTACGGACTGTACAAGTTCCGCCGCTCGAACCACGGCACCTGCTTCAACCACCGCCCGATCGTCAACGAGGGCGACCGGGTCGAGCAGGGTCAGGTCATCGCCGACGGCCCGTCCACCGAGAACGGTGAGATGGCGCTCGGCAAGAACCTGCTCGTCGCGGTCATGCCGTGGGAGGGCCACAACTACGAGGACGCGATCATCCTCTCGGAGCGCCTGGTGCAGGACGACGTGCTCACGTCGATCCACATCGAGGAGCACGAGATCGACGCCCGCGACACGAAGCTGGGCGCCGAGGAGATCACCCGGGACATCCCGAACGTCTCCGAAGAGGTCCTGGCCGACCTCGACGAGCGCGGCATCATCCGGATCGGTGCCGAGGTCCGCGACGGCGACATCCTCGTCGGCAAGGTCACGCCCAAGGGCGAGACCGAGCTGACGCCGGAAGAGCGCCTGCTCCGCGCGATCTTCGGTGAGAAGGCCCGCGAAGTCCGCGACACCTCGCTGAAGGTGCCGCACGGCGAGACCGGCAAGGTCATCGGCATCCGCGTGTTCTCGCGCGAGGACGACGACGAGCTGCCCCCGGGCGTCAACGAACTGGTCCGCGTCTACGTGGCCCAGAAGCGCAAGATCCAGCCGGGCGACAAGCTCGCCGGCCGGCACGGGAACAAGGGTGTCATCGGCAAGATCCTGCCGGTCGAGGACATGCCGTTCATGGAGGACGGCACGCCCGTCGACATCATCCTGAACACCCACGGTGTGCCGCGACGGATGAACATCGGCCAGATCCTCGAGCTGCACCTGGGCTGGCTGGCCTCGCAGGGCTGGACGATCGAAGGCGAACCGGACTGGGCGAAGAACCTGTCCGAGGAGCTCTACGACGTCGCGCCCGGCACGAACACCGCGACCCCGGTGTTCGACGGCGCGAAGGAAGAGGAGCTCACCGGGCTGCTCGGGGCGACCAAGCCGAACCGTGACGGCGAGCGCATGGTCAAGGAGAACGGCAAGGCGACGCTGCTGGACGGCCGCTCCGGCGAGCCGTACCCGTACCCGGTCGCGGTCGGCTACATGTACATCCTGAAGCTCCACCACCTGGTCGACGACAAGATCCACGCCCGCTCCACCGGCCCGTACTCGATGATCACGCAGCAGCCGCTGGGTGGTAAGGCGCAGTTCGGTGGCCAGCGCTTCGGTGAGATGGAGTGCTGGGCGATGCAGGCGTACGGCGCTGCCTACACGCTGCAGGAGCTGCTGACGATCAAGTCGGACGACGTGGTCGGCCGCGTCAAGGTGTACGAGGCCATCGTCAAGGGGGAGAACATCCCCGAGCCGGGCATCCCGGAGTCGTTCAAGGTGCTCCTCAAGGAGCTCCAGTCGCTGTGCCTGAACGTCGAGGTGCTCTCCAGCGACGGTGCGGCCATCGAGATGCGCGACTCCGACGACGAGGACCTCGAGCGCGCTGCGGCGAACCTCGGCATCAACCTGTCCCGCAACGAGTCGCCCTCGGTGGACGACGTCGTGCACTGATCGCGAGCTGAGCGTCGGGGGCCGGCCTCCCGCAGGCCCCCGACGCTCGCCCGCCAACCCCTCTAGCCGAAACAACCCCAAGGGGATCTAGACGTGCTGGACGTCAACTTCTTCGATGAGCTCCGCATCGGTCTCGCCACGGCTGACGACATCCGTCAGTGGTCGTACGGCGAGGTCAAGAAGCCGGAGACCATCAACTACCGGACGCTCAAGCCCGAGAAGGACGGCCTCTTCTGCGAGAAGATCTTCGGTCCGACCCGGGACTGGGAGTGCTACTGCGGCAAGTACAAGCGCGTCCGCTTCAAGGGCATCATCTGTGAGCGCTGCGGCGTCGAGGTGACCCGCGCCAAGGTGCGCCGTGAGCGGATGGGCCACATCGAGCTGGCCGCGCCGGTGACCCACATCTGGTACTTCAAGGGTGTTCCGTCCCGCCTGGGCTACCTGCTGGACCTGGCGCCGAAGGACCTCGAGAAGATCATCTACTTCGCTGCTTACGTCATCACGGGCGTGAACACGGAGCTGCGCCACAACGACCTGCCGACCCTCGAGAACGAGATCGGCGTCGAGCGTAAGAACCTCGAAACCAAGCGTGACGCGGACATCGAGACCCGCGCGCAGAAGCTGGAAGCCGACCTGGCCGAGCTGGAGGCCGAGGGCGCCAAGTCCGACGTCCGCCGCAAGGTCAAGGAGGGCGGCGAGCGCGAGATGCGCCAGCTGCGTGACCGTGCCGGTCGCGAGCTGGACCGCCTCGAGGAGGTCTGGACGACCTTCACGAAGCTCGACACCCGTCAGCTGATCGCCGACGAGCTGCTCTACCGCGAGCTCGTCGACCGCTACGGCGAGTACTTCACCGGCGGCATGGGCGCGGAGGCCATCCAGAAGCTGGCCGCCGAGTTCGACGTCGCGGCCGAAGCCGACAACCTGCGCGACACCATCCGCAACGGCAAGGGGCAGAAGAAGCTCCGCGCGCTGAAGCGGCTCAAGGTCGTCGCGGCCTTCCAGGCGACCGGCAACGACCCGCGCGGCATGGTGCTCGACGCCGTCCCGGTCATCCCGCCGGACCTGCGCCCGATGGTGCAGCTCGACGGTGGCCGCTTCGCGACGTCGGACCTGAACGACCTGTACCGCCGCGTGATCAACCGCAACAACCGCCTCAAGCGGCTGATCGACCTCGGCGCGCCCGAGATCATCGTCAACAACGAGAAGCGGATGCTGCAGGAGGCCGTCGACGCGCTGTTCGACAACGGCCGCCGCGGGCGTCCGGTCACCGGCCCGGGCAACCGGCCGCTGAAGTCGCTGTCCGACCTCCTCAAGGGCAAGCAGGGCCGGTTCCGCCAGAACCTGCTCGGCAAGCGTGTCGACTACTCGGGCCGTTCGGTCATCATCGTCGGCCCGCAGCTGAAGCTGCACCAGTGCGGCCTGCCGAAGGACATGGCGCTCGAGCTGTTCAAGCCGTTCGTCATGAAGCGGCTGGTCGACCTGAACCACGCGCAGAACATCAAGTCCGCCAAGCGGATGGTGGAGCGCTCGCGGCCGCAGGTGTGGGACGTGCTCGAAGAGGTCATCACCGGTCACCCGGTGATGCTGAACCGTGCGCCGACCCTGCACCGCCTCGGCATCCAGGCCTTCGAGCCGCAGCTGGTCGAGGGCAAGGCCATCCAGCTGCACCCGCTGGTCTGCGAGGCGTTCAACGCGGACTTCGACGGTGACCAGATGGCGGTGCACCTGCCGCTGTCGGCCGAGGCGCAGGCCGAGGCCCGGATCCTGATGCTGTCGGCGAACAACATCCTTTCGCCGGCGTCGGGCCGTCCGCTCGCCATGCCGCGTCTGGACATGGTGACGGGCCTGTTCCACCTGACCCGTCTCAACGAGAAGGCCGAAGGCGCGGGCGGCGCGTACTCCTCGCCGGCCGAGGCCATCATGGCCTTCGACCGCAAGGCGCTGGGCCTGCACGCCCCGATCAAGATCCGCGTGTCCGACCGTCAGCCGGCGAAGGCCGACGAGGCGCGGCTCGCGGAAAAGGGCTGGGAGCCGGGCAAGACCTGGCTGGCCGAGACGACCCTGGGCCGCGTGCTGTTCAACGAGCTGCTGCCGGCGGACTACCCGTTCATCAACGAGCCGATGCCGAAGAAGCGTCAGGCCGCGATCGTGAACGACCTCGCCGAGCGGTACTCGATGACCCAGGTCGCGCAGACCCTGGACCGGCTGAAGGACGCCGGTTTCTACTGGGCGACCCGGTCGGGCGTCACCGTCGCCATCTCGGACGTGCTCACCCCGGTGGGCAAGAAGGCCATCCTCGACGAGTACGAGGGCAAGGCCTCCCAGGTGGAGAAGCGCTACCAGCGTGGTCAGCTGTCGCACACCGAGCGCAACAACGAGCTCGTCAAGGTGTGGACGCAGGCCACCGAAGAGGTCCACAAGATCATGGAGACGGCGCTGCCGGACGACAACCCGATCGCCATGATCGTGAAGTCGGGCGCGGCGGGCAACATGACGCAGGTCCGGTCGCTGGCCGGTATGCGTGGCCTGGTGTCGAACCCGAAGGGTGAGTACATCCCGCGTCCGATCAAGGCCAACTTCCGTGAAGGCCTGTCGGTGGCGGAGTACTTCATCGCGACGCACGGTGCCCGCAAGGGCCTGGCGGACACGGCGCTCCGCACCGCCGACTCGGGTTACCTGACCCGTCGTCTGGTGGACGTCTCGCAGGACGTCATCGTCCGCGAGATCGACTGCGGCACCACCCGCGGCATCATGATGCCGATCGGCGAGGACATCGGCGACGGCAAGGTCCTGCGCGACCAGCACGTCGAGACCTCCGTGTACGCGCGGAACCTCGCGACGGACGCGGTGGACGCCAAGGGCAACGTCGTGCTGAACGCCGGTGACGACATCGGCGACCCGGCCCTCGACAAGCTGCTCTCCAGCGGCATCTCGAAGGTCAAGGTCCGCTCGGTGCTGACCTGCGAGTCGGCCGTCGGCATCTGCGCGACCTGCTACGGCCGCTCGATGGCGACCGGTCAGCTCGTCGACGTCGGCGAGGCCGTGGGTATCGTCGCGGCCCAGTCGATCGGTGAGCCGGGTACGCAGCTGACGATGCGTACGTTCCACCAGGGTGGTGTCGCCGGTGACGACATCACGACCGGTCTGCCCCGTGTCCAGGAGCTGTTCGAGGCCCGGGTCCCGAAGGGCAAGGCGCCGATCGCCGACGTCGATGGCCGCGTGCGCATCGAGGAGAGCGAGCGGTTCTGGAAGATCACGCTGATCCCGGACGACGGCGGCGAAGAGATCGTCTTCGACAAGCTGTCCAAGCGTCAGCGGCTCGCGAACACCCCGAACGGCCCGCTGGGCGACGGTGACCACGTCAACGTCGGGCAGCAGCTGCTCGAGGGCACCCCGGACCCGCACGAGGTCCTGCGCGTGATGGGCCCGCGTGAGGCGCAGATGCACCTCACCGACGAGGTCCAGAAGGTGTACCGGGCCCAGGGTGTGTCGATCCACGACAAGCACATCGAGGTCATCGTCCGGCAGATGCTGCGCCGGGTGACGGTCATCGACTCGGGTGGCACGGACTTCCTGCCGGGCGAGCTGCCCGAGCGGACCAAGTTCGAGGCCCGCAACCGTTCGACGGTTTCCGAAGGCGGCGAGCCGGCTTCGGGTCGCCCGGTGCTGATGGGGATCACGAAGGCGTCGCTCACCACGGACTCGTGGCTGTCGGCGGCGTCGTTCCAGGAGACCACGCGCGTCCTGACCGACGCAGCCATCAACGGCCGCTCGGACCGGCTCGTGGGCCTCAAGGAGAACGTGATCATCGGTAAGCTGATCCCGGCCGGTACGGGCATCAACAAGTACCGCAACATCCAGGTGCAGCCGACGGAAGAGGCCCGGGTCGCGGCGTACGCGATCCCGTCCTACGACGACGGTTACTACACCCCGGACGTGTTCGGTACGGGTACCGGTGCCGCGGTGCCGCTGGACGACTACGACTTCGGCCGCGACTTCCGCTGACCGAGTCCCGCTCAACGGGAAAGGCCCTCGCCGGGTTTCCGGCGGGGGCCTTTCCCGTTTCCAAACGCGATTCGGAGCTTTGTGCGTTTCAACGGGTAATCAGGGCTGACCGTTCGTGAACAATTCCAGCAGCGCAAGATCTGTCGCGCGTTCGTTCGCCACGTTCGCCGCGCCGGCGCAGAAGGAGCCGGCCTCCACCACACCGTCCACATCGGAGACGGCACTGCCGCCGAGCGGTTCCACGGCTCCGGAGCCGACCGGGCCGGAGTCCACCACGCCGAGTTCCAGCGCACCGGCGATGCGGAAGCAGGACGATCCGGCGCAGCGTGCTCAGGTCGAAGTGTCGGCCTCTCTGGACACGGTGACCAACACCGGCTCGACCACCGCGAAGGGCCTCTGGGTTTCCCAGGACATCATCGAACCGACCGACCTGGTCGTCCCGTACGACCCGGGCTGGGGCCCGCTCAAGACCAGCGATCCCGGACTCGACCTCGAGCCCGGGAAGTCCTTCGTGCTGCACGGCACTGGAAAGGTCCGGGAAGTCGACCAGACCTCCGTCGTCCTGCGGGGCGTCGTGTTCGACGCGACCCACTTCGGCGTCGGCGAGTTCTCCGCGGCCGCGAAGGTCGCACCGGCGCCCGGCCACGCCGAAGGCGTCGTCTACGGCGACAAGAACGGCAACGGCAAGCGCGACGCGGGCGAAGAGCTGGCCGGCGCGAAGCTCACCCTGCGATACGTCAACGGCAGCGGGACGCACACCGCCACGAGCGGTCCGGACGGGTCGATCACCTTCGACGTGCCGGGCGCCGACTACTACCTCGGCGGGGAGGTCGTCGACGGCTGGCTGATCCCGTTCCACGTCATCCGGATCGGCGCGGACACCCAGCTGGACGTCCGCGGTGCGCCGCCGCTGAACGGCGCTCTCCAGGCGTCGATGGCCTTCACCCAGGACAGCTACCAGGTCGGGGACCTCGCGCACCTCACCGTGACGCTGGCCAACTCCGGCCCGATCCCGCTCACCGGCATCGTGGCCGGGTGCAACCGCATCGGGGACCCGTACATCCTGAGCGGCCGCAGCCCCGGCTGGGGTGATCTCGCCGGGGACGGCGTGACGATCGCGCCGGGTGAGACGCGCACGTTCGACGTGTCCGAGGCGGTGCCGGCGGCCGCGTTCAACCGCGGCATCGTCGTCGCCGCCTGCGACTTCGGCTACGAGGAAGTCGACATCGAGAACCACGCCAACGCGAGTGACCAGGCGGCCGTGCCGGGGGCCAAGGCCACCGTCGAGGGCACCCTCGGCGTCTTCGACGACCAGGGCAACGTGGCGAAGGGCGTGGCCGGCGCCAAGGTCGTGCTCGTCTCCGACCAGCACTGCCCGGTCGTCGGCGAGCGGACGACCGACGCGAAGGGGCACTTTGAGTTCTTGGACGTGGCGCCCGGGCCGGAGTTCCACCTGTACTTCCTGCCGCCGAAGGGGTGGAAGGTCAAGTACGAGAACCCGATGTGGATCAACGTCTACGGCCCGCCGGAGAACCACTACCCGTACCGGATCGACGCCGAGGAAGGCGATGCGGCGGTGCCGGCCGTGCCCGCCAACCCCGCGGACTGCGGTGCGGCCGCCACGCCCACGCCGACCACGGGCACGCCCGGGTCCGGCGGCGGTGGTGGTGAGAGCGGTGGCGGACTGGCCAGCACCGGCGTCGACGCGCTCGGGCTCGGTGCGCTGGCGCTGATCGCCCTGGCGCTCGGCGGTGGCCTGGTGATCGGCGCCCGCCGTCGCCGTCACTCGGCCTGATCGAACCGGCGGAGCGCCCCGGTCCACAGTGGACCGGGGGCGCTCCGTCGTTCAGGGGAGATGGCGGTGGCTCACCGGGAAGTCGAAGTAGGTGTCCGGGAACGGCTCGTTGTCGAGCGTGTAGTGCCACCACTCCTCGGGCAGGTTGTGGAAGCCGGCGGCGATCATGGTGGTCCGCAGCAGGTCGCGGTTCTGCCGCGCGACACCGGTGATCGCCGGGTTGTCGGTGTGGGCGAGCGGGTCGAAGCAGTCGTAGCCGGTGCCCATGTCGACCATGTTGTCGGGGAAGCGCTGGTTCTGCGGCGCGAAGCAGGGCCGCAGCGGCTCGCCGGGGAAGTACGGCCGCTGGGGCCGCGGCGGGATCCGGACGATCGTGAGGTCCATGGTGCTGCCGCGGCTGTGCCCGGACTTCTCGGCGATGTAGCCGTCCTCGAAGAGCCGGTCCTTGGCGACGTTCGGGTAGAACTCGGCCTTCATCTTCTCGTCGGCGAGGTCCTTCGCCCACCGCACGAAGTGGTCGACGGCGCGCTGCGGGCGGTAGCAGTCGTAGACCTTGAGCGTGTAGCCCTGCTTCCGCAGCTGCGCCTGGACCGTGCGGAGGCCCTCGGCGGCCTGTCGGGTCAGGATGCAGGTGGGCTCGAGGTAGCCGTCGACACGCTGGCCGACGAAGTTGTGCCGGGTGGCGTAGCGGATGTCCTGCAGGATCGACGGCGCGACGTCGGACAGCGCGACGAACGAGTGGGTCGTGGTCGCCTGAGCCGGTGCGGGGACGGCGAAGGCGGTCAGGGTGGCGAGGGTGACGGCGAAGGTGCGTATCCGGGTGGAAATCGGCATACCGCACGTCTAGCAGGAAACCGGCTCGCGATCAGCCGCCGCTCAGGGTGAAACCCAGCCCTCCGACGTCGTCGCGCGCAGGAAGTCGTCCGACGGCGGCTGGACCGGCCGGCCCTCGTACTGCGTCGACAGCACCACCGAGGACCGCAGTTCGCCGTGCGTGCCGAGGCGTTCCAGCAGGCCCTCGAAGTGCTCCAGGGACGCCGCCCGGACCTTGAGCATCGTGCAGTGGTCGCCGCTGAGGCGGTGGATTTCGACGACTTCGGGGTAGTCCTCGGACTTCGACGTCTTCAGCAGGCAGCGGCTCAGCGCGCAGCGCATCTCGACGAACGCGTGCAGCGGCTGGCCCGCGCGCCGCGCGTCGACCTCCGCGCGGTAGCTCGTGATCACCCCGGTCTCCTCGAGCCGCCGGACCCGCTCGGCCACCGCCGGGGCCGACAGGTTGATCCGCCGGCCCAGTTCCTTGAACGACAGCCTCCCGTCGGCCTGCAGGGCCGCCAGCAGCCGCCAGTCGACGTCGTCCAGCGGCTTTTCCGAACGCAAGGTCATGAGCCCCATCTTCCTTCCGAAAGGGGGCCCGAGCGACCGAATTGCCGTTGATCGCCCCTTCGTCCGGGGCCCGGAAATCCCTAAAGTTGCTGGTCATGGGGACTCTGACGACAACCGGCCGGACCCGGTCGATGGCGGCGCTCTTCACCGGCGTCGCGCTGCTCAACACGGCCACGGTCGGGCTGAGCACCGCGGCCACGCTGATCGTCGCCGCGGGCAGTGGGCCGGGGTGGAGCGGCCTGCCGAGCGTCGCGAGCGTGCTCGGGACGGCCGCCGGAGCGCTCGGCGCGGGCCTGCTGCTCCCGGCGCACGGCCGCCGCCGGGTCCTGGGTGCCGGGTACGGCGTCGCGGCGGCCGGTGCGCTGGTCGCCTTCGCGGGCGCCTTGACGACGTCGTTGCTGCCGCTGCTGCTCGGCATCCTCCTGGTCGGTATCGGCAACGGGGGAGCGCAGCTGTCCCGCTACGTCGCCGCGGACCTGTACCCCGAGGAACGCCGGGGCCGCGCGCTCTCGACGGTCGTCTGGGCGGGCACGGTCGGCGCGCTCGCCGGGCCCGCGCTGATGGCGCCGGCGGCGAACGTCGTGACGCGGTTCGGCTGGCCGTCGCTGTCGGGGCCGGTCGCCGTCGCGGTGTTCGCCACGGCGGGTGCGGCGCTGGCGGCGGCGTTCCTGCCGCGCGGCGTCCCCGAGCGGCTCCCGGACCGGCCGGCGGTGTTCGCCGCCGGCGGGCCGGTGCGCTCGCCCGCGGTGCTGAAGCCGTTGGTGGCCATGGTCGCCGCGCAGCTGACGATGGTCGCGGTGATGACGATGACGCCGTTGCAGCTGCAGGACCACGGGCACGGCCTCGACGTCGTCGGCTGGGTGCTGAGCGCGCATCTGGTCGGCATGTTCGCGCTGGCGCCGCTGAGCGGCCGGATCGCCGACCGCTGGGGCCCGCGCGTGACGATCAACGCGGGGCTCGGCGTGCTGGCGCTGGCGTCGGCGACCGCGGTCGCCGCCCCGACGGCGCACACGACCGGCCTGCCGGTGGCGCTGTTCCTGCTCGGTTACGGCTGGAACCTGGTGTTCGTCGGCGGCAGCGCGCAGCTGAGCCGCGACCTCGCACCGGAGACGCGCAGCCGGGTCCAGGGCGTGGTCGACGCGGTGGTCTGGTCCGCGTCCGCTTTGGCCGGTTTGGGGTCGGGACAGCTGTTTTCGGGCGGTGGGTACGGTTTGGTGGCGGTCGTCGGCGGTGTTCTCGCGCTGCTGCCGCTGGTTCTGGTGGTACCACGGCGATCGTGACGTCCGGTAGCCGAGCCGTTGTCGGCAAAACTTCCGTCACCGGGCCCGCGCTCCGCTGGGGAAGATGGGCTGTGGCTGACTCTGTGCCCTTCACGGACAACTTCTCGGACCTCTCCAACACGCAGGGGTACCAGTTCGAGTTCCGCTGTGAACGCTGCGGGAACGGTTTCCGTTCCGCGTTCCAGCGCGACAACATGGAAACCGGGCGAAGCGTGCTTCGCACGGTCGGCTCGTTCTTCGGCGGGACGCTGCGGGACCTGAGCTATTCGGCCGACCAGTGGCGCTACGACCGCGCGACGAACTCTCCCGCCAAGGACCGCGCACTGGCGGCGGCGGTCAAGGAGATCACCCCGAGCTTCCGGCAGTGCCGCGGCTGCGGCGACTGGATGTGCCACGACCAGTGCTGGAACGAGGAGATCGGCCAGTGCCTGCGCTGCTCGCCGAGCGTCGCCGAGGAGATCTCGCGCGCGCAGGCTTCGGCGCAGCGCGACCAGATCTGGGACAAGGCCCGCGAGAAGGACTGGACGTCCGGCCTCGACATCGACACCCGCGCCAAGGTGTCCTGCCCGGGCTGCGGCCTCAAGGCCGAAGGCGGCAAGTTCTGCCAGTCGTGCGGCACCGCCCTGGCCCTGAAGGTCCGCTGCGGCGGCTGCGGCAGCGAAACCAACAAGGCGGGCGCGATGTTCTGCTCGGACTGCGGCACCAAACTCTGAGCGGATGTTCCTGCGGGGACGCGTTGCTCGCCCGGCCGGTGACGCTTTCCGTTGTGCCCCAACGATTCAGTCGAGCACCTTCGCGAACCAGTGCTCCGCGTACTTGTCGTCGTTGAAGGGCTCGACCTCGGCGTACCCGGTCCGCGCGTAGAGGGCCCGCGCCTCGACGAGGTCGTGGCGGGTGTCGAGCCGCATCAGGCGCGAGCCGAGCCGCCTGGCTGCGTCCTCCGCGGCCGCGACCAGGCGGGGTGCCGCTCCCGAGCCGCGGTGGGCGGGCTTGACGTACATCTTCGTCAGCTCGCTGAGCCCCGGCTCGAGGACGCGGGTGCCGACGCAGCCCGCGAGGACGCCGTCGCGCCGGCCGAGCAGGAACGCTCCGGTCGGGGCGACCAGGTCCGTGCCCGGCTCGTCGGCCAGCGCGGTCTCGATCTCCGCGTCGGTGGCCGGGCGGCCGTAGTACCGCGAAGCGACTTCGTCCATGTACTCGCGCATGATCGCGACGGCGTCCGGGTCGTCGACGGGGACCTCGGTGATGTTCCACTCCACCTCCCCATCCTGGGGAAGCTGTCCACCGAATTCAGCGGGCGCGGGCGACCCCGGGCACCATGGGGACATGACGCCTGTCACGAAGCGCCTCACGGTGGTGGCCGTCCTGCTGATCACGGTGGGAGCGGTCCTGCTGTCGGTGGGCGCCCTCGGTTTCCGGGCCACGTCCGACGAGCCCGACGCCAACATCGGCGCCGGGTTCGCGCTGCTCGCCGGGCCGTACGTCGTCGGCCTCGGCCTGGTGTTCGCGCTGTCGGCCGGGCTCACGCACCTGACGACGCGCCGCCGCTGACGCTCAGCGCGGCGAGTGCGCCCACAGCGCCGCGGGCAGGCTCCCGGCCAGGTCGACGAGGTAGTCGGCCTCGGCCACGAGGTGCTGCCGCGTCGCGCAGCCCTGGCCCCACGTCCGCGCGGACCCGTGCTCGACGACGACGTCCCGCTGCGCGAACCGCGGGTTCGCGGCCAGCCACCGGACGAGCTCGCCTTCGAGCCGGGAGTCCGGCGGCAGCGTCGGCATGGTCATCGCCCGGCCCGGCACGATCCGCAGCTCCGGGCACGGCGGCACCTGCACCTGCGTGACGTGGGTGTCGCGGAAGTACACGTGGTCGTCGAAGTGCCGGTACGACTCCTGGTCGTCGATCCCGATCACCGGCCGGTCGCGGTGGCGGAACTCGACCCAGGTCTCGCGCGGCCACTCGGCCAGCGGCCGGCCGGCCGGGTGCACGACGCCGAACGTCGGCGCCGGGCCCGCGTCACCCGGGAGTCCACTGTGGAACGTCCCGCCCTGCTCGGCCGCGAAGGCCTTGAACCAGTGGCCTTCCTGGCTCGCGACGAACTTCCGGTGCGACCGCCACCAGAGCGCGGCGGCGATCGCGGCCACCACGACGACAACGGCGATCGTGAACAGCGTCTCCATCGTCAGAAGTCCAGGTCCTCGCGGGTTTCTTCGGCCGACTGGTCGCGACCGGTCTCGTCGTAGTCGCTCGCCTTCTTGGCGTTCTTGACGTGGCTGGTGAGCTTGCCGAGGTGGTCGTTCAGCGTCTTGGCCGGGTTGTCGCCCGGGTCGGCCGGGTTGTACCCGAGCACACCCTTGACCGCCGCTTCGCCGCCCTTCTTCAGGGCTTCGCTCGCGCCGGCCTTGAGCATCGTCTTCGTGTAGTCGAACCTGCCGGCGGCGTCGAGAACGGGGTTCTCGAAGGCCTTCGCCCAGCGCTTGCCGAGCATTCCCTTGTCACCGGCGGTTTTCTGGAGGAGGTCCTTGCCCTCGTTCTCCTGCGCGATCTTCGTCAGCGCCTTGCCGAGCTTCGTGTTCGCGAACTGCTGCTGCAGCTTCTTCAGCCAGGCCAGCACCTTCTGCAGCAGCTCGCGCAGCTTGGACACCTTCTGCGTCGTCTTCGCGGTGGTCTGGGCCGCCTTGACCTCGGACACCGGCGCCGCGGCCGACAGCGAGGCCCCGCAGGTCGGCACCGCGGCCGCCAGCGCCGGCACCCACAGCATGATCAGCCAGGTCACGAACTCGGTGAGGATCGCCTTGACCAGGTCCTCGACGAAGCTCATCAGCATGCTGTTGAGCTGCAGCATCTTCGCCAGGTCGCCGGACTTGCCCGCGACGCCCTCGATCCCGTGCGCGAACTCGCCCAGCGCGGTCTTCGCCGCGTCGCTCGCGTCGCCGTGCCAGTCCTTGAGCGTGTCGTCGGCCACCTCGCCGAAGTTCTTCGCCAGCTCGTCGAGCCCGGTGGCGATCGCCCCGAAGTTCTCGGCCGCGACGCCCAGCGCCGGGCCGTCACCGCTGACGAAGTGGATCGCGTCCTGGATCGGCTGGACCGCGTTGACCAGGAAGTTCAGCCCCTGCCCGACGAGCCAGCCGAGCGGGTCGGTGGCGATCTCGGTGATCGTGCTCGAGCTCGACTGGATGAAGCTCGCGGTGTCGGTCGCGATCGAGCCGAGCGCCAGCGTGATGTCGGCGCCGTCCTTCTGCGGCGCGAACACCGCCTTCGTCACGGAGACGGCGTCCTGGCCGACGGTGACCGCGCCGCCGACGAACGGCGTGGCCTTGACCGCGTTGCCGACGTTGATCCCGAGCACCGTGGCCGGGTCGCCGGACTTGACGGTGATCCCGCTCGCGACGTTCTCCACCTCTGCCATCGGTTCCCCTACTTCTTCGGCTGCTTGCCTGGGCCGTCGAGCAGGACCTCGACCTGCCCGAAGAAGGCCGTGTGGTCGTCTTCGACGCCCTGGTAGACGTTCGCCGCGTCGGTGAACTTCTCCTGCGCCGAGGTCAGCCCGTCGGCGATCGACTTCAGCAGCTCCCGCAGCTCGCGGAGGGTGTCGTCGTACCCGCCCTTGGTGAAGACGCCGACGACGCCCCACGACTTGTCGCCGACGTCGGACTGGGCCACCTTGTCCGCGATCGCTGCGCCCTGGTCCTTGTAGTCGCCCAGCCGGCCGACGTACTCGTGCAGCGCGTCCACCCGGACCTGGTAACCGCCGGCTCCGTCGGGCATCAGTCCTCCTCGTCGTACAGGCTCCGCAGGAAGCTGTCGCCCGCGGACCCGCCGCGCGCGGGCGGTGCCGGCGGGGGCGGGGCGTCGGCCTGGCGCAGCACCCGCACCTCGGGGAAGTCTTCGGAGGCGGCCGGCGCTTCCTGGCTCGTCGTCTCTTCCGCCAGCTTCGACCGCAGCTCCTCGACGCTGGTTCCGAACGCCTCGGCCTGCGTCTCGAGGACCCGCTCGACCAGGCCCTCGTCGTCGCCCATGTGCTCCTCGACGATCACCGCCTGCCGCCGGGCGGCCGCGCCGACGGCTTCCCGCAGCGTCGCCATCAGGGCGGTGGACAGCGCCTGCGGACCCTTCGCCAGCGCCGCGGCGGTGAACTTCACGTCGAGGACCGCGCCGCCCGGCCCGGTGGTCACGGTGACCCCGCCGTCCGGTGACGCCGCGCTCGCCCGCAGCTCGGTCAGCTCCCGCTGCATCGCGCCCAGCCCGGCGAACCGGTCGTCGACGTTCCGGATGCTCGCCTCGAACCGCTGGAACTCGGCTACCACCTGGTCGAACTCGGCCGACATGTCCTGCTTCCTCCTCGACGTCCGGTACGTGGTCCACACATCGTGGTCCCTCGGCGACGGTGTGACGCACGGAACGGCGGATCCGATCCCACTGCGTCACCCGACCGGGTAATGGGTAGTTTCGGGCCCGAGGGAAGCAGGGGACGAGCGCTAGGAGTGTGTGATGAGCAGCACCGAAGGGGCCGGACGGTCCGAAGAGGAATCGAAGCCGGGCGGCAGCCACGCGGCGCCCGAAGGGGCCGGCGTGCACCCGCTGATCGACCTTTCGCGGGACCCGAACCCGGGCAAGCCGGACCACGCGAAGCCCGACGAGGACTGAGCCGCCGGCCGCGAAACGGGCCCCTGGCGGGGTTCCCGGCTCCCGCCGGCACCCGCCGGGCCTCCTCGCGCCACCCCGTGGAATGTCCGGCGCGCCGTCGGCGTTGAGAGGTAGGCTGAAGGTTCGCCGACCTTCAGACCCCCCGCTGGCTCCGTCCGGTAGATGGGCGGGTATCTTTGGAGACCGTGCCCGGCAGGCGTCGGGCCGCTCCGCGTGCCGTGCGGCATGGGCGGGGTGCTCAGGCACCCGGTCACCGGCTTCGGCAGGTCGGGGTTCCGACGGAAAATCCCTCCGGGAAGTTACCGGTCGACAGACCGTGACGCGGGCCGACACGCCCGACCGCGGGGGCCGGTGAAGACACGAAGAAGCAGATCACGACAGGAAGCTGGTCCATTGCCCACGATCCAGCAGCTGGTCCGCAAGGGCCGCCAGGACAAGGCTGCCAAGCAGAAGACCGCGGCCCTCAAGGGGAGCCCGCAGCGGCGTGGCGTGTGCACTCGCGTGTACACCACGACCCCCAAGAAGCCGAACTCGGCGCTGCGCAAGGTCGCGCGTGTGAAGCTGACCAGCGGCATCGAGGTCACCGCCTACATCCCCGGTGAGGGCCACAACCTGCAGGAGCACTCGATGGTGCTCGTGCGTGGTGGTCGTGTGAAGGACCTTCCGGGTGTCCGTTACAAGATCATCCGCGGTTCTCTCGACACCCAGGGTGTGAAGAACCGCAAGCAGGCGCGCAGCCGGTACGGCGCGAAGAAGGAGAAGAGCTAATGCCCCGCAAGGGTCCGGCCCCGAAGCGGCCGCTGATCTCCGACCCCGTCTACGCCTCCCCGCTGGTCACCCAGCTGGTGAACAAGGTGCTGAAGGACGGGAAGCGGTCCCTGGCCGAGCGCATCGTTTACGGCGCGCTCGAAGGCGCTCGCGAGAAGACGGGCACCGACCCGGTCGTCACGCTGAAGCGCGCTCTCGACAACGTGAAGCCCACCATCGAGGTGAAGAGCCGCCGCGTCGGTGGCGCCACCTACCAGGTGCCGATCGAGGTCAAGCCGGGCCGCTCCACGACCCTGGCGCTGCGCTGGCTGGTCTCCTTCTCGCAGGCCCGCCGCGAGAAGACGATGATCGAGCGTCTGCAGAACGAGCTCCTCGACGCTTCCAATGGCCTCGGTGCCAGCGTGAAGCGCCGCGAGGACACGCACAAGATGGCCGAGTCCAACCGGGCCTTCGCGCACTACCGCTGGTGATGACCGCCCGGCTGTCGACCAAGCCATGCCGGGCCCCAAGCATGAGAACAGGGGAACACTCTCGTGGCACGTGAAGTGCTGACCGACCTGAACAAGGTCCGAAACATCGGCATCATGGCCCACATCGACGCCGGCAAGACGACCACCACCGAGCGGATCCTGTTCTACACCGGGGTCAACTACAAGATCGGTGAAGTCCACGACGGCGCCGCCACCATGGACTGGATGGAGGAGGAGCAGAAGCGGGGTATCACCATCACCTCGGCTGCGACCACCACCTTCTGGGACGACCACCAGATCAACATCATCGACACCCCGGGCCACGTCGACTTCACCGTCGAGGTGGAGCGCAACCTCCGGGTGCTCGACGGTGCGGTCGCCGTCTTCGACGGCAAGGAAGGCGTCGAGCCGCAGTCCGAGCAGGTCTGGCGGCAGGCGGACAAGTACGACGTCCCGCGCATCTGCTTCGTCAACAAGATGGACAAGCTCGGTGCGGACTTCTACTACACCGTGAAGACCATCGTCGAGCGCCTCGGTGTCCGGCCGCTGGTCATCCAGCTGCCGATCGGCGCCGAGAACGACTTCGAAGGCGTCGTCGACCTGGTCCGCATGAAGGCGCTGACCTGGCGCGGCGAGGTCCAGAAGGGTGAGGACTACTCCGTCGAGGAGATCCCCGCCGAGCTGGCCGAGCTGGCCGCGGAGTACCGCGAGAAGCTCGTCGAGACCGTCGCCGAGGCGGACGACGCGCTGATGGAGAAGTTCCTCGAGGGTGAGGAGCTGACGGAGGCCGAGATCAAGGCCGGCATCCGCAAGCTCACCATCACCAGCCAGGTCTTCCCGGTGCTGGCCGGTTCCGCGTTCAAGAACAAGGGCGTGCAGCCCATGCTCGACGCGGTCATCGACTACCTGCCGACCCCGCTGGACGTCCCGGCCGTCGAGGGCCTGCTGCCCGACGGCGAGACCGTGGCGTCCCGCAAGGCGTCGGTCGACGAGCCGTTCGCCGCGCTCGCGTTCAAGATCGCCGCGCACCCGTTCTTCGGCAAGCTGACCTACATCCGGGTGTACTCGGGCAAGGTCGCCGCCGGGGCGCAGGTCGTCAACGCGACCAAGGAGCGCAAGGAGCGCATCGGGAAGATCTTCCAGATGCACTCCAACAAGGAGAACCCGGTCGACGACGCCCAGGTCGGCCACATCTACGCGGTCATCGGCCTGAAGGACACCACCACGGGTGACACCCTGGCGGACCCGCAGAACCCGATCGTGCTGGAGTCGATGACGTTCCCCGAGCCGGTCATCCGGGTCGCGATCGAACCGAAGACGAAGGCCGACCAGGAGAAGCTGTCCCTGGCGATCCAGAAGCTGGCCGAAGAGGACCCGACGTTCCAGGTCAAGCTGGACGAGGACACCGGCCAGACGATCATCGCGGGCATGGGTGAGCTGCACCTCGAGGTGCTGGTGAACCGGATGAAGTCCGACTACAAGGTCGAGGCGAACATCGGCAAGCCGCAGGTCGCCTACCGCGAGACGATCAAGAAGACGGTCGACAAGCTCGACTACGTCCACAAGAAGCAGACCGGTGGTTCCGGCCAGTTCGCGAAGGTCATCGTGAAGCTGGAGCCGCTCGAGCGCACCGACGGCGCGCTCTACGAGTTCGACAACAAGGTGTCCGGTGGCCGCGTGCCGCGGGAGTACATCCCGTCGGTCGACGCGGGCGCCCAGGACGCGATGCAGTACGGCGTCCTGGCCGGCTACCCGCTCGTCGGGTTGAAGTTCACCCTGTTGGACGGTGCTTACCACGAGGTCGACTCTTCGGAGATGGCGTTCAAGATCGCCGGTTCCATGGCGATGAAGGAAGCCGCGAAGAAGGCCAACCCCGTGATCCTGGAGCCGATGATGGCGGTCGAGGTGACCACGCCCGAGGACTACATGGGTGACGTCATCGGTGACCTCAACTCCCGTCGTGGTCAGATCCAGGCCATGGAGGAGCGGGCGGGCATCCGCGTCGTGAAGGCGCTGGTCCCGCTGTCGGAGATGTTCGGCTACGTCGGTGACCTCCGGTCCCGCACCCAGGGCCGGGCGAACTACTCCATGTTGTTCGACTCCTACGCCGAGGTTCCCGCGAACGTCGCGAAGGAAATCATCGCGAAGGCGACGGGGGAGTAACTCCCCCCACCGCGCGCGGGCATTAAGGGACTCTCCTGAACGTCCGCTAGCACCGACGAAGGAACATTCGGGGGTCGGCAGCCACGCCGGCCCCCGAGCACAAAGCGAAATCAGTCCAGGAGGACATTCCAGTGGCGAAGGCGAAGTTCGAGCGGAGCAAGCCGCACGTCAACATCGGGACCATCGGTCACGTCGACCACGGCAAGACCACGCTGACCGCGGCGATCACCAAGGTTCTGCACGACAAGTACCCGGAGCTCAACGAGTCGCGTGCGTTCGACCAGATCGACAACGCGCCCGAAGAGCGCCAGCGCGGTATCACGATCAACATCTCGCACGTCGAGTACCAGACCGAGAAGCGTCACTACGCGCACGTCGACGCCCCCGGTCACGCCGACTACATCAAGAACATGATCACCGGTGCCGCGCAGATGGACGGCGCGATCCTCGTGGTCGCGGCGACCGACGGCCCGATGCCGCAGACCCGTGAGCACGTGCTGCTCGCCCGCCAGGTCGGCGTGCCCTACATCGTGGTCGCGCTGAACAAGGCCGACATGGTCGACGACGAGGAGATCCTCGAGCTCGTCGAGCTGGAGGTCCGCGAGCTGCTGTCCTCGCAGGAGTTCCCGGGCGACGACGCTCCGGTCGTGCGCGTCTCGGGCCTCAAGGCCCTTGAGGGCGACGAGAAGTGGGGCGAAGCCGTTCTCGAGCTGATGACCGCTGTCGACGACAACGTGCCGGACCCGGTGCGCGAGCTCGACAAGCCGTTCCTCATGCCGATCGAGGACGTCTTCACGATCACCGGTCGCGGCACCGTCGTCACCGGCCGCGTCGAGCGTGGCGTGGTCAACGTGAACGAAGAGGTCGAGATCGTCGGCATCAAGGAGAAGTCGACCAAGACGACGGTCACCGGTGTCGAGATGTTCCGCAAGCTGCTGGACCAGGGCCAGGCGGGCGACAACGTCGGCCTCCTCGTCCGCGGTATCAAGCGCGAGGACGTCGAGCGCGGCCAGGTCGTCGTGAAGCCGGGTACCACCACCCCGCACACCGACTTCGAGGGCCGGGTCTACATCCTGTCGAAGGACGAGGGTGGCCGTCACACCCCCTTCTTCAACAACTACCGCCCGCAGTTCTACTTCCGCACCACCGACGTGACCGGCGTCGTGACCCTCCCCGAGGGCACCGAGATGGTCATGCCGGGCGACAACACCGACATCTCGGTGGCGCTGATCCAGCCCGTCGCCATGGACGTGAACCTGCGCTTCGCCATCCGCGAGGGTGGCCGCACCGTCGGTGCGGGTCAGGTCACCAAGATCATCAAGTGATTTAGCGCCCGGCCCGGGGGCAATACACCCCCGGGTCAGGGGCGTCAAATCACGTGTGCGACACTATTCAGGTTGCTCGTCCTGGGGCGGCCGATCCTCATCGGGGTTTTCTCCGAGAGGGTCCGGCCGCCTCGGTATGAGTGGCCACGGTCCGCCGAGCCTCTTCCTTCGGGTAGGCGAGCGGGCAAAGGCAGTGAGACGGTCAGCCGGCTCATAGCCTCCTCACGTTGAGGAAGACCAGGCAAGACGACGATCCCGCGGGATCCGTCTGTGCGTCGGGCGCGACACGCCCGACCGCGTGGACCGGGGACAGGGCCGTTGAACTGCGGAAACTCGGGTCTGGATGGGGACATCCGGGACGGGTTTGTGAGATAGCGGCACGAGACGACAAGGAACGAGCAGCCACCATGGCGGGACAGAAGATCCGCATCCGGCTCAAGGCCTACGACCACGAGGCGATCGACACCTCGGCGCGCAAGATCGTGGAGACGGTCACGCGCACCGGCGCCCGTGTTGTCGGGCCGGTGCCGCTGCCCACCGAGAAGAACGTTTACTGCGTCATCCGCTCGCCGCACAAGTACAAGGACTCGCGCGAGCACTTCGAGATGCGCACGCACAAGCGTCTGATCGACATCCTCGACCCGACGCCGAAGACGGTCGACGCGCTCATGCGCATCGACCTGCCGGCGAGCGTCGACGTCAACATCCAGTAAGCGTTGGGCGAGCGGCGGAGATAAGAGACTCATGTCTGACAGGCAGATGAAGGGCATCCTGGGCACCAAGCTCGGCATGACCCAGGTCTTCGACGAGCAGAACCGGGTTGTCCCGGTCACCGTCGTGAAGGCCGGTCCGAACGTGGTCACCCAGGTTCGGACGCAGGAGAAGGACGGCTACAAGGCCGTGCAGCTGGCGTTCGGCGCGGTCGACCCGCGCAAGGTGAACAAGCCGCGCACCGGCCACTACGACAAGGCGGGCGTGACCCCGCGGCGCTTCCTCGCGGAGCTGCGTACCACCGACGCCGAGACCTACGAGGTCGGCCAGGAGATCACCGCCGAGGTGTTCGCCGCCGGCGTCGAGGTCGACGTGACCGGTACCAGCAAGGGCAAGGGCTACGCCGGTGTCATGAAGCGCCACGGTTTCAAGGGCCAGGGCGCGAGCCACGGTGCCCAGGCCGTGCACCGCAAGCCGGGTTCGATCGGTGGCTGTGCCACCCCCGGCCGCGTCTTCAAGGGCCTGCGCATGGCGGGCCGGATGGGCAACGACCGGGTCACCACGCAGAACCTGACCGTGCACGCCGTGCGTGCCGAGGACGGCCTGCTGCTGATCAAGGGCGCCGTGCCCGGTCCCAAGGGCGGCCTGCTGTTCGTGCGCAGCGCCGCGAAGGGTGGTAACTCCGAATGACAAGCGTCGAGCTGAAGACCCCGGCCGGTAAAGCCGACGGCACCGTGGACCTCCCCGAGGAGATCTTCGACGTGCAGGCCAATGTCGCGCTGATGCACCAGGTGGTGGTGGCCCAGCAGGCCGCCGGCCGCCAGGGCACGCACGACACGAAGACCCGTGGCGAGGTTCGCGGTGGCGGCAAGAAGCCGTACCGCCAGAAGGGCACCGGCCGTGCCCGCCAGGGTTCGACCCGCGCGCCGCAGTTCGTCGGTGGCGGTGTCGTCCACGGCCCCACGCCGCGTGACTACTCCCAGCGCACCCCGAAGAAGATGAAGGCCGCCGCTCTGCGTGGCGCCCTCTCGGACCGGGCCCGCGCCGGCCAGCTGCACGTCGTCACCGAACTGGTGACGGGTGAGAAGCCGTCGACCAAGGCCGCCAAGGCCGCCCTCGCCGCGGTGACGCAGGCGAAGCGCGTGCTCGTGGTGCTGCACCGGGACGACGAGCTCAGCTGGGTTTCCCTGCGGAACCTCGCCGAGGTCCACCTGATCTGGTTCGACCAGCTCAACACCTACGACGTCCTGGTCAACGACGACGTCGTGTTCACCAAGGCCGCTTACGACGGCTTCGTCGCCGGCCCCGCCCGGGGCAAGAGCGCGAAGGCTTCGGCTCGGTCGAGCGAGATTTCGGAAGGGAGTGACGAGCAGTGAGTTCGGTCGCCATTGCCGATCCCCGCGACATCTTGCTCGCGCCGGTGATCTCCGAGAAGTCCTACGGGCTCCTCGAGGACCACAAGTACACGTTCATCGTCCGCCCGGACGCCAACAAGACCCAGATCAAGATCGCGGTCGAGAAGGTGTTCGGCGTCAAGGTGGTCAGCGTCAACACGGCCAACCGGCAGGGCAAGCGGAAGCGGACTCGCGCGGGCTTCGGCAAGCGCAAGGACACGAAGCGCGCCATCGTGACTCTTTCGCCTGAGAGCAAGGCGATCGAGATCTTCGGCGGACCCACCGCGTAAAGGACTGAGCTGACATGGGCATCCGCAAGTACAAGCCGACGACCCCGGGTCGTCGCGGTTCGAGCGTCTCGGACTTCGCCGAGATCACGCGCTCGACTCCCGAGAAGTCGCTGCTGCGTCCGCTGAGCGGTTCGGGCGGTCGCAACTCGTCCGGCAAGATCACCACCCGGCACAAGGGTGGCGGTCACAAGCGTGCGTACCGGCTGATCGACTTCCGCCGGAACGACAAGGACGGCGTTCCCGCCAAGGTCGCGCACATCGAGTACGACCCCAACCGGTCCGCTCGCATCGCGCTGCTGCACTACGCCGACGGTGAGAAGCGCTACATCATCGCGCCGGAGAAGCTCCGCCAGGGTGACACGGTCGAGAACGGCCCCCGCGCCGACATCAAGCCGGGTAACAACCTGCCGCTGCGCAACATCCCGGTCGGTACCGTGATCCACGCGATCGAGCTCCGCCCCGGTGGCGGCGCGAAGATGGCGCGGTCCGCGGGCGCGAAGGTGCAGCTCGTCGCCAAGGACGGGCCGTACGCCCAGCTGCGTCTCCCCTCGGGTGAGATCCGCAACGTGGACGTGCGCAACCGCGCCACCATCGGCGAGGTCGGCAACTCCGAGCACGCCAACATCAACTGGGGCAAGGCCGGCCGCAACCGCTGGCGCGGCAAGCGCCCCACGGTCCGTGGTGTCGTCATGAACCCGGTCGACCACCCGCACGGTGGTGGTGAGGGTAAGACCTCCGGTGGTCGCCACCCGGTCAACCCGAACGGTAAGCCCGAGGGTCGTACGCGCCGCCGCAAGGCATCCGACGCGATGATCGTCCGCCGTCGCCGTACCGGCAAGAACAAGCGCTGAGCAGGGAGGTAGAAGAACATGCCACGTAGCCTGAAGAAGGGCCCCTTCGTGGACGACCACCTGCTCAAGAAGGTGGACGTTCTCAACGAGTCGGGCAAGAAGACCGTGATCAAGACCTGGTCGCGTCGTTCCACGATCATCCCGGACTTCCTGGGTCACACGATCGCGGTGCACGACGGCCGCAAGCACGTCCCGGTGTTCGTCACCGAGGCAATGGTGGGTCACAAGCTCGGGGAGTTCGCCCCGACTCGGACCTTCAAGGGTCACATCAAGGACGACCGGAAGTCGCGCCGCCGCTGAGCGGGCACGAGAGATCAAGGAACTAGCGATGAACGCCCAGAACGACGTGGCCGAGGCTCTGCCTGTGGCTTACGCGCGGGCTCGCTTTGTCCGGGACTCGCCTACCAAGGTGCGCCGGGTCATCGAGCTCATCAAGGGACGTAGCGCCGCCGACGCCTTGGCCGTGCTCCGTTTCGCCCCCCAGGCGGCGAGCGAGCCGGTCGCGAAGGTGCTCGCGAGCGCCGTGGCCAACGCCGAGAACAACCTTCAGCTGGACCCGGAGACGCTCTGGGTCAAGAACGCGTACGCCGACGAGGGCCCGACCCTCAAGCGCATCCGCCCGCGGGCCCAGGGCCGCGCGTACCGGATCCGCAAGCGGACCAGCCACATCACCGTCGAGGTGGAGTCGCGTCCGGCCGCCGCCGCGCCGAAGGCTCAGAGCAAGAAGAAGGCAGGTGGCCGGTAGTGGGCCAGAAAATCAACCCGCACGGCTTCCGCCTGGGTATCACCACGGACTGGAAGTCGCGCTGGTACGCCGACAAGCAGTACGCCGAGTACGTGGCCGAGGACGTCAAGATCCGCAAGCTGCTGGCGACGGGCATGGAGCGCGCCGGCATCTCCAAGGTCGAGATCGAGCGCACCCGTGACCGCGTCCGCGTCGACATCCACACCGCCCGGCCGGGCATCGTCATCGGCCGCCGCGGCGCGGAGGCCGACCGGATCCGCGGCGCGCTGGAGAAGCTGACCAAGAAGCAGGTCCAGCTGAACATCCTCGAGGTCAAGAACCCCGAGGCCGACGCCCAGCTGGTCGCCCAGGCGGTCGCGGAGCAGCTTTCCAACCGCGTGGCGTTCCGCCGCGCGATGCGGAAGGCGATCCAGACCTCCATGCGTTCGCCGCAGGTCAAGGGCATTCGCGTGCAGTGCGGCGGTCGTCTCGGCGGTGCCGAGATGTCCCGCTCCGAGCACTACCGCGACGGCCGGGTCCCGCTGCACACGCTGCGCGCCGACATCGACTACGGCTTCTTCGAGGCCAAGACGACGTTCGGTCGCATCGGCGTCAAGGTGTGGATCTACAAGGGTGAGCTCGTCGGTGGCCTGAAGGCCCGCGAAGCCCGTGACGCCGCCGAGCGCGCGCCGCGTCGCGAGCGCAGCGACCGGCCGTCCCGTCCGCGTCGTTCCGGCGCCTCGGGCACGACCGCCACGTCGACCGAAGCCGGTCGCGCCGCCGCTGCCGCCACGACCGAGGCGGCTCCGGCCACCGAGACCGCAGAAAAGACGGAGGGCTGAGACGTGCTCATCCCGCGCAGGGTCAAGCACCGGAAGCAGCACTCCCCGAAGCGCCACGGCGCCGCCAAGGGTGGCACGAAGGTCAGCTTCGGCGAGTACGGCATCCAGGCGCTTGAGCACAGCTACGTGACGAACCGGCAGATCGAGTCCGCTCGTATCGCCATGACCCGTCACATCAAGCGTGGTGGCAAGGTGTGGACGACGATCTACCCGGACCGCCCGCTGACCAAGAAGCCGGCGGAAACCCGCATGGGTTCCGGTAAGGGTTCGCCCGAGTGGTGGATCGCCAACGTGAAGCCGGGCCGCGTGATGTTCGAGATCTCGTTCCCGAACGAGGAGACCGCCCGTGAGGCGCTCCGCCGCGCGATCCACAAGCTGCCCATGAAGTGCCGCATCGTGACCCGTGAAGGTGGTGAGTTCTGATGGCGAACGCTGGTGCTGTGGCATCGGAGCTGCGTGAGCTCACCGCGGAAGAGCTCGTCCTGCGTCTGAAGGAATACAAGGAGGAGCTCTTCAACCTCCGCTTCCAGATGGCGACCGGGCAGCTCGACAACAACCGCCGTCTGCGCACCGTCCGCACGGACATCGCGCGGATCTACACGGTCATGCGCGAGCGCGAACTCGGCCTGTCCGTTGCCCCCGACGCCGAGAGTGAAGGTGCCGCATGAGCGAGCCCACCACCGAGACGCCGGCCCGGAACGACCGCAAGGTCCGCGAGGGCTACGTGGTCTCGGACAAGATGAACAAGACGATCGTGGTCGAGCTCGAGGACCGCAAGAAGCACCCCCGTTACTCGAAGGTCGTCCGCAGCACCACCAAGGTCAAGGTGCACGACGAGAACAACGAGGCGGGCGTGGGCGACCGGGTCACCCTGATGGAGACCCGCCCGCTGTCGGCAACGAAGCGGTGGCGCCTGGTGCAGATCGTGGAGAAGGCCAAGTAAGCAGGGCTCTCCCAAGAGTCCTTAGTTCCGCAAGGCTCGCTCGTCGGGGCGAGAACCGGCGCGACATACAGGAGTTGACGTGATCCAGCAGGAGTCGCGGCTTCGGGTAGCCGACAACACGGGTGCGAAGGAAATTCTCTGCATCCGCGTTCTCGGTGGCTCCGGGCGGCGCTACGCCGGCATCGGCGACATCATCGTCGCCACCGTGAAGGACGCCATCCCGGCTGCCGGGGTGAAGAAGGGCGATGTCGTCAAGGCCGTCATCGTCCGCACGGTGAAGGAGCGTCGTCGTCCGGACGGTTCCTACATCCGGTTCGACGAGAACGCCGCCGTGCTCATCAAGAACGACAACGAGCCCCGGGGCACCCGCATCTTCGGCCCGGTGGGCCGCGAGCTGCGCGACCGAAAGTTCATGAAGATCATTTCGCTCGCGCCGGAGGTGCTGTGATGAAGGTGAAGAAGGGCGACACGGTCGTCGTCATCGCCGGCAAGGACAAGGGCGCCAAGGGCAAGGTCATCATGGCCTACCCCGAGCGCGACCGCGTCCTGGTCGAGGGTGTGAACCGGATCAAGAAGCACACGCGGATCAGCCAGACCCAGCGCGGCGCGCAGTCCGGCGGCATCGTCACGCAGGAGGCGCCCATCCACGTCTCGAACGTGATGGTCGTCGACGCGGACGGCAAGCCGGCGCGGGTGGGTTACCGCATCGGCGAGGACGGCAAGAAGGTCCGGATCTCGCGCCGGAACGGTAAGGACATCTGATGACCACCGCAGAGAAGGTCGCGCCGCGCCTCAAGGTGCGCTACCGCGAAGAGATCAAGGGACAGCTGCAGGCGGAGTTCTCCTTCGTCAACGTCCACCAGATCCCGGGTGTCGTGAAGGTCGTCGTGAACATGGGTGTCGGTGACGCCGCTCGCGACAGCAAGCTGATCGAGGGTGCGGTCAAGGACCTCTCCCTGATCACCGGCCAGAAGCCCGAGGTCCGGAAGGCCCGCAAGTCCATCGCGCAGTTCAAGCTGCGTGAGGGTCAGCCGATCGGCGCGCGCGTCACGCTGCGCGGCGACCGCATGTGGGAGTTCCTCGACCGGCTGCTGACCATCGCGCTGCCGCGTATCCGCGACTTCCGCGGGCTTTCGCCGAAGCAGTTCGACGGCCACGGCAACTACACGTTCGGTCTCAACGAGCAGTCGATGTTCCACGAGATCGACCCCGACTCCATCGACCGCCCGCGCGGTATGGACGTCACCGTCGTCACGACCGCCACGAACGACGACGAGGGCCGGGCGCTGCTGCGCAAGCTCGGCTTCCCGTTCAAGGAGAACTGAGCCGATGGCCAAGAAAGCACTGGTCCACAAGGCCGCGAAGAAGCCGAAGTTCGCCGTTCGCGGTTACACCCGCTGCCAGCGGTGCGGCCGCCCGCACGCGGTGTTCCGCAAGTTCGGGCTCTGCCGGATCTGCCTTCGCGAGATGGCGCACGCGGGCGAGCTGCCCGGGGTCCGCAAGTCCAGCTGGTAGAAGCGTTTCTTTATCTTTAACTCCCACTTCGCCACAGGCCCCGCCGCCCGCACTCCGGGCGGCGGGGAACCAGGCGAGAAAGGTTGACAGGTCACCATGACGATGACCGACCCGATCGCAGACTTCTTGACCCGTCTGCGTAACGCGAACTCGGCGTACCACGACGAGGTCGTGCTTCCCCACTCGAAGCTCAAGGCGAACATCGCGGAGATCCTCAAGCGCGAGGGTTACATCGCGAGCTACCGCGACGAGCCGGGCGAGAAGCACAAGAACCTGATCGTCGAGCTCAAGTACGGCCCCAACCGTGAGCGCAGCATCGCCGGCCTCCGGCGCGTGTCCAAGCCCGGCCTGCGGGTCTACGCAAAATCGACCGAACTGCCGTCCGTTCTCGGTGGCCTCGGCGTCGCGATCATCTCGACGTCCTCGGGGCTGCAGACGGACCGTCAGGCCAAGCGAAACAGCGTGGGCGGCGAAGTCCTCGCCTACGTCTGGTAAGGAAGGGGGCACAGACATGTCACGCATCGGAAAGCTGCCGGTCGCCGTCCCCTCCGGGGTCGAGGTGACCATCAACGGTCAGCACATCAGCGTCAAGGGCCCCAAGGGGACCCTGGAGCACACCATCGCCGAGCCGATCACGGTCGAGCGCGATGAGGACGGCACCCTGCTGGTCAAGCGCCCGGACGACGAGCGCACCAGCAAGGCCATGCACGGCCTCACCCGCACGCTGGTGAACAACCTCGTCGTCGGCGTCACCGCCGGCTACGAGAAGAAGCTCGAGATCCACGGTGTCGGTTACCGTGTGCAGGCCAAGGGCTCGGACCTCGAGTTCGCCCTCGGTTTCTCGCACCCGGTGAAGATCGAGGCCCCCGAGGGCATCACCTTCAAGGTGGAGACCCCGACCCGGTTCTCGGTCTCCGGCATCGACAAGCAGAAGGTCGGCCAGATCTCGGCCGTCATCCGCAAGCTGCGGCGCCCGGACCCGTACAAGGGCAAGGGCCTGCGCTACGAGGGTGAGAAGATCCGCCGCAAGGTCGGAAAGACGGGTAAGTGATCATGAGCGACACGACTACGAAGCGCAAGCCGGTGGGCAAGGACATCTCGACCCGCCGCCGCGTTGCGAAGACCCGTCGGCACTTCCGGCTCCGCAAGAAGGTCTCGGGCACCGAACAGCGTCCGCGCCTGGTCGTCAAGCGGTCTTCGCGGCACATCGCCGTGCAGGTCATCGACGACCTGGTCGGTCACACGCTGGCCTCGGCGTCCACCCTCGAGGCGGACGTGCGGGCGCTGGACGGCGACAAGAAGGCCAAGGCCGCCAAGGTCGGGGAACTCGTCGCGGCCCGTGCCAAGAGCGCCGGGATCTCGGCTGTGGTGTTCGACCGTGGGGGCAACGCCTACCACGGCCGCATCGCCGCGCTCGCCGACGCCGCCCGTGAGGCGGGGTTGGAGTTCTGACGATGCAGAAGCTTGTTAACGGAAGGAATGCCTGATGCCGGGACGTACACGGCAATTCGGCGGCGGACAGGGCGGACCCGGCGGGCAGGGCGGCAACGACCGCAATGAACGTCGCGGTGGCGGCCGGGACCGGCGCGACAGCGGCCGTGGCGGGGCCGGCCAGGACAAGACCCCGCACCTCGAGAAGGTCGTGACGATCAACCGCGTCGCCAAGGTCGTCAAGGGTGGTCGTCGCTTCAGCTTCACCGCCCTCGTCGTCGTCGGTGACGGTGACGGTCAGGTCGGCGTCGGCTACGGCAAGGCCAAGGAAGTTCCCGCGGCGATCGCCAAGGGCGTCGAGGAAGCGAAGAAGAACTTCTTCCGCGTTCCCCGCGTCGGCGGCACCATCCCCCACCCGATCACGGGTGAGGAAGCCGCTGGTGTGGTCCTGCTCCGTCCGGCTTCCGCCGGTACCGGCGTCATCGCCGGTGGCCCGGTGCGCGCCGTGCTGGAGTGCGCGGGCGTCCACGACGTGCTGTCGAAGTCGCTCGGCTCCGACAACGCGATCAACATCGTGCACGCGACCGTGGCGGCCCTGAAGGGTCTGCAGCGTCCCGAAGAGGTCGCGGCCCGCCGCGGTCTCCCGCTCGAGGACGTCGCTCCGGCCCGGATGCTGCGCCAGCGCGCGGGCCAGGGGGTCTGACATGACTCAGCTCAAGGTCACCCAGGTCAAGAGCAAGATCGGCACGAAGCACGCTCACCGCGAGTCGCTGCGCACCCTCGGGCTGCGCAAGATCCGCCAGAGCGTCGTGCGTGAAGACACCCCCCAGGTGCGCGGCCTGATCCACACCGTCCGCCACCTGGTGGAGGTCGAGGAGGTCAAGGCATGACGGCCATCAAGATCCACCACCTCCGCCCGGCTCCGGGCTCGAAGCGCGAGAAGATGCGCGTCGGTCGTGGTGAAGGCTCGAAGGGCAAGACGGCCGGTCGCGGTACCAAGGGCACCAAGGCCCGGAAGAACGTGCCCGCCGGCTTCGAGGGTGGGCAGATGCCCATCCACATGCGGCTCCCGAAGCTTCGCGGCTTCAAGAACCGCTTCCGCACCGAGTACCAGCCGGTGAACGTGGGCGACATCGCCCGCGTCTTCCCGGACGGTGGCACGGTCGGCGCCGAGGAGCTCGTCGCGAAGGGCCTCGTCCGCAAGGGCAAGCTCGTCAAGGTGCTCGGCAACGGTGACGTCAACGGCGTCAAGCTCAACGTGACCGCCGACGGTTTCTCCGGCTCCGCCAAGGAGAAGCTCGAAGCGGCCGGTGGCTCCGCCACCACCAACTGAGCTGTACCCACGTTCGAAGGCCCGCCTGGTTCGCCAGGCGGGCCTTCGGCGTTTCCGGGCCTCGTCCTTGCCCGCCGCGTGTTTCGCCTGGAAGATCCCGGTGTGGACACCCCTCAGCCCGCTCGGTTCTTCCTCGCCCCAGGGCTCTACGCGCTGGCTGCCGTACTGATGGCCGGCGGCCTGGTCCTGCCGCTCTTCCGAGCCGTCCACACCCTCTCGCAGGTACGGGCCGGCGCCCTGGCGGTCATCACGACGTCGGCGTGGAGCACCCGGTTCCAGGTGACCACCGACGCGTCCTTGGACCGCCCTGGCGCCCCTTTCGGCGTCCCGATCATCGTCACGATGGTGCTACTGGTCACCGCGGCCGGGTTTTTGGTGGCCCGCCGGCGCCCGGGCGCATGGCTGGGGCAACTGGGCACGGTGTTCGCCGCCGGGGTGGTCCTGACCATCGAGATGTTCGGCCTGGGCCAGGGCACGAGCGAGCAGTTCGACCGCGTCGACCTCACCACCGAGCTGGGCATGTGGCTCCTCATCGGCGGCACGCTGGTAGCCGCGGCAGCCGCGGTCGTCGCCCACCGAGCGGCCGCCCCAGCAGACGAGGACTGGGCCGACCCGTCGGTGGCCTACGCCGACACGGAAACCCCGCCGTCCGGGTTCGCCGTGCCGGGCGCGGGCTCGGGTGAGGTCGCGATCACGGTCCTGCCACCGGACCACCCGGCCCGCTGAACCGGAGTTTCTTGCCGATACCGGAATCCGCGCGGAAGATCACAGGGTGGACGAACCGTCGAAGGAGCCGAACCCCCCGGCCGAGCCCCACCGCCCGGCCACCGGGGAGTCACCGCCGACCGCCGGAGACTCCGACACGGTGCGACCAAGCGCAGCCCCGCTGACGTCCCCGGAGGAGTCGCCGCGGCCGGCGGGGGAGTCCACCGCCGAGGCGGAACCCGACTCGGTTCGGCGCGGGGACGCTCCGCTGGCGTTTCCGGTGGGCGAGTCCTCCGGGCAGCTGGAGCCTGGTGTGCAGCCCGGCGCCGCTCCGCTGGCGTTCCCGGCCGAGGCGTCGCGGCCCTCGGGGGAGTCTCCCGCCCAGGTGGAACCCGGCGTCGCGCAACCGAGGGATGCTCTGCTGGCCTTCCCGGTGGAGGCGCCGCGTCCGGCGGCAGGCGCGCCCTTCTCGCCGGTGGAATCCGACGAGGTGCGGCCGGAGGGCCAACCGTCGTTCCCGGTGGAGGTGCCGCAGCCCACAGCCGAGGAGCTTTTCGCCCCGGTGGAGCCCGACGTGGCGCGTCCGGAGGACGGACTGCTGGCGTTCCAAGCCGAACCACAGCGGCCCGCGGGTGAGTCCTTCGCGCAGGCAGAGCCCGATGTGGCCGGACCGAGTGCCGCTCCGCCGGCGTTTCCGGGCGCGGCGCCTCGGCACGCGCCGCCGGTTGGTGACCGAACCCCGCCCACCGAGCCCGTTCCGGTCGCGATCCTGCCTGGCTTGCCTCCGCGACCCGCGCCGGCGGAACCCCAGCCGATCGCCGCTCCTCAGGAACCCGCTGCCGGGCCGCCGCGGGTGCTCGTGCCCGTCCTGGTGGCCTTCGCGGCTCTCCTCGTGCTCGGGGCGTGCTTCCTGCCGCTGTTCCGGATCGAGCAGCACCTCAGCCCGCAGCAGACCTTCTTCACCCCCAAGCTGATCTTCACGGAGACCGCCTGGAGCAGCCAGGTCTCCGCGCAGGGGAACGAGACCGTCGAGCAGCCCGCCGCGCCCGTCGGGATTCCGCTCGTGATCGCCGTTGTGGTGCTGGGGGCCGGGGCGGTCTTCGGCTTCTCCCGGTGGGGGCGGCTCGGGCACCGGCTCGCCGTGGTCGGGGCGAGCTTCGCCGCCGGAACCACCCTCACCATCGGGATGAGCGGCTACGGCTGGTCGTCCGGCCTCGGCGACCAGACCCTCGACGTCAGCCTCGGCCTGGGGCTGTGGTCCGTGATCGCCGGGGTCGTGGTGGCCGTCGTGGCGGTGGTGCTCGGGTACCTGCCGGCCCGGGCGCCGGACGACTGGGCCGATCCCGCCCTGGCCTACGCGGACACGCCGACCCCGCCCGCCGGGTTCGCGTTGCCGACGGTCGAAGACGCCGACGGGGTCGCCATCACGGTCCTGCCACCCGAACCACAGGAACCTCCGGAACCACCCGGACGCTGATCCGGAATCCTTGCCACGGCCGGAATCCGCCTGGAGGATCCCAAAGGTGGACGAATCGTCGCAGGACCCGCCCCCGCCCGCCGCCGAACTCCGGCCGGCGCGGCGCGTTCGCGACTTCCTGCCCGTCCTCCTGGTCACGCTGGCCGCCGTGGCCACGCTCGCATCCGGGTTCCTGCCGCTCTTCCGCATCGACGAGACGCTCGCCGGCCGCGGGGTGCTGCTCTACACCCAGAACGGCTGGTCGACCGTCTTCCCGGGTGAGAAGAGCCAGGCGTCCGAACCGCTCGGCGTCGCGCTGCTCGTGGCCGCCGCGCTCCTGCTGGCCGCCCTCGTGCTCGTGATCCGCCAGGTCGTGACCGGACGGGCGAGCGCGGCCGCCAGGGGCGTGACGTTCGGCGCCACGGCCTTCCTGGCGGGCGCGGTCCTCGCGAGCGTGATGGCGGGCATCCCGGCGCCCGTCGACCGCGGCAACCTCCGGCTCGAGATGAGCCTGCAGGGCGGCATGTGGCTGCTCTTCCTGGCGGTGGCCGCCGCCGCGGCCGCCACGGTGCTGGGTCACCTGGTGTCCCCGGACGCCCGCCCGGCCCACGCGGACGCCGGCGGCGTCGTGACCACCGAACGCGGATAACCGCTCGCGGCCGCGGTTACCGTGGAGTTGGAGGTGGTCCCGTGTCCTGGGTGCTGGTCTTCTTCGGCGCGTCGGTCCTCATCGCCCTTACGCCAGGGGCGAACAACCTGCTCGGCCTGCACCACGGCATGACGCACGGTGTTCGCCGCGGCCTCGCCGGACTGGTGGGCCGGCTGGTCGCGTTCACGCTGATGATCACGGCCGTGGCGGCCGGGCTGGGGCAGCTGCTCGCCGCATCGGAGACGGCGCTGACGATCATCAAGTGGGCCGGCGCGGCCTACCTGCTCTACCTCGGACTGCGCGTCCTGTGGTCCACGATCCGCCGCGGTGACGACGCCGAGGCCGTCGAAACGCCCGCCGTGCCGCTGTCCGCCTGGCGGGTCGCGCGCAAGGAGTTCGGCGTCGCGATAACGAACCCGAAGGCCGTCCTCATCTTCACGGCGTTCGTCCCGCAGTTCATCGACCCAGCTCACGGGGCCTTTCCGGCGCAGATCGCGCTGCTCGGCGCGGTCTACCTGCTGGCCGAGTTCCTGGCCGGGTCGGCCTACGTCGGCGTCGGCGCGGCCGTGAAGTCGATCAAGCTTTCGCGGCGGGCGCGGCGCAACGTGGACCGCGGCACCGGGGTGGTCCTGGTCGGCCTCGCGGGTGTCCTCGCGACGTCGAACGCCTGACCCCGCGGGGCCCGGATCCATCATGATCACGCGCCCGTGTGTCAAGGAATACAGCCAAGTCCGGGAAGTGGATCAACCCGCCGGAGCAACCTTGGTACGGAAAACGCACACGGACTGCGGACACGCCCTGTGAAGCTGTTAGAGTCGGCGACACGCTTCGGGACGAGTGTGCCCCGAAGCGTTCCTGGCTTGCGTGCCAGTAGTGCTGTGTTCCCGCCGGCCACCCGTGCCGGCCAAGCCGATCGTCGGTTAGGACAGCCGACGACGCCGAGGAGGTCCCCCGCGTGCTCAGCGCCTTCCGCTCGGCTCTCGCGACGCCGGATCTACGCAAGAAGATCCTGTTCACGCTAGCCATCGTCGCGGTCTACCGAATCGGTGCGACCATTCCGGCCCCCGGGATCTCGTACGGAGCCGTCCAGGCGTGCAGCTCCCAGGCGCAGCAGGAGGGCGTCTACCAGCTGCTGAACCTGTTCAGCGGTGGTGCGCTGCTGCAGCTGTCGCTCTTCTCGACCGGCATCATGCCGTACATCACGGCGAGCATCATCATCCAGCTGCTGACCGTCGTCATCCCTCGTTTCGAGGAGCTGAAGAAGGAAGGGCAGTCCGGCCAGGGCAAGCTGACCCAGTACACCCGGTACCTGACGGTCGCGCTGGCGATCCTGCAGGCCACCGGTGTGGTCGCGCTCGCGGACCGCAAGCAGCTCTTCCCGGACTGCGACTCGCCGATCATCCCGGACAACAGCGTCTACTCGCTGGCGATCATCGTCATCACCATGACCGCGGGTACCGCCGTCATGATGTGGCTGGGTGAGCTGATCACCGAACGCGGTGTCGGCAACGGCATGTCCGTCCTGATCTTCCTGAACATCGCGGCGCGCATCCCGGTCGAGGGCGGCAACATCCTCAGCAACGGTGGTGGCATCGCGCTGACGATGATCTGCGTCTTCGGCCTGGTGATCATCGCCAGCGTCATCTTCGTCGAGCAGGGGCAGCGCCGGATCCCGGTGCAGTACGCCAAGCGCATGATCGGCCGCCGGATGTACGGCGGCACGTCGACCTACCTGCCGATCAAGGTGAACCAGGCCGGCGTCATCCCGGTCATCTTCGCGTCTTCCCTGCTGTACCTGCCGGACCTGATCAGCCGCCTCGTCGGCGACCAGAACAGCAACTCCGGCTGGCAGGTGTTCATCAAGAACTACATCGTGAACCAGTCCAGCTGGGTGCACATCGCGCTGTACTTCGCCCTGATCATCTTCTTCACGTACTTTTACATCACGATCACGTTCAACGTGGACGAGCGTGCGGATGAGATGAAGAAGTTCGGCGGGTTCATCCCGGGCATCCGCCCGGGCCGTCCCACCGCGGAGTACCTGAGCTACGTGCTCGGCCGGATCACCCTGCCGGGCTCGCTGTACCTGGGCATCATCGCGATCCTCCCGAACTTCTTCCTGTCGTTGACCGGTAGCGGGAACAACCAGAACTTCCCGTTCGGTGGCACGGCTGTGCTGATCATGGTCGGTGTCGGTCTCGACACCGTGAAGCAGATCGAAAGCCAGCTGATGCAGCGCAACTACGAAGGGTTCTTGAAGTGACGCGGCTGGTTCTCGTGGGTCCGCCCGGCGCGGGCAAAGGTACGCAGGCGGTGGCGCTGTCCGAGCAGTTGCGGATTCCGCACATCTCGACCGGCGACCTGTTCCGCGCGCACGTCGGCCAGGAGACCCCGCTCGGCCAGGAAGCCAAGCGCTACCTGGACTCGGGCGAGCTCGTGCCCGACTCCGTGACGAACGAGATGGTCCGCGAGCGGCTCGCGGAGCCGGACGCGAAGATCGGCTTCCTGCTCGACGGCTTTCCGCGCAACACCAAGCAGGCCGAGGTCCTCGGCGAGATCCTGGGTGACGCGGACGCGTCGCTCACCGCGGTCATCCAGCTGCAGGTGCCGGAGGACGTCGTCGTCGGCCGTCTCATGTCGCGGGGCCGCGCGGACGACACCGAGGACGTCATCCGCCGCCGTCAGCAGATCTACGTGTCGGACACCGCGCCGCTGCTCGAGTACTACGCCGACATCCTCGTGACCGTCGACGGCGTCGGCAGCGTCGAGGAGATCTCCGACCGCGTGCTGAAAGCGCTGCGCGACCGCACGTGAATCTCGGAGGATTGCGTGTTCTGCAAGTGCTCCGGCGTGGGCGCATGATCGAGGTCAAGACCGCGGACGAGCTGCAGGCGATGCGGGCCGCGGGGCTCGTCGTCGCCCGTACGCTGGCGGCGGTGCGCGCAGCCGCGGTCCCGGGGGTCAGCACCGCCGAGCTCGACGAGCTGGCCGAGCAGACCATCCGTGACGCCGGCGCGGTGCCGTCCTTCAAGGGCTACCACGGCTTCCCGGCGTCCATCTGCGCGTCGGTGAACGAGCAGATCGTCCACGGCATCCCGGCGAAGACCCAGGTCCTCGCCGACGGTGACCTGATCTCGGTCGACTGCGGTGCGATCCTCGACGGCTGGCACGGCGACTCCGCCGTCACGCTGGCCATCGGGAAGGTCGCCGACGCCGACCTGGCGCTGTCCGCGGCGACCGAAGCGGCGATGTGGGCCGGGATCGAGGCGGTCAGCGCCGGCGGCCGGCTCACCGACATCTCCTACGCCGTCCAGTCGGCCGCCGAACGCGCGGCGAAGGACGACGGCGTCGACTACGGGATGATCGTCGAGTACGGCGGCCACGGCATCGGCCGCCAGATGCACATGGACCCGTTCCTGCCGAACGTCGGCAAGCCCGGCAAGGGCCCGCGGCTGAAGGCCGGCATGGCGCTGGCGATCGAGCCGATGCTGACCGGCGGCGGTGGCGAGACCCGCGAGCTGGACGACGGCTGGACGGTCGTCACGGCCGACGGCTCCCGCGCGGCCCACTGGGAGCACACGGTGGCGATCACCGAAGACGGCCCCTGGGTGCTCACGGCTCCGGAAGACGCCTGACCTGCGCATTCACCCACTCGTGGTGATCGCGATCACGCCCACCTGCACGTTCGCCTAGCATGGTTACCCCCGGTTTGGGGGTCGCGACACGGGTTGCGTACACTGTCAAGTCGGCGCACTTATCGCGCCCGGATCCTGCGCGCTCGTGAATTCACGATCATGGGACTCGGGCACCAGTGTGCCACGCACCACCCAACCCAGCACTAGTGCTCGAGTTGATCAGGTGTGGCGACAGGCAATGCTGACAAGGAAATGCGGAGGACATGGCGAAGAAAGACGGGGCCATCGAGGTCGAAGGCCGCGTAGTCGAGCCGCTCCCCAACGCGATGTTCCGCGTCGAGTTGGAGAACGGTCACAAGGTCCTGGCACACATCAGCGGCAAGATGCGGCAGCACTACATCCGCATCCTGCCGGAGGACAGGGTTGTCGTGGAGCTCTCGCCCTACGACCTCTCTCGTGGTCGCATCGTCTACCGCTACAAGTGATCACGAAGAGCAGCTCAGAAGCAGGAGAGCAGAAGACGTGAAGGTCCAGCCGAGCGTCAAGAAGATCTGCGACAAGTGCAAGGTGATCCGCCGTCACGGCCGGATCATGGTGATCTGCGAGAACCTGCGGCACAAGCAGCGGCAGGGCTGATCACTCGCACTCGACCAGAGTGGATTGACGGCTACACACCCTCCCCGCACCTGCCGGGTCACGCGAGTGACCTGGTTCACCCCCGGGCTTCAGGCCGGGGCCGGGACACCCGAAGCGCAAGCCGAGGGCACGACAGGCGAGTCGGTCCCGGAACCGGACGGGGAGCAGACCTGAAGATGAAATCTATGAAGGAGCATCAACGCCAATGGCACGACTCGCTGGCGTAGACCTCCCCCGCGAAAAGCGGTTGGAGATCGCGCTTACCTACATCTACGGCATCGGCCGTACCCGCTCGAAGCAGCTGATCAAGGCTGCCGAGCTCAACGCGGACACCCGCGTCAAGGACCTCAGCGATGACGACCTCGCGAAGCTGCGTACGTACATCGAAGAGAACTTCAAGGTCGAGGGTGACCTTCGCCGCGAGGTGAACGCCGACATCCGTCGGAAGATCGAGATCGGGTGCTACGAGGGCCTTCGCTGGCGTCGCGGACTGCCCGTCCGCGGTCAGCGCACGAAGACCAACGCCCGTACCCGCAAGGGTCCGAAGAAGACGGTCGCCGGCAAGAAGAAGGCTGGCAAGAAGTGAGCGTCCAGGGCAAGAAGGTCGTGCAGATGGGCGGCGCCCAGCGCCGTGGCACGGCTTGCGTTTCGCCCAAGGCGCTCTACGCCCGCCCGATGGCGCTCCGCAACCTGTACACCGACGCCGGGTCGATCATCCGGCGCGGACAGGCCGAAGCGGTCGCCGCTCACCAAGAGAACGCGCGCTAACAGGAGAACCCTCAGAACATGCCACCGAAGTCTCGTACCGCGGCGGGGGCCAAGAAGGTCCGCCGCAAGGAAAAGAAGAATGTCGCGCACGGCCACGCGCACATCAAGAGCACCTTCAACAACACCATCGTCTCGATCACGGACCCGACCGGTGCCGTGATCGCGTGGGCGTCGAGTGGTCACGTGGGCTTCAAGGGCTCGCGCAAGTCCACCCCGTTCGCCGCGCAGATGGCCGCCGAGAACGCTGCCCGCAAGGCCGCCGAGCACGGCATGAAGAAGGTCGACGTCTTCGTGAAGGGCCCGGGTTCGGGCCGCGAGACGGCGATCCGCTCGCTGCAGGCGGCCGGCCTCGAGGTCGGCACCATCCAGGACGTGACCCCGCAGCCTCACAACGGCTGCCGCCCGCCCAAGCGGCGCCGGGTCTGAGGAACGGGGAGGAGTAAGAAGAAATGGCTCGTTACACCGGCCCCGCGACGCGTATTTCGCGTCGCCTCAAGGTTGACCTCATCGGCGGCGACCAGGCTTTCGAGCGTCGCCCCTACCCGCCGGGCCAGCACGGCCGCGGGCGCATCAAGGAGTCCGAGTACCTCCTGCAGTCGCAGGAGAAGCAGAAGGCTCGCTACACCTATGGCGTTCTCGAGCGCCAGTTCGTCCGGTACTACAAGGAAGCCGTCCGGCGTCCCGGTAAGACCGGTGAGAACCTGCTGCAGATCCTCGAGTCCCGCCTGGACAACGTGATCTACCGCGCCGGCATCGCCCGCACCCGCCGTCAGGCGCGTCAGCTGGTGAGCCACGGCCACTTCCTGGTCAACGGCACGAAGGTCAACGTCCCGTCCTTCCAGGTCTCGAAGTGGGACATCATCGACGTGCGGCCGAAGTCGTTCGCGATGCTGCCCTTCGTCGTGGCCAAGGAGTCCTTCGGCGACCGCCCGATCCCGGCGTGGCTGCAGGTCGTCCAGTCCAACCTCCGCGTGCTGGTCCACCAGCTGCCGGAGCGTGCGCAGATCGACGTTCCGGTTCAGGAACAGCTGATCGTCGAGCTCTACTCGAAGTAATCGAGTTACGGCGGCGGCGCCTTCCGGGCGCCGCCGCCGCGCCATCCCTTCGACGTCATATGGCGGGCGTCGTCTGGAAAGGAATTAGGAAGAATGCTGATTTCCCAGCGGCCGGCTCTCGGCGAAGAGACGGTCAACGAGACCCGCTCCCGGTTCACCATCGAACCGCTGGAGCCCGGCTTCGGCTACACGCTCGGCAACTCGCTGCGGCGCACGCTGCTGTCGTCCATCCCGGGCGCGGCCGTGACGAGCATCCGCATCGACGGCGTGCTGCACGAGTTCACCACCGTTCCCGGGGTGAAGGAAGACGTCACCGACATCATCCTGAACCTCAAGGAGCTCGTGGTGTCCTCGGAAGAGGACGAGCCGGTCACCATGTACCTGCGCAAGCAGGGCCCCGGTGAGGTCACGGCGGCCGACATCGTGCCGCCGGCGGGTGTCACCGTGCACAACCCGGATCTGCACATCGCGTCGCTGAACGGCAAGGGCAAGCTCGAGATCGAGCTCGTCGTCGAGCGCGGCCGCGGTTACGTTCCGGCCCTGCAGAACAAGCAGGCGGGCGCGGAGATCGGCCGGATTCCGGTCGACTCGATCTACTCGCCGGTGCTGAAGGTGACCTACAAGGTCGAGGCCACCCGTGTCGAGCAGCGCACCGACTTCGACAAGCTGATCCTGGACGTCGAGACCAAGCCGTCGATCACGCCGCGCGACGCGGTCGCGTCGGCCGGCAAGACGCTGGTGGAGCTGTTCGGCCTCGCCCGCGAGCTGAACGTCGACGCCGAAGGCATCGAGATCGGCCCGTCGCCGCAGGAAGCGGACACCATCGCCGCCTACGCGATGCCGATCGAGGACCTGGACCTCACCGTCCGGTCGTACAACTGCCTCAAGCGCGAAGGCATCCACACGGTGGGCGAGCTGGTCTCGCGCTCCGAGGCGGACCTGCTCGACATCCGCAACTTCGGCGCCAAGTCGATCGACGAGGTCAAGCTGAAGCTCGTCGGCCTCGGCCTCGCGCTGAAGGACAGCCCGCCCGGGTTCGACCCGACCGCGGCTGCCGCCAGCTACGACGGTGAAGGCTGGTCGGAGGGTGTCGGTGGCATCGCCGACGGGATTTCGGACGGCCACGACGATGGCCAGGACTACGCAGAGACCGAGCAGCTCTAGGGCTCTGTGCCTGGACGCTGCGAGCTGAACTAGTAGGAGAACCAATGCCCACCCCTACCAAGGGAGCCCGGCTCGGCGGATCAGCCGCGCACGAGCGGCTGATCCTGGCCAACTTGGCCACGCAGCTGTTCGAGCACGGCAAGATCACCACCACCGAGGCGAAGGCGAAGCGGGTCCGCCCGCTGGCCGAGAAGCTGATCTCGAAGGCGAAGCGGGGCGACCTGCACAACCGCCGTCAGGTTCAGCGCGTCGTCCGTGACAAGGACGTCGTCCACAAGCTGTTCGCCGAGATCGGTCCGCACTTCGCGGAGCGTCCCGGTGGCTACACCCGCATCACCAAGACGATGGCCCGCAAGGGCGACAACGCCAAGATGGCCGTCATCGAGCTGGTGAACGAGAAGACCGTGACGAGCGAGGCCGAGCGCGCGCGCAAGACCAAGTTCGCCAAGGACGAGAAGCCGGCCGCCGTCGAGGCCGCCCCGGCCGCCGAGGAAGCCGCTTCGGAGGCTCCCTACGGTGAGGGCAGCCACGCTCCGCTCGAGGACGGGACGCAGCCCGAGGGCTTCCCGATCAAGGGCAACGACGAGTCGAAGTACTACCACACCGAGGAAAGCCCGTACTACGAGCAGACCAAGGCCGAGGTGTGGTTCGCCACCGCCGAGGCCGCGGAAGCCGCGGGCTTCTCGCTGCCGCCGTCGCAGCAGGACGACGAGTCCTGACGACGGAATCCGTCCCGGACGAGCCCGCCATCCCCGCTGGGGACGGCGGGCTCGTTCGTCTGCGCCTGGACGTCTCCTACGACGGCACGGACTTCTCGGGCTGGGCCCGGCAGCCGGGCCGCCGCACGGTGCAGGGGGTGCTGGAGGAGGCCCTGCGGCGCCAGCCGCCGGGTGCCTCGGTGCCGAAGCCGGTCGTCGTCGCCGGCCGTACGGACGCCGGGGTGCACGCGAGCGGCCAGGTGGTCCACGTCGACGTCGTGCCGCTCGATCCTGGCGTGGCCGGCCGGGTCCCGGTGTCACCGGAGGGGATCCCGGACCTGACCCGCATGGCGGGCCGCTGGAACCGCCTCCTGCCGGGCGATGTGCGCGTCCTGGGGGCCCGCGTGGCCGCGCCGGGCTTCGACGCCCGGTTCTCGGCGATCCGCCGGCACTACCGCTACCGCGTCTCGGACGCCCCGTGGGGCGTGGACCCGTTGCGCCGCAACGACACCCTGGCCTGGAACCGTCCACTGTCGACGGACGCGATGAACGACGCCGCGGCGGCGTTGCTGGGGCTGCAGGACTTCGCGGCGTACTGCAAGCAGCGCGACACGGGCACGACGATCCGCGAGCTGCAGCGCCTGGTCTGGCGCCGGCTCGACGAGCACCTGCTGGAGGTCGAGGTCTCGGCGGACGCGTTCTGCCACTCGATGGTCCGCAGCCTGGTCGGCGCCCTCCTCCTGGTCGGCGACGGCCGCCGGGCACCGGGCTGGCCGGAGCAGGTCCTGGCGAGCGGCGTCCGCGACAGCGCGGTCGCCCCCGCGCACGGCCTGACCCTGACGGCGGTGGACTACCCGCCGGACGAGGAGCTGGCCGCCCGGGCGGAGCAGACGAGGAACGTCCGCACCTCGCTCTGACACACAAAAAATGCGGGTGGCTCCGGGGAGCCACCCGCATTTCGTGGAAAACCTCAGTCGCCGCGGCGGACGGGGCCCAGGAGCTGTTGCTCCTTGCCCGTCGTCACCAGCCTCAGCGGTCGCCACAGGTTGCGGCCCAGGGCCACCACCTGGTCGTCCTTCAACGTCGTCAGCTGGCGCATCATCTGGGGCGGCAGGCGCCAGATGCGGGCCGCCAGCTCGGCCTGGCCGGCCGGGAGGCGCTGCATCAGCACCAGGTCCGCCGCGTTGGCCGTCGCGCCCGCCTGCGGGTGCAGGTACGGAAGGACGTAGACCGTCGTCTGCCACGGCGAGCGGGGCGGGAACAGGTCCTGCGGGGTCGGGCCGCCGTCGGTGACCACCAGCAGCGGGGCGTCCTCCGACGGGCGCGGCAGCTCGACCGGCGAGAGCCGGCGGATCTGCACCAGCGGCGACGGCCGTCCGTCGTTACCGCTGCTGCCGGCCGCGCGGGCCAGGACCTGCCACTCCGTCGGGCGACCGGTCGCGACCACGACCCACGCGCCGACCGCCATCGCGCGCATCGCGACCTGGCGGGCCAGGTACAGCCCGCCCACCAGCACGATGCGGGTCGGCGTCGAGCGCAGGGCCGAGATGGTCAGTGGCTCGCCCTTGAGGCCCGAGCCGAGCACGATGCCACCGCGGTCACCCGAGGGGCTGATCGCGTCGAGCATCGCGGGGTCCACGGTGAACTCCGGCGCCACACCGGTGTTCTGCCCGGCGTCGCGGACGCGGGAAGTCATGCCGTACCTCCGATCGGCAACGTCGCGGCGAGCGCGGAGACCTGCAGCCCGCGCAGCGGCGTCAGGTCGACGCCCAGCCGTTCGGACAGGCTCTTCAGCCGCTGGTCCGCGGCGTCGAGCTCACGCGGGTTGCGCGCGCTCAGCCGGACCACGCCGCGCAGCCCGATCTTGCCGTCGTCCGAGGCCGGCGAGATCGACATCGCGACCGAGGCGGACAGCGCGCGGACGCTCGTCAGCGCGTTCAGGCTGCCGGTGATCTTGCCCTTCGGCCAGCCGGTGATCGCGTAGCTCGCGTGGCCGATGCCGGCCGCGGTCACGCCGGACCACCGCTCCTGCAACGTCACCCGGGTGGGAGAGCCCGCGACCGACGTGAGCTCCGCGGCGGAAATGCTCGCCCGCAGCAGCTCGTCCGGGTCGAGGGGCCGGGTCGGCACCCCCTGGGACTCAAGGGCGTTGCGGACGCGGGAAAGCGCGCCGATCAGCGCGCGGTGGGCGCCGACGACGCCGCCGCCGCGCTCCCGGATCGCCGCCGGGCACCGCTTCGGGTCCAGCCGGATCGCGACCCACGTCGTCCGCCGCGCCGCCGCGGGCAGCGGGCCGAGCACCTCCATGTAGGAGCTCAGCGCCGGCGAATCCGACGGCAGCGCCGCGCTGCCCGGGTAGCTGTGCCAGATCATCTGGATGGAGTCGAGGACCACACCGCGGTCTTCGAGGCACGGCGCCAGAGCCGAGAGCGGCAGGCTCGGCGCGTCCCCGGCCTGGGTGATCATCGCCGGGGTCGGCTCGACGAGCAGCACCGCCGTCCACGTGCCGTCGTGCCAGGCGAGGCCGACCTGCTGGCGCTCGTGGTCGACGCCGTGCGCGACGACGAGGTCCGGGACGGCGATGCGGAGCAGGTTCACGCGCGCGTCGTCCGCGCCGGTCACCGCGGTCTCCTCGGCCGCCATCGCCTCGACGGAGCTCGGCGGCAGCGGCTCGGCGACCCGGTCGTGGGACCGGAAGGTGTAGCGCATCGTCAGGCCGAACCACTGGGTGAACCAGCGGCCGCGCCACCGCAGCAGCGCGACGATCAACGCGAACGCGAGGATGCCGATCCCCACGTACTTCAGCGACATGTCGATGGCGAGCAGGACCAGCCCGATCGCGAGGCCGACCTCGAGCACGACGAGGTTCGCCACGGGGAGCGGGCCGAGGTTCACCCCGGAGGACCGGCGCCGCGCGGGCGGGGCCATCCGGGCCGGGGCGGGAGCGGAAGGAGCGGGACCGTCGGAGTCACCGGATCCCTGCGGACCGCCACCGGGACCACCCGGACCTCCGGGTCCACCGGGTCCGCCCGGGCCACCACCGCCGGGCCCACCGGGGCCGCCAGGTCCACCGCCACCGGGGCCGCCCGGGCCGTTCGGGCCACCGCCGCCGGGGCCGCCAGGTCCGCCCGGGCCGCCGGGACCGTTCGGGCCCCCGGGGCCACCAGGAAGGGGACGGGGTCCGGTGGAACCAGGACCGCCGGGGCCGCGCGGAGGCATAGTGGGGACGCCGGGTCCGCCAGGCATGCCGCCGGGGCCTCCGGGTCCGCCACCGGGACCACCCGGTACGCCACCGGGTCCTCCGGGACCACCCGGGCCCATGGGTCTCCCCGGACGAGGCGGCGGGCCCGGCTGACGGCCGGGCGGCGGGGGCCCAGGCGGACCTGGCGGACGTGGAGGGTTGGTGACGGACATCCGCGCTTTCTCTTCCCCTCGTGCTTGCTGCGTACCCAGAAGCCGGGTCCCGGGGTGTCCGACCCTAGCTTGAGTTGGTAGAAACCCCACACCAGACGGTCCCCGTACGGCTATCCTGCGGAACCGTACCGCGACGGGGAGAGCTGTAGGTCGAGAATGCCATCAACACCCACGACTAAGTCTCAGGTTCAGGCGTACAAGTTCGTCCTGCGCCGGATGCAGTCGGCACTGGTCCGGCGCGACGCCGTGATGTTGCACGACCCGATGCGCACCCACACGAGGGCGACGATCGTCGGGGTGGTGCTCGGCGCCCTCGTCGCGGTCGTGTTCGTCGTCTTGGCCCTGCTCAGCCCGGCGCCGTCGGTGCCCGAGGCCGGCAACATCGTCATCGGCGAGCAGTCCGGCACGGTCTACGTGGTGATGGGGAACCCGAAGACGCTCGTCCCCACCTTCAACCTCGCGTCCGCGCGGCTTCTGCTGATCGCGCAGCAGAAGCAGTCGAGCGCGGGTGCCGCCGGCGCCGCGGGGGCCCCGGCCGCGCCCGCCGCGGCGGCCACCCCGGCGAGTGTGAAGAACCCCACCGTCGTTTCGGATGAACAGCTGAAGAACATTCCGCGCGGAAAGCTGACCGGAATTCCGGACGGCCCGCAGTTGATCCCGGGGGACACCCAGCGGATTTCCGCGAATTGGGCGGTGTGCGACCAGGTTCAGCTCGACCCGTCCCTGCCGAACCCCGATACCGGCAAGGTCAACACCTACGTGTTCGGCGGCGTCGCGCCGACCGGTCTCGGCACGGAACTGCGCGAGAACGAAGCGCTGCTGGCGGCCGCCGACAACGGCAAGACGTACCTGATCTACCGGCTGCCGAGCTCGCAGAACCGGCCGAACGCGAACACCGTCCGCGCCGAGATCGACGAATCCAACGCGAACGACGCCGTCCGCACGGCGCTCGGGCTGCAGAAGCCGGCGCGGAAGATCACGCAGGGCCTGCTGAACGCGATCCCCGAGGTCGCCAAGCTGAGCCCGCCGCTGATCCCGGACGGCGCCCCGCCCGCCGACTTCGACGGGCTGGCCGTCGGCGACGTCTTCTCCACGCAGCCGACCGGTGACCAGCCGAAGTACTGGGCCATCACGACGGCCGGCATCCAGCAGGTGTCGAACGCGGTCGCCGACGTCATGCGCGTCGCGAAGCACGGCAGCGCGAGCCGGCTCCAGATCCTCGGCCTCGACAAGCTGTCCGGCGTCAAGGTCCTGCTGCCCGGCGACCCCGCCTACATCCCGGTCGACGACTTCCCGCGCGCGGTCCCGACGATCCTCGACGCGACGAAGAACTCGTCGGTCGCGTGCCTCGGGTGGTCGCTGGTGGGTTCGGGCACCGGCCAGGACGGGCACACCTCGGTGTACATCGACACGCAGCTGCCGGGCGCGAAGGCGACCGGCGACAAGTTCACCCCGACGAACGTCACGACGCCCGGCCCGAACCGCGTGCCCATCAACGGTTTCTACCTGCAGCCCGGCTTCGGCGCGGTGGTGCAGTCCGCCACCGGCAAGGACAGCTTCGGCAAGGGCGCGATCCAGCTGATCTCGGACCGCGGCATCCGCTACAGCGTCCCGGACGCCACGACCGCCGACGCGATCGGCCTGAACAACCGGCAGCCCGCGCCCGAGTCGATCATCGGGCTGCTGCCGACCGGGGCTTCGCTGAACACCCAGGACGTGCTCAAGCAGTTCGACTCGGTGCCGATCGACCCGAACGCCGGCTCGTTCCCGACGCAGACGCCGCAAACCGGCGGCTGAGGGAACCACCGGGCCGCGGCGCGCGTCACACGCTCGACGAGTCTTTTGGGCGAGCGGAGGGTGCCGTGGCCGGCTTGAGGATGGACGGCGTTGCCGTCGCCGAGTACGCCAAGACGGCCGAGGAGGCCGCTGCCGACCTGGATTCGGCCGCGGCCGACGTGGGCGGGGGAGGCGTCTCCGACGAGTCCTACGGCGCGCTGGGGGCCCGGATCGGCCTCGGTGCGTCGTACGGCCGCGCGTCGGGTGCGCTGCGGCAGCAGCTCGCCGACGGCGCGGAGGCGTTGCGGTCGGCCGCCGAGGCCCTCGAGCGCGTCGCGACGCGCCACAGCAACCAGGACGCCGAAGCCGCGGACCTGATCAAGCGCGCCGGGAGGCTCGAATGATGTTCGCCGAACCGGAGGGCTCCACCGACTCCATCCCGCACCCGCTGTCCAAGCGGGCCACCGCCGTGGCCCCGGCGGTGCCGGCCCTGGTGTTCGGGCCGGACGCGGACGGCGACGAGATCGCCGCCACGGCCGAGCCGTACCTGGCCTACCTCACGGATCTTTCGGGACGGCTCGGGCTGATCGACCCCGTCGAGACGTACTTCCGCCCGCTGATCGGCCGGTGGAGCGAGCTCGGTGCCGAAGCCGGCCGGCTGCGCCAGGCCGCCGCCACGGCCGCCGAGGTGTCCGCCCGGCTCGACGACCGGCTCGGCCGTCTCGACGGCGGCTGGGAAGGACGGGACGCGGACGCGTTCGTCGCCTACATCCGCGAGATCGGCGCGGCGGGCGGCGACGTCCGGGAGGCGCTCGAGGTCCTGGCCGGCGCGCTCGACGAGCTGGTGACGACCCTGCGGCACGTCGTCGTCGATCTCGTCGAAGTACTGGTGGACGCGGCGGATCTGGCGTCCGAGTCGATGACGCTCCCGAACGGCGGCACCCGCCGGGCGCGGTCGCAGCTGCAGGAGACGCAGGAATCGGCGAAGGCCCTGTACGAGACCGCGCGGGACGTCCTCGAGGCGTTCGACCGGCTTTGTGACGGTGTCGACGATCCCGACGTGGCTTCCCGCAGCGTCGAGATCAACCACCGGTACCCGCAGGAGCGCTTCAAGCTGCACGACGACGCTCTCACCGAGAGTTCCGCCGCGGAAGGTGACGCGACGACGCCGTCTTCGGACGACGTCATGACCCCGTCGTCAGCGGAGCCGAAGCACACGGGGGTGGCGACGCCGGACGACACGCAGCAACCCGCCGCGGCCGCGCCCCAGCCGGCCCCCGCCCCGGACAGCTCGGCGAACGCCGGCGCGTCGGGCATGCCGATGATGCCGATGATGGGCTTCGGTGCCTTCGGCGGAGGTGGCGGCCAGGGCCGCCGGCCGTCGAAGAACCGGCCGATGATCAAGTCGTCGGAGCTGCTGGGCGAGCCCGGTCTGGTGGCGCCGCCGGTCATCGGCGAGGACGAAAACCCGCAGCCGAAGCCGAAGAAGCCGCCGGCACCGCAGTAACGGGCGCGGGCCGGCGGCGGGGGTTCAGCGGCCGGGGCCGGTCTCGGCCGGGCGGTTGCGGCGGATCGTGCGCATCACGAAGAGCGTGATCAGCAGGGCCACGAGGCCGCCGCCGGTGCCGGCCAGCGCCACGATCATCGGGGTCGAGCTGTGGTCGTTGGCCGGGGGGAGCTGCGCCATCTGCGGGCCCGGGATCGGCGCCTGGTTCCCGACCTCGGACGGCAGGCTCTGCGTCAGCGCCGCCACCGGGTCGATCACGCCGTACCCGACGAAGTTGTCGCGGCCGCCCGGCGCCGCCGGGTGCTGGGCGGTCTGCTTGATGCGGTTGACGATGCCCTTGCCGTCGAGCTGCGGGAACTTGGCCTTGACCAACGCCGCGAGGCCCGCCACGTACGGCGCGGCAAAGCTCGTTCCCTGGATCGGGCTGGCCTTGTCACCGCTTTCGAACGTCAGGTTCGCCAGGCCCGGGGAGCCCTCGGCGGGGTCGAGCGAGGTGATCTGCGTGCCGGGAGCGGCGACGCCGACCCACGGGCCGTGCACGCTGAACGGCGCCACACTGCCGGTCTCGTCGATGGCTCCGACGGACAGCACGTCGTCGGCGAACCACGGCGGCGTCACGATCGTCTTGGGCTTCCTCGCGTCCGGCTGGTCGTTCTGCGGGCACGTGTCCGTCGCGTTGCCGGCGGCGGCCACGATCACGATGCCCACCGACGCCGCGTAGTGCACGGCGGCCTGGACCTGCTGCTCGCCTTCGGTGATCGACCCCGTCGCCGGGCGGCAGTTGTCGACCGACATGTTGATGACGTCGGCGGCCTTGCGGTCGGCGATGCCGCGGATGATCTCGGCCAGCGTCTTCAGCGTGCCCGCCGTGCCGGCCTTTTCCAGCTGCCGTCCGCCGTTCGTCTGCCCGGGTGAGGTCCGGTCGCCGTCACCGGAGCCGCTTCCGCCACCACCGTTGCCGGACGGCGGGAGTGAGGACTCGGTTCCGGAGGGCGGGTTGGTGCTGGACGAGGGCGTACCACTGGCGGTGTTGCTCGCCGGCGGGGTCGACGTCGAGGTGTCGGGCTCGTAGTTCTCGCTCAGCTGGCGGTAGGACACGATGGTGGCGTCCGGTGCGACGCCGACGAAACCGACCTCGGGGTTGTCCGGCTTGCCGGCGATGATGCCGGCCACCTCGGTGCCGTGGCCGTCGCAGTCTTCGAGGCCCGGCTGGGCCTTCGAGGGCGTCGCGACGTACTCCCCGCCGGACTTGATCCGGTCCTGGAACCAGGGGTGCGGCGTCACGCCGGTGTCGACCACCGCGACCTTCACGCCGCCGCCGGCGGAATGGTCGGGGGTGGCGGCCTTGACGATCTCCTGCGCCTTGGAGATCTGCAGGTAGTCCTGGCCCCACGGCCGGTTCTTCAGCACGACGGTCTGGCCGAGGACGGCGCGCTGGACGCAGCCCTTCGACTGCTTGTACTTCTTGTCCGGCTGGCCCGAATCCGGGATGAGCTTGCTCATGTCCACCGGCGGCGGGGTCGCGAAGTAGCCGTCGGCGGGTGCCGTCTGCGCCCAGCCCGGCAGCGCCACGGCCAGCGGGGTCAGGAGGCCGATCGTGCCGGCCAGCAACGCGGTCGTGGTCCGCCGGGCCGGGCCGAAGCGGTGTCCTACAGCCATCCGAGAGTCACCTGGCCCGGTCACTTGAAGTTCAGGTGCCGCAGGGTGGTGTAGAGGTCCATCACACCCAGGGCGAGCGGGAGCACGGACGCGATGCAGAGCGCCTCGATGATCTCCACGGTGCGCCGCAGCGGCGGGGAGAAGCGCTGGTTCGGGAAGATCACGCCGACCACGAGCGCGCCCGCGGCCAGCAGGATCAGCACGCCGAACACGATGAACAGGCGGTTCTGCGGGCTCGACGTGGTCAGCCAGCCGATCGCGATGCCGGTCGCCGAGACCAGGCCCGTGGTGAGCAGCGCGATGGCCTGGCTGCCGTTCGCGTACGCGCGGGCACGCAGCAGCAGCACGAGCGTCGCGACGACGCTGAGGATGATCCCGAACACGCCGGGCGCACTGGCGGCGATGACCGCGGACACCGCGACCGTGGCGCCGCAGCCGATCATCAGGCCGGTCATGTAGTTGTGCGCGATCGCCGTGCGGCGCTCGATCGCCCGGTAGTCGGGGAAGCCCGAGTCCTCCTTGAGCTCCTCCGCGCTGCCCGGGACGTGCGGCAGCGGCAGCTTCGCGAGCCAGATCGTGGCGCGCGGCAGGACCGAGATGCAGGCGAGGGTGACCGCGATGGTGCCGGCCGCGATGCCGGGGGCCGGGTGCGCGATGAGCGTGCCGAACAGGAACGCCAGCGCCCCGAAGGTGCCCGCGGTGGCGGCCGCGATGAACGTCGTGATGCCGGCGCCGATGACCATGATGCAGACCGACGCGACGATGATCACGAGGACCGCGCCGAGCAGCAGGTTCGCCCGCAGCGACAGGCCCGGCACGATGTAGAAGCCGCTGACGAAGGCCAGTGGCAGCCCGCCCGCCGCGGCGACCAGCACTCCGGTCGACTCGGCCTGGTAGGCCTTGGCGAGCGTCGCGCCGACCGCGACGCACGCGATCGCGCCGATGCCGCCCGCGATGGCCGCGCCGAGCGCGCTGCCGCCGTAGAACGAGCCGCTCAGGAACAGCGCGACGGCGGCGGCGATCAGCGCCAGCCCACCCGCGACGTGCCCGAAGCGGTTGGCCGTTTCCTTCGTCCACGGCCGGAAGCTGTCCGGCGACGACTCGGCGATCGCGTCGACGACGTCGTCGTACAGCGGCGGCGGCGGGTTCTCGTTGCGCTTGCGCAGCTGCAGCAGCTCACCGTCGACGACGCCGAGCGAGGCGAGCGTGCGGCTCGGGTCGAGCGGGGCGTCGCCGAGCTTCGCCAGCGCCCAGCCGCCGTGGCGGGCGCCGCCGTCGGGCGACGACTCCTTGGCCATGTCCAGCAGCATCGGGAGGAGATCGGCCACCGCGACGTCGGCCGGCAACGCCACGTCGATCCGGGTGGACGGCGCAACCACCGTCACCCTGCTGAAAACTGTCGTGCCCGTAGCCACTGCACTGCCCCCGCTCGATCGAGACTGCTCCCGGGGGAACTTATACCGGACCCGGGTGCGGACATCATCGAACGTCCGAAATTCACCGACGACCGCGGTCGTCCCGGTCGGCTACTGGTGGTACCAGTGGGTGCAGTAGTACGGGCCGCCGTCTTCGTGGGTGCAGACCCGCCACCAGTGATCTCCGGGCACGGTGCCGTTCGCGGTCCGGCCGGTCCCGAGCGGGCCCTCGGCGATCCAGCCCGCCCAGCGGGCCGGATCGGGACCGTAGTCGGCCCGGTCCAGATAGGTGCGGGTGTTGCGCAAGTAGGAGCCGGCCGCGCCTTCGACGTCGGCGCAGAAGAAGAGGCTCTGTGAGCGGCCGCCGACTATTTCGTGAGGTGTCTCGTGGCACCCGGCTGCGGACTCGGTGGTCAGGCCGGCGCCGGATGCTTCGGCGGCCGTCGCGGTCAGCAACGCTGCCGCCGAAATGCCCGCCAGTGCCAATTTCCAGGTGCTCTCGTTCACGTGCCCCTCCTCGATCGATGATCATCGTCAACTCATGCCTAGCACGGTTGTCGCCGAGGGTGAACCGACCGTAACCGAGAGTGTGAAAGTCGATCTTCCGCGACCGGTCATGACTGTCGGTGGTGCGCCGTACACTCGCCTTGCGAGGGCAGGGACGCCCAGTTCCGGTATCCGGCGGAATTACCCCGCGGCGTTCGATAGGTTGTTCCGCGCACCTTGCGCACTAAACGGTGGCCGCCATCGTCGAGTTTGAATGAGGGGTCCTTCGATGAGCACGCTGCAGTTCAAGAAGTCGCCGCGGCTGGCGGCACCGCGCCCGCCCGGTGGCGAGGTGCACCTCGAGCCGCCGCCCGAGGTGCCCCGGGTCATCCCCGGCAACATCGTCATGAAGGCGCTGCCGATCGTCATGATCGTCGCGTCGCTCGGGATGATGGTCTTCATGTTCCAGGCCAGCAACCGGAACCCGATGATGATGGCCATGGGCGGCATGATGGTCGTCGGCACGCTCGGGATGATGGCCGGCGGCGGTGGCAAGGGCGGCGGCGCCAAGCGCGCCGAGATGGACGAAGACCGCAAGGACTACCTGCGTTACCTGGGCCAGATGCGCGACCGCGCCCGCGAGGCGATGGTCGACCAGCGGGCCGCGCTCGAGTGGGTGCACCCCGACCCCCAGTCCCTCTGGTCGCTCGCGGCGAGCCGCCGGATGTGGGAACGCCGCCAGAACGACCAGGACTTCCTGCACCTGCGCGTCGGGCGCAGCTCGCACCGCCTCGCGACGCGGCTGGTCCCGCCGCAGACCGGGCCGGTCGACGAGCTGGAGCCGATCGCCACCCTCGCGCTGCGCCGGTTCGTGCGCGCGCACTCGATCGTGCCGGACCTGCCCACCCAGATCACCCTGCGCGGGTTCGCCGCGGTGAGCATGCAGGGCGACCGGGCGCTGACCCGCGGCCTGACCCGCGCGATGCTCGCGCAGATGGTCACCTTCCACAGCCCCGACGACGTGCTGGTCGCGGTGGCCACCGCGGGCCGCGCGAAGGAGGAGTGGGAGTGGGCGAAGTGGCTGCCCCACGCCCAGCACCCCACGATGTCCGACGGCATCGGCCAGCTCCGCATGATGGCGGGTTCGCTGGCGCAGATCGAAAACTGGCTCGACGAAGAGCTGCGTGACCGCCAGCGGTTCTCCCGCAACGCGACCCCCGCGCCGGACCAGCCGCACGTCGTGATCATCGTCGACGACGCCGAGGTGACCCGCGAAGAGCAGATCATCCTCGAAGAGGGCCTGGTCGGCGTCACCCTGATCGACCTGTCCGACTCGATCGGCAACCTCGCCGCCCGCCGCGGCCTGCGCCTGGTCGTGGAAGCCGACCGGCTCGGTGCCCGCAGCGCAGGCGGCGTCGAGTGGTTCGGCCGCCCCGACACCCTCAGCGTGGTCGAGACCGAGTCGCTGGCCCGGCTCATCGCCCCCTATCGCGTCGGTGGCGCGGCGGGACAGGACGTCAGCGACGAAGAGCCGCTGCTGTCCAACCCGTCGCTGCTGGAACTGCTCGGCATCCCCGGCGACCCGATGACCTTCGACGTCCAGCAGGCGTGGCGGCCCCGCCCGATCCGCGACCGCTACCGCGTCCCGTTCGGCGTCGGCGAGTACGGCCAGCCCGTCGAACTCGACATCAAGGAAGCCGCCGCCGAAGGGATGGGCCCGCACGGCCTGTGCATCGGCGCGACCGGTTCCGGTAAGTCGGAGTTCCTCCGCACCCTGGTGCTGGGCATGCTCGCGACGCACTCGTCGAGCACGCTCAACTTCGTCCTCGTCGACTTCAAGGGTGGCGCGACCTTCCTCGGCCTCGACAAGGCACCCCACGTCTCCGCGGTCATCACCAACCTCGCCGACGAGGTGACGCTGGTCGACCGCATGAAGGACGCACTGGCCGGGGAGATGAACCGCCGGCAGGAGGCCTTGAAGAACGGCGGTAACTTCAAGAACGTCTGGGAGTACGAGAAAGCCCGCGAGAACGGCGCCGACCTCGACCCGCTGCCCGCCCTGTTCATCGTCTGTGACGAGTTCTCCGAACTGCTGGCGGCGAAGCCGGACTTCATCGACCTGTTCGTCGCGATCGGCCGGCTGGGCCGGTCGCTGCAGATGCACATGCTGCTCGCCTCCCAGCGCCTCGAAGAGGGCAAGCTGCGCGGCCTGGACTCGCACCTGTCCTACCGGATCGGCCTGAAGACGTTCTCCGCCGCGGAATCCCGCGCCGCGATCGGCGTGCCGGACGCGTTCGAGCTGCCGTCGGTCCCCGGTGGCGGTTACCTCAAGTTCGACACCTCGACGTTGGTGCGGTTCAAGGCCTCCTACGTCTCGGGCCCCTACCGCCCGGCCGGCATCCAGGCCGCCGGCCCGGCCGCGACCGTGGTCCGCGCCGACAAGCGGCCGCAGCTGTTCGTCCCGGACTTCGTCGAGCTGCCGAAGGAACCGGAACCGGAGCTGCTCGAGGCGGCACCGAAGGTCGAGGAACGGCAGTCCGAGGAAGCGGTCGAGCCGTCCGAGCTGGACGTGATCGTGTCACGGTTGATCGGGCAGGGCCCGCCGGCGCACGAGGTGTGGCTGCCGCCGCTGAAGGACCCGAACTCCCTCGACACGTTGCTGCCGAACCTGAACCCGACCGACGACCGCGGGCTGTCCCCGGTCGGCTTCTTCGGCAACGGCCGCCTGCAGGTCCCGCTCGGCATCATCGACCGGCCCTACGAGCAGCGCCGCGACCCGCTCTGGGCGGACTTCTCCGGTGCGTCCGGCCACGGCGTGATCGTGGGCGGGCCGCAGTCGGGCAAGTCGACGATGCTCCGCACGCTGATCATGTCGATGGCCCTGACCCACACCCCGGAAGAGGCGCAGTTCTACTGCCTCGACCTCGGTGGTGGCACCTTGGCCGGTCTGGCCGACCTGCCCCACGTCGGCGGGGTGGCCGTGGCCCGGCGCGAGCCGGACAAGGCCCGCCGGATCGTGGCCGAGCTGACCACCCTGCTCACCGAGCGGGAGGGCCGGTTCGGGGCGATGGGCATCGACTCGATGACCGAGTTCCGCAACCGCAAGCGCCGCGGCGAGGTCCGGCCGGAGCAGGACCCGTTCGGTGACGCGTTCCTGATCGTCGACAACTGGCGCGCCCTGCGCGACGACTTCGAAGAGCTGGAAACCGCGATCACCCGGCTCGCCACCCAGGGTCTGTCGTACGGCGTGCACGTGTTCATCGCCGCGAACCGGTGGGCCGACATCCGCCCGGCGATCAAGGACATGATCGGCACCCGGTTCGAGCTGCGCCTGGGTGACCCGACCGAGTCGGACATCGACCGCCGCGTCGCGGTGAACATCCCCTCCGGACGCCCGGGCCGCGGTCTGACGCGGGAGAAGCTGCACATGCTCGGCGGCCTGCCGCGCATCGACGGCTCCAGCGACCCGGAAACCATCGCCTCGGGCGTGGCGGACGCGGTGGCGAAGATCCGGGCCGCCTGGCGCGGCCGGGTCGCGCCGCAGGTCCGCCTGCTGCCGGAGATGATCACCTACGACGAGGTCCTCAAGCTCGATCAGCACCGCGACTCCAAGCTGATCCCGATCGGGGTCAACGAGGAGGACCTGCAGCCGATCTACCTGGACTTCAACGCCGAGCCGCACTTCTACGCCTTCGCCGACGGCGAGTCGGGGAAGACCAACCTGCTGCGGCAGATCGCCCGGGGCATCTCGGATCGGTTCACCGCGAAGGAAGCGCTGATCCTGCTGGTCGACTACCGGCGCAGCATGCTCGGGTTCGTCCAGGGCGATTCGCTGCTCGGGTACGCCGTGTCGGCGGCGCAGCTGGAGAGCATGGTCACCGACGTCTTCAACTCGATGACGCGCCGCCTGCCCGGCCCGGACGTCACGCAGGAGCAGCTGAAGACGCGGTCGTGGTGGAAGGGCCCGGAGCTGTTCATCCTGGTCGACGACTACGACCTGGTGGCGACCTCGACGAACAACCCGTTGCGCAAGATCTCCGACTTCCTGCCGCAGGCCAAGGACGTCGGCCTGCACCTGGTGGTCGTGCGGCGCACCGGTGGTGCGAGCAAGGCGATGTACGACCCGATCATCGGCAAGCTCAAGGAGATCGCGGCGCCGGGCATGGTCATGAACGGTTCGCGGGACGAAGGCGCCCTGGTCGGCAACATCAAGGCCGGCGCGATGCCGCCGGGCCGGGGCAACCTGCTGACCCGCAAGGCGGGCAAGCAGCTGGTTCAGGTGTCGTGGATCCAACCGGACTGAGCTGTGCCGTTGGTTCCCGATCCGGCCACAGTCACGGCCGAAGGGTTTCGCGGCACGGTTGCGCCCCGCGGGGGCGGCGGCCTGCTTTTGGCCGGATCGGGAACAGCGCGGCGGGGCGCACGGCGGTGGAGGGTAGGTTCCTCCCCGAGGGTGCGCCCCGCCGGCTCGGCCGCGGTGGCGCGGGGGATCGCGACGAATACTGCGGGAGCTGCTGGTGACGGTCCGGGTTGCGGTGGACTTCGGGACGTCGAGCACCTGCGTCGTCGCCTCGGTGAACGGGCGCGACCCGCAGGTCGTGGTGATCGACGGCCAGCCGCTGATGTCCTCGGCGGTCTTCGCGGCGGCGGACGGCACGCTGTTCGTCGGCCAGGAGGCCGAGCGGCAGGCGGCGGTCGACCCGTCGCGCTACGAGCCGAACCCCAAGCGCCGGATCGACGAGGGCGAGCTGCTGCTCGGTGACAGCGTCCTGCGCGTCACCGACGTCGTGCACGCCGTGCTGGGCCGGGCGGTCGCCGAAGCGCGGCGCCTGGCCGGTGAGGCCGAGGTCGACCTGCTCGTGCTGACCCACCCCGCGGACTGGGGCGCCATCCGCACCCGCCTGCTGCGCCAGGCCGCGGGCGGGCTGGCGCGCGAGGTCGCGCTGGTGCCCGAGCCGGTCGCGGCGGCGGTCTACCACGCGGCGACGTTCGCACCCCAGGACGTGACCAACGACCGCACCGTGGAGTTCAGCGGCCGCCCGGGCGACGCGCTGGCCGTGCTGGACCTCGGGGGCGGCACCGTCGACGTCAGCGTCGTCCGCCGGCTCCCGCCGGACACCGCGCGGGACCGGGCCGGCCGGCCGCAGCGCGGCGGTTTCCAGGTCCTCGCCACCCGGGGCGACCCGGCCTTCGGCGGCGCGGACATCGACCAGGCGCTGCTGGAGCACGTCGGCGAGCTCGTCGCGGGTGGGGAGCAGGACGCCTGGCGCCAGCTCGTCGAAGGCCGCGAGATGGTCGACCGGCGCCGTCGCCGCGTCCTGCGCCAGGACGTCCGTGGCGCGAAGGAGACGCTGTCGCGGCACGCCTACACCGACGTGCCGATGCCGCCGCCGTTCGCCGACGCGCACGTCACCCGCGAGGACCTCGAACGGCTGATCGCGGCGCCCCTGGGCCGCGCGGTGGAGCTGACCGTCGCCGCGATCGGCGACGCCGGCCTGCGCCCGAAGCAGCTCACCGCGATCTTCCTGGTCGGCGGGTCGAGCCGGATCCCGATGATCTCCCGGCTGGTGCACGAGCGCACCGGTGTCGTGCCGACGAGCCTCGACCAGCCGGAGACGGTGGTCGCGCGGGGCGCGTTGCGCGCGGTGCTGGTCGACCCGGACCGCACCGGCGCCCTGCCCGGCGAGGCGATGGCCCGGATGGGCGCGGTGCCGGGCGGCGCCCAGAGCCCGGCGGCCCAGCGCACCGAGGTCGTCCGCCCCGGCGAGGTCGCCCCGCGCCCGGTGCCGCCGCGCACGCCGCCCCCGTCGTTCGGCCCGCCGAACGCGAACCGCCCCGGGCCGCCGCCCTCGCCGCCCCACGGCCAGCCGGTGGCCCGCCCGTGGACGCCGGCGGCGGGCCAGCCCGCCCAGGGTGGCCCCGGCGGCCCGCCGCCGGCCCGTCCCGGTGGCGCGTCCGCACCCGAGCCGCCCGCGAAGAACCGCAAGAAGCTGTGGGGCCTCGTGGCCGGCGCCGTGGTCGTCGTCGCCGCGCTCGTCGTCGGCGGGGTGGTCCTCTTCTCCCACGACGACACCCAGGCCGAGACCGGCCGGACGCTCTCGCAGTACGACTTCAAGTTCGTCGTCCCCGACGACTGGGTGCAGACCGACGACCGGGTCGCCGACCGTCAGGTCGTCGTCCACCCCCAGGAGTCGGCGGACGGCAACGACCTGCTCGTCGCGCAGGAGTTCGTCATGGACTACGACGCGACCGCGGACCCGCAGAAGCTCGTGGACTTCCTCAAGCAGGGCGCGGACGAGAAACCCGCCCAGTACAGTGCGTTCAACCCGGCCCTGTCGTACGCGGGCCGGACCGTGATCGGCTACCACGAGAGCAAGAAGGACCGGCCCGACCTCCAGGTCGACTGGTACGTCATCGCGAAGGGCCGGATCCGGGTCCACGTCGGCTGCCAGTACGCGAAGGCCGAGTTGCGGGACCGGGTCTCCGCCGCCTGCACGCAGGCTGTGCGCACGGTCGAGATCCTCAACTGAGAGGCGGGCACGCGGGTGCCGTCCGAAGAATTCGAGAGCGCCGCGTCGTCGTTCCGGCGGATCGGCCAGGACGCGGTGACGCACGCCCGGCGCGTCGCCGGGAACGCGAAGGCGCGCAGCCGGCGCCACCACAGCGAAAACGTCGAACTGCTGAAGCGAACGGGACGCGGCGCGAAGTCCGGGGACCCGACGCCCGGCACGCTGCGCGCGGCCGCCGAACGGTTCCGCCGCGCCCGCGGGTTGTCCCTCCCGGCGGTTCCCGATCCGGCCGATTCGGTTCCTTCGCTTTCGCAATCTCCCGCTCGTACCGCTCGAACGAGTGAAGACGACGAAGACTTTTCCCAAATGCGAATCATGAAACGCGACGACTGAGCCGACTCGGCGTTAGCTGTGCGTGTGCTAACCCCGCTGGTGGGGAACGCATTTCCGGGTGACGTGTCGCCGGTTCGGGGAGTTTCGGGGATACCCGTGGCAATCGGTTCCCGGCGCGGGCGTTCACGCAAGCAACTACTTGCCCGCGAAGCACGACAAGAGGGAACCGGACATGGCATGGTCTGCGTCGTAGGGCCGTACAAACGAACGAGCTTGGTACGGCCAACCACTCTTACGAAGGGGGTTCCAGCATGGCTGGATTCCAGGGAACACCGGAGCAGTTCACCGACGCCGAGGCGCGCGTGACCGAGGTCCGCACGGGCATGGACCAGAACCTCGCGACGCTGCGCGACCGCATCGAGGCCACCCGCGCCGGCTGGCAGGGTCAGGCCCAGAAGGCGTTCGACCACGTGATGCTGCGGTTCGACGACGACGCCCGCCAGATGAACCAGGCGCTGCAGCGCATCGCCGACCTGCTCCGCGAGGCCGGTTCGAAGTACGCCCGTTCCGAGCAGCAGCAGCAGGAAGTCATCGGGTCGCTGAACAAGGGCTTCGACGCCCTCGGCTGAGTCGCACCCCTGATCTTTCCTTTCCATTCACCAAAACTTCCCAGCACAGAAGGAGCACATCATGCCCGATGGCGCCGGCATTGTCGTTAATTACGCCACCATCCACGCGGCCGCCGAGGACTGCAACAGCACCGGCAACGAGCTGCAGCAGGCCTTCGACCGCCTGAAGGACGACCTCAAGCCGCTGGTCACCACCTGGACCGGTAACGCCAAGGAGTCCTACGACCAGGCCCAGCGCGTCTGGGACCAGAAGTTCGAGGACCTGAAGCAGGTTCTGGCGCAGATCGCCGCCGCCCTGCCGCAGATCGCCGACGGCTACCAGTCGACGGACAACGCCGTCGAAGGCCTGTTCTGAGCCGCTAGCCCCGGGAACCACGGCGGGCCCGCACTTCGGTGCGGGGCCCGCCGTTTTCCGTTTGCGGGTAAGGGAAGAACGTCAGTGCGGCGCGCCGACCTCGTACTCGGGACGGTCGTTGAGCACCCGCACCGTGACTTTCTTGGCCTGGCCACCGATCTTCACGGTGCAGTCGAACGTGGTGCCGTTCTGCGCGGCCTCGTTCGACGGGCACTGCGCGTCCTTGACGTCCGGCTCGCCGTAGTTCTCGTTGAGGACCTTGACCACACCGTCCTGAAGGGACTGCTGGTCGAGGACGTCACCGCGGAACGCGCCGAGCAGCCACGCGGCACCGCCGCCGAGCACGAGCACCAGGACGGCGATTCCGCCGATCAGCAACGGCTTCTTCGACTTCGGCTTCTTGTCGGGTGCCACGTCGAACGCGCCGAGGCCGCCGTACTGCGCCGGCTGGAACCCGCCGCCGAACTGCTGCGGGGGTTGCTGCGCGGGCCAGCCGCCGCTCGGGGGGCCCGGCTGCGGCTGCTGCTGCCACGGCGCCGCGGGTGGCTGCTGCCCCGGCCACGGCCCGGAGAACGACCCGCTCGTGCCGGGCTGTTGTTGTTGTTGTTGCTGTTGCTGCGGGGCCCACTGGCCGGTGTAGGACCCGCTCGTCGCGCCCTGGCCGTCGTTCTGCTGCCACTGCCCGGGGTGCGGGCCGGTCGCCTGCTGCTCCGGCTGCCACGCCGGCGGGGTGCCGGGGGCCTGCGGGGTGGCCGGCGGCTGCCACCACTGCGGCTGCTGCTCGGGCGGCTGGGTCATCGGAGATCACCTCGGGTCGGGCGGTGGGGAACGGCCATGGGGGTCAGCTGCCCTGCGCTTCGCCGAGCCGGCGGTAGAACTCGTCCATCGCCGCCCGGTCGGGCAGCACGGTGATCTGCGACGCGTCGGGCACCCGCGGCATGTCCTGCACGCTCGCCTTGCCGGTGAACTTGAACTCGTACTTGAGCTCGACCTGGTGGCCGTCGCCGCCGAACTTGGCCTCCATGACGAACGAAACCAGGCTGCCGTCCGGGTTCAGCGTGATCGTGGTCGGCACCATGGCCTTCTTCAGCTCCGGCCCGACCTGGCTGGTGATGCTGGGCGGCAGGATCTCGACCTTGTTCTTGACGAAGACGTCGAACGGCACGTTGACGGTCAGCGCCGTCCGGCCGTCGCCGAGGCTCTTCGCCCCGCGGACCGCGCGCTTGTCGGCCTTGTAGGCGTCCACCGTCGAGTCGGCCATCCGGCACGGGGTCAGCACGCCGCCCCAGACGCACGGCTGGACCAGGCCGGTCTCGGGCTTCGGCATCGACACCCACGCCGTGGGCGAGACGCCCTTCTGCACGTACAGCGGGCCGAGGTAGGTGTACTCGACGGCGCCGTCGGCCGGGGTGTACGTGTCGATGATCTCGTCGGGGTTCTTCAGCGAGCGGTGCCGCACGGCCCGGCTCTCCGGGTTGCCGGTGCGGGCCGACGTCACGCCGCTGTGGACCCACTTGTCGTCGAACTTGAAGTAGGCGTCCAGCGAGTTGGTGACGTCGCGGGTGTCGGTGATGCTGTCCTCGAGCTTGCCGATGACCTGCTCGAACTTGCCGCCGACGTAGTCCGCCGCGTCGTCGCCCTTCGGCAGCGGCGTGCCCGCCTTGGCCTGGCCGCAGGCGCTGACGAGCACCAGGAGGGCACCCAGGACGAAGATCGCCGTCGGTCGTTTCCTCATCGCCGTCCCCTGCTCGACTGTGCCGGTGCTCCGGCCGCCCGGATCGTCTCATCCTCGCGTGTCGGGACCGCGCGTGCAGGTACTTCGGGCGGAAAACCGGGTAGAGTCCGCACCAGCCGGACCTGTACCGGCGCTTCCACCCACCCCCGATGCGTGGCTGCGGCGAGCGTGGGGGTATCTTCATATGTCGTTGTGCGTTGCGGCGCATCAGCGCGCTAGGCCCGCACAGAACCCACACGCAATGTTGACGACGAGGTAGACCCTTGCCCACGTACAGCCCCAAGCCCGGCGACGTCACTCGTGCCTGGCACGTGATCGACGCCGAGGATGTCGTGCTCGGCCGGCTCGCGACCGAGGTCGCCACGCTGCTGCGCGGCAAGCACAAGCCGACCTACGCCCCGCACGTGGACACCGGTGACTTCGTCATCATCGTCAACGCCGAGAAGGTCGCGCTCACCGGAAACAAGCGCGAGCAGAAGTTCGCGTACCGGCACAGCGGTTACCCCGGCGGCCTGCGGAAGCGGTCCTTCGGTGAGCTGCTCGACAGCAAGCCCGAGCACCTTCTCGAGAAGGTCGTCAAGGGCATGCTGCCCAAGAACAAGCTCGGCCGCGCCCAGGCCAAGAAGCTGAAGGTCTACGCCGGCCCGGAGCACCCGCACGCCGCGCAGCAGCCGCAGGCGCGCGAGATCACCAAGATCGCGCAGGTCGCGCAGTGAGTGAGGAACAGTCTGTGACCAGCACCGAGCCCGAGACCGCCGAGGTCACGACCGAGGCGACCGAGACCGGCGCCGTCGAGACCAGCGAGACCCCCGTCGCCACCAGCGAGACGCCGGTTGCGACGAGCGAGACCCCGGTGGCGACCAGCGAGTCCGCCACCGCCCCGCGCCCGTCGCGGGCCGCGGGCGGCAACGCCCAGACCGTCGGCCGCCGCAAGGAGGCCGTCGTCCGCGTGCGTGTCGTCCCGGGCACCGGCGAGTTCAAGCTCAACGGCCGCACCCTCGAGCAGTACTTCCCGAACAAGGTGCACCAGCAGCTCATCCGTGACCCGCTGGTCCTGGTCGAGAAGCCGGACGCGTTCGACATCTTCGCCAACCTCCACGGTGGCGGCGTCTCGGGTCAGGCGGGCGCGCTGCGCCTGGCGATCGCCCGTGCGCTCATCGAGGTCGACCCGGACGACCGCCCGGCCCTCAAGAAGGCCGGCTTCCTGACCCGTGACGCGCGCGCCACGGAGCGGAAGAAGTACGGCCTCAAGAAGGCCCGTAAGGCCCCGCAGTACAGCAAGCGCTGATCGCGCCCCTGGCGCAACCCACCGGAGCGCCCATCCGTCCATCGGATGGGCGCTTCGGCGTTTTTTCAGGGCGGGTGTCGCATTTCCGGAGCTCGGAGCGACATTCGGGGGTGGGGGAGAGCGTCCGGGGACGGTCGCTAGGTTGTCGTGGTGGTTGCGCTGCCGCAGCCGCTCAGAGGAGGTCGATCGATGGCACGCCTGTTCGGTACCGACGGGGTACGTGGTCTGGCCAACGCCGAGCTGACGCCGGAACTGGCCCTGGCCCTGGCGGCCAGCGCCGCCCGGGTGCTCGCCGCCCACGACCGTTCGCACCGCCCGGTCGCGGTCGTCGGCCGGGACCCGCGTGCCAGCGGAGAGATGCTCGAGGCCGCCGTCGTGGCCGGGCTCACCTCCGCCGGGGCGGACGTCCGCCGGGTCGGCGTCCTGCCGACCCCGGCCGTCGCCTACCTGGTCGGCTCGCTCGAGGCCGACCTGGGCGTGATGATCTCCGCGTCGCACAACCCGATGCCCGACAACGGCATCAAGCTCTTCGCCGCGGGCGGGCACAAGCTCCCCGACGGCATCGAGGACGAGATCGAAGCCGGCCTGGCCTCGAACGCCGTCCGCCCGACCGGGGCCGGTGTGGGTCGTGTCACGGACGTCGAGGACGCCCTGGACCGCTACGCCGAGCACCTCCTCGCGGTGACGCCGCATTCGCTCGACGGCCTCAAGGTCGTCGTCGACTGCGCCAACGGCGCGTCGTCCGCCGCCGCGCCCGAGATCTACCGGCGTGCCGGCGCCGAGGTCGTCGCGCTGTACGCGGAGCCCGACGGCGTCAACATCAACGAGCACTGCGGCTCCAACCACCCGGAGCGGCTGCGCGAGGCCGTCGTCAAGCACGGCGCCGACCTCGGCATCGCCCACGACGGTGACGCCGACCGCTGCGTGGCCGTCGACTCCGCCGGCGAGCTGATCGACGGCGACCAGATCATGGCGGTGCTGGCGCTCGCGCTGGCCGAGTCCGGTGAGTTGGCCAAGGACACGCTGGTCGCGACCGTGATGAGCAACCTCGGACTGCACCTGGCGATGCGCGCCCACGGCATCACCGTGGTCACCACCGCGGTCGGCGACCGCTACGTCCTGGAGGAGCTGCGCTCCAGCGGCTTCGCCCTCGGCGGCGAGCAGTCCGGCCACGTCGTGCTCCCGGCGCACGCCACCACGGGTGACGGCCTGCTGACGGCGCTGCGCCTGATGAGCCGCATGGCCGAGACGGGGAAGTCCCTCGCCGACCTGGCCGCCGTGATGAACCGCCTGCCGCAGGTGCTGGTGAACGTCCCGGTCGCCGACAAGGCGGCGGTCGCGGGCTCGACCGAGGTGCGCGACGCGGTCGGTGAGGTCGAGGCCGAGCTGGGCGAGGAGGGCCGGGTGCTGCTGCGCCCGTCCGGCACCGAGCAGCTGGTCCGCGTGATGGTCGAGGCCCCGGCCCAGTCGACCGCCCAGGCCGCGGCCGACCGCCTCGCCGGCGTGGTCTCAGCGGTTTCGTAGTCTGCCGCGGCCCTCGTGAGTGTTTAGGGCGGTTCTAACCGCCCTAAACACTCACGACAACCCGCGCCGAGGCCAAGCCGCGAAACACCGGGTGCGTCTTCCACCGGACGTCCTCGACCCGGCAGCCGCCGCTGAGGACCTCCGACAGCGCCCGCAGCGCGATTTCGGCTTCGGCCAGTGCTACTCCCGACCCCGGGCAGGCGTGGCGGCCGAGGCCGAACGGCAGGCCGTCGGCCAGGGAGATCGCGACCGGGCCCTCCGAGCCGAAGCGCAGCACGTACCGGGCCGGGCAGATTTCCGCCGCCAGCTCACGCACGCCGCGCGTCTCTGCCTCGGAAGCCAGCGTGAGCCCGGCCGACGCCAGGAAGTTCAGCGAGTTCTCGTACGCCGCGTGCGCCAGCACCACCGGGTTGATCGCCAGCTCGTCGTCGTCGAGCCGGCCCTCGGCGTGTGCCGCGCGCAACGCCGCCAGGCCACTGCCCGGCTCGGCCGGAGCCCGGCTGAGCTGCACCGAAAGCCGGAACGCCGACGCCTGGGCCGCGCGGTCCACGCCACCGAAGACGTCGAGGTTCGCCGTCGTCCGCTCTAGGTGCTCCAGGAAGACGTCGTCGAGCGGCACGCCCAGCACCGCGGCGGTCACCAGGCCCGCGACCGGCCGCGCGAAGTCGCCGACCAGGTCGAACGACGTCCCCAGCGCGCCGACGGCCGCCTCGATCTCCGCCCGCACCGAGTCCGGGAACGGCTCCAGCCGGCCGATGATCTCCCGCAGGACCCCGCGCACCCGGGTGTGACCTTCGCCGTCGCGCAGCAGCACGCTGGGTGAACCGGCGCCGGGATCCGACGTCAGCTCCGGCGACCGCAGGGCCCGCGCGGCCGCGTCACGGCCCTCGACCACCGCGATCCCGTGTCGTTCGAACTCGTCCATCGCCTGCAGACGGTAGGGCAGGATGAGGCCGTGCCGCCCGCAGACGTCCCGGAAGAGGTCCTCACCACGCCGCTCACGGACCTCCTGGTCCGCAACGCGGCCGAAGACCGGCCCGCGTTCACCTGCCGGGTCTTCCCGGGGCCGGTCGACCACACCCTGACGTGGCCCCAGGTGCTCGCGCGGGTCCGCGGGGTCGCCCGCGAGCTGCGCCGCCACACCGAGCCGGGGGATCGGGTGGCGATCGTCGCCCGCCAGGACCTCGGGTACGTGGTCGGTTTCCTCGGGACGCTGTACGCGGGGCTCGTCGCGGTGCCGCTGTCCGTCCCGGCCGGGCGCACGCACCGCGCCCGGCTCGAGTCGGCCCTCGCCGACGCCACGCCGTCGGTCATCCTGACCTCGAAGGACTTCCTGGACAGCCTGGCGTCCCGGCCGGAGGTCCTGCTGGCGGTCGACGACATCGCGTCCGACGACAGCGAGCCGCCCGCCGCGGTCGCCATGACCGACCCCGCCTACCTGCAGTACACGTCGGGCTCGACGAGCCGTCCGGCCGGCGCCGTGATCTCGCACCGCGCGCTCGTGGCCAGCTGCTGGCAGACCACGGACTGCTACCGCGCCGACGCGTCGACCCCGCTCGCCGGTTGGGTGCCGTTCTTCCATGACATGGGCCTGGTCCTGCTCATCGGCACCCCGGTCTTCCTGGGCGCGCGCTCGGTGTTCTTCACGCCGATGGAGTTCGTGCGCGACCCGCTCCGCTGGATCCGGCTGCTCGCCGACCACCCGGGCGCGGTCACGGCCGCGCCGAACTTCGCCTTCGACCTGGCCGCCGAAGCTGCCGTCGATATCGAAGACGTCGACCTGTCGCACGTGAACTCGGTCCTCAACGGCAGCGAGCCGGTCCGCGTGGCGACCGTCGAGGCGTTCGACCGGGCCTTCGCGCGGTTCGGGCTGCCGCGTGCGGCGCACAAGCCGTGTTACGGGCTGGCGGAGGCGACGGTGTTCGTCGCCAGCGCGGGGGACGAGGGCCCGACGGTCACGGCGTTCGACCACGAGACCCTGGTGTCGTCGGGACGGCCGTACGGCCAGCGCGTCCGGATTGTCGACAAAGAGATCTGGGTGTCCGGGCTCAACGTCGCCGACGGCTACTGGGGACGTCCGGACCGCGGCGACGCCTTCACCGCGGACGGCTGGCTGCGCACGGGCGACCTCGGTTTCCTGCACGACGGCCAGTTGTACGTCACCGGGCGGCTGAAGGACCTGATCATCGTCGACGGCCGCAACCACCACCCGCAGGACATCGAGGCCACGATCGAGGCCGCGCACCCCGCCGTCCGGGCCGGCCGGGTCGCGGCGTTCGCGGTGCGGGACGCCCGCGGCGAGGGCGTGGCGGCGGTCGTCGGCGCCGCGGACCACGGCGACTCCGTGGCCACCGCCGTCCGCCGCGCGGTGTCGGCGGGCCACGACCTGCCGCTGCGCGGCCTGTGGCTGGTCCGGCCGGGCGCGGTGCCGAGGACGTCCAGCGGCAAGGTGTCCCGCGCCGCCGCCCGTGATCGCTGGTGGGGCGAGAATGGGCGCCATGACTGACGCGGGTGGCTACGCCGACGAGATCCGGAAGATCGTCTGCTTCGCGCTGGAGATCCCGCCGGAAGAACTCGCCGACTCGACGCCGTTCGACGACATCGGCCTGACGTCCCGGCAGCGGATTCAGCTGCTTTCGCGCGTCGAGGTGCGTTACGGCGTCTCCGTGAATTTGGACGAGCTCGACCGGCTGGTCGACGTCCGCGGCGTCGCCGAGGTCATTTCCGAAGCCGTCGAGGCCCAGCGCGCCACCGGGTGAGTGCACTTTTCCGAAGTCTCCGCTGGCCAGTCGGCCGAACGCTAGACTCTGTGTGCATCTGCGACGGCACCGAACGGGGTCCGGGCGCGTCACAGTCTTCGAACAGGTGCCAGGGACTGTGGGATCGAAGGGGGCAGCCACCATGCCAGACGGTTATACGGCGAGTACCGAGGCGATGACGCGGGCGCAGATCCGCCTCAACGACGCCGCCGACGATCCGGCGGCCGAGGCCAAGAAGGTCGCGCCGACGGAGATCGTCGCCGCCGACCTCGGCCGCGTCCACCAGGACGGATACGGCAAGTACAAGTCCGGCATGGACGAGATCGGCGCGGGCATGACCGGGCTGTCGAACGCCCTGATGAACCTGGGCAGCGGGATCGGCACGGCCGGTTCGACCTACACCACCCAGGAAGCGAACGCCGGTGCGCAGGCCAACGCCGCGGGGAGCAAATAATGGCTGACTGGCCGGAAATCAAGGCCGTCCTCGATGACCCGAACGTCTCCATGGAGACGAAGACGAAGCTCATGGAGGAGTACGACCGCAATACCTTCAACTTCAACGACGAAGAAGAAAGGTATGCGAAGGAGTACATCGACGGCTACTCCGACGGCGACAACGACGGATACCGCGTTCTCGAGAACGATGACACCGACGAGATCGTCGCCGAAGCGAAGCAGGAATCGGCGGCCAAGGGCAAGGAACAGCAGGCCCAGACCGACCGCAAGAACGCGGCGAAGAAGAACCTCGACGGAATCGCGACGCCGACGCTGGGGGCCGGCGCGAAGACGTCCGACGAGATGCTCGACCAGGGCAACGTCACGGTCGACTTCCTGGTCCTGTGGACCACCGACATCTGGAACAAGATCAAGGGCGGCACCGGCCAGCTCGACCCGCAGAAGGACCTCAAGGACAAGTTCCACGAGAACCGCGGGATCCAGTTCCAGAAGTTCCTCACCGAGGCCGACGACCTGAGCAAGGCGCACAAGGTCGTCGAGGACACGCTCAGCAAGAGCGACACCGAGCTCCAGACCCTCTTCGGGGAGTGGAAGGGCAAGGGCGCCAGCGCGGCGGAGATCAAGTACGACGAGACGATCAAGCCGCACGCCAAGGAGCTGCAGGACCAGATCGCCGGCGCCGCGAAGCTGATCCCGGAGACCGTGACGCACGTCTACGACGCCGTCAAGAAGAAGGTCGACGAGGTCCTCGCGTTGCACCGCACGACGATCGCGCAGGCCGACATCAACATGGCCCGCGACGTCCTCAAGATCGCCAACGGCGAGACCGAGGAGTTCGACGACTTCATGAAGGTCGCCGGCTGGGTCGACGCGGTCAACGCCAAGAACGGCAACCAGACGAACCTCGCCGAGCGGCTGCAGAACGACGACTGCGGCTTCAACGACGAGAACAAGGAGTACGGCCGCAACGTCTGCCGCTACTGGCGCGACGGCGCGTTCACGACCGAGTACCAGGGCCTGATCAACGCGTTCAACGGCTCCTGCAAGTCCGCCAAGGACACGATCGACCAGCAGTGGGGCGCGCTCGAGAAGTACATGGACGGCTACCGCAACCAGCTGACCGAGGCCAAGGGCACCGGCGGCGGTGACAAGGGTGGCGACAAGGGCGGCGACAAAGGCGGCGACCAGGGCGGCGGCACCGGTGGCGGCACTGGCGGCGGCACTGGCGGCGGCACCGGTGGCGGTACGGGTGGGGGCACCGGCGGCGGTACCGGCGGTGGCGGCACCACGACGCCGTCCGCGGTCGAGACGCCGAAGCCGGAGGACACCCCGAAGCCGGACGACGCCGGCACGAACCCGGTGACCGGCAAGCCCCTCGAGGTCGACCCGGCTACCGGTGAGCCGTACCCGATCGACCCGAAGACCGGCGAAGCGATCAAGGACGCCGACGACACGGAGACCGTGTCGGTCAAGAAGGGCGACAACACGATCGAGATGTCCGAGCCCGACAAGCAGGGCAAGATGGACATCACGGTGGACGACGGCCAGGGCCACAAGAAGGACTACGCCCTCGACTGGGGCGACGACGACAAGGCTGACGCCAAGGGTGCGGACGGGAAGGGCGCCGACGGCAAGGACGCCTCGTTCGGGCCGCAGGGCAGCCAGGCCGTCAAGGACGGGCTGCCGTCGGCCGACGGCAGCTACAAGCCGGGCCCGGACGGCAAGATCCACATCCAGGACGGCAACCTGAAGATCACCGCCGAGCGTCCGGAGGGCCCCGGCGGCCCGACGGTCGTCACCGTCGACGACGGCAAGGGCGAGCCGACCACCTACACGCTGGACTCGAAGGACGGCCCCAAGGCCGGCGACCTCAAGGCCGACGGCACCACCGGTGCGGCGGCCGACACCGGCACGTCCAGCGCGTCCTCCGCCGTCCAGCACGACGCGAACGCCGAGCCGCCCGTGACGAAGGATCCGGCGCCGGCCAACCCGGACCCGGGCATGACCCAGGGCGCGGCGGCCGGTGGCGGTGGCGGGTTCAGCACGCCGGGCGGCATGGACTTCTCGGGTGACCTCGGTACCGACGCGACGGCCGAACCCGCGGTGGCCGTGGCCGACGCGGGTGTCGGCGGTGGCGCCGGCGACGCCACGACCACGGCCGGGGCGAGCGACTTCGGCTCCGCCATCACGGGCGGCCAGACGGCCGACTTCGCCGGCGCGGTCTCCCTGGACCCGGGGGCCCAGACGGGCAGCGACGCGTCGCTGCCCGCGTCCGACGGGGGTGGGCTCGGCGCGACGCCGGTCGACCCCGGTGCGCACCAGGCGGCCGCGAGCGGCTCGGCCAGTGGCATGAGCGGCATGGGTGGCATGGGCGGGATGATGGGCGGCATGGGCGGCGCGCCCGGTGGCGGCGGCGGTGACCAGCAGCGCGGGCCGAGCCAGTACCGCATCGAGGGCGGCGTCTTCGAGACGAGCGGCGCGAAGGGCCGGATCAGCGGCTCGCTGGACGACGAGGGCGAGCGCTCGATCCGGTACGACCGGTGAGCTGCTTTTCAGGTGAAGGCTTTCGGGTGAGGGCTGAGGAGGGGCGATGAGCAGCGCCGAAGAGAGGTACCGCGCGGCGATCTCCACGATGGACGCCGCGGCGCGCGAGCAGGACGAGCAGCGGGGGCTGCGGGAACGGCGCGTCGCGGAGGCCGAGGCGCAGGCGCGTGAGGGCTTGAAGAACGAGCTGGGTGCCGCGCAGAAGTACGCCGAGCACATGGACGAGCTCAACAAGCGCAAGCAGAGCGCGGGTGGCTGGGCGACGGAGAAGACCCTGGCCGACAAGGGCCGCGAGTCGCTGATGCAGTTCGGCGCCGAGGACGAGGACTCGACGCCGACGAACAGCTTCCCCGCGTACCCGGCCCCGTCCGCGGCGGAGCCACGCCCCGAGCCGGCGCCGGAGCCTCCCGCCCCGGAACCCGAGCCCCAGCGCCCGCGCGGAAGGCACGCCCGCCCGGTCGAGGACGAGGACGACTTCTCCAGCACGAGCTGGCTGGTCTGAGGTTTGCCGCAGTGAGAAGGGCCCGGCGTTTTGCCGGGCCCTTCTCACGTCAGCGGGTGGGTTCGCTTGGCTGGAGCGCGAGCTGGCCGGTTGAACTGCGAAAGGGTGCTCGCCGGGGCTTCTTCGCGTCGGTGGCGGATTCGCGCATCTGGGGCGTGGATTCCGCCGTCGGAGCGCGAGCCGGCTGTTCTGAACCGCAAAAAAGGACCCAGCACTCGCCGGGCCCCCTTTCGCGTCGGGTCTAGTGAGCCGGTTCGTCCTCGCGCTCGATGGTTGCGCGCTTGACGTCTGCCTCCAGCAACGGCCGGTACTTGTCCGTGCCGGTCAGGTGGGTCAGCAGGAACGCCGTGAACAGCGCGCGGGTGAGCTGCTGCGTTCCGCGGTGCGGCTTGCCGTGCATGATCAGCTGCGACCAGTGCCGGCCTTCCGTCACACCCAGGTGCGAGGCCTTGCCGAGCGTGCGCAGCTGGACGTCGTCGCCGCCCCAGTTGTCCGCGATCGCCTGTGCGTGCCCGACGGCCGGGGCGACCAGGTCCTCTTCGGCGGCCAGGTGCAGGCCCGCGACGGTGATGGCGCGCGCCGCCTCGCTCGCCGGCGGGAGCGTCTGGGCGGCCGTGATGGTCGCGACCGCGCGGATCCGCGGGTTCTCGGCCTGCGCGTCCTGCGCCGCGGCCAGCACCGCCGAACCGCCGCCGGCCGAGTGGCCGGTGAGGCCGAGCTTCGCCGGGTCGACGCTGATGCCGTCCGGGCCGAGCCGCACGGTCGTGATGACGTCGAGGGTGGTCAGCAGGTCCGCGGCGAGCAGCCGGTGCGAGGGCAGCGGCCCGCGCTGGGTGGCCGGCGCCGCGGCGACGATGCCCCAGCTGGCGAGGTGGTGCAGCAGCTGCCGGTACCGGTCGGGCGGCTGCAGCCAGCCGTGCCCGAAGGCGACGGCAGGGAGGCCGAGGCCGGCGCGGGGCGTGTACACCACGCCCGGCAGGCCGACCAGGGCGAGGTTGCCGCGAAGGACCTCGTGCGGACCCGGGTGCTTCAGCTCCGCGAGCAGCTGCTTGGGCTTGCTGGCCATGGCCGGAACCCTACTGCCCGCACCCCTCCCCGGCTCGCCCGCCGCCCCGGCCCCCCTCAAACGCCCCAATGTGGCGTTGGGTGCGTCAGATGCACCCAACGCCACATTGGGGCGCTCGGGGCCGGCCGTGAAGGCGCGGAGCGGTAGCGGGTGTTTACGCAGCGTATGTCACTCTAAAAGGATTGGTCCGGACCATGTCGAGCGGCGTTCCCGCAGGTCGGGAGCGGTTCACGTGCCCCGTCGCTCGGCCGAATGTCCCTCGTTAGGCTGGTGCGCGTGTGTGGAATCGTGGGATATGTCGGGCACCGCCCGGCTCTGGACGTCGTTCTCGGTGGGCTCCGGCGCATGGAGTACCGCGGTTACGACTCGGCCGGTGTCGCGGTCCTCGACGGCGCCGGCGCGCTGAACGTCGAGCGCAAGGCGGGCCGGCTGGCCAACCTGGAGGCCGAGCTCGACAAGGTCGGCCGGGACCACTTCGCCGGCACCGCCGGCATGGGCCACACCCGCTGGGCCACCCACGGTGCCCCGGTGGACCGCAACTCGCACCCGCACCGGGACGCCACCGGGCGCGTCGCGGTCGTGCACAACGGCATCATCGAGAACTTCGCCGCCCTCCGCGCCGAGCTGGAGGCCGACGGCGTCGAGATGGCCAGCGACACCGACAGCGAGACCGCCGCGCACCTCATCGCCCGCGCGTACACCGGCGGCGAGACCACCGGGTCCTTCGCGGCGAGCGTCGCCGCCGTCTGCCGTCGCCTCGAAGGCGCGTTCACGCTGGTCGTGACCCACGCCGACCACCCGGACACCATCGTCGCGGCCCGCCGGTCCTCACCGCTGGTCGTCGGCGTCGGCGACGGTGAGCACTTCGTCGCCTCCGACGTCTCGGCGTTCATCGAGCACACCCGCGAGGCCGTCGAGCTGGGCCAGGACCAGCTCGTCGTGATCACGCGCGAGGGCTACGAGGTCACCGACTTCCACGGCGACGCCGCCCAGGCGAAGCCGTTCACCGTGGACTGGGACCTGAGCGCCGCCGAGAAGGGCGGCCACGAGTACTTCATGCTCAAGGAGATCGAGGAGCAGCCGGAGGCGCTGGCGAACACCCTTCGCGGGCACTTCGACAACGGCCGGATCATCCTCGACGAGCAGCGCATCTCCGACCAGGACCTCCGCGACGTCGACAAGGTCTTCGTCGTCGCCTGCGGGTCGGCCTACCACTCCGGCCTGGTCGCGAAGTACGCCATCGAGCACTGGTGCCGCCTCCCGGTCGAGGTCGAGCTGGCCAGCGAGTTCCGCTACCGCGACCCGGTCCTCGACCGCGCGACGCTGGTCGTCGCCGTGTCGCAGTCCGGCGAGACGGCGGACACGCTGGAGGCCGTGCGCCACGCGCGGGAGCAGAAGGCGCGCGTGCTGGCCGTCTGCAACACCAACGGCGCGCAGATCCCGCGCGAGTCCGACGCGGTGCTCTACACCCACGCCGGCCCCGAGATCGGCGTCGCCTCGACGAAGGCGTTCCTCGCCCAGATCGCGGCCAACTACCTGGTCGGCCTGGCGCTGGCGCAGGCCCGCGGCACCAAGTACCCGGACGAGGTCGCCCGCGAGTTCGCCGAGCTGGAGGCCATGCCCGCGGCCGTCCAGAAGGTGCTGTCCACTGTGGACCAGGTGCGGGACCTCGGCCGCCGGATCGCCGACTCGAAGGCGGTGCTGTTCCTGGGCCGTCACGTCGGCTTCCCGGTCGCCCTCGAAGGCGCGCTGAAGCTCAAGGAACTCGCGTACATGCACGCTGAGGGCTTCGCCGCCGGCGAGCTCAAGCACGGCCCGATCGCCCTGATCGAGGACGGCCTGCCGGTCGTCGTCGTGATGCCCTCGCCCAAGGGCCGCGCGGTGCTGCACTCGAAGCTGGTGTCGAACATCAGCGAGATCCAGGCCCGCGGCGCGCGCACGATCGTGATCGCCGAAGAGGGTGACGAGACGGTCCGGCCGTTCGCGGACGAGCTGATCGAGGTCCCGGCGGTCCCGACGCTGCTGCAGCCGCTGGTGTCCACCGTGCCGCTGCAGGTGCTGGCCGCGGAGATCGCCCGCACCCGCGGGTACGACGTCGACAAGCCGCGTAACCTGGCGAAGTCCGTGACTGTCGAGTAGCCAGGAGGCCGCCGCCGTGCAGGGAATCTGGACCACGGAACGGATTCGCGAGGCGGAGGGGCGGGCGTTCGCCGTCACGCCCGACGGCGAGCTGATGCGGCGCGCGTCGTTCGGGCTGTCGGTGCAGATCGCGGACGTGCTCGCCGAGCACACCGGCACCGTGTCCGGACGCCGGGTGGTGCTGCTGGCCGGCTCGGGTGACAACGGCGGCGACGCCTTGTGGGCCGGGGCTTTCCTGCGCCGCCGCGGGGTCGCCGTGACGGCCGTTTTGCTGGGGTCGCGCGCTCACGAAGCCGGACTCGCGGCCTTGAAACGCGCCGGCGGCCGGGTCGTGTCCGCCGAGGACGGTCCACAGTGGATCGCGCGGGCGGACGTCGTGGTCGACGGGATCGTCGGCATCTCGGCGTCGGGATCGCTGCGGCCGGAGGCGGCGCGGCTGGTTTCGCTGGTCGAAGCGCCGATCGTGGCGGTCGACCTGCCCAGCGGCGTCGACCCGGACACCGGCGCGGTCGACGGCCCGGCGGTGCGCGCGACCCGGACGGTCACCTTCGGCGCGCTCAAGCCGGTGCACGCGCTCGCGCCGTCGTGGTGCGGCGAGGTCGTGCTCGTCGACATCGGCCTCGAGCTGACGGACCCCGACCTGCAGCGGCTCGACGTCGCCGACGTCGCCGCGGCCTGGCCGGTGCCGGGGCCGGAGGACGACAAGTACAGCCAGGGTGTGGTCGGTGTCGCGGCGGGCTCGGCGACCTATCCGGGCGCCGCGGTGCTGACCGCGGGCGCGGCGGTGCGCGCGACGGCCGGGATGGTCCGCTACGCGGGCCACGCGGCGGACGTCGTCCGGGCGCAGTGGCCGGAGGTCATCGCGACGGGCACGGTCGCCGACGCCGGCCGCGTGCAGGCCTGGGCGGTCGGTCCGGGCATCGGCATCGGCTCGGAGGGCCGCGACGTCGTCCGGTACGTCCTCGGCCAGGGTCTCCCGGTCTGCGCGGACGCCGACGCGACGACGATCATCGCGAAGTCCCCGGAGGTCCTGGACGCCCGCGACCCGGACACCCCGCTGGTCCTGACTCCGCACGCCGGCGAGTACGAACGCCTGATGGGCCGCAAACCGGGCCCGGACCGCGTGACGGCCGCGCGCGAAGCGGCGAAGAAGTACAACGCGGTGGTGCTGCTGAAGGGGCACGTGACGGTGGTGGCGGCCCCGGACGGCCGCGCCGCGGTTAACACCCCACGCGGCGCGTGGCTCGCGACACCGGGCTCGGGCGACGTGCTCTCGGGCCTGCTCGGCTCCCTGCTGGCGGCAGGCCTGGACCCTTGGCTGGCGGCGGCGATGGCCGCCCACGTGCACTCCCTGGCGGGCGCGATCGCGGCCCAGAACGCGCCGACGTCGTCGTCGGCGCTGGTCCACGCGATCCCGGAGGCGATCCGTTCGATCCGCTCGCTGCTGTCCTGAGCGGGGTCGGGCGGGTGGGGGTCGCGAGTGGCCCGTTGGTGCTTGTCCCTCGGTCGCGAGTGGCCCGTTGGCGCGCTGCCTCGGTGGTCGCGAACGGTCCTTTCGCACCCCGAGGAGGGGCGCGAGTGGCCCTTTCGCGCCCAGCGATCACCGCAAACGGTCGGTCCATGCCGTGGCGGGCCGTCGCGGGTGGCCCGTTGATGCCCGGCGGGCGTCGGAAGTGGCCCGTTGGTGCCCGGCGGGCTGTCGCGGGTGGCCCTTTCGTGTGCAGCGGGTGTTGCGGGTGACCCGTTGGTGCCCGGCGGGCTGTCGCGAGTGGCCCTTTCGTGTGCGGCGGATGTTGCGAGTGGCCCGTTGGTGCCCGGCGACCGTTGCGAGTGGCTAACTCGTGCTGCGGCGGGTGTCGCGAGTGGTGCGGCGGGTGTTGCGGGTGGTCCGTTGGTGCCCGGCGATCGTTGCGAATGGCCCGCTCGTGCGGCGGCGGATGCCGCGAGCGGCCCGTTGGTGGCGCGGCGGGTGTCGGAAGGGGCCCGCTGATGCTCGGCGGGCGTCGCGAGTGGCCCTTTCGCGCGTCGGCGGGTGTCGCGAGTGGCCCGTTGGTGCCCGGCGGGCGTCGCGAGTGGCCCGTTCGCGCCCCCGCAAGCCTCGCGAACCGCCCGTCCCTGCCGCCAAGAAGCCGTGAACCAAGCCCCCAACCCACCACCGAGCGAAGAGTTATCGAGTTCTCTGTTAACTCCCGGCGATAAATCTGGTAAGAAGGCCGTGTGAGCGGCGGCACAGCGTCTGGAGACCGGAAGACCCGGCCGTCCGATGCTGCCGTCGAGCAGCGGCGGCAGGACATTCTCGATCACGTCATCGAGCAGGGTGAAGTCCGGATCGACGACCTCACCACCCGCTTCAAGGTCAGCCTGATGACCATGCACCGCGACCTCGACGACCTGGCCGAACGCCGGCTTCTGCGCAAGCTTCGCGGCAAGGTCGAGGCCTACCCGGCGCTCACCATCGAGACCGCCGCTCGCTTCCGCGACACCCTGCACCACGGCGAAAAAGAAGCCCTCGGCGAAGCCGCCGCGAAGCACGTCCAGCCGGGTCAGACCGTCTTCGTCGACGACTCCACCACGCTGCTTCCGCTGGTCAAGCGGCTCGCCGAGATCGACGCGCTCACCGTCGTCACCAACTCGCTGCACGCCGCTCGGCTGCTCGGGCCGAAGGTCGACGTCGTGCTCGCCGGCGGCCGGTACAGCCAGGAGTACGACTCCTGCGCCGGGCCCGAGGTGCTCAACCTGCTCGACAGCATCCGCGCAGACGTCTCGTTCGTCTCCGTCACGGCCGTCGCCGTCGGGCGGCTCTACCACCCCGATCGCGACTACGCGGAGCTGAAGAAGGCCGCGCTGAAGGTCGCGAACCACACCGTCCTCGTCGTCGACCACTCGAAGTTCGGCCGGACCGCGACCTACGCGCACGGCGACGTCGGGGACTACGACCTGCTCATCACCGGGGAGACCACCCCGACCGAGGAGATCGAGGCCGCGCTGAACGCCGGTACCGCGATCGAGATGGTCGAACACGTCGAGGAGGGGCAGCCGTATGACAGCTGAGCTGGTGGCCGGCATCGATTCGTCCACGCAGTCGACCAAGGTCGTCGTGTGCGACGCCGGGACGGGCGAGATCGTCCGCACCGGCCGTGCGCCGCACCCGGACGGCACCGAGGTCGACCCCGCGGCCTGGTGGGAGGCGTTCAACACCGCCACCAAGGGCCTGCTCGACGACGTCAAGGCCATCGGCATCGGCGGCCAGCAGCACGGCATGGTGACCCTCGACGAAAACGACGACGTCGTCCGGCCCGCGCTGCTCTGGAACGACAACCGCTCGGCGCAGGCCGCGCTCGACCTGATCGACGAGCTCGGCGGGCCGTCCGTCTGGGCGAAGTCCGTCGGCTCGGTGCCGGTCGCCAGCTTCACCGTCACGAAGCTGCGCTGGCTGGCCGACCACGAGCCGGAGCTGGCCGACCGCGTCGCCCGCGTGATGCTGCCGCACGACTGGCTGACCTGGAAGCTCACCGGCGGCGACCCGGTCACCGACCGCGGCGACGCCTCCGGCACCGGCTACTTCTCGCCGTCCGACAACGCCTACCGCCTCGACGTCCTCGCGCACGCCTTCGGCGGCCGCACCCCCGAGCTGCCGACCGTGCTCGGCCCGGCCGACACCGCCGGTCACACCGGCGGCGGTGTGCTCGTCTCGGCCGGCACCGGCGACAACATGGCCGCCGCGCTCGCCCTCGAACTGCAGCCCGGTGACGTCGTCGTGTCGCTCGGCACCAGCGGCACCGTGTTCGGCGTCGCCGAGACCGGCGCGGCCGACGCCAGCGGCGAGGTCGCCGGGTTCGCCGACGCCACTGGCCGCTTCCTCCCGCTGGCCTGCACGCTCAACGCGGCCCGCGTGCTCACCTCGACCGCCGCGATGCTCGGCGCGACGCTGAGCGAGTTCGACCGGCTCGCCCTGCGGGCCGAGCCCGGCGCCGGCGGCCTCACCTTCCTGCCCTACCTGGACGGCGAGCGCACCCCGAACCTGCCCGGCGCCACCGGCTCGCTGACCGGCCTGACCCGGGCGAACATGACACCCGAAAACCTCGCGCGCAGCGCCGTCGAGGGCATGCTGTGCGGCCTGGCGGCCGGCCTCGACGCCGTCCGCGCGCACGGTCTCGACGTCCACCGCGTGCTGCTGATCGGCGGTGGCGCGCAGTCGGCCGCCGTCCGCGCGGTCGCGCCGCTCGTGTTCGGCGTGCCCGTGCAGCTGCCCGAGGTCGCCGAGTACGTCGCCATCGGCGCGGCGCGGCAGGCGGCCTGGGCCCTGACTTCCAGCGCGGAACCCCCGTCCTGGCAAGGAAACACCAAGACGCGGCTCGAGCTGGACGAGCCGACCGAGGCGCAGCGCGCCGAGGGCCACCGGATCCAGCAACGCCACCTCGAAGCGCGCGAAGCCGCGTACGGGGTCCGGCGCACTTTCGGAGAGGACTGACCGATGGCTTCCATCACCTACGACAAGGCGACCCGGCGTTACGCCGGCAGCGAGCGCCCCGCGGTCGACGCGCTGGACCTGGAGATCTCCGACGGCGAGTTCTTGGTGCTGGTCGGCCCGTCGGGCTGCGGCAAGTCGACCAGCCTGCGGATGCTCGCCGGGCTCGAGGACATCGACGACGGCGCCGTCTGGATCGGCGACCGCGACGTCACGCAGCTGCCGCCGCGCTCGCGCGACATCGCGATGGTGTTCCAGAACTACGCGCTCTACCCGCACATGACGGTCGGGCAGAACATGGGCTTCGCGCTGAAGATCGCCGGGCGCCCCGCGTCCGAGATCAAGCAGAAGGTGCTCGACGCGGCCAAGCTGCTCGACATCGAGGACTACCTCGACCGCAAGCCGAAGGCGCTCTCCGGTGGTCAGCGCCAGCGCGTCGCCATGGGCCGCGCGATCGTGCGCGAGCCGCAGGTCTTCCTGATGGACGAGCCGCTGTCGAACCTCGACGCGAAGCTGCGTGTGTCGACCCGTACGCAGATCGCCGCGCTCCAGCGCCGCCTCGGCGTCACGACCGTCTACGTCACGCACGACCAGGTCGAGGCCATGACGATGGGTGACCGCGTCGCCGTGCTGTCGGACGGCCTGCTGCAGCAGTGCGACACCCCGCGCGCCCTCTACGACCGGCCCGCGAACGCCTTCGTCGCCGGGTTCATCGGCTCGCCCGCCATGAACCTCGTCACGGCCAAGCTCACCGCCGACGGCGCCGAGCTGGGTGGCGCGCGCCTGCCGCTGACCCGCGAGATCATCGCCGCCGCCGAGGGTGACACCGTGACGGTGGGCTTCCGGCCGGAGTCGCTGGAGGTGTCGGCCACCGAAGAGGGCTCGGTGCCGATCAAGGTGGAACTGGTCGAGGAGCTGGGCTCGGACGCCTACGTCTACGGCAAGCTCGCCGAGACCGACGCCGAGGGCACCAAGTCCAACATCGTCGCCCGCGTCGACCCGCGCACGCCGCCCGCCATGGGCGACACCCTGCACCTGCGCATTCGGCCCGACGAGCTGCACGTGTTCTCCGCCAAGTCCGGGGCGCGCCTGTCCTGACCTCGGGTCATGGGAAACTGGAGGGCGTCATGACGCCCTCCAGTTCTCCCCGCGCCCAGGTCGACATCGACCTCGACGCCATCCGCCACAACCTCGCGCTGCTGGGCGCCCGCACGCCCGGCGCCGAGGTGATGGCCGTGGTGAAGGCCGACGCCTACGGCCACGGCGCGCTGCCGGTGGCGCGCGCCGCGGTCGAGGCCGGTGCGAGCTGGCTCGGCACCTGCTCCCTCGGCGAGGCTCTCGACCTGCGCCGCGCCGGGATCACGACCCGGCTGTTCAGCTGGCTGGACGTCCCGGAGGTCGACTTCGCCGCGGGAATCGAGGCCGGCGTCGACCTGGCCGCCAGCTCGGTCGGTGAGCTACGTCGCATCGCCGCCGCGGTCCCGGCGGGTACTCAAGCCCGTGTGCACCTCAAAATCGACACCGGCCTTTCGCGCAACGGCTGCCCGCCGGCGGGCTGGGCCGAGCTGGTTTCCGCGGCTGCCGCCGAACCGCGCGTGGACGTCGTCGCGATCTGGTCGCACCTCGCCTGCGCCGACGAGCCGGGCCACCCGTCGATCGACGCCCAGGCGAAGCGCTTCGCCGAGGCCTACGACGTCGCCCGCGCCGCCGGGCTCGACCCGAAGCGGCACCTGGCGAACTCCGCGGCCGTGCTGACCCGGCCGGACCTGCACTTCGACGTCGTCCGGCCCGGGATCGCGATGTACGGGCTCAATCCGGTGCCGCAGGCCGAGGACCTGCGCCCGGCCATGACGTTCCGGTCCGCCGTCGCGCTCGTCAAGCGGATCGAAGCCGGGGAATCGGTGTCCTACGGGCACACCTGGACGGCGTCGCACGACACGAACCTGGCCCTGGTGCCCGCGGGGTACGCCGACGGCGTGCCGCGGTCGCTGTCCGGCCGGATGGACGTCTGGCTGGGCGGGCAACGGCGTCCGGTCGTCGGGCGCGTCTGCATGGACCAGCTGATCGTGGACTGCGGTGACTTCGAGCCGGGCGTCGGCGACGAGGTCGTCCTGTTCGGGCCGGGGACGAAGGGCGAGCCGACCGCGCGGGAATGGGCCGACAAGCTGGGCACGATCGACTACGAGATCGTGACGTCGATGTACCGCCCGCGGGTGCGGCGCCGGTATCTGGGAGCGGGCTCGTGACACCTTCACGTCGACTGCTGGCCATCGCCGGCGGGGTCGGGGCCATCGCCACCGGGACCGCCGCCGCCGCTATCGTCGCCGCGCAGCAGCGGCGGCACAGTGAGGATCCGTACGTGGACGAGCCGCTGGGGGAGCTGAAGCCCGACCGCGCGTCCACGGTCGCGGCCGATGACGGCACGCCGCTCTCGGTCGAGGAGATCGACCCGGAGGACGGCGGAAAACCGGACCTGACCGTCGTGGGCGTGCACGGCTTCGCGCTTTCGCGGCGCTGCTTCCACTTCCAGCGACGCGACCTCGCGACGCTCCGGCTGCCGCGCGTGCGCCAGGTCTACTACGACCACCGCGGCCACGGCCTGTCCGGCGCGGCGTCGTCGGAGAACTCGACGATCGAGCAGCTGGCCCGCGACCTCGACGTCGTGCTGCGGTCCGTGGTGCCCGAGGGGCCCATCGTGCTGATGGGGCACTCGATGGGCGGCATGGTGATCATGGAGCTGGCCGCGGAGTTCCCCGAGCTGTTCGAGGAGCGCGTCGAAGGGGTCGCCTTCATCGCGACGGCGGCCGGTGAGGTCGGCGCCCGCGGGCTGCCGCGTTCGCTGCTCTCGAAGTACAACCCGCTCACGCGCGCCGCCGGCGGGCTCGCCGGGTGGCAGCCGGGGCTGGTGGAGTTCGTCCGCGCGGCGGGCGGCCAGCTGACGCGGCAGGCCGTGCGGCGGCTGGCGTTCGGCAGCCGCGACGTCGCGCCCCGGCTCGTCGACTTCATGCTCGAGATGCTGGAAGTGACGCCGGTGCGTGGCCTGGTGAACTTCGTCGACACGCTCGGCAGCCACAACCGCTACGCGGCGCTGGCCGGGCTGAAGCACGCGGAAGTGCTGGTCATCGGCGGTGATTCGGACCGCTTCACGCCGTTCGCGCACGCCGAGCGGATCGCGTCCGAGCTGCCCGACGCGGAGCTGGTGCGCGTGCGCGGCGCCGGGCACATGGTGCTGCTGGAGCAGCCCGAGCTGGTGAACAGCCATCTGATCGACTTACTGCAACGCTGTTCCGGTGTGGACGGCGAAGACTCGTCCCGGCGGAACTGGTGGTGGCAGCGTTGACGTTCGTGTTCCCGAAGCCCGAAGACACGATGGAGTTCGGGCGGTCACTGGGCCGTTCCCTGCGTGCGGGTGACCTGGTCCTGCTCGCCGGCCCCCTCGGCGCGGGCAAGACGACGCTGACCCGCGGCATCGCGGACGGCCTCGGCGTCGGCGGCCGCGTGAGCAGCCCGACGTTCGTCCTGGCCCGCGTCCACCCGGCGGGCGCGGCGGGCGTGCCCCTGGTCCACGTGGACGCGTACCGCCTCGGCGGCGACCTGTCCCAGCTGGACGACCTGGACCTGGACACGGACCTGGAGCGCTCGGCGATCGTCGTCGAGTGGGGTGAGGGCTCGGCGGAGCGCCTGTCGTCGGACTACCTGGTGGTGCGGCTGGACCGCCGCGAGGACGACGTCCGCGAGGTGGCCCTGGAGCCGCACGGCACTTGGGCCGACCGGGTCCCGGAGCTGGCCCGCTCGTGACGCACGCGCCGTCCGGCCTGTCGAAGGCGACCTGGACCGACGCGGACTTCCCGGCCATGGGCTGGCACGACTGCCGGATCCACGCGTTCAGCGTCGGCGAGTACGAGGACGACACCATGCCCCCGGCCCGGCTCCTGCTGGACCTGGACTACGTCGTCCGCTGGGTGGATCCTGAGCCGCCGGAAAAGCACTTCACGTTCTGGATCGCGCCGGCGACGCTCGTGTTCGAACAGGCGTGGAACATCACCGGCGAGCTCGGCCCGATCCACGAGACGCTGGAGATCGAGGACCTGCACCGCCTCGCCCCACCGGGCCGCGGCCCGGAACCGGCGTGGCACATCGAAGGCCAGAACTTCGACCTCCGGCTGCGGGCGCGCGGCTTCCGGCAGTACCTGCGCCGGCCGCCGCAGCACGTCGCGCAACAGACCCTCACCGCGGCGCAACGCGGCGGGATCAGCTTCGCCGAACAGGCCTTCGCCTAGGCGCCGGGCTTACTCGGCCGGGCTGACCACCGCGCGCGCCACGCCCAGCTGCACCAGGTCCTGCGGCCGCAGCCGCAGCTGGTTGGCCAGCGCCGGGACCTCCGACGCCGGACGCTTCAGGATCGCCGCCGCGGCCTCCGGGGACGTCACCGAGAAGTACGCGTCCGGGGTCACCCACGTCGAGCCCGGGGCCGCGAACGCCAGCGCACCGCCCGAGCCGCCTTCGCCGATCACCAGCGTCGTCACCGGGGCGACCGCCGTCGCGACCGCCTCGAACAGGTCCGCGATCGCCCCGCCCGCGCCCGCCTGCTCGGCCGCCGCGTCGTTGGCCGCGCCCGGGGTGTCGACCAGGGTCAGCACCGGGATGGCCAGCCGGGACGCGAGCCGGACCAGGCGGGCCGACGTGCGGAAGCCCGCCGGCAGGGTCGGGGTGCCGCACTGGGCCGCGTACGCGATCGTGCGGCCGTTGCGCCAGCCGAAGCCGCAGCGGACGCCGGGGTCGACGCCGCCGCAGCGGTCGCCGCTGATGTCCTCGCGCCAGTCGAAGTACGCGTCGAGGTACTCGTCGGCGCGGGCCCGGCGCGGGGAGCGCGCGGCCTGGACCGCTTCCCAGCCCGTGTCCGGCAACGCGGCCTCGCGCAACGCACCGGGTGGCGGCGCCGCGGCGTTCGACGGGGACGTCAGCAGCCGCAGCCAGCGTTCCAGCGCCGTCCCGAGGTCGTCGGCCGCGACGATGGCGTCGACCTGGCCCCACTCGAGCTTCGCTTCCGCCGTGTACGCCTCGGGCGAGCCGGACGGACGCACCCGCGAGCCCGCGAACCCGACCTGGGCCTCGGGCAGGGCGAGGATGACGTCGGCGCCCGCGCCGAGCGTGGCCCAGCCGCCACCGGTCGTCGGGTCGCGCAGCACCGCGATCTGCGGGACGCCCGCCGCGCGCGTCCGGGCCGCCGCCCGGGCCACCCGCTGCAGCTGCATGAGCGCGCGCATCCCCTGCTGCATGCGGCTTCCGCCGGTCGCGACCAGCGACACCACGGGCAGCCGCGCGTCGCGGGCGTGCGCGAACGCCGCCTCGATCCGGTCGCCGGTGCGCTGGCCGAGCGAGCCGCCGAGGAAGCCGAACTCGAACGCGATGACGACGGCTTCGGCCTCGCCGATCTTCGCCGTCCCGCAGACGACCGACTCCTTCTCACCGGTGCGCTCTTCGGCGGCGGAGCGTGCTTCGCGGTAACCCGGCCAGTCGATCGGCCCGTCGGCGGGCTCCTCGCGCAGCGGCGTCGTGAACTCCTCGAAGCCGGTCGAAATCGCGTCGACGACCTCGCGTGCCGGCCGCCTACTCACCGAGCGCCCGCTTCAGGACCTTGCCCATGTCGTTGCGCGGCAACGCATCCAGGTACCGGACGACCCGCGGGCGCTTGTGCGGCGCGAGCAGCCGGGCGACGTGGTCGGCCAGCTCCTCGGCCGACGGCCGCGCGCCCTCCGGGACGATCCAGGCGACGATCCGCTCGCCGAGGTCGTCGTCCGGTTCGCCGGTGACGGCCGCCTCGGCGACGCCCGGGTGCTCCAGCAGCGCGTTCTCGATCTCGCCCGCGCCGATCTTGTAGCCGCCGCTCTTGATCAGGTCAGTCGCCTTGCGCCCGACGATCTTGACGTACCCGTCGCTGTCGCGCGTGGCCATGTCGCCGGTGCGGAACCAGCCGCCGTCCAGCGCGGCCGCGGTGGCGTCCGGGCGGTTGAGGTACTCGGTGAACAGGTTCGGCCCGCGCACCTGGATCTCGCCGACGGTCTCGACGTCGTCGATCACCTCGCCGGCGTCGCCGATCAGCCGGAGGTCGACCCCGCCGAGCGGGACGCCGACGGTGCCCGGCTTGCGTTCGCCGTCCGCGCGGACGCTCGTGTTCATCAGCGTCTCGGTCATGCCGTAGCGCTCGACGACCTGCTGGCCGGTCGCCTCGGTGATCCGCTGGTGGTCGTGCACCGGCAGCGCCGCCGACCCGGAGACGAGCAGCCGTGCGCCGCGCAAGGCGTCGGCCAGCGCGTTGTCGCCGCCGACCTCGCCGGCGATGCGGTGGTACATCGTCGGGACGCCGAACACCATGGTCGCGCCGGCCTTCAGCTCACGCGCGACGCCGTCCGTCGAGAACCGGCCGAGGTGGCGGACCGAGCCGCCGCGGCGCAGCGGGCCGAGGATGCCGAGGATCAGGCCGTGCACGTGGAACAGCGGCAGGGCGTGCACCAGGACGTCGTCGGCGGTCCACGCCCAGGCGTCCTCGAGGGCGTCCAGCGTGGTCGCGATCGAGCGCCGGGGGAGGACGACGCCCTTCGGCGGCCCGGTGGTCCCCGACGTGTAGACGATCAGTGCAGGCGCCTCGGCGTCCGGCTCTTCCGTCAACGGCGTGTCCGGGCCGGTCAGCGGGATGTCGCGCCGCGGCAGGTCGGCGAGCCCGGCGGGCAGCTCGACGCCCGGTTCGGCCAGCACCAGCTGCGGCTCGCTGTCCGCGACGATGTGCGCGAGTTCGCGCTCGCCGATCTTCGGGTTGACCGGCACCGCCGGGACCCCGGCCAGCAGCGCGGCGACGACGGCGACGCTGGTGTGCAGGGTGGGGGTCGCCCAGACGGCGACGCGGTCGCGGGGGAGCTCGGCGGCGAGGCTGCCGGCGACGGCGGCGAGCTCGGTGTAGGTGAGGGCTTGTTCGCCGAAGCGGAGGGCTTCTTTGCCCGAGGCTGACGTGAGGGCGGGGAACAACGGGTCGGGCACCGCGGGGACCTCCAGCTCGGGGGACTCGCTCCTGCGAACCCCGATTCGCACGCTACCGTGCGGATCTACCTCTCGCAGCGACCGGTTTCACAGGAGCGCCCGGGCCCGCGAAGGCGACGTCCGGGCCTGGTCGTAGGCTGGTTCACCGTGTTGGTACTGGCGATCGATACCTCGACCCCGGCGGTCACCGCGGGCGTCGTCGCGCTGGACGGCGACCGGGTCGAGACGCGCGGCGACCGCGTCACCGTGGACCCGCGTGCCCACGGCGAGCTGATCACGCCGCACGCCCTGGCCTCGGCCGAAGCCGCCGGAGTCACCCTCAAGGATCTCGACGCGATCGTCGTCGGTGTCGGCCCCGGGCCGTTCACCGGCCTGCGCGCCGGCATGGCCACCGCGGCCGCCTTCGGCCACGCGCTCGGCATCCCGGTGTACCCGGTCGGCAGCCTCGACGCGATCGCCGCCGACGTCGTCCCGGGCGGGCAGCCGTTCCTCGTGCTCACCGACGCCCGCCGCCGCGAGGTCTACTGGGCGGCCTACGACGCTTCCGGCGCGCGCACGGACGGCCCGGCCGTCCAGCGCCCGGCCGACCTCGAGACCGGCGTCAAGGTCGCGGCCGGCGACGGCGCGATCCTGTACGGCGAGGTGCTCGACGTCCAGCCGATCGAGCCGCGGTTCCCGTCGCCCGCCGGGCTGGTCAAGGCGGCAAAGGCCGCGCTGCTCGCGAAGGAAGCGCCCGCGCCGCTGACGCCGTTGTACCTGCGGCGCCCCGACGCCGTGGAGCCCGCGGCGCCGAAACGGGTGACCACGCCGTGAGACTCGATCCCCTGCGCCGCAAGGACATCACCCGCTGCGTCGAGATCGAGAAGATCCTCTTCCCCGGTGACGACCCGTGGAGCGCCCGCGCGTTCCACTCCGAGCTGGACATCGGCCACTTCTACCTGGCCGCCCGGCCGGACGACGGCGACGAGGTGCTCGGGTACGGCGGGCTGGCCGTCGTCGGGCGGCGCCGCGGCGAGTACGAGGCGACCGTGCACACCATCGGCGTCGCGCCCGAGTACCAGGGCCAGGGGATCGGCAAGGCGCTGCTGCGGGCCCTGCTGAACCGCGCCGACGAGTTCGAGGCGCCGGTGTTCCTCGAGGTCCGCACGGACAACACGACCGCGCTCGGCTTGTACGAGACGCACGGCTTCGAACGGCTCGGCATCCGGAAGCGCTACTACCAGCCTTCCGGCGCCGACGCGTACACGATGGTCCGCCCGGCGCGGACGCGAGACGAGGTGGCGGGCTGATGTCGCGCATCATCATGGGCATCGAGAGCTCGTGCGACGAGACCGGCGTCGGCCTGGTCCGCCTGCACGACGACGGCGCGGTCGAGCTGCTGGCCGACGAGGTCGCTTCGAGCGTCGAGCAGCACGCACGCTTCGGCGGTGTCGTGCCCGAGGTCGCCAGCCGCGCGCACCTCGAGGCGATGGTCCCGACGACCGAGCGGGCCTTCGCCACGGCAGGCCTGAAACTGTCCGATGTGGACGCCATCGCGGTGACGGCGGGGCCGGGCCTCGCGGGCGCGCTGCTGGTCGGCGTCTCCGCGGCGAAGGCGTACGCGACGGCGCTGGACGTGCCGCTCTACGGCGTCAACCACCTGGCCGGGCACATCGCGGTGGACACGCTGCAGCACGGCCCGTTGCCGGCGCCGTGCCTGGCGCTGCTGGTCTCCGGCGGTCACACGCAGCTGCTGCGGGTCGACGACATCGCGTCGTCGATCACCGAGCTGGGGTCCACTGTGGACGACGCGGCGGGCGAGGCGTACGACAAGGTCGCGCGCGTGCTCGGCCTGCCGTACCCGGGTGGCCCGCCGATCGACAAGGCCGCGAAGAACGGCAACCCGTCGGCGATCGGATTCCCTCGCGGTATGACGGGCCCGCGTGACGCGAAGTTCGACTTCTCCTTCTCCGGCCTGAAGACGTCGGTCGCGCGGTGGGTCGAAGGCGCTCAGCGGCGTGGCGAGGAGATCCCGGTGGACGACGTCGCGGCGTCGTTCCAGGAGGCCGTCGCGGACGTGCTGACGGCGAAGGCGATCCGCGCGGCGAAGGAGCAGGGGATCGGCACGATCGTCATCTCCGGCGGCGTGGCGGCGAACTCGCGCTTGTCGTCCCTGGCGGCAGAACGCTGCGCGGCGGCGGGCATCGAGCTGCGCGTCCCGCGGCCGCGGCTGTGCACGGACAACGGCGCGATGATCGCGGCACTGGGCGCCCACGTGGTCGCGGCCAAGCGCCCGACAGCGCCCCTGGACTTCAGCGCGAACCCGGCCCTCCCGGTCAACGTCATCTCGCTCTAGTGCCGCTCGTGAGTGTTTAGGGCGGTTCTAACCGCCCTAAACACTCACGACAAGTCCGGGCCTACGAGGCCGCGGCGTGCCGGTGCGCCGGGGTCCCGACGCCCAGCAGCTCCTCGATCGCCGCGACGGCCAGGACGGCCGCATTGCCTTCGCCGTAAGGGTTTCCCACCTGCGCCGTGCGCAGCTCACCGCTCAGCAGCCGGGCCGCCGTGTCGGCGATGCGGGCCGTGTCCGTGCCGACCAGCCAGGCGCAGCCGGCCTCGACGACCTCGGCGCGCTCGGTGACGTCGCGCAGGACCAGCACCGGGGTGCCGAACGTCGGCGCCTCCTCCTGGATGCCACCCGAGTCCGTCAGCACCAGGGACGCCAGCCGCAGCGCGCGGACCAGGTCCGGGTACTCCAGCGGGTCCGTCACCGTCACCCGCGGCAGGCCGCCCAGCGCGGCCTCCACCTGGTCCCTGACCTGCGGGTTCGGGTGCGCCGGGAACAGCACCTGGACGTCCGGGTGCTCGGCGACGATCAGCTGCACCGCGGCCAGCGTCCGTTCGAGCGGCTCACCCCAGGACTCGCGGCGGTGCGACGTCACCAGCACCAGCCGCTCGCCCGCCTCGGCGAGCCCCATCTCCAGCAACGCCAGTGCCGTGTCGCGCGCCGGGAGGTCGCGGGCCGCGATCTCCAGCACCGCGTCGACGACCGTGTTGCCCGTGACCGCGATGCGTTGCCGCGCAACGCCTTCCGCGCGCAGCTCCGCGGCCGCGCCGAGGGTCGGGGCCAGGTGCAGCGCGGCCAGCCGGGACACCATCTGCCGCGCGCCCTCCTCGGGGAACGGCGCGGTGAGGTCGTGCGTGCGCAGCCCGGCCTCCAGGTGCACCACCGGGATGCCCAGCCAGAACGCGGCGAGCGCGCCCGCCAGCGTCGTCGTCGTGTCGCCCTGGACGACCAGCGCGGCCGGCGCGTACCGGCGGAGCGCTTCGTCCAGAGCGGGCAGCAGGCCGGCCACGAGCTCCGCCTGGCCGCCGGTGACGCGCGGCGGGACGTCCAGCCACTCGTCGACGACCAGGCCGAACGGCAGCAGCGCCTGCTCGACCATGCCCGCGTGCTGGCCGCTGTGCACCAGGATCGGCCGGAGCGCCGGGTGGGCGTCCATGGCCAGTGCCAGCGGCGCGAGCTTGAGCGCTTCCGGGCGGGTCCCGGCCAGCAACATCACATCCACCCCGCGGTGCCCCTTTTCCACATCGTCCAGTCTCCATGAAAATTCCGGACCGACGCCGCGGCATCGTCCAGTCTCCATACTGTGCATATCTCCGGCAAGGGCCGCCGGCGTGCGAGGGGCGCACGCCGACGGCCCCGGCCTCAGTGCTCCCGCGCCTGGGAGAGACGGCGGTTGCGGCGGTGGACGGCGATCAGCGCGACGGTCCCGAGCAGGACCAGCAGCACGCCGACGGCCAGCCACCACCCGATGTCGGCACCGGTGGCGGCGAGGGTGCCCACCCCGCCACCGGCCACGCCGACGCCCGCGCCCGGCATCTTGTACATCCGGGCCTCACTCAGGCCGTGCGGCGGTTGCGGAGGATGCGCGTCCCGACCGGCAGCGCGATCGCGCCGAGCAGGCCGAGCCCGACCCACAGGCCGGCACCGGACGCCAGCGGCATCGGCGGCGCGGCCGGGCCGCAGGTCGCCGACGACACGACGACGTCGCCGGAGCCGATCGCGCCGACGACCCCGCCGAGCAGCTTCACGTGGAGGGCGTTGACCGTGAGGCTGCCGTCCTTGTTCTGGATCTGCTCGTTGAGGACGACCGTCGCCACGTTGACCAGGCCGATGGCCACCTTGATCTGGGTGTTCGGCGCCGGGTTGGCGTCGACCGCGCCGATGCTGCCGAACTTCGCGTCGGCCAGCGTGCTGCTGCCCTTGACGCCCTCCTGGGTGGCGGTGCACACGGCTTCGACGGTCTTGACGCCGACGGTGCCGAGCGCGGCCTTGAGCAGCGGCAGGCCGACGTCGGCGGTGGTCGCCTTCGCCGTGACCGCGCCGGAGTCGTCGTCGCGCTTGGCCTCGGCGGTGATCACGCCGGCGGTCAGGATCCCGGACGCGTTCGCGCTGGCCACGGTGCTCGTGGTCGGGCCGGCGGTGTTCGCGGCCGCGAGCGGGCCCACGTTCACGGCGGGCTGGCCGAGCAGCGTCACGTTCACCTTGACGCCGTACGCCGAACCGTCGCCGGGGGCCGCCGAAGCGGGGGCCGCACCGGCGAGCACGACGCTCGCCACGACCGCGGCGAGCAGTCCGCCGCGTCGCACGAGGGAGCTCTTCATCAACTGATCCTCCGAATTCGCTGAGTTTCTCGGGGGTTGGGGTTCACGTGACTGCGGGCGCGGATGCATCCGGCTTGCCTCGATTCGGCACGCGAATCGACTATCGCCAAGACCGCCGCGAATAGCACACAAAATTTGGCGAATCACCGGATCGGGTAGTACTACGGGACATTCCCCCAGGTCGAATTCGGCATCACCCGGACGGCCTAGCAAGTTCGCTGCCGGAACTGCCGAATGGCCGCCTAAACCCCACCTCCGAGTGGAACCGCGGGGTGGTCGTGACTTACGCTCGCCCGGGGTCCGCAGCTTGAACGAGAAATCGTCTCCGAGAGGAAAGTCGTGGCCGTAGCGAGCGCTCCGAACGCAGGGATGACGAAGTTTCCGCTGGTCGTGGCGCTGGGTGCGCTGGCGGCCGCGGGAGCCGTGGTGGTGCTGACCGAGCGGTTCTACCGCGAACTGGAAGTGCGGCTCGCGGGTGCGATCCTCAATGTCATCACTACATCGGGTGTTTATGTGGCACCCGATCGGGAGTCCGTTTACTTTGGGTTGAGTGGCGCTACTCCGTTCGGGTTGAGAATGACCCCGGAATGTTCGTCGGCGTTCCTTTTGCTGCCACTGCTCGTTGTCACGATGGCGATGCTCTACTTCCGTCCCGCCAATGCGAAACGGCTCTTCTTTTCCCTCGGTATTTCCGCGGTCGTCGTCGTGCTGGTGAACCAGCTGCGCATTCTCACGATCGTCGGGCTGGTCCACTGGCTCGGCCCGGACGAGGGTTACTACTGGGGCCACACCCTGCTCGGCTCGATGGTGAGCGTGTTCGGCGGCGCCGTCTCGCTCGTGCTGTTCGTCTGGCTCGCGACGCGCAAGCCGAAGGCCGTCGCATGAGCGTCAAGGTCCTCCTGGCGATCACCCAGGCGTTCGCGCTGACCATGAGCGTCGCGTTCCTGGTCTACGTCGTGCTGATCGTGGTGCCGTACCTGCGCCGCAAGCCCGGCCCGGTCGGCGACCCGGCCGACTTCACCTGGCACTTCTTCGTGCCGTGCCGCGACGAGCAGGCCGTCATCGGCGAGACGATCCGCTACCTGCGCACGACGTTCCGGCACGCGCACGTCTGGGTCGTCGACGACGACTCGGAGGACCGCACCGCCCGCGTCGTCCGGATGCTGTGGCGGCGCCACGGCGGTTACGACCCGTACCTGCACCTCGTGCCGCGCGTCCGCCCCGACGCCCGCACCGGCAAGGGTGACGCGCTCAACGCGGCCTACCGGGCCCTGAACAACTGGATGGGGCGGGAGGCGCCCCGCGACGACGTCGTGGTCGTGGTGGTCGACGCCGACGGCCGCCCGGCGCCGAACTGCCTGGAGGTCTGCGCGGCCGGCCACCTCTTCGGCGACGCGGGGATCGGCGCGGTGCAGCTCGACGTCTGGATGAGCAACGTCGAAACCCCGCCGCCGACGCGCAACCCGGCCGGCCGCTGGTTCGGCCTGAAGCTCGCGCAGCTGCAGGACCTGGAGTTCCGGACGGCGATCGCGGCGATCCAGACGTCACGCGGGTTCACCGGCACGATCTCCATGGGCGGCAACGGCCAGTTCACCCGGCTCACCGCGCTCGACTCGATCGCCGGCCCCGACGAGCAGCCGTGGCGCGGTTCGCTGCTGGAGGACTTCGAGCTCGGCGTCCACCTGCTCACCGAGGGCTGGCGCACCGGGTTCACGCCGGATTCCCATGTCGCGCAGGAGGGTCTGTACAGCCTGCGGCGGTTCCTGGTGCAGCGCACGCGCTGGGGCCAGGGCACCATGCAGTGCGCGCGGTACCTGCGGCGGATCTGGGACTCGCCGCACGTCAGCACGCTCGGCGCGGCGGAGATGATGTACTACCTCGCCCAGCCGTGGCTGCAGCTGCTCGGGTCGCTGCTCTACCCGATCCCGTTCCTGCTGCTGCTCTTCAGCACCGCGGGCGACCCGGCGCAGATGTGGACGTGGTTCACCGGCGGTGCCTGGATCCTCTTCGCCATCTACGGGTCGTTCGGCCTGCTGCCGTTCCTCGTCTGGGGCCCGGTCTACCAGCTGAAGTGCTTGCGCAGCAGGAACATCCTGCGCGGCATCGGCCTGGGCTTCGCGTACGCGGCGTACATCTACACGTTCTACGTGACGTCGTGGCGCGCGTTGTTCCGCCTGATCCGCGGCCGCAACGGCTGGGCGAAAACGCGCCGCAACACCGAGACCTCGACCGGGGCGAAGGTCGCGCTCGACGCTTGAGCGCGACCTCCGCCGACCCGGCTAGAACGCGGGCAGGAACCGGACGTCGTCCGCCTTGACGAAGGCGATCCGGTGCCCGAACTGGATCTGGACGTACTTGAGCTTGCCCTTCACGACCACGTGGTCGGCGACGTCGAACGTCGTCGCCGAGTAGTACTCCGACCCGACCACCCCGGCCGACGAGTACCGCTGCCCGGCGGCCAGCGTGTACGGCAGCGGCGTGATGGCCTGCGGCGTGAGGTTCGCCGGGTAGGCCTCGGGCTCGGGATAGGCGCGGCCGTACACCGGAATCGTGGCCAGGCCGGGCTTCGGCGTCACCACGAGCCCGATCGCGGGCTTCGCGACGCTCGCCTTGCGCGGATTGTGGAACCAGCCCTTCTGCCCGAGGAACCAGATCGCCGTCCAGTCGCCGCTGGTGCCGGCGACGGCGTACTGCTGCCCGGTGGCGGCCCGGCTGCCGACGTCCGCGACGTCCATAGTGGACGGTGTGCCCTGGGGGTGCAGGCCGACGTCGACCAGCAGCGGCGAGGACTCGGAAGGCTGCGAGTGCAGCACGACGGCCTCGGAACCCCTTGGCGCGCAAGGCGTTCCGGCGGAGTCGCAGCCGGTGAAGGCGGGCTGGTTCTTCGCGAAGTCCGGGTCGATGGTGACCAGCGACGAGCCGGGCAGCCCGAACCCGCCGAGCGGCGCGCCCAGCAGGTCGAAGTAGTGCGACCAGTCCCAGAAGGGGCCCGGGTCCCAGTGCATGCCGGCGATCGTCGAGGGGATCGTGCCGGGCACGTTGTCGTGGCCGATGATGTGCGCGCGGTCGAGCGGGATGCCGTACTTGCGCGCGAGGTAACCGACGAGCTTCGCGCTCGAGCGGTACATCGCCTCGGTGTACCAGGTGCCCTTCGCGGCGAAGCCCTCGTGCTCGACGCCGATCGACTTGGCGTTGATGTACCAGTTGCCGGCGTGCCAGGCGACGTCCTTGGTCGGCACGTGCTGCGCGATCAGGCCGTCGGCCGAGCGGACGGTGTAGTTCCAGCTGACGTACGTCGGGTCCTGGGCGAGCTTGAGGACGCTGTCCCAGTAGCCCTCGGTGTCGTGGATGACGATGTGGTCGATCTTCTGGCTCACCGGCCGGTTGGCGAGGTCGTGGTTGCCGTAGTCGTTGCCCGGCAGCTCCTGGTAGGGCGCCGGCACGGACTCGCAGGTGACGGTCCGCGGGCACTCGACGTTCGCCGGGTTCGCCACCTCGGCGTGCTGCGGCACGGTGACGCCGGGCGTGGCGGCGAGGGTGACCAGCTGGCCGTCGTCGGTGGTCCGGCTCACGCCGCTCTTGATGGTCGCGAAGACCTCGTCGGCGAAGGTCTGCCCAGCGGCCTGGTCGGCCCCGCTGTACCGCGCGACGGCGTCGTACCAGCCGGTCTGGCCGAGGTGGTACTTCGCGAGCAGTGCGGCGCCACCCCGGATATTCTGCGTGGTGTCGGTACGCAGGGTCTTCGCATCGGTCTTGAGCAGCTGAGCGGCCTCGTCGACGGTCTGCAGCCCGCCTTGCGGCGGCACGTCGGGCCCGGCCTGCGGATGCAACGCGGGCCGCGCATCGTCCCCACGAGGGTCTTCGCTGCCGACGTCGTGGTGAGTGCCGGCGACCCCGGCTTCCCGCAGGTCGGTGAGGTGCATGGGCCCATACCCGGCGGCCGTGCTGGGCGTCCCGCCGTTGAAGTCCCACCGGGACTCGAGGTAGGAGACGCCGAGCAGGACGTCGAGCGGAACCCCGAACTCGGCGGCCGCGGCAGCGAAGTCGCGTTGCCGCTGATCGGTGGTAGCGGCGTGGGCGGGCGCGGTGGCGAGCCCACCGAGCAGGGCAACGGCAGCGGCCAGCGCCGCCGTTCTGGAGAGCGAACGAGACGACATGGGCATAAACCCCCAGGGTCCAGGTGCCAGACGGTGAGAACCTAACCAGAAACTCACGCCGGGGGTAAGAGCCGCCGCCGACCTGCCGAAGAATGACGGCACCGGCCTTCGGGTGGACCCTGGTTGCACGGCTGGCACTCCCGTGGCTAGAGTGCTAATCGCACGGCCCGACAGCCCCGGCACCCGCGACGGCGGGGGTGGTAGAGCCGTAACCACATCCTGCCAACGCTTTCGACGACCGTGGAGGTCAACCCGGTGAGCGTGAACATCAAGCCGCTCGAGGACAAGATCGTTGTCCAGACGAGCGAGGCCGAGGAGACGACCGCTTCCGGCCTCGTCATCCCCGACACCGCCAAGGAGAAGCCCCAGGAGGGCAAGGTTCTGGCCGTGGGCCCGGGCCGGATCGACGACAAGGGCAACCGCGTCCCGCTCGACGTTTCCGTCGGCGACGTCGTCATCTACTCGAAGTACGGCGGCACCGAGGTCAAGTACAACGGTGAGGACTACCTCATCCTGTCCGCCCGCGACGTGCTGGCCGTCATCAACTGACGTCCGCTCGCAGCGCATGACGCCCCGGGCCCCGCACAACGCCGGGGAGCGGGGCGTTCTTGCGTTCAACGAAAGGTAAGCGGAACACGCTATGCCCAAGCAGATCAGTTTCGACGAGGACGCTCGTCGCGCGCTGGAGCGCGGGGTGAACAAGCTCGCCGACGCGGTCAAGGTCACCCTCGGCCCGCGCGGTCGTCACGTCGTGCTCGACAAGAAGTTCGGCGGCCCGACCATCACCCTCGACGGCGTGACCGTCGCCCGGGAGATCGAGCTCGACGACCCGTTCGAGAACCTCGGCGCCCAGCTCGCCAAGAGCGTCGCCACCAAGACCAACGACGTCGCCGGTGACGGCACCACGACCGCGACCGTGCTCGCGCAGTCGCTGGTGAAGGTCGGCCTGCGCAACGTCGCGGCCGGCGCGAACCCGACGTCGATCGGCCGTGGCATCGAAGCCGCCGCGGCGAAGGTCATCGAGGTCCTCAAGAGCAAGGCCACCCCGGTCAAGGGCCGCGAGAGCATCGCCCAGGTCGGCACCGTGACCTCGCGCGACGCCAACATCGGCGCCCTCCTCGGCGAAGCCGTCGAGAAGGTCGGCGAAGACGGCGTCATCACCATCGAGGAGTCGTCGACCCTGGCGACCGAGCTGGTGATCACCGAGGGCGTCCAGTTCGACAAGGGCTTCCTCTCGGCGCACTTCGCGACCAACCCGGAGGAGCAGAAGGCGATCCTCGAGGACGCCTACATCCTGCTCGTCCGCGAGAAGGTCTCGTCGCTGGCCGAGCTGCTGCCGGTGCTCGAGAAGGTCGTCGAGGCCAAGAAGCCGCTGCTGATCATCGCCGAGGACGTCGACGGCGAAGCGCTGTCCACCCTCGTGGTGAACTCGCTGCGCAAGACGATCACCGCGGTCGCCGTCAAGGCGCCGTTCTTCGGTGACCGCCGCAAGGCGTTCCTGGACGACCTCGCGTTCGTCACCGGCGGCGAGGTGATCTCCGCGGAGATCGGCCAGAAGCTGTCCGAGACCGACCTCGGTTCGCTGGGCAAGGCCCGCCGGATCGTCGTCACCAAGGACGACACCACGATCGTCGACGGTGGTGGCAGCAAGGACGTCATCCAGGGCCGGATCGCGCAGATCCGCAAGGAGATCGAGACCACCGACTCCGACTGGGACCGCGAGAAGCTGCAGGAGCGGCTCGCGAAGCTCGGCGGCGGCGTCGCGGTGATCCGCGTCGGCGCGGCGACCGAGACCGAGCTCAACGAGCGCAAGCACCGCATCGAGGACGCCGTGGCGGCGACCAAGGCGGCCGTCGAAGAGGGCATCCTGCCCGGCGGTGGTTCGGCGCTGGTGCACGCGGTCAAGGAGCTCGAAGGCGGCCTCGGCCTCGAGGGCGACGAGGCGACCGGCGTCCGCATCGTGCGTGACGCGCTGTCCGCGCCGCTGTTCTGGATCGCGACCAACGCGGGCCACGAGGGCGCCGTCATCGTCAACAAGGTGCGGGAGCAGAGCTGGGGGCACGGCTTCAACGCCGCCACCGGCGAGCTGACCGACCTGCTGGCCGCCGGCATCGTCGACCCGGTCAAGGTGACCCGGTCCGCGGTGGCGAACGCCGCTTCGATCGCGCGCCTGGTGCTGACCACGGAGAGCTCGATCGTCGAGAAGCCGGCCGAGGAAGAGCCCGCCGCGGCGGGCCACGGCCACTCGCACTGACGCACGTCCGGACACGAGAACGGGGCGGCATCCCGCAAGGGGTGCCGCCCCGTTCCCGTCCCGGGCCGTGGCCTGGAAAGCACGGAGGGCGGCACCCCACCCGGTGCCGCCCTCCGTTGTTCGTGGACCCTCAGCCGCCCGACATGGTGAGGGTGCGCTTGTCCGCCTTGATGAGGTGCTCCCGCTCGGACTCGGAGAGCCCGCCCCAGATGCCGTAGGGCTCGTGCACCGCCAGCGCGTGGCTGCGGCACATCTCGAGGACGGGGCAGCTCAGGCAGACCGCTTTCGCCCTGGCCTCCCGCCGTGCCCGCGCCGGGCCGCGCTCGCCGTCCGGGTGAAAGAAGGACGCACTGTCCATCCCCCGGCACGACCCCTCCAGCTGCCAGTCCCACATGTCGGCGTTGGGGCCCGGGAGCCTGCGCGTGTCTGCCATCGTGACCCGCCTCCGTCATTCGGTCGATGCCGCTAGCTGCTCTGCTGTGGAGTCGATACTCCATTCGGTGCAACGGCGGTAACGTTAGAAGCGCGCCAATAGTTGTTCAAGCGATTCGGGTCGATGTCAGCCGTTAGGCATCCCCCGGATGTGTGAGCGGGGGTTCTGCCTCCGGTTGCCGACCTGGGTGAGTGCCTGGATATTGAGGCTCGTGGGAGCTGGGTCGGGTACCGAAGAACCCACCCTGCCGGTGGCCTCGGTCGCCCGCCGGCTCGGGGTCGCGCCGTCCACCCTCCGAACGTGGGACAGGCGCTACGGACTGGGCCCCAGCCGCCACACAGACGGACGCCACCGCCGCTACGGCACCTCCGACATCGGCCGGCTGGAACTGATGCAGCGAGCGCTCCTCAGCGGCGCTTCGACGGCGGAGGCCGCGCGGTACGCCCTCGAGCAGATCCCGCGCTCCGGGCCGCCCCAGCCGGAGGAGGCGGGGGAGCCTCCCGGACCCGACCCGGCCGACGACGGCCACGAAGTCCGGTCCCGGCTCGCCCGGCGGCTGAGCACGGCCGCGCTCGCCATGGACGTCCACGCCGTGCAGCACATGCTCGCCGACACCATCACCGAGCTCGGGGTGCTGCCCGCCTGGACGGGCGTCGTCGAGCCGGTGCTGTCGGCGCTCGGCGCCCGCTGGCGCGGGGCCAGCGCGGGCGCGGAGGTCGAGTACCTGCTCACCGAGTGCGTGTTCGCGGCCCTGGTGCGCGCCACCCCGGTGCTGGACGAGCCCCGCAACACCCGTCCGGTGCTGCTCGGCGCCGCCCCGGACGAACGCGACACAATGCCGATGTACGCGCTCGCGGCGTCGCTCGCCGGCCGCCGGATCGGCGCCCAGCTGTTCGGGGTGCCGCTGCCCGCCGAGGTCCTGGCGGTGGCGGTCCGCCGCAGCGCCCCGGCGGCGATCGTCCTGTGGGCCCACCGCCGCGGGGTCGCGGACACCCGCCTGTTCGCGCGCGTCTCCCGCGGCCGCCAGCGCAGCAGGCTGTTCGCCTGCGGCCCGGGCTGGGACCCGGCGGCGCTGCCGGAGAAGGTCGAGCTGCTCCCGGACCTCCCCGGGGCGGCGGACCGCATCGAGCACGTCCTGGTCGGCACCCGCCGCTGAGCACCTTTCGGGAGTTGTCCACAGCCCGCGCCGGATGTGGACAACTCCGACTCCGCGAACCGCGATCCGCCGGTTTTGTCACGCCCCGCCGATACGCTGGAGCGGGGACGCCCCCCAGGGATGGGCGGGGGCATGTTCGGCCTGCCAGGGATGCCGTGAGGGGCGCCTTCATGCCTTTTAGGTCCCTGAAGGTGCCCCTTCACGACCTGGCCGACCGCGAACTTTGGCTCGGCCTTGCCTTGGAGCTGACGACGGTTTGTTGCTATCCCGTGAGGGGCACCTTCAGAGCCTGTCCGGTGGGCGCTCGCCCGGCGGGAGTCGCTGTTGGCCGGTTGGGCTGCCCGGGGATGTCGCGGGGGCAGCTTCACGAGCCAGCCGCCGTGCTCCCAATCCCACTTCGATCACGTTCTTGTCGGTGGGACCCGCTAGAAAGGACGGGTGCACGAACCCGCCCTGCGGGCCGCCGCCTTCGGGGGTGAGCCGCTGCCCGATCCCGCCGTCCTCCGTGGTGCCCGCACCTCGACCGAGCGCCTGCTCGCGGCGATCGTCCTCGGCGCCCAGGGCCGGTACGCGGCCGCCGCGACGCTCCTCGGTCCGCTCCGCGCGGCGAAGGACCCCCTCCGAAGCTCCCTCGCCGCCAGCACGCTCGCCGCGCACCGGCGGCAGCTCGGTGGGCACGCCAACGCCCGCGCGCTCGACGGTGAGGCCTTCGCCAAGGCCGTCGGCCTGACATCCGCTCCCGACCCGGACGGCCTCGACGCCGCCGGTGCCCGGGCCGACGCGCTGCTCGGCCTGGCCGCCGACAACCTCGCGCTCGGCCGCCTCGCCGCGGCCCGGCGGCTGGCCGGACGGGCCGCCGACCAGCACTCCGGGTGGCGCGCGACCGTCCGGGGCGGCTGGGTCGGCGCCGAGATCGAGCTCGCCGCCGGTCGGGGTGCCGCCGCCGTGGCGCCCGCCGAGCGCGCATTCGAAACGGCCGTCGCGCGCGGGGCGCGGCGGCACGCGGTCAAATCCGGGATCGTGCTGGCTGTGGCCTTGCGGGCGGCCGGCGCGCCCGATCACCGGAAGATTTCGGACGACCTTGTCGGAAAGGCAATGGCGACCGCCGAAGAATGCGAATTGCTTTCACTTTTGTGGCCGGCCGCCCTCGTCGCGGCCGACTTGCGCCCAGGACACGCCGAGGAGTATCGATTCAGAACGGCCCAGGTGTTGCACGCAGTGTTACGAAGCGCAGATCCTTGCGGGAGGAGGATCGCGGAGGATTCACCATGGGTCCCCGCCCCGGGTGGTTGAGCCGTCGGAATGGGGTGTTCCGGCATCCGGGCTAAGAAGTTTCAAAAAAAGCCACCGGATCGTGTCAAGGTTCGGGCTAAAGCGTCCGATAGGGGAAGTGGAATGTCACCCGGCTGCAGGAAGGAAACCCCGTGACGACGGTCTTGATCTGCGACGACCGACGCAGTGTCCGTGAAGGGCTCACCCGAGTGATGTCCGCGGTCCCTGGGGTCAGTCGCATCGACTGCGTAGCGCACGGTGACGAGCTGCTGGCCCGGTACTCCCGTCAGCCCGTCGACGTCGTGCTGGTCGGGACGCAACGCGCGGTCCCGACAGGTGTCGAGGCCACCCGGCGGCTCGTCTCCGCGAACCCCCAGGCGAACGTCATCGTGTTCGGCGCCCCGGACGACGCGGGCAGCATCGCCGCCGCGATCGCCGGTGGTGCCCGTGGCTACCTCCGCTGGGACGCGTCCCGGCCGGAGCTGGTCGCCGCACTGGCCCACACCCTCGCGAGTACCTCGGTGCCCGCGCCCCGTCAGCCGTCCGACCCGGGCGTCCAGCTGACCGAGCGCGAGCTTCAGGTGCTCCGCGGGATGAGCCAGGGCAAGAGCAACGGCCAGATCGGCCGCGAGCTCTACCTGTCCGAGGACACGGTCAAGACCCACGCCCGGCGGCTGTTCCGCAAGCTCGGCGTGCGCGACCGCGCGCAGGCCGTGGCTCACGGCTTCCGCCGCGGCCTGGTCAGCTGACCGGTTCCACGGCACTCTCCTCGATCCTGACACGGCCGGAATACAGGTGACGACGGGCCAGGGCGCACCGCCCTGGCCCGCACTTGTGTGGTCCCCATCACATTCCGGCGCCCTTCGGGGCAGCCCCCGGGGCGGTCTTCCGCCCCGGCCCCGTCCGGTGGACGGGAACACGTACCTGTGACGCGCGTCGCTCGTTGATTCGACGACATCGACCGCGGGTTTCAGAGGCTAATCCGTATTTTCGCGGCGCCGGGAGGCGCGGCGCGCCCGGGAGTACCGCGCGTGCCGCTCCGAGGCCGGCCGAAGGTACGGTAGCGGTCACCGGTGCGCGGCTGAGGGCAACCGCGGGCCGCACTCTTTGCACGCCTACACGTAACACTGGGACTGTTGTCTGCGATGGCCAATGTGGGGGATGGACTGGATGAACCGGTCGCCGCTGCTGTCGAGGGAGATCCCCAGGCAGTGGAGCGGCTGCTGGCTGCTATCCGTCCACTGGTAGTGCGGTATTGCCGCGCTCGGGTTGGCAGGCAGGAGCGATCGTTCGCTTCGGCGGACGACGTTGCGCAGGAGGTGTGTCTCGCGGTGCTAACGGCATTGCCCTCGTACCGCGATCAAGGGCGCCCTTTCCTGGCCTTCGTCTACGGGATCGCCCAGCACAAGGTGGCCGACGCGCACCGCGCGGCGGCTCGCAACCGCGCCGAACCGGTCGCCGAGATCCCCGACGAGGTCGAGGGTGGCGTCGGTCCCGAGCAGCGGGCGTTGCAGGGTGAACTGAACGAGCGGATGTCCCAGTTGTTGCAGGTGCTGCCGGACAAGCAGCGGGAGATCGTGGTGTTGCGCGTGGTCGTGGGCCTGTCCGCGGAAGAAACCGCGGACGCGGTGGGTTCCACCCCCGGCGCCGTCCGCGTCGCTCAGCACCGCGCCCTCGCGCGGCTGAGAAAGGTCTTGGCTGCGGAGGAGGTGATCTGAGTGACCGGTCACGAAAAGGGTTTCGAGGACGACATCTGGGGTGATGGCCTGTCGGGCTCGGAGGCGGAGTTCGCCGCCGACTTGACGGCCGTGCAGGCGGACGACGCGCTGCTCGACGCGCTCGGCGGGTCCGATCCGGCCTTGGCCGACGGCCTCGGCGACCAGGAGCTCAACGCGTTGCTGGTGGCGTGGCGAAGAGACATCGACAGTGAGCCCCTGGCCGAACTCGTCGACGTCGACACAGCTGTGCGCACCGTCAACACCGCCGCTCTCGCGCAGCGGCACGCCTCGGGCGGACGACGCCGCAGGCTGCTCGTCCCGGTCGCCGTCGCCGCCGCCGTGCTGGCGATCGCCTTCACCGGGACCGGGCTGGCCGCGCGCTCCGCGGAACCTGGCGACACGCTTTGGGGCCTCGCGAAGGTCCTGTACTCCGATCACACGCACTCGGTCGAGGCGGCCGCGAGCGCGAAGCTCGACCTCGAGAAGGCGAACCTCGCCCTCGCCGGCGGCGACCTCGCCACCGCCCGCCAGGCCCTCCAGGACGCCCAGACCGCGTTGTCCCAGGTCAGCGACGAGGACAACCGCGACCAGCTGATGGAGCAGCATCGGCAGCTCGCCGCCCAGCTCCAGAACCCGGCCGCGCCGGTTCAGAGCCCGACCCAGACCACGTCGACGCAGGTGCCGCCCGGCGGCTCGGCGACGCAGGTGCCGCCGGCCGGTACGGCGACGTCCATCCCGGGCAGCGGCAGCGGCACCACCAGCCTCCCGGGCACCGGGACGCCGACCCCGACGCCTCCGCCGCCGACCACCGATACGCCCACGCCTCCGCCGCCGACCACCCCGACGTCGACGGCCGCGAGCGGCAACGACCCGGGCACCTCACCCCGCAGCGAGACCGCGGGCGGTGCCGCGCAGGGCACCGGCAACACCCCGTAACCATCCGAAAAGAGCCCTGGTGAGCAAGCTCACCAGGGCTCTTTTGTTCGGTCGGGAGCGCTCAGTACGCGCTTTCGTTCGCCGTCACGCCGTCCGCGAAGCCGCGGCAGTAGTCCCAGCTGACGTAGTCGCCGGGGTTCGGGTCGTAGGCCGGCTCGTGCGGGCGCATCCGCCCGTCGGCCAGCAGCTGCTCCAGGCTGGCCCGCAGCAGGTGCCAGTCGTGGTAGTGCGGTTCGTCGCACTCGCCGCAGTCCACGACGATCCCGCGGACCCCGCGAGGCTCGAGAAGCGCCTGGTAGACGGCCAGATCCGAAAGATCGGCCAGCAGCTCGGTGCGTTCTTGGTCGCTGATCGGCTCGTCCAGCCGTTCCTCGTTGTCGAGGAACGCGCGGGCCGGGTCGTCCGGGTCGTCCGCGAACGGGTCCGGAGGCAGAACGTCATGCGCCACGGCCTGCACGCTACCGGTCGGTCTTCGCGGCTCGCCCACCACCCGGGGCGGGGGCCGGGCCCGGATATCATGAGGGGAAGGCTCCGAGTCGCCCCGGCGACGCCGCTCACCCCGCGCCAGGAAGGCCCTTCACCCGCTATGACCAGCGACGGCATCACCGCCCCCGTTCCGGCCAAGTTCGCCATGCTCGGCCTGACCTTCGATGACGTGCTGCTGCTGCCGGCGGAATCGGACGTCGTCCCCAGCACGGTCGACACCGGCACCCGGCTGACCCGGAACATCACCCTCGGGGTCCCGCTGGTGTCCGCGGCGATGGACACCGTCACCGAGGCGCGGATGGCGATCGCCATGGCCCGCCAGGGCGGCATCGGCGTGCTCCAGCGCAACCTCCCGATCGACGAGCAGGCCGCCGCGGTCGAGGTGGTCAAGCGGTCCGAGGCCGGCATGGTCACCGACCCGGTCACCTGCGCGCCCGACGCCACGCTGGCCGAGGTCGACGCCCTGTGCGCGAAGTTCCGCATCTCCGGGGTGCCGGTGGCCGACGCGTCCGGCACGCTCGTGGGCATCATCACCAACCGCGACATGCGGTTCGAGGTCGACCACAGCCGCCCGGTGTCCGAGGTCATGACCAAGGCGCCGCTGATCACCGCGCAGGTCGGCGTCTCGGCGGACGCCGCGCTCGGCCTGCTGCGCCGGCACAAGATCGAGAAGCTCCCGATCGTCGACGGCGCGGGCAAGCTGCGCGGGCTGATCACGGTCAAGGACTTCGTGAAGACCGAGCAGTACCCGAAGGCCACGAAGGACCCGGACGGCCGGCTGATCGTCGGTGCCGCGGTCGGCGTCGGCCCGGACGGCCACAAGCGCGCGATGGCGCTGGCCGACGCGGGCGTCGACGTCCTGATGGTCGACACCGCGCACGGGCACTCCCGCGCGGTCGTCGACACCGTCTCGCTGCTGAAGAAGGAGCTGGGCGACGCCGTCGACATCGTCGGCGGCAACGTCGCGACCCGCGCGGGCGCGCAGGCCCTGGTCGACGCGGGTGCGGACGGCATCAAGGTCGGCGTCGGCCCGGGCTCGATCTGCACCACCCGGATCGTCGCCGGCGTCGGCGTCCCGCAGATCTCGGCGATCTACGAGGCCGACCAGGCCGCCCGCCCGGCGGGCATCCCGGTGATCGGCGACGGCGGCATCCAGTACTCCGGCGACATCGCCAAGGCCATCGCGGCCGGCGCGTCCACGGTGATGCTGGGCAGCCTGCTGGCCGGCACGGCGGAGGCGCCCGGCGACCTGATCCTCGTCAACGGCAAGCAGTTCAAGGTCTACCGCGGCATGGGCTCGCTGGGTGCGATGCAGTCGCGCGGCGAGGCGAAGTCGTACTCCAAGGACCGCTACGCCCAGGACGACGTGCTCAACGAGGACAAGCTGGTCCCCGAGGGCATCGAAGGCCGGATCCCGTTCCGCGGCCCGCTCGCCAACGTGGTGCACCAGCTGGTCGGCGGCCTGCGCGCGGGCATGGGCTACGCGGGCGCCGAGACGATCGCGCAGCTGCAGGAGGCGCAGCTGGTCCGGATCACCGCGGCCGGCCTCAAGGAGAGCCACCCGCACGATGTCACGATGACCGTCGAGGCGCCCAACTACACCACCCGCTAGGCCGCCCTTTCGGTCGTTCCCCCTCGGCGTCGGGCCCGCGAAACTCGGGTTCGACGACCAGGGGAGGGGACGGCCGATGGCGGTTTCGCGACGAGCGGCGGTGACGATGTGCGCCGCGGCGGCGGTACTGGGGCTGGGCGGTGGCGCCGCGGCGGCGTCCGGCACACCGGCGGCCACGCAGGTGCCGCAGCAGTCGCCGGGGGAGATCTGGAAGCGCACCGAGCTCTTCTTCGGCACCGGCAAGCCCGACGGCAGCGAGGTGACCGACCGTGAGTTCGCCGCGTTCTCGGACCGTGAGATCACGCCGGCCTTCCCCGACGGTTTCACCCGCTTGGACGGCAGCGGCCAGTGGCGCGGCGGGTCCGGCGCGATCGTCCGGGAGCACTCGCACGTGATCGTGCTGCTCTACCCGTTCTCCGACCGCGACGCCGAGCGGGAGATCGAGGGCATCCGGGCCGACTACGAAAAGCAGTTCCAGCAGGAGTCCGTACTCCGTTCGGACTCAGTGGAGAAGGTCTCCTTCTAGGTTTTCGTGACCTAGAGTGCTTACGGTAACTGGCCTATCGCCTTCCGTGGCCACCGTAGTGTGCACTGGACGCCATGACGGTCGGCAGCTTCACGCGCGTGTTCCGCAGGGTGTTCTTCACGGCTGTCGCGCTCGTCTCGCTGTTCCTCGGCGGCGTGGTCTGCCTCATGTGCCAGGTGCTCGCCGGCCGGGACGCGCCCACCTACCGCGTCGACGGGCACGTGGTGTCCCACGAGCAGGGTGAGCTCCCGGTCGGCGGGGACGACGGCGCCGTGCGGCACACCATCGGCATCGACGCGGCCGACGGGCGGCACTACAGCCTCACGACGGTCGGGTCCGGCCTCGACCTGCCGCCGGGCCAGCCGGTCGCGCTCGACGTCTCGACCGCGGACGGCTCCATCGCCTACCTGCGGGCCGGCGGCGGCGTGCTCGACCTGCGGGCGGGGGTGATCCGGCCGGTGCTGCTGATCGTCGCGTCGCTGCTGGCCCTCGGCGCGGTGTACTTCGGCGCGGTCCGGCTCAACCTCTATCCACCGCTGGCGACCTGGCTGGCGGTGGCCCTGGGAGCCGTCCTGTCGCCCGTCGCGGTGTTCGTCCGGGTGTAGCCGTGAACCCCACACCGGCGGTGCTGGCGGCCTTCGCCGGAGCTGTGCTGACCGTCGGGACGTACTGGCTGGTCGAGTCGGCCGGTCCGGCCGGCTGGGAAGAAGCCGTCGTCGAGTCGGCGGACCGAGCGCAGTCGTCCCTGAGCACCGAGCCGGGTGCGGGGGACGACGAGCAGCACCACTTCGTCCTCCGCACGGCGTCGGGGGAGCGCTTCGACGTCCGGGGCCGGGGCCGGAAACTCGTCCAGTCGGAGGGGACGTGGCTCCAGGTGGAGATCTCCGACGTCGGACGGGAGGCCCAGGCCATCAAGGTCTACGGCACGCGGATCTCCGTGGACTCCGGTGGTTTCGGGGTCTTCTGGGCGGCGGGGATCGGGGGCGGACTGCTGCTCGGCGCGGTCGCCTCGTGCGCCGACGCGAAGCGCCCGATCCCGGCGGTGGCGAGCGTGGTGGCCGGGCTCGGGGCCGGCGCGCTGCCCGTGTTGCTCCTGTTCTAACCCCCGTGCGCGGGTCACCCACGCGGACTAGCGACAATGGGGCACGGCAGATTGTCGTCGTCGGAGGAGGCTTCACGTGCGGGACCTGGTCGAGATCGGGATGGGCCGCACCGCGCGGCGGGCGTATGACCTCGACGACGTCGAGATCGTGCCGTCACGGCGGACCCGGTCGTCGTCGGTGGTGTCCACCTCGTGGCAGATCGACGCCTACCGCTTCGACCTGCCGCTGGTCACCCACCCGACGGACGCGATCGTCTCGCCCGGCACCGCGGTCGCCGTCGGCGAGCTCGGCGGGCTGGGCGTGCTCAACGCCGAAGGCCTCTGGGCCCGGCACCCGAACGTCGAGGACGCGATCTTCCAGCTGGTCCGCGCGGCCGAGGACGTCGAGGACCCGACCGCGGTCGGCCGCGTGCTGCAGGAGCTGCACGCCGCGCCGATCCGGCTCGACCTGCTGACCGAGGCGATCAAGACGGTCCGCGAGTCCGGCGTCACGGTGGCCGCGCGCGTCAGCCCGCAGCACGCCGCCGAGCTGACCCCGGACCTGATCGCGGCCGGCGTCGAGATCCTCGTCGTGCAGGGCACGATCATCTCCGCCGAGCACGTGCAGCGCGACGCCGAGCCGCTGAACCTCAAGGACTTCATCGGCCGCCTCGACGTCCCGGTGATCGCCGGCGGCGTCAGCGACTACCGCACGGCGATGCACCTGATGCGCACCGGCGCGGCCGGTGTCATCGTCGGCCACGGGTACACGCCGGGCGTGACGAGCACCGACCGCGTGCTCGGCATCGGCGTCCCGATGGCCACGGCCGTCATCGACGCCGCGGCCGCCCGCCGCGACTACCTCGACGAGACCGGCGGCCGCTACGTGCACGTGCTGGCGGACGGCGGCATGACGACGTCGGGCGACATCGCGAAGGCCATCGCGTGCGGCGCGGACGCCGTCATGCTCGGCTCACCGCTGGCCGCCGCGTCGGACGCCCCCGGTCAGGGCCTGTACTGGACGGCGGCCGCGGCCCACCCGTCGCTGCCGCGCTCGCGCGTGGCGGCCGGGCCGGACTACGCCGTCGACCTCAAGACCCTGCTGTTCGGGCCGTCGTCCGACGCGGAGGGCGTGGTGAACCTCTTCGGCGCCCTGCGCCGCGCGATGGCCAAGACGGGTTACTCGGACTTGAAGGAGTTCCAGCGGGTGGGGCTCACCGTCCGCCGGTGACGTGCACGAGGAACGCGGCGAAGGCGTCCGACGAGTAGACGAGCACCGGGCGGGCGGCCAACCTCGCCTGCTTGGTGTCCCGTACCCCGACGACGCCCGGCGCGGAACCGATCTCCACGCAGGCGTTCTCTTCGAAGTGACTGTGGCTCGACTTGCGCCAACCGGTGAGCTGCTGGGGGCCCATGTCGGTCCCTCCCGGGGATTCGTGTCCCGCCGACGGGTCTCGCCGACGTGAACATCGAGCTACTCTTTGTATACCCACAATCACTTTCCGAGAATCGTGCAGACGGGTGACTGGCCGGTAACTTACCTCTGGTCAGGACGGGAACCCCGGGTTACGCTCAAGGTGTGACTGCCAGTAACACCACCACCAGTGCCGATGGTTTCGACTACGACGTCGTCGTGGTCGGGTCGGGGTTCGGCGGCAGCGTCGCGGCGCTGCGGCTCACCGAGAAGGGCTACCGCGTAGCCGTCGTCGAGGCCGGGCGCCGGTTCGCCGACGACGAGTTCGCGAAGACGTCCTGGGACCTCAAGCGCTACCTCTGGGCGCCGCAGGTCGGCTGCTACGGGATCCAGCGCATCCACATGCTCAACGACGTCATGGTGCTCGCGGGCGCCGGTGTCGGCGGCGGGTCGCTCGTCTACGCGAACACGCTCTACCGGCCGCTGAAGCCGTTCTACGCGGACAAGCAGTGGTCGCACATCACCGACTGGGAGTCCGAGCTCGCGCCGCACTACGACCAGGCCAGCCGGATGCTCGGGGTCGTCACGAACCCGACCATCACGCCGTCGGACGTCGTGATGCGCGACGTCGCGAAGGACATGGGCGTCGGTGACTCGTTCCACCCGACCCCCGTCGGCGTCTACTTCGGCAAGCCCGGCGAGAAGGCCGCGGACCCGTTCTTCGGCGGGGCCGGGCCCGCGCGCACCGGCTGCACCGAGTGCGGCGCCTGCATGACCGGCTGCCGCGTCGGCGCGAAGAACACGCTGGTCAAGAACTACCTGTACCTCGCCGAGCAGGACGGCGCGCAGGTCATCCCGCTGACGACGGTGACGTCGGTGTCGCCCGTCGGCGGCGGCTACGAGGTCTCGTTGAAGAAGACCGGGACGACGTCCCGCCGGTTCCGGACGACGATCACGGCCGAGAAGGTCGTCTTCGCCGCGGGGACCTGGGGCACACAGAACCTGCTGCACAAGATGAAGGACACCGGCACGCTGCCCGCGCTTTCGCGCCGGCTCGGCGAGCTGACCCGGACGAACTCCGAGGCGATCATCGGTGCCGCGCGCACGGACGTCGACGAGAGCCGCAACTTCAGCCGCGGCGTCGCGATCACGTCGTCGATCCACCCGGACGAGAACACCCACATCGAGCCGGTCCGCTACGGCAAGGGCAGCAACGCGATGAGCCTGCTGCAGACCATCGCGACCGACGGCGCCTCGCCGGTGCCGCGCTGGCGGCAGGCCGTCAGCTTCATGGTCAAGCACCCGCTCCAGACGGCGAAGCTGCTCAACGGTTACCGCTGGAGCGAGCGCACGGTGATCCTGCTGGTGATGCAGAGCCTCGACAACTCGATCACGACGTACACGAAGCGCGGGCTGTTCGGCCGCCGCAAGTACACGTCGAAGCAGGGCCACGGCGAGCCGAACCCGAGCTTCATCCCGGCGGGCCACGAGGCCAACGAGCGCACGGCCGACCGCATCGGCGGCCTCGCGGGCGGCACGTGGGGCGAGATCTTCGACATCCCGCTGACGGCCCACTTCATCGGCGGCGTCCCGATCGGCGCCACGGCGGACGAGGGCGTGATCGACCCGTACCACCGCGTCTTCGGCTACCCGGGCCTCTCGGTCGTCGACGGCGCGGCGATCACGGCGAACCTGGGCGTGAACCCCTCCCTGACGATCACCGCCCAGGCCGAGCGAGCGTTCTCGTTCTGGCCCAACAAGGGCGAACCGGACGCGCGCCCGGCACAGAACGCGGGGTACGCACGGCTGGAGCCGGTGGCGCCGAAGAACCCCGCGGTCCCCGCGGAGGCCCCGGCGGCCTTGCGGCGGTCCTAGACTCGGGGCCGTGACGGCATCCGAGAAGGCTCACGCACTGCTCGACGGCGTACGGAAGCTCGACGACGAATGGGCCCGCGTGGCCGGGGGGCTCGGTGAACCCGAGCTGCGCGCGCCCAGTGCGCTGCCCGGCTGGAGCCGGGCTCACGTCTTCGCGCACATCGCGCGCAACGCCGATGGGCTGCGCAATCTGCTGACCTGGGCGAACACCGGGGTCGAGACGCCGATGTACGTCAGCGCCGAGGCGCGCGACGAAGACATCGAGGCCGGCGCCCAGCACGGGGTCGCCGAGATCCTCGGCGACTTCGTCGCGTCCGCCGGGCGGTTCGAGCAGTACGCCGCCGCGATGCCGGACGAGGCCTGGGCGCGTGAGGCCCGCAACCGGCAGGGCGGGCCCGTGACCGGGACCGTCGTCGCGCGGATGCGGCTGTCCGAGCTGACCATCCACCTCGCCGACCTCGGCCTCGGGCACTCCCTCGACGACGTCCTCGGGCTGCTCGGCCCGCTCGCCGAGGACGTCGTCCAGCACGCGATCACCTCCCGCGGCGCGCACCTGCCCGCGCTGCGGCTGGCCGGCGGCGGCTACGAGTGGACGATGGGCACCTCACCCGCCGCGACCGTCACCGGGACCTGCGGTGAACTGCTCGCCTGGCTCAGCGGCCGGTCCGACGGGTCCGCTCTGGACGGTGCCGTGCCACGGATTCCCGCCTGGTCTTGAACGCCGTGCGGCCGTCCGCCGTGTAGGTCGTGGGGCCGCCCGAGATGTTGATGTCGGCCCGCGGACCTAGACTGGGCGTCCCCCGGCAGCGAGGAGTCCGATGTGGACAACGTGAGCAGGCCGGCCCGGTGACCGGGCAACCCGCCGGACGGCCGCACGTCCACCCCCGTATGGACCTGGACCGCAGGGCGTTCCTCCGGATCGCGGGCGTGTCGGCGGCGGGCGCCGTCGCGGCCGCCTGCTCGAACAACGGCAGCCCGGTGCCGGTGAGCTCCACCGCACCGTCCAGCGCGCCGACGTCCGAGGTCCCCACCAGCCGGCCGCCGACCGGGCCGCCGAACTGGGACGACCTGCGCACCAAGCTGACCGGCGGCCTGCTCCGGCCGGGCAACGACGCCTACGACGCCGCCAAGCGCGGGTTCAACCCGCTCTTCGACAGCCGCAACCCCGTCGCCGTGGCGCAGGCGGCGTCGGCCCAGGACGTGCAGGCCTGCGTCCAGGGCTTCGCCGGGCGCCTGAGCATCGCCGCGCGCAGCGGCGGGCACAGCTACGCCGGGTACTCCGTGCCCGACGGCGGCGTGGTCATCGACCTGTCCGCGCTGAAGAAGGTGGACGTCCAGGGCAGCAAGGCCGTGATCGGCGCCGGCGCGAAGCTGAAGGACGTCTACGCCGCGCTCGGGGCGGCCGGGCGCGCGCTGCCCGCCGGGTCCTGCCCGACCGTCGGCATCGCCGGGCTCACCCTCGGCGGCGGCATCGGCGTGCTGGCCCGCAAGTACGGCCTGACGTGCGACCACCTGAGCTCCGCGCAGGTCGTCACGGCCGACGGCCGGCTGGTGACGGCGTCCGCGACCTCCGAGCCGGACCTGTTCTGGGCGCTGCGCGGCGGCGGTGGCGGCAACTTCGGCATCGTCACCGAGTTCACCTTCGACACCGACCCGGCGCCGAACCTGACGGTGTTCTCCCTGCGCTTCCCGGCCGGTTCGGCGGCGAACGTGCTCAACGCGTGGCAGCAGTGGATCACCGCGATGCCACCGGAGCTGTGGGCGAACCTGGTCCTGTCGGGCGGCTCGCCGGTCCAGTGCCGGGTGGGCGGGTGTTACGTCGGCAACGCGCCCGCGCTGAACACGCTGCTGAACAACCTGACCACCAACGCCGGTGCGAAGCCGACGCAGCGCACCGTGCGCAGCCTCGACTACCTCGGCGCCATGAAGTACTTCGAGGGCAGCTCGGACCGCCAGTCGTTCCTCGGGTCGTCGCGGATCATCACGGCGCCGGTCGACGCGGCGAAGGTCGTCGCGCTCGCCGACGGCCGCACGGGCACCGACCTGCTCATCGACGGCCTCGGCGGCAAGGTCGGCGAGCCGGCCAAGGACGCCACGGCGTTCTGGCACCGTGACGCACTGGCCAGCGTGCAGGTCTACGCCCAGGCGACGGCGAAGAACCAGGCGAAGGTGAGCCAGTCCGTGGCCGAGGTCGTCGCCGGTCTCGCCGCCGCCGGGGCGGGCGGTGGGTACGTCAACTACATCGACCCGGGCCTGCCCGACTGGAAGACCGCCTACTACGGCGACAACGCCAAGCGACTGCAGGACGTCGGGAAGAAGTACGACCCCTTCAACGTCTTCCGGTTCGGGCAGAGCGTCCAGATCTAGAGGTCGATGCCGGTGAACACCGTGACGCGCTCCTCGGTGAGGTCGTGCATCGCGGCGAGCACGCCTTCGCGGCCGACACCGGAGCCCTTCACGCCGCCGTAGGGCATCTGGTCGGCGCGGTAGGACGGGACGTCGCCGATGATCACGCCGCCGACCTCCAGCTCCGCCGACGCGTGGAAGGCCAGCTGGACGTCGGCGGTGAAGACGCCGGCCTGCAGCCCGTACGCGGATTCGTTGACCGACCGGAAAGCCTCGTCGACACCGTCCACAACGGACACCGCGAGCACCGGGCCGAAGATCTCCTCCGACCACGCCTTCGTGTCCGGCGGGACGTCGGTGAGCAGGGTCGGCGCGACGGTCGCGCCCTCGCGCGTGCCGCCGGTGAGCAGCTTCGCGCCCGCCGCGACGGCTTCGTCGACCCACGCGACGATCCGCTCGGCGGCGGCCTCGTCGACGACCGGGCCGACGTCGGTGTTGCGGTCGTACGGGTCGCCGGTCCGCTGCGACTGCACGGCTTCCAGCAGCTCGGGGACGAACTCGCCGGCGATCGCGGCGTCCACGATCACGCGCTGGACGGCGATGCAGGACTGCCCGGCCTGGTAGTTGCCGAAGGTCGCGATGCGGTGCGCGGCGCCTTCGGGGTCCGGCCAGTCGCGCAGCACGACGGCCGCCGCGTTGCCGCCGAGCTCCAGCACGACGTGCTTGCGCGGCGCGGCGTCCTTCAGCGACCAGCCGACCGGGCCGGACCCGGTGAACGAGACGACCGGCAGCCGCGGGTCGGCGACGAGCGCCGTGGTCTCGTCGTTCCCCAGCGGCAGCACGGAAAACGCGCCTTCGGGCAGGTCCGTCTCGGCCAGGATCTCGCCGAGGATCAGTGACGAGAGCGGCGTCCGCGGCGCGGGCTTGACGATGATCGGCGCGCCGATCGCCAGCGACGGCGCGACCTTGTGCGCCACCAGGTTGAGCGGGAAGTTGAACGGCGCGATGCCGAGCACCGGCCCGCGCGGGACCCGGCGGGTCAGCGCCAGCCGCGCCTCGCCCGCGGGGTCCGTGTCGAGGCGCTGGACGTCGCCGGTGAACCGGCGGGCCTCCTCGGCGGCGATGCGGAACACCGACACCGCGCGGTTGACCTCGGCCTCGGCCCACTTGAGCGGCTTGCCGTTCTCCGCCGTGATCACCTCGGCGATCTCGTCGGCGCGGGCGGCGAGCACGCGCGAGACGTGCTCGAGCGCGCCGGCCCGGACGTGCGCGGGCGTGCGGCGGAACTCCTTCGCGACGGACACGGCCGCGGCGACCGCGCGTTCGACCTGCTCCGGCCCGGGTACCGCGACCGTGGCGACCTCGCTGCCGTCGTACGGGTGGTGCACCACGAGGGTGGTGGCGCCCGGCTCGGGGCGTCCGGCGATCCAGGCGGGGCGCGGCTCGGGGGTGATCATGTCCATGCGTACCAACGTAATCCGGGTGGGGAGTCCGGCGTGGGACCCCCACCCGGACGGGTCACGGCTTGATGAGCACCTTCAGCGCCTCGCGGTCCGCCATGGCGCGGTAGCCGTCCGGGACGCCTTCGACGTCGATGGTCCGGTCGAAGACCTTCCCGGGCTGGTACTTGCCGTCGAGGACGTCCGGCAGCAGCTCGGGGATGTAGTGCCGGGCCGGCGCGACGCCGCCGGTGACGGTGACGTTGCGGCGGAACACGCCCACGCCGACCGGGCCTTCTTCGTACTGCGGCAGGCCGACGCGGCTGATCGCGCCGCCCGCGCGCACGACGCCGATGCCCATCTCGAAGGCGCCCTTGGTGCCGACGCACTCGAGCACGGCGTGCGTGCCCTGGCCGCCGGTCAGCTCGCGGACCTTTTCGATGCCTTCGTCACCCCGCTCGGCGACGACGTCGGTCGCGCCGAACTCGCGGCCGAGGTCGGTGCGGGCCCGGTGGCGTCCCATGAGGACGATCCGGTCGGCGCCGAGGCGCTTCGCGGCGAGGACGGCGGAGAGGCCGACGGCGCCGTCACCGATGACCGTGACGTTCTGGCCCTCGCTCACGCGGGCCTTCACCGCGGCGTGGTGCCCGGTGGAGAAGACGTCCGACAGCGTGAGCATCGACGCGAGCAGGTCGTCGTCCTCGGTGTGCGGGAGCTTGACCAGGGTGCCGTCGGCCTGCGGCACGCGCACGGCCTCACCCTGGCCGCCGTCGACGCCCTTCGCGCCCCAGCCGCCGCCGTGCAGGCAGGACGTCTGGAGGCCTTCGCGGCAGAACTCGCAGGTGTTGTCGGACCAGACGAACGGCGCGACGGCGAGGTCGCCCTTCCGGACGGTCGTGACGTCGGCGCCGGTCTCCTCGACGATCCCGAGGAACTCGTGCCCGATCCGGCGGCCGTGCTCGCGCGGCTCCATGTCGGCGTACGGCCAGAGGTCGCTCCCGCAGATGCAGGACCGCACGACCCGCAAGATGACGTCCGTCGGCTCGGCGAGCTTCGGGTCGGGCACGGTCTCGACCCGGACGTCGCCGGCACCGTAGATCACTGTCGCTCGCATGCAAGGGCCTTTCGTGACAAACGTCGGGGGTACGGCGGCGGTGGCGCGCCTAGATTTTCGTCCATGACCACGCGCACCGCATCCCGCAACCCGTTCGGGGCCCTCACGGCCGGACCACGGCTCCCGCTCGTCACGGCCCTGGTGTTCCTGGTGACGCTGGCGTGCGGCATCGCGCAGCTGGTGCACCCGCCGCTGTACGACGCGGTGGTCCGCGACGCGGCCCGCATCGACGACGGCCAGTGGTACCGCCTGGTGACGGGCATGTTCTTCCAGGACGGCTGGGGCTTCGGCCTCGTCTCGAACCTGCTCTGGCTGGCGGTGTTCGGCACGCTCGCCGAGCGCGCGTTCGGCCGGTGGCGCTGGCTGGTCCTGTACTTCGGCTGCGGCCTGTTCGGCCAGTTCATGAGCTACGTCTGGCTCAACCCGGTCGGCGCGGGCAACTCGATGTGCGTGGCCGGCCTGCTCGGCGCCCTGGCGACGCTGGTGATCGTGGCCTCGCGCCGCTACGGCGTGACGCTGCCCCTGCAGTTCCGGGTCATGGCGTTCGCGCTGCCGGTCTTGGCGGTCGTCGACACGGTGTTCCACGACAACCACGGCCTGCCCGCCCTGCTGGGCATGGCCCTCGGCTTCCTGCTACTGCCGCGGCCTGTCGTGAGTGAGAAACAGGGTTAGAACACTGTTTCTCACTCACGACTCAGCCCGGGTAGTGGCCGCCGAGCCGGTGCCAGTGCGCGACCAGGTGCGGCTGCACCGGCACCGCGAGCAGCTCCGCGAGGTCCTGCTCGGCCGCGCGAGCCGCCACCTCGGTCCGTTCCCGGGCCCGGACGTCGTCCTCGACGGCCACCCGCGCGCCGGCGCCCGGCCGGGCGTGGGCGGCCGCGATCAGGTCGCAGCGCAGCTCGTCGGCCCGGCCCAGGTCCACGGTGTGCCGTGCGTCGAGGACGATGCCGAGCCCCGAACGCACGCCGTAGCGCACGGCGATCCGCAAGAGGTCGTTGCTGAACGCACGTGTTTCGGCGGGCAGCCACGACAGCCGTTCCCAGTCGGGCGGAGGCTGGTCGTCGGCGCGGCAGACCGCGTACCCGGGCACGTCACACCAGGTCAGACGGTTTGGCGGCCGGAGTCGGTAGAGCATGCGCGTCCCCCTCGGCGGCAGGTGGCCACGGCGGGCCACACCCGTTGAGTCGGACTGATCGTGACTCCGCGTTACAGCGGCCGGTTCCGGTAGAGGTCGCGCAGCAGCAGGACCTCGGCGAGGTGGTGGATCATCTCGCGGTGGATGTGCAGCACCAGTGTCGCCATCGGGTACGCCGCGTACGGGCCCTCCGCCGGGCCGCACGCCCGCGCGAGACCGTCGTCGTCGAGCGACTGCACGCCTTCGACCCACCGGGCGTAGTACTCGTCCAGCAGGGCCAGCGCCTCGGCGGCCGTGCCCGGGTACGGGTAGTCGTCGTACGTCATCGGCGGGCCGTCGAAGTGCGAGGCGATCCGCATGCCCAGGACGCCGACCAGGACGTGGTTGAGGCGCCAGGCGATCGTCGTGACCGGCGGCGGGGTCGGCTCGGGGAAGGCGAAGTCGATGGTGAACGGGCCCGTGCCGGGCTCGTCGTCCGACTTGCGTTCGCGCACGGTCCAGCAGCCCGCGACCGGCTCCCAGAAGTACTCGTCGTCGGTGAGCCCCTCGAGCCTCGGGCGCGTGTGCACCTTCCAGTGGAAGTCGAGCTGGTCGGTCAGTTCCTTCGTCCAGTTCACAGCCATACCGGAGACCGTAGAACCTCTCGCGGACAGCTGCTGTCCTCGTTCGCAACCGGGGCCGGGACCCGGGTGACCGGGCCCACCTGGGACGATGGAGGGGAATCCCGCCGCTGCCAGGAGGTCGTCAGGTGCCCAACCCCACCGGTCCGGTTCTCGTCGTGGACTTCGGGGCGCAGTACGCGCAGCTGATCGCCCGGCGCGTCCGGGAGGCCCAGATCTACTCGGAGGTCGTGCCGCACAGCGCGTCCGTCGACGAGATCCTCGCGAAGAACCCCGCGGCGATCATCCTGTCCGGCGGCCCGTCCAGCGTGTACGCCGAAGGCGCCCCGGGCATGGACCCGAAGCTCACCGAAGCGGGTGTGCCGATCTTCGGCATCTGCTACGGCCACCAGCTGCTGGCCAGCGCGCTCGGCGGCGTCGTCGAGCCGACCGGGGTCCGCGAGTTCGGCCGCACCGAGGTCCGCGTCACCGGTGACGGCGGTGTCCTGCACGCCGGCCTGCCCGCGCACCAGCCCGCGTGGATGAGCCACAACGACAGCGTCACCAAGGCCCCGGAGGGTTCGGTCGTCACCGCGTCCTCCGACGGTGCCGTGGTCGCCGGCTTCGAGGACGTCGAGCGCCGCTTCGCCGGCGTCCAGTACCACCCCGAGGTCGCGCACTCGCCGCACGGCCAGGAGGTGCTGCGCCGCTTCCTGCACGACATCGCGGGCATCAAGCCGCAGTGGACGACGTCGTCGATCGTCGAGGAGCAGGTCCAGCGGATCACCGAGCAGGTCGGCGACGGCCGCGCGATCTGCGGCCTGTCCGGCGGCGTCGACTCCGCCGTCGCGGCCGCACTGGTGCAGCGCGCCATCGGCGACAGGCTGACCTGCGTGTTCGTCGACCACGGCCTGCTGCGGGCGGGGGAGCGCACCCAGGTGGAGCGCGACTTCGTCGCCGCCACCGGCGTCAACCTGGTCACCGTCGACGCGCGCGACCGCTTCCTCGACGCGCTGGCCGGCGTCACCGACCCGGAGCAGAAGCGCAAGATCATCGGCCGCGAGTTCATCCGCGTGTTCGAGCAGGCCGAGCGCGACCTCAAAGCCGAGGGCGACTACCGCTTCCTGGTCCAGGGCACGCTCTACCCGGACGTCGTCGAGTCCGGCGGCGGCGAGGGCGCGGCCAACATCAAGAGCCACCACAACGTCGGCGGCCTGCCGGACGACCTGCAGTTCGAGCTGGTCGAGCCGCTGCGGCTGCTGTTCAAGGACGAGGTCCGCAAGGTCGGCACCGAGCTGGGCCTGCCCGAGACGATCGTGCAGCGCCAGCCGTTCCCCGGCCCCGGCCTGGGCATCCGCATCATCGGCGCGGTCGACGCCGAGCGCCTCGAGACCCTGCGCTCCGCCGACCTGATCGCCCGCGAGGAGCTGACGGCGGCCGGGCTGGACCACGAGATCTGGCAGTGCCCGGTGGTGCTGCTGGCGGACGTCCGCAGCGTCGGCGTCCAGGGTGACGGCCGCACGTACGGCCACCCGATCGTGCTGCGCCCGGTGTCGTCCGAGGACGCGATGACGGCGGACTGGACGCGCCTGCCGTACGAGGTCCTGGAGCGCATCTCCACCCGCATCACCAACGAGGTGGCGGAGGTCAACCGGGTGGTGCTGGACGTGACGTCCAAGCCGCCGGGCACCATCGAGTGGGAGTAAGGCCTTAGACAGGACTCGAGGCCCCGGCGTGGGATCCGGGGCCTCGAGAGAGTGGTGGATTTCGTTCTAGCGTCGGCGTTTCCCGCCGAACGACGCGCCGAGGAGCATCAGCCCCACGAACACCGCGCCGCCCGCGATCACCCAGCGGAAGTCGAAGTGCGGCAGCCAGCTCGCGCCGTCCGAGAGGACGTAGGCGGAGATCAGCAGCGTCGCGACCCCGACGACCAGGGTGAAGAAGTCCACGCCGCGTCGCGCGGGCGGAGCCTCAACCGGGTTGTCGTAGGCGTAAGGGTTCTGGTCAGCCACGGCGCACCTCCACGTCGCCCACAGTGTTCGACACGTGCAGGGTGATCTTCTGGCCGCCGACGCCGTCGGCGCCGTAGTCCGTCCCGGTCAGCGCGTCCTGGCTGATGCCGTCGGTCGTCCGGTTGAAGCAGTCCGCCGTACCGGCGCCGGTACGGCAGTCGAAGGTGACGTCCGCCGTGTCCGGCACGGTGATCGTCGAGTTGCCGGCGCCGTTGACCACGTTCGTGGTGATCGGTGAACCGACCGGCATCTTGCTCAGGTCGAGGTCGATGTCGCCCGCCGCGTGCTGGTAGAGCGGCTTGACGTCGGTCGCCGCGGCGGGCGTCAGGTCGAGGTCGCCGGCGCCGCCGCGGAAGTCGAAGTTCTGGAACGGCACCGTCGTCAGGATCATCCCGACGATCGCCAGCGGCACCGCGAGCCCGATCAGGCCACGGCCGCCACGGACGAACGCGCCGGTGACCAGGCCGAGCCCGACCACGCCGAGCACCAGCCCGATGACGTGCTGCGCGGAGAACCAGGTCACGCCGTTGAGGTTCGCGAGCACGCCGGCCCCGGCGGTCACGACGGCCAGTCCGAACGTCGCCGAGCCCACCTTCGAGCGGCGGCGCGGTTCGGGCGCCTTGAACGCCTTGGGCGGCGCGGGCGGCGGCGGTTCCTGATAGGACGGTGCGTCGGGCAGGTCCCAGCCGGCCGGGTCGGCCGCGAGGGGGTCCCAGCCCTGCGGGGACGCCGGCGACTTCGCCTCGGCGGTCGCGGTGTCGGTCATGGTGAAGGCTCCGTTCCCGGTGAAGGCCGTGTACTGCTGCGACCGCGGGGTGACCGGCGCCGGGCGGTTCTCGTGACCGCGGCTGCGGTGCAGCAGGTAGAGCGCGATGCCGAGCAGGGCGAAGCTGATCAGGCCGCCGCCGTCGAACCAGGAGCCGCTGAAGCTCCCCCCGACGCTCACGACGGTCAGGATCGACAGCACCACGGCGAACGCGGGCGACACCGACGAGCGGCCCCGTCCGATCAGGCCCTCGAAGCCGGAGACGTCGTCGCTCTCACCGGGCAGGAACAGCCACCCCAGCAGGTAGAAGGTCACCCCGAAGCCGCCGAAGATCGTCGCGACCACCAGCGCCACCCGCACCACGACGGGATCGAGCCCGTACCGGTTCCCGATGGCCGCGGCCACCCCGGCGACCTTCCGCCCCCCGTGCGGCCGCCGGGGCCGGCTCCCCCAAAAGTCCTTGACGGTCTCCTCGAAGCCGTTCAACGGACCCGGCTTCGGTGCCCGTGTCTCACTCGCACCACTCATAGCCCAAAGCATGCGCGACGCCGATCCCGCAGACATCCGGGAAGGACCCTGATTCTCCCCGGAGAGGGTCCCGGGGGCGTGGACCGTAACGCGGGATGCCCGCTCGCGACCTTGTTCCGGACGACGGCGGACCGTGGAGGAGCAGTGGCCCGGAAACAGAACCCGGTCGGCGGGGCCGGCTGCGTGGTGTCCGCACTGGGCGTCGCCGCGGCCGGCGTGGCGGTGGCCGCGGTGCTGAGCGTGGTCGCGGCGCACCCGGTCGCGTCGATCGTCATCGGCACCGCCGTGCTGGGTGTGACGATCTACCTGCTGGTGCTGTGGCAGCAGTCGCGCACCCGCGCGGCGCGGCAGGCATGGGAGCTCGACGTCGCCCGGTCGCAGGAGATCGCCAGGTACCACGCGATGGAGCCGGGCGAGTTCGAGCGAGCGCTGGCCTTCCTCTGCGCCCGGGACGGTTGTGCGCACGCCCAGGTCACCGGCCGCGCCGGCGACCTGGGGGCGGACGTGGTCGCCTTCGCTCCCGACGGGCGCAAGGTCGTCCTGCAGGCCAAGCGGTTCGCCGTCACCCACAAGGTCACCGGCCCGGACCTGCAGCGCTTCGGCGGAACTTGTTACACCGTGCACGGGGCCCGCGTCGCCGCCGTGGTCACCACCTCGACGTTCACCAAGCAGGCCCGGGAGTACGCGGCGCACCACGGCATCCGGCTGTTCGACGCGCACGGTCTCGCCGCGTGGGCGAGCCGCACCGGACCGGCGCCCTGGCACTGATCCGCGGCGGCCGGAAGGGCGCCTATCCACCGGATCAGGGGTTTCCCCGATGGAACCCCACGCCCGTGCGTGTGACCATGGACGGCGTGCAGGAGTCCCTCGACCAGGTCGTCGTCCCCGAGACGGTGACGCAGGCCGTTACCGTCCCGCCCTCGCCGAAGATGTTCCGGCGCCGGTCCGGGCGGGCGATCGCCGGCGTCGCCGGTGGTCTCGCCGACCACCTCGGTGTGCCCGTCGTCTGGGTGCGGACCGGGTTCGCGCTGCTGGCCGCCCTCAACGGCGCCGGCCTGCTCGCGTACGGCCTGCTCTGGGTGTTCGTCCAGCAGCAGACCGAAGAGACCGCGAAGGCCCCCACCTCGAAGGAGCGCCAGCAGGCGTTCGGCCTGATCGCGCTCGGGGTCGGGCTCGCCGTCGCCAGCGGGACGCTCACCGGGTTCATCAGCGGCTGGGTCGCGGTGCCGCTCGCCATCGCCATGATCGGTCTCGCCGTCGTCTGGCGCGAGGCCGACGAGTCGCAGCGCCGCCGCTGGCGGGTCGGCGCCAAGGACGGCTTCGCGGGCGCGTTCCTCGGCGGGGGCGGCTGGTCGGCGGCCATCCGGATCGTCGCCGGCGTTGCGCTGGTGATCACCGGCATCGGCGTCGTCGTGCTCCGCAGCGGCAGCCTCGACCAGGTCCAGTTCGCCCTGATCGCCGTCATCGCGACGCTGATCGGCGTCGCGGTCCTGACCATCCCGTTCTGGCTGCGGCTGGTCCGCGACCTGTCCGACGAGCGCAAGGCCCGCATCCGCACCGACGAACGCGCCGAGATCGCCGCCCACCTGCACGACTCCGTGCTGCAGACGCTGGCGCTGATCCAGAAGCAGAGCGAGCAGCCGCGCGAGGTCGCGCGCCTCGCCCGCAGCCAGGAACGCGAACTGCGCGGCTGGCTCTACGGCCCGAACGGCTACGGCAAGCCCGTCGAGAAGCCCGAAGAGGCGCAGACGACCGGCCAGCTCTCGGAAGCGCTCGCGACGGCGTGCGGCGAGGTCGAGGACACCTTCGCGATCTCCGTCGGCCAGGTCGTCGTCGGTGACGCCGAGCTGGACGAGTCGCTGGTCGCGCTGGTCCAGGCCGCGCGCGAGGCGATCGTCAACGCCGCGAAGCACGCCGGGGTCGAAGAGGTGAGCGTCTACGCCGAGGTCGAGCCGACGTCGGTCACGGTGTTCGTCCGCGACCGCGGCAAGGGTTTCGACCCGGACGTCGTCCCGGGCGACCGCCACGGCCTCGCCGACTCGATCCGCGGCCGGATGACCCGTCACGGCGGCACGTGCAAGCTGCGCACCGCGCCGGGTGAAGGCACCGAGGTCCAGCTCGCCATGCCGGTCAAAGCGGGCAAGGGCGCGGTGTGAGGCGGCTATGCTCGAACCCGTGACTGACACCCAGCGCGAACCGGTGAAGGTGTTCCTCGTCGACGACCACGCGCTGTTCCGCGCGGGCGTGCGCACCGAGCTCGACTCGATCACCGACGAGGTCCGCGTGGTCGGCGAGGCCGGCTCGGTCGCCGAGGCGGTGGCCGGCATCGCCCGGACCAAGCCCCAGGTCGTGCTCCTCGACGTCCACATGCCCGACGGCGGCGGCGCCGAGGTGCTGCGCCGCATCCGCCCCGAGCTGCCGGACGTGGTGTTCCTGGCGCTCTCGGTGTCGGACGCCGCGGAGGACGTCATCGCGGTCATCCGCGCCGGCGCCCGCGGCTACGTGACGAAGACGATCTCGTCGAAGGAACTGGTCCGCGCGGTGGTCCGCGTCTCGGACGGCGACGCGGTGTTCTCACCGCGGCTGGCCGGGTTCGTCCTGGACGCGTTCGCCGACCGCCCGGGTTCGGCCCCGATCAACGACCCGGAGCTGGACCTGCTGACCCCCCGCGAGCGCGACGTCCTGCGGCTGCTGGCCCGCGGGTACGCGTACAAGGAGATCGCGTCGGAGCTGTTCATCTCGGTGAAGACGGTCGAGACGCACGTGTCGAGCGTCCTGCGCAAGACCCAGCTCTCGAACCGCTACGAACTGTCTCGCTGGGCCTCCGACCGCCGCCTGGTCTGACGTTCTTCGGGAGCGACGGCCAGCTCCTTTCCGTGGACGAAGCTGCCCGTCACGATCTCGGAACTCGGGTGGTAGTAGCGGCGCTCGAACATCTTTCCCATGCCCGTGACCTCGTGGCGCGCGAAGATCTGCAGCCTGATGAAGGAATGCGGGTTGTCCGACAGCAACTGCCGGATATCCGATTTGATCCTCAGGCGGTAAGCGTTGTCGTAGTCCGTACCCGATCGAATGCGTCGAGGAAGCAGCAGGGGTGCGTTGCCGCATTCGAGGGGAGTCCGCCGCTTGATGCTCCCTCCTTTGGCGCCGATCGGTGTCACGAGGTGAGCATCGAAGCGGAGGTCCATCGCGGCCCGGCGGCTCTGGTTGATCACCTTGATGCGGAAAACAGGTGACTGGGGATCCTCGGCGATCTCCGGCGAAATGGTCAATTTCGGTGTGAGGCGGCTGACGATCAGGATCCACACCGCCGACGCCACGACACTCGACAAGATGCCGACCACAATGGCTTGAACCGTTTCCATCCGCACCTCGCGCTGCCGACCGGGTTGTCGGGCGGAAAGTCGGGTCTGTCCGCTGCGCTGTTACGGCTCGAAGCTGCTACGGCTCGAAAACTCAGTCCGCCAGAGGAGCGAGAGGTCTGGGCGCGCGTCCGGTGGTGTCGTCACCAAGCCCATCCGCTTGGTCACCAGGCTCCGCCAAAACCCCTCGCTCCGGCTTCTGGAGGCGGGTCAGCGCGACCCCGCCGAGGACGACCAGCATGCCCGCGGTCACCCGCAGGTTGAGCTGCTCGCCCAGGAACACCGCGCCCAGCAGGACCGACACCACCGGCAGCAGGTAGCCGACGACCGAGGCCGCCACCGCGCCTTCGCTCGCCAGCAGCTGGTAGTTCAACGCGAACGCGATCCCCGTCGAGCCGATGCCGAGCACCAGCATCGCGAGCAGCGGCCCCACCGAGAAGTGCACCGGCGTGAAGCCGCCCGCGGGCAGCGCCAGCAGCAGGAAGCCGCTCGCCAGCAGCATCTGCCCGGCCGAGAGCGCGTACGGCGACGTCGACGTCCCCGACAGGTACTTGCCCTCGTAGACGAACGCGAAGCCGTAGCTCGCCGCCGCCGCGAGGCAGGCCAGCGCGCCCCAGCTCAGCAGGCCCGACGCCTGCCACGGCGCGAAGATCAGCAGGATCCCGCCGAGGCCCACCAGGAGCCCCGCCAGCCGCGTCCCGGTCATCCGCGACGTCGTCCCCATCATCGGCGCCGCGAGCAGCACCCACAGCGGCGTCGTCGAGTTCAGCACGCCGGTGATGCCCGAGTCGACCGTCGTCTCGCCGATCGCGAACAGCAGGAACGGCAGCGCGTTGTGGAAGAAGGCCGCGACGGTCAGGTGTCCCCACGTCCGCCGGTCGCGCGGCAGCTTGGCCCGCTGCAGCTTGCACAGCAGCAGGAGCATCGCCGCGCCCAGCACCAGCCGCGCCAGGACCAGCTGCACCGGCGAGAACATCCCCAGCCCCAGCTTGATCCAGAAGAAACTCGAGCCCCACATCAGCGCCAGTGCGGCGATCCTGAGCAGGGTCTTCGTCTCGCCCACCCCAGTCCTCCTTCAACGATCACCGCCAGCTTCGTCGCGGCGAGACGTAAGGACAAGCGCAAATAACTGCAGGAACACTTAAGCCGAGCTGTACGATCGGCCCATGCTCGACGTCCGCCGCATGCAGGTCCTCCGCGCCGTGATCACCAGCGGGTCGATCACCGCCGCGGCCCGCAACCTGGGCTACACGCCGTCCGCGATCAGCCAGCAGCTCTCCGCGCTGGAACGCGAGGCGGGCACCGAACTGCTCGAACGCGTCGGCCGCGGCGTCCGGCCGACGCCGGCGGGCTCACTGCTGTCCGAGCACGCCGAGACGCTGAGCACCGAGCTCGCGAAGGCCGAGGCCGCGCTGACCGAGCTCAAGGAGGGCCGGATCGGCCGCATCACCATCCGCTACTTCGCGACGGCGGGCGCGTCGCTCGTCCCGCCCGCCATCGCCGCGGTCCGCCGCGAGCATCCCGGCGTGCGCCTCGACCTCAAGCTCGTCGAGCCGCTGGATCCGCTGGCCGACGTCGAGTCGGGCGAGGCCGACGTCGCGATCACCGTCTTCCCGCGCAAGACCCCGCCGAGCAAGGGGGTCGAGCTGCTCCACCTGCTCGACGACCCGTACCGCGCGGTGCTGCCCAAGACCCACCCGCTGGCCCGCAAGCGCGTGCTCGACCTGACCGAGTTCGCCGAGGAGCCGTGGGTCGGCGTCGACGGCATGCCCGGCATCTGCCGCGACATCCTGCTCGGCGCCTGCGCGCAGGCCGGGTTCGCGCCGAACGTCGTCGTCGAGTCCGAGGACTACCAGACGGCGCAGGGGTTCATCGCGGCCGGCATCGGCGTCGGGCTGATCCCGGAGCTCGGGCTGGGCTCGCAGCACCCCGGCGTGATCGTCCGCAGGATCCGCCACCCGGAGCCGATCCGGGCGATCCACGCCGCCGTCGCGACGCGCGTCTGGGGACACCCGGCCGTCCGCACGCTGCTCGAAGCGATGCGCGCGGCGACCGCGAAAGTGGCCTAGACGAAGAACAGTTCCGAGACGAGGATGCCGACCAGCACGGCCGCGAGGATCGCGGCCACGGTGATCAGCGTCTTCTTCGACACCGGCAGGTTCCACTCGTCCGCGGCCTGCTTCGGCGGCTGGGCCACCGGCGGCGGAATGTACTGCGTCGCCTGCTGGCCCGGCGCCGCCACCGGCTGCATCCGCTGCGTCTCCTCCGCCGAGGAGAAACCGGGTGCGGGTGTGGTGAGCGGGATCTGCTGCTGGTACTGCGGTCCCGACGGCGGCAGCGGCGGGGCCGCGGGCGTGTGCGCCGGGTTGAACGGTGGCGTCGGCGGGGCCGGCGGTGGCGGCATCCCGGGCGCGGTCGGCGGGATGAACGCCGTCTCCCGGCCCTCGGTGATCGCGCTCAGCGCCCGGACCGTGTCCGCCATCGTCGGCCGGGTGGTCGGGTCCGAGCGCAGCATCTTGCGCAGCGCCGCGGTGAGCACGCCGGCGTTCTGCGCCGGGCGCTCCGAAGACTGCCCGTCGTCGCCGAACGGCGGCACGCCCTCCACCGAGGTGTAGAGCGTCGCGCCGAGCGAGAAGACGTCCGCGGGCGGTGACGGCGGCAGGCCGCGCGCCACCTCGGGCGCCACGTACGCCGGGCTCGGCCCGCCGCCGCTGATGCCGATGTCGGTGAGCTTGACGCCACCGTCGTCGGCCAGCAGCACGGTGCCCGGCTCGAGCGTGCGGTGCACGAACCCGGCCGCGTGGATCGCGGTGAGCGCGTTCCCGAGCTGGATCCCCAGCGCCGCCGCCTGGTCGGGCGTGAGCCGGCCGTGCTCGGCGAGGAACGTCGCCATGCTGCGCGACGGGATGTACTCCATCACCAGCCAGACGTCCTGGCCCTCGGGCAGCACGTCGAACACCTTGATGGCGGACGCGTGCTCGATCCGGGCCGCGTCCTTGCCCTCCTGCATGGCGGCCGCACGCGCCTGCTCGGCCCGGTCACCGGCGCCGACGGGCAGGTACATCCGCTTCATCGCGACGGTGCGGAACAGCCGCGTGTCGAACGCCAGCCACACGATCCCGGCGCGGCCGCGGCCGATCGGCTGGTCCAGCCGGAACCGGCCGCCGACGATGGTGCCTTCAGAGCTCAAGTCGAATCCTCGATCAGCCAGCCGGAGGAGTGATGCTGGTCGACGGCGTGGTTGGCGTGGTGGGTGTATCGGACGGCTCCGTCGGCGTCGTCGTCTTCGGAGTCGTCTTGGGAGTCGTGGTCTGCTGCGGCTCAGTCTGCCGTGACGTCGTCCGCTTCGCCGACGTGGTCGGCTCGTCCGTGCTCGACGGCAGGTCGACCGTGCTGGTCGGCAGCTCGTCCGTCGTCGACGGCAGCGACTGCGACGTCGCGGCCGGCGTCGGCCGGTTGCTCGAGATCGGCGTCGCCGGGTTCTCGGGGTTGTTCGGGCTCAGCAGCCAGACACCCAGCGCGACCAGGCCGATGACCACGATGCCGCCGATGATCGCCGGGCGCTTCCAGGCCCCGGGCTTCTCGTCGTCGTCCGGCGGCGGGCTCGCCTGCGGCCGCTGCCGCGGCGGGGGCGGCGGGGCCGGCTCGTCTTCGTAGTCGTCGTAGTCGTCCGCGTACGGGTCCTGCTGGCCGTGCGGGGGCACCGGCACCGCGCGGGTCGCGGCGAGCCCGGGAGGCACGCCTCCGGCCTCGTACGGGTGATCGTCCTCCGGGTAGCGCGTGTACCCGCGGTCGTAGTCGTCCTCGGGGTAGCCCGTGCCCTCGGCGTAGTCGTCCTCGTCGTAGTACGGGACGGCCTGCGTCGGCGCCGCGTCGCCCAGCAGCGTGCCCGAGTGGCCCGCGGGGATCTCGTCGAACATCTGGGTCGCGCCGGGGTCGGCCAGCGCGGCCGCGCCCAGCACGCCGGCCGCGGGGGCCAGCATGGTCTCCTCCGCCGGCCCGCCGAGCGGCAGTTCACCCCGCGCGACGGCGGCGAGCAGCTCCTCGCACTCCTCGGCGGTCGGGCGGTGCTCGGTGTCCGGGTGCAGCAGCACGGCCAGGACGCTCGCCAGCGGCCCGGACTGGCGCGGCGGGTTGATCTGCCCGGCGGCGACCGCGTGCAGCAGGCTCAGCGTGTTCTCGGACAGGCCGAACGGCGGCTGGCCCTCGCACGCGGCGTACAGCGTGGATCCGAGGGAGAACACGTCGGATTCCGGACCGGGATCACCGCCGATGGCGACTTCGGGGGCCAGGTAGGCGGGGGTGCCGGCGATCATCCCGGTCTTGGTGACCGTGACGTCGTCCTTGGCGCGGGAGATGCCGAAGTCGGTGATCTTCACCGTGCCGTTGCCGCCGAGCAGGATGTTGCCCGGCTTGATGTCGCGGTGGACGATGCCGACGGCGTGGGCCTCGCGCAGCGCCGCGGCGACCTGGGCGCCGATGCGCGCCACCTCGACCGGCGGCAGCGTGCGGCGTTCCTGCAGGACGGCCGCCAGGCTGGTGGAGTTGAGGTACTCCATGATCAGGCACGGCTGGCCGTTGTCGTCGGTGACGACGTCGAAGACGGAGATGGCGTTCGGGTGGTGCAGCCGCGCCGCGATCCGGCCCTCGCGCATCGTGCGCTGCCGGGCGTCCTCGGCGTCGTGCTCGTCCAGGTGCGGCTGGAGGAGGAGCTGCTTGATGGCCACGGTGCGGCCCAGGATCTCGTCGTGCGCCTGCCAGACGGCCCCCATCGCGCCCGTGCCGATCCGGCCGACGATGCGATACCGACCGGCGACCAGACGACCCTCGTCGCTCACGCGACCTCCCTTTGGGCTCCGTCTTCACCAGGGCGTGAGGATTGGTTCCTGGTGACGCGGCCACGAGCACGCCGCTTCGCTGGAGCGTATGCACATGTCGTGGGCTGTGTGCCGGCATTTCCGAGACCGACGCGTGACAAGGCTAGGCGCTCACTCTGCGCACACGAATCCGGTACAGGCACTTGAACCACGGGTGAAGGAGTGATCGCCCTGGGCTACATGTACTGGGCGGAGACGAGCTCGGCCTCGGTGATCAATCCGCCGGTGTCCGCGACCCGGAACAGCTGGGTCACGCGCACCAGCGCGCCGTCCGGCCGGTGGAGCGTGGCGACGGCCAGGATCGAGCCGTCCGGCTTGATCTGGGTGTCGGCTTCCTGGACGTCGATCGCGTCCATCGCGCTCCACGTGCGGACCAGCTCACCGGCGGCGCCGTCGGCCAGCGTCGGGCTGAGCAGGGCCAGCGCGCCGTCCGAGTTCTTGGCGATCGCGGCGTAGAAGTCCTTGACGGCCTGGATCTTCCGGGTCGCGCTGCGCGGGTCCGCGGCGGCGTCCGGCACCGCGTCCGACGTCTTGGGCGCCGCCTGCGGCTGCGGGCTGCCACCGGAGGTCGACTCCTGGGCCGACGGGGCACCGCCGGAGTGCGTGGTGCCCTGGGTGGCCGGGCCGGGCTGCTCCGGCGTCCCGCCGCCGGCCTGGCGCTGCGGGACGGCGAGGCCGCCGAGCTCCGCGGCGCCGTTGAACCCGGCGGGCGTGGACTGGCCGCTGTCGGCGGACACGGCGCGGTGCGCGCTGGTCAGCATGGGCGCGGCGATCACGGCACCGGCAACGAGCGCGCCGGCGGCGAGGAGCCCGGCCAGCTTGGCGCGCCGGACGAACCGGCTCTCCGGCTCACCCTGGTCGTCGGCCTGCTCGGCTTCGCGGTCCGGTTCCGGGCGCGGCGGCAGGAACTTCTGCGGATCGCGGAAGACCTGCTCGAGATAGTCCCGGTCGGCGTCACCGACGCCGTCGAGAATCTCGGCAGGGATCACGTCCTCGACGCGGACGGCGTTGGGTACCTCACGCCGTGTGCGCTGCCGATCAAGCACGAAAGTCCTCGCTCTGGGGTTCCGGGGACGGCCACTCGGCTGTTCGGCCGGGTGCCCGTTGGTCCGGATGGCCGACTCGTGGCCGGTTCCGGACCCGCTGTCGTTAGGTAACCCTGCGCGGAAGGCAATCGCCAGGCTCTGTCGCCGGAATGCCTCCGCGACACGACGAGCGGCAGCTTATGTCACCCACCCGGACCAGGGCTAACCGCTCGGCGCACCGCACGTGCATCGGAACGGGCGAACCGCACGTGCAGGTCCGGTCACTGACCGTCGCTGGTGATCTTGTCGCCGTCCCCGAACGTCAGCGTGCGCTGTTCGATCGTCTTGGTCCCGTCATCGTGCGTGATCTCGACGGTGTTCACCGTGACGCCGCGCTGCTGGTCGATGCTGACCTTCTTGACCTCGAAGTAGGCGATGCCGGCGTACCGCTCGGCGAGCGCCCGCGGCCCCTGGTCGTGCAGCTGGCCGGTGGTCACCGACGAGGCCGTGCCGGGGTCGGTCGTGACCGTGTTGAAGAACTTCTCCGAGTTGTCGCCCAGGGTCTGGACGTCGGGCGGAAAGGAGTACCACCACGGCGCTTTCACGGGGGTCTCGCGCTCGGCCGAGGTGACCGGCGGCTTCTGCGGCGCCCGGCTGATCGTGGCCGGGTCGTCGGTGGTCGACGGCCCCGACGTGCTGCCCGGCGGCGGCGGGGACGCGCCGTCGACCGGCCCGGCGCCGCCGCCGTCGGTCGTTTCGTTCGTCGCGCTCGCGTCGTCCGGCTGCCGCGTGCTGTCCGGGCCCGCCGCGGACCCGCCGGGCCGGGAGGTCGGCTGGTGCTGCTCGCCGTTCGCGGGGTCGTCCACCGTCGGCGCGCCCTGGTAACCGGGCCACGCGCCCTGCACGGCCTGGTCCATCGGCGGGTTGCCGACCAGGTAGGACCCGGCGAACAGCAGCCCGACGACCACGGCGCCGGACGCGCCGGTCGCGAACCACGCCGCCTTCCGCCAGGTCTTCGGCGGGGTCACCGACGCGGGCACCGAGCCGATCGGGAAGCCGCCGAGCCCGTCGATGGCGTCGATCGGCGGGGCGGCGTAGATGCGGACGTCGTCCTCGTCGGGCTCGACGCAGCGCGGTTTCGGGCTGGCGAGCGAGACTCGCGTGCGCCGGGCGGCCTGGTCGGCGCGCGACTCGGTGTCGGGCATCGAGACCGGGCCCGGCTCGCCGAAGTCGGGGCCGTCGTCCAGCGGCAGGTGGCCCTGGGTGGCGGGGAAGAGCGCGGGCCGCCGGTCACGCGGCTGGGGCAGCAGCGGCCGGCTGGGCTGGGGGAGCGGGAGCGACCCGGACACCGGCACGTCGATCGGTGCCGTGTCGTCCGCGCAGTGGCGCACGGGACGGTACGGCGGCGCCGAAGGCGTCCAGCCGTCGGTGACGCCCTGCCGGTGCCGTCCGGGGTGCGCGGGGGCGGTGCCGCGGCCGTGGAACTCCGTGCCGTTGCTCATGCGGACTCGACCACCCGGCGGACGGAGCCTGACGCCATCCGGCGCCCGGTCAACCCGAACGGAGCACCCTCACGCGCGGAATCCTGTTCGGAATCCTGCGCAGATGCACGCGCATGCGAGAATGGACGCGCGGGGCCAGTGCCCCCGCGCGCCTTCCGGGCGTCGCCCGACCCAGGCGCAAGGGTCCTCACGGCCCCAACATTAGGAGCATCCGGCGTAGAAAGTCGCCCCCAAACCTGCAAGTTGCAGAGGTTTCACTCGGTCGGGCGCGACCGAAAGGGGGAAGCTGGCACCGCGCGTTTTCACGCAGCGCAATCGCCACAGCTCAGGGGCGTTCAGCTGCCGGTGCGGTAGCGATCCCGGGTCGACTGCAGCGCCTTCGTGGCCACCACGCCACTACCCCCAGCGACGAGGATCGCGATGATGTCGAGCGGCGTTCCCCCGAGCGTGAGCAACCAGGCGAACAGTGATGCCGCAGTGGTACCGCCGGCAATCGCCCATCGGCTGCGGACGTACTGCGCAACCGGGGCACCTCCGGCGCGCTTACCCGCCGCATTGTTCAACAGCGCCAGATAACCCACATGGCCCAGCGCGGCCAGCACGCTCGCGAGCGCGACGATGACGGCGATGAGGTTCACGAGCCAGTCCATGACCACAGTCTGCCCGTACCGGGGCCGCCGGTGCCTCGGGGAAGACCCCGAATTCGGCCAACCGTTACCGGCCGAGCCGCCCGCGGCCCAGGTTCAGCAGCGCCATGGCCAGCTGACGGCCGTCGGGACCCAGCTCGCGGTAGCGCGCGAGGACGTCCATCTCGCGGTTGTAGACGATCCGCGTGCCGCCGGCGGCCATCCGCGCGGCGCCGATCGTCTTGGAGACCTCGACCCGGCGTTTCACCAGCCGCAGGATCTCCTTGTCGAGCCAGTCGATCTCCTGCCGCAGTGACGCGATGTCGTCACCGGCGGGGGTGTGCTCGGCGGGCTGGCCGTCGGCGTTCGTCGCTCGTGCGTTCATCGGGACCTCTTCCTTGAAGCCCGGATCCGGCCCCAGGGACGGCGACAGCCCCGGGTCCGTGGACTCCGGGGCTGGCGTGATGGCGGGTTCGGGCACTACGCGATCACGGGAGCCGGAGTCCGGGTCCCGTAGAAAAATCGCTCTGCGTAGTGCCGCATGACTTCAGTATGGCACAGCCGTCCGGGCGCGTTCCCGGGCCGAGCGGACCCGCGCATGAACGAAGAGGCTCACCACGAGCCAGAACATCGGGAAGGCCGGCCAGAAGAATCCGGCGCCCAGCACGGCCCACCGGACGATCGCCACGACCGCGACGGCGACCACCACGGCGAGGTGCAGCCGCAGCGCGGGGTGACGGCGCAGCGCCGCCCGGGACAGCGGGAAACCGGGCCACGGCGGCACCGGCCGCGGCAGGTCCGCGGTGAGCGCGGTCAGCTCGTCGGTGAACTTCGCGGCGTAGACGTGGGTGAGGCGTTCTTCGACCTCGTCGAGGGTGAGCCGGCCTTCGGTGCCGGCGGACTGGACAGCGGTGGCGACGCGCTCGCGATCGGCGTCGGCGGCCCGGAGGCGGGCGGGGTGGATGTCTTCCATGCAGCCGATGCTCCGCGCGGCGGGCCGCCCGCGCGTCGGGCGCCAGGCGACATCTCCCGCTACGCCTGACGCGGTAGCCCACCCGCCCGGGGTAGCGTGGACGGACGATGGACACCCTCTTCGATCTCCCCGCCGAGACCCCCGCGCGCAAGCCCGCTTCCGGCGGGCAGGCCGATCTGCTCGAGGACCTCAACCCCGCCCAGCGCGAAGCCGTCACCCACGCCGGTGGCCCGCTGCTGGTGGTCGCGGGTGCGGGATCGGGCAAGACCCGGGTGCTGACCCGCCGGATCGCCTACCTGCTCGGGCAACGCCGGGTGCACCCCGGCGAAATCATGGCGATCACGTTCACCAACAAGGCCGCCGCCGAGATGCGCGACCGCGTCGCCGCGCTCGTCGGGCGCCGCGCGAACGCCATGTGGGTCTCGACGTTCCACTCGATGTGCGTGCGGATCCTGCGCCGTGAAGCCAAGACGCTGGACATGTCGTCGAGCTTCTCCATCTACGACTCGGACGACACCAAGCGGCTCATCACGCTCGTCGCGCGGGACCTCGACATCGACCCGAAGCGCTACGCCGCCCGCACCCTCGCCATCCACATCTCGAACCTGAAGAACGAGCTCGTCGACGCCGACGAGGCGGCGGCCAACGCGGGCAATGACCTCGAGCGCCGCGTCGCCGAGGTCTACGCGGAGTACCAGCGGCGGCTGAACCAGGCCAACGCCTTCGACTTCGACGACCTCATCATGCGCACGGTCTCGCTGCTGCAGGCGTTCCCGGCCGTCGCCGAGTACTACCGGCGGCGCTTCCGGCACGTGCTGGTCGACGAGTACCAGGACACGAACCACGCGCAGTACACCCTGGTCCGCGAACTGGCCGGGACCGCGCCGAACGAGTCGGGCGTCGAGCCGGCCGAGCTGGTCGTCGTCGGTGACGCGGACCAGTCGATCTACGCCTTCCGCGGCGCGACGATCCGGAACATCGAAGAGTTCGAACGGGATTTCCCGAACGCGCACACCATCCTGCTGGAGCAGAACTACCGCTCCACGCAGACGATCCTGTCCGCGGCCAACGCCGTCATCGAGCGGAACCCGAACCGGCGGGCGAAGCGGCTGTGGACCGATTCGGGCGACGGCGAGAAGATCGTCGGCTACGTCTCGGACAACGACCACGACGAGGCCGCCTTCGTCGCGAACGAGATCGACGCGCTGGCGGAGAAGGGCGAGGCCGACTACTCCGACGTCGCCGTCTTCTACCGCACCAACAACCAGTCGCGTGTCTTCGAAGAGATCTTCATCCGGCTCGGCCTGCCGTACAAGGTCGTCGGCGGCGTGCGGTTCTACGAGCGGCGCGAAGTCCGCGACATGGTCGCCTACCTGCGCGTGCTGGCGAACCCGGAGGACACGGTCAGCCTGCGGCGCGTGCTGAACGTGCCCAAGCGCGGCATCGGCGACCGCGCCGAAGCCGTCGTGGCGACGCACGCCGAGCGCGAGCGGATCTCGTTCGCCCAGGCGCTGCGCGACGCCGCCGAGGACCGGGTGCCGCTGCTGAACCCGCGCTCGGTCAAGGCGATCGGCGGGTTCGTCGCGATGCTGGACGAGCTCGGCGACCTGATCACCTCCGGGGCCGAGGTGCACGACGTCCTCGAAGCCGTGATGGACAAGACCGGCTACCGCGTCGAGCTCGAGGAGTCGGACGACCCGCAGGACGCGACGCGCGTGGAGAACCTGACCGAGCTCGTCACGGTGGCCCGCGAGTTCACCGAGATCACCGCCGAGATCGTCGCGGACGAGAACGCCGAGCTGGTCGTGGACGAGGGCGTCCCGGCGCCGGGTTCGCTGCCCGCGTTCCTGGAGCGCGTGTCGCTGGTCGCGGACGCCGACTCGGTGCCTTCTCCCGACGGTGGTGAGGAAGGCGACGGCGGGGCGGGCGTGGTCACGCTGATGACCGTGCACACCGCGAAGGGCCTGGAGTACCCGGTCGTGTTCTGCACCGGCTGGGAGGACGGCGTCTTCCCGCACATGCGGGCCCTGGGCGACCCGACCGAGCTGGCCGAGGAACGGCGGCTCGCGTACGTCGCGATCACGCGGGCCCGCAAGCGGCTGTACGTCTCGCGCGCGATCACGCGGTCGGCGTGGGGCCAGCCGTCGATGAACCCGGCTTCGCGGTTCCTGGACGAGCTGCCGCCGGACCTCGTCGACTGGCGGCGCCTGGAGCCGTCCAGCCGCGGCTTCGGCTCGTTCGGCAGCGGTTCGCGCGGTACGCCGCGGGCGGCGACCACCTGGGGTGGCCGGTCTTCGTCGGCGCCCTCTTCTTCCCCTGGCGTGAGCTCGTTCGGCAAGGGCTGGAAGGACACGGTGGCGCTGAAGCTGGACGTCGGCGACCGCGTCAGCCACGACAAGTACGGCCTGGGCACGGTCGTCTCGTGCGACGGCGTCGGCCCGCGCGCGACGGCGACCATCGACTTCGGCGCGGCCGGCAAGGTCCGGCTGATGCTGATCGGCAGCGTCCCGATGGTGAAGCTCTAACACTCTTACGGGTGATCCCGGCGGCGATCTCGGCGATCGCCGCCGGAATCGTCGTACCCCACCGGTAGAACTGACCCCGTGATCGAACACGAGTTCGACGAGGGGAGAGCCTGGTGTGGACGCGGTGCTGTTTGGCCTGCTGGCCGAAGGGGTACAAAATTACTTGCGAGGAGTCCTGGGGACGACGGTTCCGGATCGGGGTCGGGAGCCTTCGGGGGCTTCAGGAACTGCTTCGCGTGCGGGAGCGGAGGCGTGCCGGCTGGCCGCCGCCTGGCGAGCGCTGCTCAGGCAGCACGAACTGGGCGCGGACGGGCACTGCGTCACCTGCGGCCGGGGACGCCGCTGGACGACCAGGGCCCGGAGGGCCGCGCGTGTCCGCTCCGCGAAGACCACGGTGGCGTGGGGCTGGTGGCCGGTGCGAAGACCGGCGGAGCTCTGCACGGTCTGGGAGGTCGCGGTGGCGTACTTCATCCGCCGGTCTCCCGGGAGGCCATCGGTAGGCGTTTCCGGGCGCTGAGGAGCTTGTGGGCGGGCAGGGGAGCGCCGTGGGTGGTCCGGACCACCCCGCGTGTCCAGGGGCGGTCTCAGCTCGCCTCGGTGGCTCTCACCACCTCGGCCGCGCGGCTGCTGGGCAGCTCTCGCGCGGCCGTGAAAGGTGGGGCGATCGGGTCGGGTGACCCGGGCGGCTCAGATGACGATGCCGCGCGCGGCCAGCCAGGGCCGGGGGTCGATCTTCTTCGTGCCGTTCTGCCAGACCTCGAAGTGCAGGTGCGGGCCGGTGCTTTGGCCGCGGTTGCCGATCTCGGCGATCTGCTCGCCGCACTTGACCTTCTGGCCCTCCTTGACGGAGAAGCTGTTCATGTGGCCGTAGACCTGGATCGTGCCGTCCTGGAGCTGAACCCGGACCCACAGGCCGAAACCGCTGGCCGGGCCGGCCTCGATCACGGTGCCGTCGGAGGTGGCGTAGATCGGGGTGCCGATCGCGTTGGCGATGTCGATGCCGAGGTGGCTCGTGCCCCACCGGGCACCGAAGCCCGAGGTGAACGTGCCGTGCGCGGGCAGGCAGGTCTTGGGGCGAGAGGCTTCTTCGGCGGCCTTCTTGGCGGCGTCGGCTTCACGCTGCTCGCGGGCCTGCGTGATCGAGGCGCTGTCGGCGAGCTTCGCGGCTTCGGCGGAAGCGTCGACGGTGTGGCCGGTGGGCAGGAGCTCGGGGGCGCCCCCGGAGCCCGCACCTCCCGCGGTGAGCGACGCGCTGGCGTCCTGGCTGTTGGCCAGGGGCGTCACGGCGGTGTCCGAGTCGGTGACCGTCTTGAGGGTCGAGCCCGCGGCGGCGGCCGCGAACGCACCAGCCGCCACAGCGGCGACCACGACCCGGCCGCGAAGGGCCGAGGAGGGCGGGGCGATGCGGTGCGCACCCCGGACACGAACGACCGCACCTTGCAGTGCGTCCTTCAATGCCGGGGAAGGAGCTTGGCCGCCGGGGGAGCGGTGTGAAGCCAAGACAGGGCCTTCCATCGTCGGGGAGCCGGGCCTAGGACCGCGGGCGGGGGAACCCGGTGAGCCAACCTCGGGGGTGGTTTGCTCGGTGTCCTACTTCGTGACCTGACTGTAATGGGGACCGGGGGACAGTAACGAAGGGGCACCGCTGTAAGCAAGATGTGCCCCGTCCGTCGGCCGATCGGGTGGTCGCGATTTTGCGCCCACCTGTGGCAATTACGCAAAGTTAGAGGGGGTTTACGGCGTTAGGTGTGACGTGCCTTACACCGTTTCCGTCTGGCCGGAGGCCCCCGAGACGCCCGCGGCACCGGCGCCCCCGGAATAAGGATTTGCGGGACGGCGTTGAACACTGCTCGACGACTCGAGCCCCGGCGACGCTCCCCGAGCGGCCCGGACTTGCTAGGTTCGCGGGCAATGCCCCCACGCTCAGAGCCCCCAGCCGGGAGCGCCCCCGCCTCCCCGGGCACCCCCCGAACCCCGGCCCCCGGCAACCAGCCGCGCCCCCACGCGAGCCGGAACCCCGAGGCGACGGACAGCCCAACCCCGCCGGCCGACTCCGCACCAGAGCCGCCGACGGTGGGTTTCCCGGCCGCCCAGCCAACGCCGGACGCCACAGAGACGCCTGCCCTCGGTCTCAAGGCAGCAGGCGGCTCCCCGCAGCCCACCGACGGCGGCCAGGCCACCTCAACGGCAGCGGACTCGGCGAAAACCCCTGCACTGGGCCTTGCTGCCGCCCGTGGATCCGCTGAGCCGGCTCGCGCCCAGGAGGTCACCTCTGCGTCGAGTTCCGGTGAAAATGCTGTGCCCACTGAAGAAGCCTCGCCCGCGCGATCTCAGGCGGAGTCAGCGAGGCGTAGCGGCGAAGCCGTGAAGCCGACGCCGAAATCCGCGGCCAAGCGAACCCCCGCCACCAAACGACCGGCCGAAGAACCCCCCATCACCCCCTGGGCGGACGATGACTACGTCAACCCGCAGCTGACCACAGCTCTCGTACTCCTCGCCCTCGGCGCCGTCGCCCTGACCGCAGCGGCCTTCGTCCCCGTGTCGCCGGCCGCGTCCCCGGGCTTCACCAGCTGGCCCTGGCTGGCCGTGCTCGCGCTCGGGCCCGTCTTCGCCGCCGTAACCATGCGTGGCAAGCCCGGCCTGGCCGCCGGTGTCGTGCTCGGGCTGGCCGCGCTGGCTCCCGGGCGGCTGGTGCTCGACCTGCAGTTCGCCGTCAACGGGCCCCTCACCATCCGGCCCGAGCTGTACCTGCCCGACCGGTTCCTGGGCGGCTCGAGCGTCGGCGCCGGGTTTTGGTTGCTCGTTGCCGGGGACGTGCTCACCGCGGGTGCCGGGGTGGTGGCCTGGCGGGCCGTCCGGGCCCGTGACGAAGAGCCCGAACGGCGACGGTGGCGGCTGCTCGTGCCCTTGCTCGCCGTGGCCGCTTCCGTGGGGTTGCTGACGGCTCCCGTCCACTCGGACAACGGTTTCCTGCTCGCCCGCGCTGCTTTCGAAGGGCCGTGGCCCGCTCTCGGTGGCTACCTGCTGCTCGCCGCGGCTCTGCCGTTCGCCGCCGTGCTGGCGCTCGCCGCTCCTTCCGAACGCGTCGCTCGCGGAGCGCTCGGCGGGCTCGCCGCCGCCGGCTGCGGGGTCGCCTTGCCGTCCGTGGTGGCCGGGCTTTCCCGGGACGATCTGCATGTCGCCTGGGGACCCGTTCTCGTGCTGCTCGCGATGGTGGCCGTCGCCGGGCTCGCGGGTACGCGGCTGACCGAAACCTCGAAGGAGGACGCCGAGAACCTCGCCGGTGCGGCGAAACTCCCCGGCCTGTTCTGGTGGCGGCTGACGACCGGCGTGCTCGGGCTGGCGACGGCACTGGCCGCGGTGATCGGCACCCTCGCGCCGCAAGTCGCCGTCACCGCGCTCAACCCGGCCGCCGCCGCGCCCGTCAGCGCGGCCGCCGAAAGCCCGGCCCGCTGGTTCCTGCTCGCCGCCGCGATCGTGGTCGCGGTGCTGAGCCTCGGCGTGCTCGTCGCACCGACAGCTCCGGTCGCGCGGTCGCTGCTCGCGCTCGCCTGGGCCGGGATCGTGCTGGCCGGCACGGCCGTGCTCAACACCGCGCTGACCGCCACCCAGGCCGGCAACCTCGCCGGGTTCGGCGGGGCCGACCCGAGCGGCGCCGCACCCGTGTTCACCTACGACCTCGGTGCCGGCGCCGCGTGGGCGTTCGCCGCGCTCGTGCTGGCCGTCCTGGCCGCGCTCGCCGCCGTCGGGACCGGCGTCGTCGAGCGGGAGGACGCCGGGGACGGCGCCCAGCCCAACGGCGGCGTGCTCACCCCCGTCGTGGCCGGGGCCGTGCTGGCCGTCGCCGCGTTCGGGCTGCCCGTCTTCACCGTGCCCGGCTACGTCGCTCCCGGCCTCTGGTCGAACTTCGACACGCCCTCGTGGGGCCTGCTGACGGCGGCCGCGGTGGTCGTCGGTGCGGCCGTTCTCGCCTTGCGGTCGCGGCCCCGACCGGCCGCGGCCCTGCTGGCCGGCGCCGCCCTGCTCGCCGTGCTGCACGCCGCCGAGCTGCCGCTCGTCGGCGGCTCGTTCGGGGGCGCGAGCCCGGCGACCGGGTTCTGGGTCGCGCTCGCCGCGGCCGTCGCGTTGCTGGTCGCGGCGGCCATGTCGGCCGCGGGTGCCCGGCGGAAGGCGTGAGCCGGGCGAGGCCGCGGGTGCTCGTCGTCGAGCTCGGCGGGCCCGACCCGCGGGCCGTCGCGCTGGGCCGAGTGCTGCGCGACGAAGGCATGGAGGTCGTCCACGCCGGCCCGGTGGACACCGACGAGCAGGTCGCCCGCATCGCCGAGCAGGAGGACCCGGACGCCGTCGGCGTGCTCGGCGGTGAGCTGCGGACGAGCCTGAAAGATGTTCGCGTCTTCCGCCTCGGGGAAACGGCAGATCCGGCGAACGGCGTCTTCGAAACCCCCGGCGAAGTGGCGGAATGGTTGGCCGGTGGGCGGTCTCACACTCCGGGAACACCGTCTGACCGCGTACGGTGACCGACTTCACCAGGTGCGGAGTCCCCGCCGTTCGCGCAGGTCGCTAACCTCGACTGGTCCGACAGCGCGGTCCGGTCGCGGACCACCTGCAGTGGCGTGTCGTCAGGAGACTGGAGTAGTGGACCTCTACGAGTACCAGGCGAGGGATCTCTTCGCCGCCCACGGAGTACCGGTTCTGCCGGGCTCGGTGGCTAGCACCCCCGAAGAAGCCAAGGCCGCCGCGGAGCAGATCGGTAACCAGGTCGTCGTCAAGGCGCAGGTGAAGGTCGGCGGCCGTGGGAAGGCGGGCGGCGTCAAGCTGGCCCAGACGCCCGACGAGGCGAAGGAGAAGGCGGAAGCCATTCTCGGCCTCGACATCAAGGGCCACATCACGCGTCGCGTGCTGGTGGCCGAAGCCTCGGACATCGCGTCCGAGTACTACTTCTCCTTCCTGCTGGACCGGGCGAACCGCACGTTCCTGGCGATGGCGTCCTCCGAGGGCGGCATGGAGATCGAGCAGCTCGCGGTCGAGCGCCCCGAAGCGCTCGCGAAGATCCCCGTCGACTCGATCGCCGGCGTGGACAAGGCGAAGGCGCTCGAGATCCTGAAGGCCGGCAACTTCCCGGCCGACATCATCGACGAGGCCGCCGACGTCGTCGTGAAGCTCTGGGAGACCTTCGTCTCCGAGGACGCCACGCTGGTCGAGGTCAACCCGCTGGTCCGTGACCCGCAGGACAAGATCATCGCCCTCGACGGCAAGGTCACCCTCGACGAGAACGCGGACTTCCGCCAGCCGGGCCACGAGGCCCTGGTGGACAAGGAAGCGGAGAACCCGCTCGAGGCGAAGGCCAAGGCCAAGAACCTCAACTACGTCAAGCTCGACGGCCAGGTCGGCATCATCGGCAACGGCGCGGGCCTCGTCATGTCCACTTTGGACGTCGTGGCGTACGCGGGCGAGAAGCACGGCGGCGTGAAGCCGGCGAACTTCCTCGACATCGGCGGCGGCGCGTCGGCCGAGGTCATGGCGGCCGGGCTGGACGTCATCCTCAACGACACCGACGTGAAGAGCGTCTTCGTCAACGTCTTCGGCGGCATCACCGCCTGCGACGCGGTGGCGAACGGCATCGTCGAGGCCCTGAAGATCCTGGGCGACGAGGCCGCCAAGCCGCTGGTCGTCCGCCTGGACGGCAACAACGTCGTCGAGGGTCGCCAGATCCTGGCCGACGCGAACCACCCGCTGGTCACCGTGGTGGACACAATGGACAACGCGGCCGACAAGGCTGCCGAGCTCGCCGCGGCAGGTGCGTGAAGATGTCGATCTTCCTGAACGAGAACAGCAAGGTCATCGTGCAGGGGCTCACCGGCTCCGAGGGCATGAAGCACGCGACCAAGATGCTGAAGTCCGGCACGAACATCGTGGGTGGCGTCAACGCCCGCAAGGCCGGCCAGACCGTCACCATCGAGGGCAAGGACCTCAAGGTCTTCGGCACGGTCGAAGAGGCCATCAAGGAGACCGGCGCCGACGTGTCGGTCATCTTCGTGCCGCCGAAGTTCGCGAAGGACGCGGTCGTCGAGGCGATCGACGCCGAGATCCCGCTGGCCGTCGTCATCACCGAGGGCATCCCGGTGCACGACTCGGCGTACTTCTGGGCGCACGCGGTCGCGAAGGGCGGCACGACCCGGATCATCGGGCCGAACTGCCCCGGCGTGATCAGCCCCGGCAAGTCGAACGCCGGCATCATCCCGGCCGACATCTCCGGCCCGGGCCAGATCGGCCTCGTGTCGAAGTCCGGCACGCTGACCTACCAGATGATGTACGAGCTGCGGGACATCGGCTTCTCCACCGCGGTCGGCATCGGCGGTGACCCCATCATCGGCACCACGCACATCGACGCCCTCGAGGCGTTCGAGGCGGACCCCGAGACCAAGGTCATCGTGATGATCGGCGAGATCGGTGGCGACGCCGAAGAGCGCGCCGCGGCCTACATCAAGGAGAACGTGACGAAGCCGGTCGTCGGTTACGTCGCGGGCTTCACCGCGCCCGAGGGCAAGACCATGGGCCACGCGGGCGCCATCGTCTCCGGTTCCTCCGGCACGGCCGCCGCCAAGAAGGAGGCCCTCGAGGCCGCCGGCGTCAAGGTCGGGAAGACCCCGAGCGAGACCGCCGTCCTGGCGCGTGAGCTGTACAACAGCCTCGGCTGATTCCGGGGAGTAACTCCTGGTGAGGCCGGGCACCCTCCGGGTGCCCGGCCTTTCCTGGTTTCAGGACGAAACCTCTCGAGGTATTCACGCGTCTGATGGGCTGGTGGCCTGCGAGTGCGCTAGCGTTCTGCGCACGCAAGCCGCCTCGTCTTCCCCGGGTGCCCTCGTGCCCCGGAGTGCCGGTCGAACCGACAGGAGTGCTTCCCGATGACCTTCCCCAGCGGCGGGCCCGGCTACCCCCAGCAGGGTGGCGGCCAGCAGCCCCCCGGACCCCCGCCCTCCGGCGGCTTCCCGCAGCAGCAGCCGCCCCAGCCGCCGCACTCGCACCAGGCACCTTCGGGGCCGGCGAACCTGACGCAGAACCTGCCGCTGCTGCTCGCGCTGGTCGTCGCGGTCTTCGGCCTCGTGCAGTACTTCCTCGGCTTCTCCGACAACGCCGCCGTCGGCTCGGCCACGACCTTCTTCCTGGTCGCGGCCCTGCTCGCCGGGTTGCACGCGCTGCCGAAGGGCCCGCGGACGCTGCCGTTCGCCGCGCTCTTCAGCGTGCTCGGCGCCCTCGAGGCGCTCGACTCGCTGGTCGCGCTGCCCAGCGCCCCGGGCATCGTCGTGGTCATCCTGATCCTCGGCATCCTGCAGATGCTGGGCGCGGTCGCCGCGGTGCTCTTCGAGTACGACATCGTCAAGGCGCCGTCCCCGAAGGCCGCCGCGCCGTCCTACGGCGGCCAGTACGGCCAGCCCGGCCAGCAGTACGGCCAGCAGGGCGGGCCCCAAGGTGGAGCACAGTTCGGGCAGCAGCCGGGGCAGGGCGCGCCGGGTGAGCCGCCGGCGCCGTTCTCGCAGCCGGGCCAGTACGGCTCGCCGAACCCGCCGTCGACCACGCCGCCGCCGGGGCAGCAGGCCACGACGTACGCCCCGATGCAGGGCCAGTTCTTCCAGCAGCCGCCGTCGGACAACCCGGGCACGCCGCCCGGTGGCTTCGGCAAGTCGAGCTGACACAAGCCGCTCGCAAAACACCCGCTGTGACGCTTCGTGTCACAGCGGGTGTTTTGCACTCCGGGGGTTACCCGACCGGGTGGGTTAGCTTCCCCACGCCGGCCGGCGGCGGCGTGGCTCACCCGTACGGACCAGCCCGGATGCCAGGGTGCGGATCATGGACCTGCTCACCCGCGACCCCCGCGAAGAGCCGGTGAGCGACTTCGAACCCGGCGTCGAACCGACCGGCGCGGCGCGGGTGCGGGTGTTGCTCGCGGCGGCGCTCGGCCCGCTGGTCACCGGTTACGCCGTCGTGGCCACCGTGCTGACCCTGGTCACGCTCACCGCCGAACGCACCGTCTTCTCCGGCTTCGGCGTGCTCCTGGCCGCGGGGCCGGGCTGGCTCGCCGCGCACCAGGTGCGTCTCGGGATCGGCGGGCACCCGCTCGGCCTGCTGCCGCTGCTGCCGACGCTGGGCGCGGTCGCGCTGGCCGCGCGGACGGCGTCCGGCGCCGCCCAGCGGCTCGGCTGCCGGTCGCCGCGCGAGGCGCTGCCGGTGTTCGCGGCGATCACCGGCGCGCACGCGGTGTTCGGGCTCGTCATCGCGCTCTGCGCGCAGGGCTCGCCGGTGACGGCGAACCCGCTGCTCGCGTGCGCGGTGCCCGGGCTGCTCGCGGCCGTGGCGTCGGCCGTGGGCATCGTGTGGTCCTGCGGCCTGCCGGACGTCGTCGCCGAGCGGCTCGACCCGCTGGCCCTGCGCGGGCTCCGGGCGGGCGTGCTGGGCCTCGCGCTGCTGCTGGCCTGCGGTGCCGCCGTGTTCACCGTGGCCACCGCGGTGTCCTGGTCGACCGTGGCCGACATGTACGAGCCCGGTTTCGGCAGCAGCTTCGGGCTCTTCCTGCTGTCCCTGATGTACCTGCCGAACGCCGTCACGGCGTCGCTGTCGTTCGTCACCGGCCCCGGGTTCTCGATCGGCCCGCTGAACGTCGGGATGTTCGGCTACCACGGTGGCACCGTCCCCGGCGTCCCGATCCTCGGCGGGCTGCCCGAGCACTCGAGCGCCTGGTGGCCGGCCCTGCTGGTGCTGCCGGCCGCGACCGGTGTGCTGGTCGGCTGGTCGCTGCGCAAGGTCGACGCCGACCCGGCCCAGCGCATCCGCACGGTCGCGGTGGCCGGCGCGGTGGTCGCCCTCGGCTGCGTCGTGCTGGGCACGCTGTCCGGCGGACGGCTCGGCGACGGCCCGTTCGACCCGGTGAGCGTGCCCGTCGGGGTCGCCTCGGTGGTCGGGTTCTGCTGGATCGTCATCCCGGGCGCGTTCACGGCGTTCTTCGCGGGGGAGCACGAGCCGCCCGCGCCGCCCGAAGCGCTCGAGGACAACGAAGCCTTTGAGGACGCCGAAGACGTCGACGCCGACGAAGCAGCCGAAGCGCTCGAGGAACTCGAAGAGTCCGAAGAGGACGAAGACGCTCTCGACGACGAAGACGCCGAGTTCGAAGCCGAGGCGGACGCCGAACTCGGCCTCGATGACCCGTCACTTTCACGTGAAAGTGACGGGTCCGAGGACGCGGCACTTTCACGTGAAAGTGCCGCCGAGCCCGACGAGGCTGTGACCGGAGGCACCGAGACCTGCGGCGACGTCGAGCCGGGCGAGGCCGACCGTTAGGGTTGACGCGACCTGGTGAAGCGCCGTGCGCCCTGGCTGCGCACCGCCGGCGGCTAAGGAGCCTGCTCTGTCTCAACGGTTGGAGCTGCCCACTCCGGTGAAGCTCGTCGTGCTCGCGTCGGGCTCCGGCACCCTCCTGCAGGCGTTGCTGGACGCCACCGGGCGGTCCGGCTTCCCGGCCAAGGTCGTCGCCGTCGGCGCCGACCGCACCGGCATCGAGGCGCTGACCCGCGCCGAACGGCTGAGCATCCCGTCGTTCACGGTCCGCGTCGCCGACCACCCCGACCGCGCCGCCTGGGACAAGGCGCTGGCCGAGGCCGTCGGGGCCTACCAGCCCGACCTGGTCGTCTCGGCCGGGTTCATGAAGATCCTCGGTGGCGAGTTCCTGGGCCGGTTCACGGTGGTCAACACGCACCCGGCGCTGCTCCCGTCGTTCCCGGGGATGCACGCGGTCCGCGACGCGCTGGAAGCCGGCGTGAAGGTCTCCGGCTCGACCGTGCACTTCGCGGACGCCGGGGTCGACACCGGGCCGATCATCGCCCAGGAGGCCGTCGTCGTGGAGTACGACGACACCGAAGACGTCCTGCACGAACGGATCAAGGCCGTCGAACGCAGGCTGCTGGTGGAAACGATCGAGCGACTCGGCCGCGGTGGCTGCACCGTGGACGGACGAAAGGTGACATTTCGTGAGCACTGACCTGGGACGGCGCCCGGTCCGCCGGGCGCTGATCGGCGTCTCGGACAAGGCGGGCCTCCTGGACCTGGCGACGGGCCTGCACGCGGCCGGCGTCGAGATCGTGTCCACCGGCGGCACGGCGAAGGTCATCGCCGACGCGGGCGTCCCGGTCACCCCGGTCGAGCAGGTCACCGGGTTCCCGGAGTCGCTGGACGGCCGGGTCAAGACGCTGCACCCGCGCGTGCACGCCGGGCTGCTCGCCGACCAGGGCAACCCCGACCACGTCGAGCAGCTGCGCAAGCTGGACATCGCGGCGTTCGACCTGCTGGTCGTGAACCTCTACCCGTTCACCCAGACCGTCGCCTCCGGCGCGAGCCCCGAGGACTGCGTCGAGAACATCGACATCGGCGGCCCGGCCATGGTCCGCGGTGCCGCGAAGAACCACGGCAGCGTCGCGGTCGTCGTCGACCCGGCCCGTTACGGCTGGGTCCTGGAGCGCGTCGCCGACGGTGGCTTCGACCTGAACGACCGCAAGCGGCTCGCGGCCCAGGCGTACGCGCACACGGCGTCCTACGACATCGCCGTCGCGTCGTGGTTCTCGAACGTCTACGCGCCCGCCGACGACTCCGGTTTCCCCGAGTTCTCCGGCATCAGCTGGGAACGCGGCGAGGTGCTGCGCTACGGCGAGAACCCGCACCAGAAGGCCGCGCTGTACCGGGGACACCGGGCCGGCCTGGCCCACGCCGAGCAGCTGCACGGCAAGGCCATGTCCTACAACAACTACGTCGACACCGACGCCGCGCGCCGGGCCGCGTTCGACTTCGCCGAGCCCGCCGTCGCGATCATCAAGCACGCCAACCCGTGCGGCATCGCGGTCGGCACCGACGTCGCCGAGGCACATCGCAAGGCGCACGCGTGCGACCCGGTTTCGGCCTACGGCGGCGTCATCGCGACGAACCGGCCGGTCAGCCGCGAGGCCGCCGAGCAGATCGCCGAGGTCTTCACCGAGGTCGTGCTCGCACCGGACTTCGACACCGAGGCGCTGGAGATCCTGCAGCGCAAGAAGAACATCCGGCTGCTCAAGCTGCCGGAGATCGCGCACCCGGCGCCGATCGAGTTCCGCCAGATCTCCGGTGGCGTGCTCGTGCAGACCGTCGACGCGATCGACGCGCCGGGCGACGACCCGGCGTCGTGGACGCTGGCCACCGGCACCCCGGCCGACGAGCAGACCCTGCGCGACCTCGAGTTCGCGTGGCGCTCGCTGCGTTCGGTGAAGTCGAACGCGATCCTGCTGGCCGCCGACGGCGCGACCGTCGGCGTCGGCATGGGCCAGGTCAACCGCGTCGACTCGTCGCGGCTCGCGGTTTCGCGCGCGGGTGACCGCGCCAAGGGCTCGGTCGGCGCGTCGGACGCGTTCTTCCCGTTCCCGGACGGCCTGGAAGTGCTGGTCGAGGCGGGCGTCCGCGCGGTCGTGCAGCCCGGCGGCTCGGTCCGCGACGCCGAGGTCATCGCGGCCGCGGAGAAGGCGGGCGTCACCATGTACCTCACCGGTACGCGGCACTTCGCGCACTGATCCACCCGCCGCCGGCGTCTCGGCGCCGGCGGCGGGGCTTCGAGAGGGAGGGCTCGATGCAGCAACCGCCGCCGTTCGGCCAGGGACAGCCGGGGTACGGCCAGCAGCCACCGCCTGGCTACGGCCCGCCGCCGGGTCACCCCCAGCAGCAGCCCGGCTATCCGCCGCAGGGGTATCCCCAGCAGCCGGGCCAGGTGCCGCCCGGGTACCCGCCGCAGCAGGGCTACCCGCCGCCCGGGTACGGCGGTCCGGTGCCGCCGCCCAAGAAAAAGAAGACCGGGTTGATCCTCGGCATCGTCGGCGCGGTCGTCGTGCTGCTCGGCGCCGGCATCCCGCTCGGCATCTTCGCGAGTGACTACTACGCGAGCACCGGCGTCGACCCGGTGTCGTCGCCGGTGCCCGGCGAATGCCAGATCCCCGCGCTGGTGCTGGAGAAGGCCGGGTTCCCGAGCTTCACCGGCACCAACGCCGGCGGCGCCGCGTCCGTGCCGGGCCTGAAGCAGATCGGGTGCGGCTTCAAGCCCGGACCGGACGAGAACGTCCGCGACGCCACCATGAACATCCGGGTCGTCGAGTACTCCGGCGAAGGCGCCGCGCAGCAGGCGAAGAACGGCTTCATGCCGACGAAACCGGAGGTGGCGCCGACCGAGGTGCGCGGCCTCGGTGACAAGGCGGCGCTGGTCCGCCTGATCACCCAGAGCGCGTTCAGCGGCGCCGAACTGCACGTCCTCAAGGGCACGAACGTCTTCACGGTCGAGATTTCCGGCTGGGACAAGGGATTCTTCTCGAAATCGCCGATTCCGCAGCAGGAGGCGGACGACGCCGTGAAGGCCGTCGGCGCCGAGATCGTCAAGCGGCTGCCGCGTTAAGGACGGAAGAGCGCGTAGATCACTTCGTCGCGCCAGCTCCCGTTGCGCCAGGTGACCTGGCGCATCACGCCCTCGCAGTGGAACCCGGCGCGCTCCAGCGTCTTCTGCTCGGCGATGTTCTCGCCGTCGGTGAAGGCTTCGAGCCGGTGCGCGCGGGTGACGGCGAACAGGTGCGCGACGAGCAGCCGGTGCGCGGCGAGCCCGGTGCCACGGCCGCGGTGTTCCGGCAGGAGCGTCAAGCCGATCTCGAAGCAGCCGCCCGCGGGTCCGCCGCGATCGGCCGCCTCCCAGCTCGCCATGCCCGCGACGGCGTCGTCGGCCACCACGGCCAGCGCGGTGTCCCGCGTGCCGAGGAACCCGTCTTCGGCCCAGCGGCGGCGGCGTGCTCGCGGGTCGGCGAACCCGGCCCACTGGTGGACGCCGAGCACCGCCGGCTCGGTGGCGAACCGGTCCAGGACGGGCAGGTCCTCTTCGCGGAAGGGCCGCAGAATTACGTCGATCACGCGGGTGCCGGCAGCGTCTTGCAGAGCGCCGTGGGGAACTTCGGGTCGGCCGCCCGGATCTCCGTGCAACCCGCGGTCTTGGCCTGCGCGAACGACGTCCACCCGGCGTCGCTCCAGCGGAAGGCCGTGCGGGACGGCGGTGCGGCCTTTTGCGCCGGCAGGTCGAGGACCAGCCAGTTCGCGTCGCAGACGCGGGTCGTGCCGCTGCTCTCGGCGCCGGCCGCGGACGCCGCCGCGCCGATCCAGGCGGGGTCGCAGTGGTCGGCGGGCGGGGCGCAGGTGCCCTGCGGCGCGCAGTGGCCCCAGCCGGCACCGAGCTTGTGCCAGGAGTTGCCGTTGTCGGCGTTGAGGATCACCGTCCGGTCCGCGATCGGGCCGGACGTGGTCAGCCGCAGCTCGGCGGGCACCTTGGCCTCGCAGCCGCCCGCCGCGGGCCGCGTCGAGTAGAACACGTCGGCGCGGATGTCGGTCTTCGCCTCGACGACCTGCTCGATCCGCGGGTCCTGGACGCAGCCGGGGTCCTTGCCGGGCAGGGCGACCTGCACGAACAGGCTGAACAGATCGGGGCCGGGGCGGATCCCGGTGACCTCGGCGCGGAAGGTCCGCCACTCCGCTCCCACGGTCGTCGGACCCGGGGCCGCGGCCTTCGCGCCGGGCAGCCCGCCGCTCCCGCTCGCGAGCACGACGGCGAGCACCGCGCCCGCCACGACCAGCACTCCGGCGGCCCACAGGATCGGCCGTCCGCGTCCGTTGGTCATCGTCACCCCCAGAAGTCCACCGGGGAATCTAGCCGACCCCGCAGCGTCAAGCGGGCGGACCGAAGATTTCGCGCTGTGTGACGTCCTTCTCGAGGTGAACGGCGCCGCGGATGTGCCCCGGCGCGTCCGGGAGGTCGGTGAGCCGGTAGCCCGCGCGCTGGTACATCGTGATGTTGCGGGTGCTGCGGGCGCCGGTGAACAGGACGAACCGGCGCGCTTCGGCGGGCGCCTGAGCCTCGGCGTGCGCGAGGAGACGGCGGCCCAGCCCGCGGCCGGCGAAGTCGGGCGCGACCATCAGCCGGCCGAGCTCCCAGCGGTCGCCGTCGAGCCGGGCGCGGACGGCGCCGATCAGCCGGTGCCCGTCCCGCAGCGTCCAGACCGACCAGGTCTTCGTCCAGTCCCGCAGGTCTTCGAGGGTCTCGTGCAGCGCGGGGATGTCGAGGGTGTCGTTGAGGATCGCCTCCTGCACCCAGCAGCAGCGCTGCAGGACCAGCAGTTCCGGGCAGTCTTCGGGCCGTGCGGCTTCGATCTCCACACGGGTCTGTCTAATGAGGTCCTCGGTGCGCGGGCAACTTCATTACGGTGGCGGGGTGACTCCCGGCCCGCTCGACGTCCCCGGCTTGGCCCCGCTCCCGCCGCGGGCCCGGGCGCTGCCGGAGTCGCTTTGCGCGCCGCGGCTGACCGCGCACCTGCGCGCGGTGCACGCTTGACCGGCTGGGCCGGATCGCGGGCCGCGTTCGACCGCCCAGCGGCGCGGTTTGCGCGGACGCACGGCTCCTGGGCGCCGAGGACGTGACGCTCGAGGACCTGCTCGTCAGCCTGAAGGCGAAACGGGTTCCGGACCCGGGTGACCGAGCACCTGCGCGTCTGGCTTTCCAGGCGTCGTACCCCACTTGTGGGTGACTTGACAGGGTTCGCGGTTCGCGGTTGACTGAAGACGTCGAACAGGTGTTCGACATGGATCCGCCGCCTTCCCCGCGGTGTACCAGAGGTGCCGGTCGTGTTTTGGGAGAGGCGCGGCCGTCGTCTCCGGTCCGTTGGTGGGGAGGTGCGTGCGGTGACCGCTGTGGTGGAGCCGCCGGTGGCCCGGCTGGCGGCCCTGCCCGGGGTCAGCACGGCGAGCCGGGTCGCGGCCCAGGCCGACCAGGCGCGGGTGACGGGAAGGGTGCTCCCGGTCGCCCCGGCGCTGGCCGGGCTGCTGCCCGCCGCCGGGCTCCGGCGCGGAACCACGGTGGCGGTGCACGGGTCGAGTTCCCTGCTGCTCGCCCTGCTGGCCGAAGCCACCGCCGCCGGGTCGTGGGCGGCGGTGGTCGGCCTGCCCTCACTGGGTCTGGCGGCCGCGGCCGAGTACGGCGTGGACATCGCCCGCCTGGCGCTGGTCCCACGCCCGGGCGCGGACCTCCCGGCGGTGCTCGCGGCCCTGCTCGACGGTGTGGACCTGGTGGTCGCCTCGACGTCGACGATCCAGCCGGCGGTAGCCCGCCGCCTGTCCGCCCGAGCCCGCCACCGAGGCGCGGTCCTGCTGGCGTTCGGCGCCTGGCCGGCCGCGGACGTCGAGCTGTCCTGCCGCCTGGAACCCTGGTCAGGCCTGGAGGACGGCTACGGCCACCTCCGCCAACGCCAGGCGCTGGTCCGGGCGCGAGGCCGCGGCGCGGCGGCCCGCCCGGTCTCGGCGCACCTGTGGCTCCCGTCTCGCGACGGCTCGCTTCGCTCCGCCGCCGCTCACCTGGCCCCGGCCCCCTCGCTCCGCGAGGAGACAGCATGACCCCACCCCAACCGCCCCCGCCCCAACTGCCCGGGTGCGCGTGTCGTCCGTCCAGGTACGCGTGTCGTCCGTCCAGGTACGCGTGTCGTCCGTCCAGGTACGCGTGTCGTCCGGCTGGGTACGCGAGTCGTCCCTCCAGTTACGCGAGTTGCCAGCCCGCGAACTCGCTGTCTGGGTGCGCGATCCGCCCCTCCGGGTACGTGTGTCGTCCATCCAGGTACGCGTGTCGTCCGGCTGGGTGCGCGTGTCGTCCGTCCAGGTACGCGAGTTGCCCGCCCGAGCACGCGAACCCGTTGCCCGGGTGCGGGAGCCGCCCCTCCGGGTGCGTGTGTCGTCCGTCCAGGTGTGCGAGTTGCTCGCCCGAGCACGCGAACCCGCTGCCCGAGTGCGGGAGCCGACCCACCAAACCGGCGTGTCGACCCTCCAATCACGCGAGTCGACTCTCCGGTCACGGGAGCCGACCCTTCAATCACGGGTGTCGGCTCTCCAGTCACGCGTGTCGACTCTCCAGTCACGGGTGTCGACCCTCCAATAACGCGAGTCGGCTCCCCAATCACGCGAGCCGACTTCCTGATCACATGGCGAGTGGTCGAGCCCAGCTGCCAGTGGCGTGGACCGCCGGATCACCGCGAGGTAGCGCCACCCAAACTCGGCTGGGGGAGGGCGCATGACCGTCCCCAGTCAGCGCGGCTCCTCCTCCCTGCCCACCCGGATGCTCGTCCTGTGGTGTCCCGACTGGCCTGCCGTCGCGGCCGCGGCTGTCGGTGGCGTTGCCGTCACCCGGCCGACCGCCGTTTTCAGTGCCAACCGGGTTGTCGCCTGCAATGCCGTCGCGCGGCGGGATGGGGTTCGGCGGGGGATGCGGCGGCGGGAAGCTCAGTCGCTGTGTCCGGAGCTGGCTGTCTTCGGGGCCGATGACGGTCGCGACGCGCGGCTGTTCGAGGCCGTCGCGCGGGCCGTCGAGGCGCTGGTTGTCGGGGTTGAGGTGGTGCGGCCCGGTCTCGTCGCCGTTCCGGTTGCCGGGGCCGCCTCCTACTTCGGTGGGGAACACGCTCTCGTCGAACGGCTTGTCGACGAGGTGTCGGCCGCCGCGGGTGTGGAGTGTCAGGTCGGCGTCGCCGAAGGGCTTTTCGCCGCGACGCTCGCCGCGCGGCGGGGTGAGCTCGTCGAGCCCGGGCGGGTTGCCGAGTTCCTCGCGCCGCTGCCCGTCACCGAGCTTGACGACCGCGCGGAGCTGGTCGACCTGCTTCGGCGCCTGGGGTTGCGCACGCTCGGCGCCTTCGCCGCGCTGCCCGAACGCGACGTCGTCAACCGGTTCGGTGCGGACGGGCTGCTCGCCCACCGGCTGGCGCGGGGACGCTCCGAACGTCCGCCGCTGCGCCGCCGTCCGCCGCCGGAGCTGACGCTCACCGAGGAGTTCGACCCCGTCATCGAGCGGGTGGACGTCGCGACGTTCCTCGCCCAAGGCCTCGCGACGCGCTTCTGCTCGGGCCTCGCCGGGCACGGCCTGGCGTGCACCCGGCTCGGCATCTACGCCGTCACCGAGGACGGCGAACAGCTCGGCCGGGTCTGGCGATGCGCGGAACCGCTGACGCCCGCCGGGGTCGCCGACCGCGTCCGCTGGCAGTTCGAGGGCTGGCTGCGCGCCGCGCCCGGGCGGCGGCCGACGTCCGGGGTGACGCGCCTGCGGCTGGAACCCGAGGAGACCGTCGAGGGCCGGTCGTTGCAGCTCGAGCTGGGCGGCGAAGGGAGCCTGGAGGAGGACAACGAGCGCGCCGCGCGGGCGTTCGTGCGGGTCCAGGGCCTGCTCGGGCCCGAGGGCGTGCTCACGCCGCTGCTCGACGGCGGCCGCGACCCGGCCGCCCGGATCCGGCTGGTGCCGTGGGGCGACCCGCGCGATCGCGCGACGCCGGCGGACGCCACCTGGCCGGGACGCCTCCCGGCGCCTTCGCCGGCGACGGTCCTCGACCGGCCGGTGCCCGCCCAGGTCTTCGACGCCGACGGCCGTGCCGTCGGGATCACCGCCCGTGAGTGGGTGACCGCCGCCCCGCGGCGGCTGAGCGTCGCCGGCGGGACGCAGCGGGACGTCGTGGGCTGGGCGGGCCCGTGGCCGCTCGCGGGCGACCGTCGGCGGCCGGGCCCGCAGCGCGCGCGGCTCCAGCTGCTGCTGGCGAGCGACGGCGGACCGGACGAGCCACCCGAAGCGGTGCTGGTGCACTGCGCCGGCACCGAAAATCCTTTGTGGACAGTTGAGGGAGTGTACGACTGAGCATGGACGAGGACTACGCACGCCTGCTGCGCGACTGGTTGCTGGCCGACCCGGGCACGCCGCGGCCCCGCCCGAAATCCGACGACGTGGTGATCCCGCTGCCCCGCCTGTCCGAGGAGAACCACCGCCGGAACGCGACGAAAGATCGAAGGGGATGGCCGCGCGACCCGGAGAACCGCAGCGACGCGGAAGGCCGGCCTGCGGCTGACGGGCCGAGGCGGCTGGGCGATCCGGAGAGCCGGAACGGGCTGGAGGGTCGGCCTGCGGCTGACGGGCCGAAGCGGCTGGGTGATCTGGAGGGCCGCAGCGATGTGGAGGGCCGGTCTGCGGTTGAGGGGTTGGGCCGGCTGGGTGATCCTGAGGGCCGCAGTGACACGGAAGGCCGGCCTGCGGCTGACGGGCCGAGGCGGCTGGGCGATCCGGAGGGCCGGAACGGGCTGGAGGGCCGGTCTGCGGTTGAGGGGTTGGGCCGGCTGGGTGATCCGAACGACCGGAACGGGGTGATAGGCCGGCCTGCGGGTGAAGGGCCGAGGCGGCTGGGTGATCCGGAGGGCCGCAGCGATGTGGAGAGCCGGCCTGCGGTTGATGGGCTGGGGCAGCCGGGTGCTCCGGAGAGTCGCAGCAACGCGGAAGGCAGAACTGCGGCTGATAGGTCGGCGCAGCTGGGGGATTCGGCGAGCCGGAGCAGGGGCGAGAACTGGACCGAGGCGGAGGGTTGGAGCCCAGCGCAGCCGCGGGAGGCGGAAAGCCGGACCACAGCTGACGATCGTGGTCCGGAGCTGCTGCATCGTCCGGAGAACCGGAGCAACGCGGAAGGCAAGACTGCGGCTGAAGAGGCAGGCGAGAGCCACCGCGGGATCGAGGGCTGGAGCCCTGCCCCGGAAAGCCGGAGTGCGGCCGAGGCGCGGAGTCGCTGGAATCACCCCTCCAACTGGCACCGGCGGAAAGCCGCGCGTGCCGAGATCACTGATCGCGTGGCCGAACCCGCGGAGCCCGGTTGGCCGCCGCACGATCCTGACCGTCGCGTCGAAACGCTTGATCAGCAGCGGCCGTGGCGGGAACTCGACGACGCCATCGAGCGCAGCCGTCGTCAAGCGCTCGACGCTGCCGAGAACGACGAGAACCGGGGTCGCTAGATGGGGTGGAACAACCCGCCCGTTCCGTGGAAGGACCTTGCGCGGCGGTTGGGGGGAGAGTTGCCGCCCGGGGATCATGGGGACAGTCCCGCCTGGGGCCGTCATCGCGAGGGCTATCGGCGGCCCGGTGACCTGCCCGGCCGGGGCAGCGATGACGGCGGGGAGGCCGTCCGGGTGCCCTACGCCGAGCTGCACTGTCACTCCAACTTCAGCTTCCTCGACGGCGCCAGCCATCCCGAAGAACTCGTCGAGGAGGCCGCGCGGCTGAACCTCGACGCCATCGCCCTCACCGACCACGACGGCATGTACGGCGTCGTGCGCTTTGCCGAAGCCGCGCGGGAACTCGGCGTGAACACCGTCTTCGGCACCGAACTCAGCTTCGGGCTGAGCAACCCGCAGAACGGCGTCGCCGATCCCGAAGGCGAGCACCTCCTGCTGCTGGCGCGCGGCGACCAGGGCTACCGGGCCCTCTGCCGCGCCATCACCGCCGGGCAGCTGTCCGGCTTCGACAACCAAAGCCCCAAGGCCGAGAAAGGCCGTCCCGTCTACGACCTCGGTGCGGTCGCCGAGGAGGTCGCCGGGCAGTGCGTGGTGCTGACGGGCTGCCGCAAGGGCGCGGTGCGCTCGGCCCTCGTCACGCACGGCCCGGCGGCCGCCGCGGAAAGCCTCAAGGACCTCGTCGAAAGGTTCGGCCACGACAACGTCTACGTCGAGCTGACCGACCACCGCCAGCCGCTCGACAGCACGCACAACGACCTGCTGACCGCGATGGCGAAGGACTTCGGGCTGCCGACCGTCGCCACCACCGCCGCGCACTACGCCCGGCCTGAGCGGGCCCGGCTGGCCGACGCGCTCGCCGCGATCCGGGCCCGGCGGGGGATCGACGAGCTCGAGGGCTGGCTGCCCGCGGACGGCGCCGCGTTCCTCCGTTCGGGCGCCGAGATGGACGTCATGTTCCGGCGCTACCCCGGCGCGGTGCGGCGCTCGGCGTTGCTGGGCATCGAATGCGCGTTCCCGCTCAAGCTGATCGCCCCGAAGCTGCCGCCCTTCGACGTCCCCGAGGGGCACAACGAGACGACCTACCTGCGCGAACTCACCGAAGAAGGCGCGAAGAAACACTTCGACGGCAAGGAGCACGAAGCAAAAGCAAGAGCGCAGATCCAGCACGAGCTGGCCATCATCGAAGAACTCGGCTTCCCCGGGTACTTCCTGATCGTCTGGGACATCGTGCGGTTCTGCAACGAGCAGAAGATCCTTTGTCAGGGCCGGGGTTCGGCCGCGAACTCGGCCGTCTGTTACGCCCTGGGCATCACCAAGGTCGACTCCGTCGCCCACGAGCTGCTCTTCGAGCGCTTCCTCGCCCCGGACCGCGACGGCTACCCGGACATCGACCTCGACATCGAGTCCGATCGGCGCGAGGAGGCCATCCAGTACGTCTTCGAGAAGCACGGCCGCCTGAGAACCGCGCAGGTCGCGAACGTGATCACCTACCGCGCGCGCTCCGCGGTCCGGGACGCCGCGCGGGCGCTGGGGTACTCACCCGGCCAGCAGGACGCCTGGAGCAAGCAGATCGACCGCTGGGGATCGTTGCGCACCACCGAAAAGGACCACGACCACGACATCCCGGACGAGGTCGTGCAGCTCGCGTTCGCCCTCGAGGACTTCCCGCGCCACCTCGGCATCCACTCCGGCGGGATGGTCATGTGCGAGGAGCCGGTGAGCCAGGTCGTGCCGGTCGAGTGGGCGCGGATGGCGAACCGCAGCGTGATCCAGTGGGAGAAGGAGGACTGCGCCGCCGCCGGTCTCGTCAAGTTCGACCTGCTCGGCCTGGGCATGCTCTCGGCACTGCACTACATGCTCGACCTCGTCGAGGACCACAAGGGCGAGAAGATCGACCTCGCCGAGCTGGACCTCACCGACCAGAAGGTCTACGAGATGCTGTGCCGCGCCGACGCGATCGGCGTCTTCCAGGTCGAGAGCCGGGCGCAGCTCGCGACGCTGCCGAGGCTGAAACCCGACGAGTTCTACGACCTCGCCGTCGAGGTGGCGCTGATCCGGCCCGGCCCGATCCAGGGCGGCTCGGTGCACCCGTACATCCGCCGCAAGCAGGGCAAGGAGACCTGGACGTACGACCACCCGCTGCTGGAAAAGGCGCTGCACAAGACCAAAGGCGTGCCGCTCTTCCAGGAGCAGATGATGCAGATCGCGCTGGACGTCGCGAACTTCACCGCGGCAGAGGCCGACCAGCTGCGGCACGCGATGGGGTCGAAGCGGTCCGAGAAGAAGATGGACCGGCTGCGGCAGCGTTTCCTCGAAGGCGCCGCCGTGAACGGCGTCGAGGAAGAGCTCGCGAAGAAGATCTTCCTGAAGCTCAAGGCGTTCGCGAACTTCGGCTTCCCCGAGAGCCACGCGCTGAGCTTCGCGCACCTGGTGTTCTCCAGCGCCTACTTCAAGCTCTACCACCCGGACGCGTTCCTGGCCGGCCTCCTGCGCGCGCAGCCGATGGGCTTCTACTCACCACAGTCGCTGGTCGCCGACGCGCGCCGCCACGGCGTCACCGTGCACGGCCCGGACATCAACCGCAGCCTGCCGCACGCGACGCTGGAAGCCTTGCCGGACAAGGGAAAGCTGCATGCGGTACGCACCGGGTTGAGCACCGTCCGGCTGATCGGCGAGGAGCTGGCCAAGAAGATCGCCGACGAACGGGCGAAGGGCGACTTCACCGACATGGCCGACGTCGCCCGCCGCGTCCGGCTGACGACACCCCAGATCGAGGCGCTGGCCACGGCGGGGGCGTTCGGGAGTTTCGGCGGCGACCGCCGTCAGGCGCTGTGGACCGCGGGCGCGGTCGCCGGCGAACGCGCGGAGAAGCTCCCGGGCCTGATCAGCGCGCAGGCGCCGGTGCTGCCCGGGATGGACGGCCTCGACCTCGCGGCGGCGGACGTCTGGGCGACGGGCGTGTCGCCGGGCAGCTACCCGACCGAGTTCATCCGCGACCGCCTCGACGCGCTCGGCGTCGTCCCGGCCGACCGCCTGGCCGACCACGAAGCCGGCGCGCGGGTGCTGATCGGCGGCGCGGTCACCCACCGGCAACGGCCGGCGACGGCGGGCGGGATCACCTTCCTCAACATCGAGGACGAAACGGGGATGGTCAACGTGATCTGCACGCTCGGCCTGTGGCAGCGCTACCACCGCGTCGCGCGCGGCAGCCCGGCGCTGCTGATCCGCGGAGTGGTCGAGAAGGCCGACGGCGTGGTCAGCGTCCTCGCCGACCGCGTCGAGGCGCTGCCGATGCGGATCAAGGCGAAGTCGCGGGATTTCCAATGATCGTGATGATTTCCGGGCTGGCGTCGGTGACCGGGCTGCGGTCCCAGTAGCCGTACTGCTCCTCGACGACCAGACCGGCCTCCTCCACGAAGGCGGAAAGCGTTGGCACGTCGAGGAAACGCAGCGTGGAATCGCTGTACTTCGGCGCGTCCCAGTCCGGGCTCTCGAAGGTCGTCTTGAAGGTGACAAGGCCGTCTTCGAACGGTCCCGCGTCGTTCCACGAACGCACCGTGCCCGCTTGCGCCACATTCTCCGGCGTCCACCGTTCCCAGGCGCGGCGCGCGGGGTTGCGCGTGTCGAACCCGAAGCGGCCGCCGGGCTTCAGCGCGCGCCGGATCGCGGCGAACGCCGTCCGCAGCTCGTCGTCGGTCAGCAGCACCTGGAACGCGTGCCCGGTCATCACCGCGAAGTCGAACTCGCTGTCCCACGGCGCGGTCGACAAATCGCCGAGCACCCATTCGACGTCGTCACGGCGGCGGGCCTGGGCGAGCATGCCTTCAGCCGGGTCGAGCCCGACCAGCCGTCCGGTGTGGCCGGACTCGCGGGCCCAGTGCAGCAGGGAACCGGTGCCGCAGCCGACGTCGAGCACCGACTCGGCCGCCATGATCATCGGCAGGTAGAACTCGAAGTCGCCGCTGCTCTCCCGTGGGTTGAGGCTGTCGTACAGCGCGGCGAGGCCCGCGTCGTCAAAGGCGTGATCAGGCACGATGCCAACGTAGTGACCGCCGGGGCGGAACTCATCCGGTTTTCGGTTCCAGGCCCAGCAGTTCCGGACGCGCGGCCAGCTCCCGCCAGTACGAGCCGGGATCGGCCACCAGCCGCCGCCGGTCCAGGTCCAGCAGGCCCGAGACGCTCTCGACCTCGGCGACGAGCGTGCCGTCCGGCGCGCGGAACTCCTGCGTCACCCGCGACGTCTTCCCGGTGCCCCAGTGGAACTCGCAGCCGACCTCGACCTCGCCGCCGCGGAGTTCGCGGCGGAACCGCACGGACGTCTCAAGGTTGACCGGCCCGATCCGGCGCGCGGTCAGCTCGGCCGGGTCGATCCCGGCGGCCTGGACGCACGTCCAGCGCGCGTGGTCGGCGTAGGCGAGGTAGGCCGGGCCGCGGACGTGGCCGTTGACGTCGAGGTCGTCAGCGCGCACCGCGATCGTCACGCGAAAGGTCATGCCCCGGATCTTCGCCGCGCACGGCGGGCGGAGTCTGGAACGAGCGCGGCGGGGGAGGAGCCGGACAGCCGGCGGCAGTCGCGGCCGAGGTGCGACTGGTCGGCGTACCCGAGGTCGGCGGCGACGGCGGCCAGCGACGTCCGCCGGGCGGCCAGGGGCTCCAGCCGCCGCAGGAACCGCTGGAACCGCCGGATCCGGTGCACCTGCTTCGGGCCGGCGCCGACCGCGTGCGCCAGGTGCCGCCGCAACGCGCGGTCGCTGACGCCCAGCTCGCCCGCGACGTCGGTGGCCCGCGTCCCCGGGCCGCCCAGCGCGTGGACCGCGGCCAGCACCCGCCGGTCGGGCGACACGCCACGCGCGGCAACCAGTCCTTCGAGGACTTCGCGCTGTGCCAAGGGATCCTCGGTGCCGGCCAGGATGTCGCAAGCGCGCCGGGCGGTGGCGCCCCAGAGGTCGCTCAGCCGGGTTGCGCCCGCGGGCAGCTCCGCCATCGGCGTCCCGAGCACCGCGCCCGCGGCGCCGCACCGGAGCCGCACGCCGACCCGGGACGCCGAGGCCGGCACCCACAGCCGCAGCGACGCGCCGGCCGTGACGACCACCGTGAGCGCGTCGCCGTCCCAGACCAGGTCCGCGCAGCCGTCCGGGAGCACGCGCAGCGGCCGCGCCCAGCCGGTGCGCCCGTGCCAGCCGCAGGCGACGACGCCGGCCAGCGCGGGCGGCGGCGCGAACTCGCGGTAGCTCGATCGCGTGCGCGCGGTGACCGCCAGCGGCCGCAGCGGAACTCCCATGACGCCAGTATGCAGCGGTCAGGGTCCGTCCTATTTCGCCGCTAGTTTCGATCGCACACCCCAAGGAGGAGGCACCATGGTCAACCCCGTTCCCGACGGCTACACGACGGTCACCCCGTGGATCATCGGCCACGACACCGCTGGGCTGCTCGACTTCCTGAAGCGCGCCTTCGACGCCGAGGAGCTGGGCCGGGTCGTCGGCCCGGACGGGAAGATCGGGCACGCCGAGGTCCGCATCGGCGACGCGGTCGTGATGGCCTTCGACTCCCCGGACGACTGGGCCGACACCCCGGCGTACCTGCGCCTTTACGTACCGGACAGCGAAGAGGCGCAACGGAGGGCGATCGAGGCGGGCGCGACCGAGGTGACGCGGCAGACGGTGCTGTTCTTCGGCGACCGCGTCGGGCGCGTGCGCGACCCGTTCGGCCACCTCTGGTGGATCCAGACCCGGCTGGAGAACCTCGACGAAGCGGAGATGATGCGACGTGCCCAGCTGCCCGAGTACGTCGCGGCGATGAACTACGTCCAGGGCGCGGACCTGGTCAACCGCCGTCCATAGTGGACGGTTGCGGCGCGGCCCCGGCGGTGTGACACCCTGGGGCCGTGCTGGAAACCGGTGAGGACTACCGCGAAGCGGGGTTGTCCGGCCAGTGGTGGGAAAAGCGCCGGTTCACCGGCTGCGACTTCACCGGGGCGGACCTGAGCGGGCTGCAGACCCGCGGCTGCACGTTCGACGACTGCGACTTCAGCCGGGCCGACCTGTCGCGCTCGCGGCACGAGGCGTCGGCGTTCCGCTCGTGCACGTTCGACCGGACGGTGCTCGTAGACAGCCGCTGGTCGTCGTGCTCGCTGCTGGGGTCGTCGTTCGGTGACAGCGGCTTCGGCGGGATCGCGCTCACCGAGTGCGACCTCTCGCTGGCGTCGCTCGCGAAGGCGCGCCTTCGCCGGCTCGGGCTGTCCGGGCTGCGGCTGCGCGAAGCGAACCTGACCGAAGCCGACCTGACCGGCGCCGACCTGCGCGGCAGCGACCTGACGGGCGCCCGCCTGCAGGCCGCGAAGCTCGACGGCGCGGACCTGCGCGGCGCGCGTCTCGACGCGAACGCCCTGGTGCAGGCCGACCTCCGGGGCGCGCAGGTCGACATGGAGACCGCGATCGCCTTCGCCGCCGCGTACGGCCTGGTCGTCCGCTAGCCAAAAGAAACCGGCGGCGAGCACGAAGCTCACCGCCGGTTTCGTGGACGGACTCAGTCGATCGGCGGTTCACCCGGGTCGAGCTCGAGCAGGGCGCCGTCGGCGACCAGTTCCTCGATCGACGCCGGGAGCAGGTACGCCGACCCGCCGCCGGGCTGGTTGAACCACGGGATCGCGACGCCGGCGAGCGTCTCCAGCGGCCGCTGCACGCGGTACACGTGGTACGGCCGGTTGATCCACTCCGGCACCAGCGACCGCTCGGCGAACGGCGTGCCGGCCGCGTACGTGAGGTTGCCGTTCGGGCCGCCGAAGCGGTCCAGCTCGCTGCCCGCGGGCAGCTCGCGCAGCTCCTTGCCGCGGAACAGCGTCAGCGGCGGCTCACCGGACATCGGCCCGATCGGCCACTGCTGGTTGCCGCCACCACCACCGCCGTTGACGGCCGGGCGGGCCGGCTCCGGACGCTGCGGCGACGTCCCCGGCGGGATCATCGGAGCGCCCTGCGGCACCGGAGCCAGGACCGTCGGCGCGGCCTGCGGCGGCTCACGCCGCGGCGGTGCCGGGGCCGCGGGCGGCTGTCCGGCCTGCTGCTGCGCGAGCTGCTGCTGGGCCGGCGGCGGCCCAGCGGGCACCGGCGCGGGTACGGGCGGGCCGGACGGGCGCGGCGGCGTCGGCGGCTCGTCGTCTTCGAGGTCCCCGAACAGCTCGTCGGCGCTGGTGAACGCCGTCTGCTCCTGCGGGGGCACCGGCTCGGGCTTGCGGACCGGGTAGGAGCCGGTCGCGATCTCCGGCGACAGCGTCGCGACGACTCGCTGCGGCGCCGGTTCCGGCTCGGGCTCGGGTTCCGGTTCGGGCTCCGGCGCGGGCGGCTCCTCGGCGGGCACGTGGCCCTCGGGGTGGAGCAGCAGCTTGCCGAGCATGAACGCGGCCGCGTCCTCGGCGTCACCGAACACCGCGGGGTTGCTGAGCTTGCCGTCGTACCAGCCGACGCGCCAGCCGTCCTCGACCTGCTCGACACTCCACCCGTGCTCGGCGGGTTCGCCCAGCTTGTAGCCGCTTTCCGGGACGTCGAGCTCGTCCAGCTTGTTCTGCAGCCCGGCCAGCACGGGGTGGTCGGGGGTCTCGCGGCGCAGCGCCCGGCGTCCGGACCGCGGGGCCGCCTGCGGGGCGGCCTCGGCCTGCTGGGGGGCCGGCGGCTCCGGCACCGGCAGCACACCGGGCACCTCGGGCTGGGTGATCATGGTCGGCGGGCCGGGGTCGAACGCGGCCGCGTGCGCGGGCTCGTCCTCCTGATCCGGCTGGAACGCCGCGTGCGACGGCTCGTCGTCGTGTTGCGGACCGGCGTCGTCCCGCAGGGCCGGCTGGAACACGGTCCGCCCGGCCGGGTCCTGCGTGGGCTCGAAGGCGGCGTGGGCCGGCTCCTCGTCCTCGTGCCGCCCCTGCTGGAACGCGGCGTGAGACGGCTCGTCGTCCTGCTCCGGCTCACCGGCGTCGAACGCCACGCCGTCGTGCGGCGGCTGGAAGGCCCCGCGACCCGGCTCGTCCCCGATCGGCTGATCGGGCACGTACTCCGCGGTCTCGTCGAGGTCCGGCACCCGGCCGGGCTCCGGCGCCGTGCCGTTCGACCCGGCCTGCTCGTAGTGGCCGTCTTCGGGGTACTGGTCGTCCTCGGCGAAGCGGTCCTCGAACTCCTGGGCGTCGTAGCCGTCCTCGGCGTACTCGCCCTCTTCGGCGTACTCCTGCTGCGCCTCGTTCTCGTAGTGCTCCTCGGCCGGAGTCTCGGGCTCGGCCGAGTGCGTCAGCAGCGGCGGCTCGACCTGCGCCGGCGGCTCCTGGTGCTGCTGCGGCGGCGCGACGGGCGGTGCTGCCGCGGCGGCGGCCATCGCGGCCGGCGGCGGGCCCGCGGGGGCCTGCGGCGGTGCCTGCTGCTGAGGCATCTGCTGCTGCGGGGGCGGGCCCGGCGGCGGCCCCTGCGGCGGCGGCCCGCCCGGGCCCGGACGCTGCTGCGGCGGCTGCTGGTTGCCCCGGGTCAGGTACGCCCCGGCGGCCTGCAGCGTCGGCTCGTCGACCGGCGGCAGCTTGAAGCCGACCGCGCGGACGTGCTCGACCAGGTCCGGCTCCGGCGAGACGCCGTACTTGTCGAGGTAGAAGTTGACGGCGGCGGGCCAGATCCACTGGCCGTCGCTGTGGAACGCGACCGGGACGGTGGCCTCGGGTGCCTGCGCCAGCCGGTCGATGTCGTACCCGCGCTCGGTCACGACCAGCGGCGCGCGGTTCAGGTACTCGAGCAAGCGGTCCTGCTCGTCGACCTCGAGCTCCGGCCGGTTGATCACCGGACGGCCCGCCGGGCCGATCGTGTCGAAGATCCGGGCGATCCGGAAGTGCGGGCCGGGCTGCTCCGGGCCGAGCCCGGACATCCGCCGGATCAGCCACTCGGGCACGTTCTCCTCCGTGCGGGGGAACATGCGGAGTTCGTCCGAATAGGCCTGTGGGGGTGGCGCGAGGTTCCACACGGGTTCGTCGCGGTTGTACTCGAGGTTGTAGCTGGACGGGTGGTCCAGCTGGTACCGCGCGTTGAACCAGGTGCCTCGGCCGTCGCGGTACATGCCACCGCGCAACCGCCCGAAGAGGGTCGCGATGTCGTGGGTGGCGAGCCATTCGTGCACCGTGCCGTCTTCGGTGACGATCTCGCCGGTCAGCTCGTGGTACCTCCCGACGGCTCGGTACTCCGCGCTGACCTTGCGCCAGTCGCGGGGGGCGGCGCGCAGCAAAGCCAGCCCGATCTGCTTGACCAGGGTGTCCTGCTCCGTCGCGTTCAACTGCGTCGTCGGTTGTGCCACGGGGACATTTTGACTGTTCGCGCGCGCGAGTGCACCCCGCATGTGGGTTTTGCCGCTCACGAGCCCTGCGGCACCTGGTCTGACCTCGCCTGATGCGACGTGCGGTAGATCACAGCTTGATCGCGGGCAAGATCATGGGGAGTGGCGATCACCTTACGGGCTGCGACCGCCCACGCCTGGAAGCGACGCGCGGGGGCCCCTTTGCCAGAATGGACCTCGTGACGGCGAAGATTCTCGACGGCAAGGCCACCAAGAACGCCATTTTCGCGGAGCTCGAGCCGCGCGTCGCGGCCCTGGCCGCGCAGGGTGTGACACCCGGCCTGGGCACTGTCCTGGTTGGAGACGACCCGGGCTCGCACTCGTACGTGCGGATGAAGCACGCCGACAGCGGGAAGATCGGGATCAACTCGATCCGCCGCGACCTGCCGTCCGACATCACCCAGGAGAAGCTCGAGGCCGTCATCGACGACCTCAACGCCGACCCGGCCTGTCACGGCTACATCGTCCAGTTGCCGCTGCCGAAACACCTCGACGCGAACCGCGTGCTGGAGCGCATCGACCCGGAGAAGGACGCCGACGGCCTCGCGCCGGTCAGCCTCGGCCGGCTCGTGCTGGGCGAACCGGGCGCGCTGCCGTGCACGCCGTACGGGATCGTCGAGCTGCTCAAGCGGCACGGCGTCGAGCTGAACGGCGCGCGCGTCACCGTCGTCGGCCGCGGCATCACCGTCGGCCGCACGCTGGGCCTGCTGCTGACCCGCCGCAGCGAGAACGCCACCGTCACCTTGTGCCACACGGGTACCCGCGACCTCGCCGCCGAGGTCCGCCGCGCGGACATCGTCGTCGCCGCGGCGGGGGTGCCGGGGATCATCACGCCGGACATGGTCGCCCCGGGCGCCGCGGTGCTCGACGTCGGTGTGTCCCACGTGGACGGCAAGCTCACCGGCGATGTTCACCCGGACGTGGCCGAGGTGGCGGGCTGGATCTCGCCGAACCCCGGCGGGGTCGGCCCGATGACCCGGGCGATGCTGGTGAGCAACGTCGTCGAAGCGGCGGAGCGCTCGATCCGTGGCGTTCAAGGCGCTCAGGGCTGATGACGATGACCGAAGACCGGCGGGACCAGCGGGACCGCCGGCCACGGCAGGCGAGGTTCACCCAGCTGCCGTTCGCGGCGGTCCTGGTGGTGGCGGCGGTCGCCGCCCTGCGGATCTTCCAGTACCACTGGCGCGAGGGCGCGGCGCTGATCGGCGCCGCGCTCCTCGTCGCCGCGGTGCTGCGGGCGGTGCTGTCGACGGAGAAGGCCGGGCTGCTGGCGATCCGCGGCAAGGTCGTCGACATCATCACCTACGTGGGCCTGGCCGCCTTGATCCTGTTCGTCGCGTTGACGATCACCGGCGGCCCCTTCAGCTCCTCTTAGGACGCCATCGCGAGTTCGCGTCGTTCGGCCTTGGCCTCGCGACGGTCCAAAGTGCCCGAGACGATGGCCAGCGACAGTCCGAAGACGGCCAGGAGCGCGCCGACCCAGTTGGGGGCGAGCAGGCCGAGGCCGCCGGCGATGACCAGGCCGCCCAGGTAGGCGCCGATCGAATTGGCGATGTTGAACGCCGACTGGACCGCCGCCGAGACCAGCGACGGGGTGCCGCCGGCCTTCTCCATGATCCGCGCCTGCATCATCGGGCCGATCATGAACCCGGCGACGCCGACGAAGAAGATCGTGATCGCGGCGCCGACCTTGCCCTGCGCGGTGATGGTGAACACACCCAACACGCACGCCAGCGCGAGCAGCGCCGCGTACAGGCCCGGCATCAGGGCCTTGTCGGCCAGCCGGCCGCCGAGCAGGTTGCCGATCGTCATGCCGACGCCGGCCAGGGACAGCAGCAGCGTGACGTTCGACGGCGAGTAGCCGGCGACGTCGGTCAGCATCGGCGTGATGTAGCTCAGGCAGGCGAACACGCCGCCCAGCCCGAACGTGACGATCGCCAGCGCCAGGTGCACCTGCGGCCGCTTGAACGCGCCGAGTTCGGTGCGCAGCGACGCTTCGGCGGGCTTGCCCTGGTGCGGCACCAGCTTGGCGATGGCGGCCGCGGCGACCAGCCCGATCACGGCGACGACGCCGAAGGTGGCGCGCCAGCCGACCTGCTGGCCGAGCAGCGTGCCCAGCGGCACGCCGATGACGTTCGCCAGGGTCAGGCCGAGGAACATCATCGACACGGCCTTGGCGCGCTGGCCGGGGCCGACGAGACCGGACGCGACGACCGCGCCGGCGCCGAAGAACGCGCCGTGGGGCAGGCCGGCGAGGAACCGGAACGCGACGCCGAACTCCTGGTTCGGCGAGAGCGCGAAGAGGGCGTTGCCCAGCGTGAACAGGCCCATCATGGCCAGCAGCATGGTCTTGCGCGGCAATCGGACGGCGGCTGCCGTGAGCAGCGGGGCGCCGACGACGACGCCGAGGGCGTATCCGGAGATGAGGTAGCCGGCGGTCGGGATGTCGACGCCGAAGTCGGCGGCCGCCTGGGGCAGCACGCCCATCATGACGAACTCGGTGGTCCCGATGCCGAAGGCTCCGATGGCGAGCGCGAGCAGCGCGACGGGCACGGCACTCCTTCCAGGGGTGAGAAATCGATTACTTGGCCGATCCCGGGTGGATTTCTGGATCGGTTCAGTGGGTGGGCAAAAAGGAAGACAGCCATGCGGCCCCAGCGCCGTGAGCTGTCCTACGCACAGTCCAACCGACGGAGGGGGTCGTTGTCATCCCGATATCGGGTGACGATCCACACCTGTAACGCGTGGGTCAGCGGGGCGCCGCGAGAACGCCGTCCAGGAGGCCCGGGAACAGGGCGTCAAGATCCTTGCGGCGCAACGAGTTGAACCGGGTGGTGCCCTCCTGGCGGCCTGCGACGACGCCGGCCTGCCGCAGGATGCCCAGGTGGTGGGTGATTGTGGACTTGGTCACCGAAACGGTCAGCGCGCCGCACGAGAGTTCGTGGCCCGACGCGGCCAGCTGCCGGACGATCGCCAGGCGGACGGGGTCGGCGAGGGCGCGAAGCACGCCCTCGACGGTGATCTCGTCCCGCTCGGGGTAGACGAGCGGCGGCAGGGTGACGGACTTGGCCATGGGTCCATAGTACGACGCCGGTCGAAATTGTCGCCCCTCCGTAGTACGGTCATCATCGAACTACGACGTTCGTCGAACCAACCATCCGCTCGCTTGGGGGCACCACCCATGTCCGCACCCTCGTCCTCGAGGATCTCGGTACTCGCCTTCGGCGCGTTCGGCGTCGGGACCAGCGGTTACATCGTCGCCGGGCTGCTGCCCGCGCTGACCGGTGAGCTGCACGTCTCGGCCACCGCCGCGGCCCAGCTCGTGACCGCTTTCGCCATCGCGTACGCGATCGGCTCGCCGCTGTTCGCCGCCGTCACCGGCACCTGGGAGCGCCGGACGCTGCTGGTCGCCGCGCTCGTCGTCACCGCGGCCGGCAACCTGTTCGCCGCGCTCGCGCCCGGCTACGGCACGCTCCTGGTCGCCCGGGTGGTGACCGCGATCGGGGCCGCGGTGTTCACCCCGGCGGCGAGTGCCGTCGCGGCCCAGCTGACCGCCCCGGAACGCCGGGGCCGCGCGATCGCGCTCGTGTTCGGCGGCCTGACCGTCGCGCTCATCTTCGGCGTGCCGCTGGGCAGCCTCATTTCGCAGCACCTCGGCTACCGGACGGCGTTCGCGCTGGTCGCCGCGTTCTCCCTGGCGAGTGCGCTGGCCGTGCGCCTGGCGCTGCCGTCGGTCCCCGCGCCGCCGCGGGTCTCCCTGGCCGAGCGGTTCGCCGCCGGCCGCGACCCGCGCGTGCTCGTGATGCTGGCCGTGACGGTCCTCGGGTGCCTCGCCGCGTTCATGGTCTACACGTTCGTGTCGCCGCTGCTGGCCGCGACCGCGGGCCTCCACGGCACGGCGGTCACGGTGCTGCTCTTCTGCTACGGCGTCGGCGGCGCGGTCGGCAACTTCGCCGGTGGCCGGGCGGCCGACCGCTGGGGTTCCCGCGCGCCGCTGCTCGTCGTGACGGCCGGGATCACCGTCGTGCTGGCGCTGCTGCCGATCGCGACGACGACCCCGATCGCGGCCGGCGTGGCGCTGTTCGTGTGGGGCGTGGCGACGTGGTCGTTCAGCCCGCCGGTGCAGCACCGCCTGATCGAGCTGGCCCCCGGACACGCGGGCCTGGTGCTCTCGCTCAACGCGTCCGCGATCTACCTGGGCGTCGGCCTGTCGGGCGTCGTCGGCGGCGCAGTCCTCGACTCGGCGGGTCCGCTGGTGCTGCCCGAGGTCGCGGCCGCGCTGACGCTCGTCGCGCTGCTGCTGGTGAGCATGGCTTGGGGCTGGGTTCGCGAACGCCGTGAAGAGGTCGCCGTCGGCTAGGATCGGGGCATGGTCGACAACACTGGAGGCGCCGCGCCTCGGCGCCGGTGAGCCCCTCGGTCCGGGTCCGCACGCCACGTGAGCTGCGGGCAGCCCGGCGAAGCAAGTCGCATCCCTGCTGGGGTCACCTGGTGGCCGCCCCGCTCTGGCCGTTGCAGGGCGTCAACCTCGGCACGCTGCTGCGCACCTGTGACGCCGTCGGCGCGTGCCTCGCCGTGCCGCGGTTCCCGTGGGTGCCGGAGGCCCTGCGGCGCGGGAACACGTTGCGGCGCCCGGCATGCGTGCACTGGGTGCACGACCCGCCGGGCTGGCTGAACCGCGAACGGGCGGCGGGCACGCGGGTGGTCGGCGTCGAGCTGGCCGAGGAAGCCGTGCGGCTGGCCGACCTGCCGGCCGCCCGCGGCCGCACCATCGCGGTGCTGGGCCACGAGCAGACGGGCATCCCGCCGGAGGCCCTGGACCTGCTCGACACCGTCGTCGAGATCCCGATGCTGGGCACGGGCGCAAGCCTGAACGTCGCGGTGGCGGGCAGTCTGGTGCTGTACAAACTCGCCGGCCTGCTGTGAAAGCTGGTGCGCTAGCCGGCGGCGGCCGCCGCCTTGGCGGCCTTCTTGAACGCGCGGACCTGGGCGAGCGTCTCGGCGTTGGTGACGTCCGCGATGGACCGGCGGGAACCGCGGTCGCCGTAGGCACCGGCCGCCTCGCGCCAGCCCTTCGGGGCGACGCCGCGCTGCTTGCCGAGCAGCGCGAGGAAGATCTTCGCCTTCTGCTCACCGAAACCGGGCAGCGCGCGCAGTCGTTTGAGGACTTCGGCGGCGTCGGGCTTCGGGCGTCCGGCGGTCCAGATCCCGTCCGTGTGGCCGTCGTAGGTCTCGATGATGTGCTGGGCGAGCGCGTGCACGCGGCGCGCCATCGAACCGCCGTAGCGGTGGATGGCGGGCGGTACGACGCACATCTCGACGAACGTTTCGACGTCGGTCGCGGCGATCTTGGCGATGTCGAAGCCGTCCATCCGGTCGGCGATCTTCCGCGGGCCCGCGAACGCGTGCTCCATGGGGTACTGCTGGTCCAGGAGCATGCCGACGAGCAGGGCGAACGGATCGTCGTTGAGCAGCTTGTCGGCCGCGGGGTCGCCGGTGAGGTGGAGTTCGCGCAGCATGCCGACATCTTGACACAGCCGCCTTCTCCGAACGTGCTCGATCGGACCCGGTCAGCGGGTTTTCGAGTACCGGGCGGGGGTGGTGCCGAGGTAGCGCTTGAAGTGCCGCGTCAGGTGCGCCTGGTCGGTGAAGCCGGCGGCCGCGGCGACGTCGGCGGCGGGCGCGCCGTCGAGCAGCAGGCGCCGCGCCCGGTCGACGCGGCGGCCGGTGAGGTAGCGGTGCGGCGGCAGCCCGAACCGCGCGCCGAAGCAGCGCACGAGGTACGCGGGGTGCGCTCCGAGCGTGTCCGCGGCTTCGGCGAGCGTCATCGCTTCGGGCAGCTTCGCGTCGAGGAGATCGCGAAGCTCGTCGGCGAGCCCGCGTTTCGGTTCGTGAACCGTCGGTTGCCCGAGGTGGACGCGCAGCCGGTCGGCGACCAGCGCGAGCCGGCTCTCGGCCTCGAACGCGTCGCCGGGTTCGGCCAGCGACTCGTGCAGCTGGTGGATCCGGGTGCGCAGCAGGCCGTCGGCGAGGCTCGGGCGGTCGACGGCCGCGCCGATCAGGTCCTCGCCCAGCACCGGCGCCTCGAGGTACAGCACGCGCTTGCGGAAGCCGTGGCTGGTCGCGGCGCGCCCGTCGTGCGCGACGTTCGGCGGCAGCAGCGTCACCGCCGGGCCGAGCGCGCCGTGGTGGTGGCGGTCGAGGTCGTAGCGGATGACGCCGTCGTCGACGATCAGCAGCGTCCACGTGTCGTGCGTGTGCAGCGGGTAGGCGTGCGTGATGAACCGCGCGTGGAAGACCTCGGCGATCCCCGGGACCGCCGGCCGCCAAGCCGAGACGCGCGCCTCCATGTCAAGAACGTACAAGACGCGGGCGTCGGCGGCGGGCGACGCTTTTCGCATGAGTTCCTTCGACACGAAGATCGCCGTCCTGCTGCGTGACGACCTGGCGTCCTGGCAGCGGCTCAACGTCACCGCGTTCCTGGTCAGCGGCATCGCGCACGTCAAGCCCGAGCTGATGGGCGAGCCCTACGAAGACGCCGACGGCACGGCCTACCTGCCGATGTTCGGCCAGCCGGTGCTGGTCTTCTCGGGCACCGCGGACGTCCTCACCGCAGCGCACGGGCGCGCCCTCGGCCGCGGCCTGCGCCTCTCGATCTTCACCGACGAGCTGTTCCACACGGGCAACGACGCCGACAACCGGGCGGCGGTCCGCGCGGTGCCGGGGGAGAAGCTGGCGCTGGCGGGCCTCGCGCTGCACGGCCCGAAGAACGCCGTGGACAAGGTCCTCAAGGGCGCGTCGCTGCACAAGTGACCGGCAAGGCGGAAATGGTTGCACGGCCCGGCGAAAAGTGGCGAACCGCGCAAACCCGGCGCACGGCTCTCGACCGGTGCCATCATCGCCGTCAGTGCCGCGGGAGGCGGCCCTGACTGGGGAGGTAGTCCTTGAAAACCATGTTGCGCACCGGTGTGCTCGCCGCGTCCACGCTGGCGCTGGGTCTCGCTTTCGTGCCGGTGGCTTCGGCGGATCCGGTCCAGACGGTCGCCTACGCCTCGGAAGACCACGCGCACCCGCTGAAGGGCTCCGCGAGCTACTCGGCGCCGGGTGACGAGATCGCCGTCTGGGAGTACAGCGGCGTACTGAAGATCGACGTCCAGTCCGGCCTGAAGGACCTGCGCGTCGAGTTGAGCGCCCCGGCCGGGGAGACCCTGCACACCGGGACCTACACGGGCGCGCGGTTCCGCGGCCAGAGCGACCCGGCGCTGGCCGGCCCGGGGATCTTCGTCTACACGAACGGTCTCTCCTGCGGCGACGACTACGCCGACTTCACGATCGACCGCCTCGACCACTCGGCCGACGGAAAGGTGACGGACTACGACGGAACGTTCGTCCAGCGTTGCGGCACCCCGGACGGCCCGGCCACCCACGGCGAGGTCCACTTCCACGCCTGACGCGCGTGCGGGGCACCCTCATGGCGCTCAAGTCCATGAGGGTGCCCCTCACGGCACGAGACGCGCCAGCGGCGGGCGGCGAGCAGCCGGACGGCCTGCCACAGGTCGTCGTCCGCGTCGTGGCGGTCGAGGGTCACGCGATCCCCGGAGGTCCGGCAGAAGACACCGGTGAGGGACGTCGCCAGCCGGTCCCGGCGCTGGAGGAACCAGCCGTCGGGATCGGCGGGCGTGTTCGCCTCGCCGCCGTAGATCCGCCAGGTCACCGTGGGGCCGAGGGCCTCCTGCCACCGCACGGGGTCCAGCGGAGCGGTGAGCCGCAGAGTGCAAGCGTTTGCGGACGGCGCCGGAGGCACCGGCCGCCGCTCGGTCCGCAGCAGCTTCGTCTCGAACGCGGGTGCCGTCACGCGGATCCGGAGGGGCGCGTCGAACTCGACCGTGACCAGCCTGCCGTCTTCCCGGCACCAGGGACCGCCGTCAGGTGGCCGTCGGCGAACCGCGGCAGCCAGTCCTCGAGCTTCACGGAGCGGTCGCGTGCACCACGAACACACTCCGCGACCCGACCGTGAACGTCTTCGCCGAGACGTCCACGAAGCCCGCCGCCAGCGCCCCGGCCCCGGCCTCGTCCGTCGGGAACGTGAGGTCCTTCGGCACCAGCTCCGCGAACGGCCCGGACGGCTGGAACCGCAGGCCCGACACCACCGAGAACGCCAGCCGTCCGCCCGGGCGCAGCACGCGCAGCCAGTCGGCGAACGCGACGGCGCCCAGGAAGTGCAGCGAGGACGCGCACAGCACGACGTCGGCCGAGTGGTCTTCGGCCGGCATCGGGACCGCCGGCCCGACCTGCCACGTGATCACGCCCGACGGGTCCAGCGAAGCCGCCTTCGCCTCGGCCCGCGCGATCATCGCCGGGGACAGGTCCACGGCGAGCACCCGCGACGGCTTCAGCCGCAACGCCTCGTACGCCGCGAAACCCGTGCCGCACGCGACGTCGAGGACCAGCTCGGGCCCGTCCGGCAGGGGCGCGACCAGCGCCTCCGCCACCGAGGCGTGGAAGGGATCTTCGTCGTAGCGCTCGGCTGTGCCGTCGAAGACGGCGGCCCTGCTGTCGTGGTCCACGACCCCAACCTAGCCGGGACGACCAGCGGTTTTCAGTGGCCGACGCCCCGCGAAGCCGAGGTCGGTCCGGTGGTACCAGCGCAGCTCGGGGTCGCCTTCGAGCCAGCAGAGCAGGACGTCGGTGCCGTCCAGCTCGGCCGGGAAGTCGACGAGCAGCGGCGCGAAGCCCTTCAGCTCGGCGCCGGTGTGCTGCACCGTGGTCATCAGGTCGTCGAGCCGGGCCTGTGCGGCCTTCCACTCCGGCAGCCCGCCCAGCTCGGTCGCCCGGCCACCCGGCCGCAGCGACGCGGCCAGCTCGGCCGCGTCGGCGCGGACGCGCACCAGTTCGTCGAGGACCGGCCGCAGCCGCTTCAGTTCGTCACATGCCTCCGCGACGGTGAACAGTCCCATCCGCCGATTTTGCCATCGGCGCCCGTCAGGCTTCGCGGCGACGCCGGACCAGCGCGTTGGCCAGGCCGCTGCCCACGAGCAGGAAGCCGACACCCAGCAACCCGCCGATGAACAGGAAGTCCATGACGCCGTAGGCGATGTCGCTCTTCGGCATCAGGTTGACCAGCCTGAAGCCCCATTCGGGCACGGCCATCGCCGCGACGCCGGGCAGCACGCCGTAGATCAGCCCGCCCAGGATCGGGCCGACGGCGGACAGCGCCCCCAGCGCGGCGACGACCAGCAGCAGGATCGCCCCGCCGGCCAGCAGCGCGATGCCGAGCGAGTCGCGGTTGGTGCTCAGGGTGGCCTGGATCAGTTGTTGCTGCCGCAGCCCGCCCCAGCTCAGCAGGCCCAGCGCGACCGGGGTGAGCAGCAGCCCGCCCAGCGCGCTCACCAGGTGTGCGACACCCCGGCGCGGCCGCTCGTCGAGCACGTCCGCAGGCTCTTCGTAGTCCTCGTAATCGTCTTCGTATTCGGTGTACCGATGGGTCGACATGGCCGTCACCTCCCGCATGATGAGTTCACGGATGGCATCGTGCCCTGGTTCACCCGGTAGCGCGACGATCGCTCGGCGAGCGGTCGGATCGGGTGACCGGCGGGTCGTCCCCGGTGATCCCGGCCACAATCCACGGGTGGAGACTTGATGCCGACCACTACTTGAACCATCCAGCTGCGTCAAGCAGTACGCTTGTACCGCTACCGGCGAAGACTTATAGAGAAGAACGCGAAGATCCGCGGAAGGAGCACCGCTGCTCATGGCCAAGATCAAGGTCCAGGGCACCGTCGTCGAACTCGACGGCGATGAGATGACCCGCATTATCTGGCAGTTCATCAAGGACAAGCTGATCCACCCGTACCTGGACGTGAACCTGGACTACTACGACCTGGGTATCGAGGAGCGGGACCGCACCGACGACCAGGTCACGGTCGACTCCGCGAACGCGATCAAGAAGCACGGCGTCGGCGTCAAGTGCGCCACGATCACGCCGGACGAGGCGCGGGTCGAGGAGTTCGGCCTCAAGAAGATGTGGCTGTCGCCCAACGGCACCATCCGCAACATCCTCGGCGGCGTGATCTTCCGCGAGCCGATCGTCATCCAGAACATCCCGCGGCTGGTGCCGACGTGGACGAAGCCGATCATCATCGGCCGTCACGCCCACGGCGACCAGTACAAGGCGACCAACTTCAAGGTCCCCGGCCCGGGCACGCTGACCATCAGCTACACCCCGGACGACGGCTCCGAGCCGATGGAGTTCGAGGTCGCGAAGTTCCCCGAGGGCGGCGGCGTCGCCATGGGGATGTACAACTACAAGAAGTCGATCGAGGACTTCGCGCGCGCCTCGCTCCAGTACGGCCTCGACCGCGGCCTGCCGGTGTACCTCTCCACGAAGAACACGATCCTCAAGGCCTACGACGGCCAGTTCAAGGACGTCTTCGAGGAGATCTTCCAGGCCGAGTTCAAGGCCGACTTCGACGCCAAGGGCATCTCCTACGAGCACCGCCTGATCGACGACATGGTCGCCGCGGCGATGAAGTGGGAGGGCGGCTACGTCTGGGCGTGCAAGAACTACGACGGTGACGTCCAGTCCGACACGGTCGCGCAGGGCTTCGGCTCGCTCGGCTTGATGACGTCGGTGCTGCGCACGCCGGACGGCCGGACCGTCGAGGCCGAGGCCGCGCACGGCACGGTCACCCGGCACTACCGCCAGCACCAGCAGGGCAAGCCGACGTCGACGAACCCGATCGCGTCGATCTACGCCTGGACCCGCGGCCTCGAGCACCGCGGCAAGCTGGACGGCAACCAGGAGCTCATCGGCTTCGCGAACAAGCTGGAAGAGGTCGTCGTCGAGACGGTCGAGAGCGGTCAGATGACGAAGGACCTGGCGCTGCTCATCAGCAAGGACCAGCCGTTCCAGACGACCGAGGAGTTCCTCGCGACGCTGGACGACAACCTGGCCAAGAAGATCGCCCAGGGCTGATCGAACGACGCAGGCCCCCTTCCCGGAATGCCGGGAAGGGGGCTTTTGCGTGGTCCGGACGGACACGGTGCGTCACCGTCGGAACGTCTTGGTTGGCGCCTACGGGTGGTTAGGCCGCCCGGCGCTGTTCGTCTGGGTAAAGGATTGCCTACCCTTGGCGCAGGACGGGATTCGTGGTGAAGGAAGGCGTGGTCCTCGTTATGTCGAAGAAAACGCTGATGATCCTCGGTGCCATCGTCGCGGTCATCGTCATCTACGCGCTGAACACGGACAAGCAGGCGTCGGGCGCTTCGGCCACCGGATGCAAGGTCACGGTGACCGCCGACGTCCTCAACGCCCGTGAGACCGCCGACGGCAACGCGAAGATCGTCGGGAAGTACCTGCGTGACTCGCAGTTCGACGCCCTGCCGGGCGTGCAGAACGGCTTCCGGAAGGTGGCCGACGACAAGTGGGTCGCCGCCGCGTTCACCGCGCCGGTCGAGGGGTCCGCCTGCTGACTCACACCCCCAGGAGGTCGGTGCCGAGGGTGATGACCCCGCACAGCGCGGCGGTCAGCCCCAGCACCCGCGCGCGCTTCGGGTCGCGCTTGGCCGCCGCGCGCCAGTAGAGGCCGATGCCGACGGCCAGCATCAGCAGCTCGACGACGGCCGAGACGGCGGGCAGCCGCCAGAGCCCGAACCCGAACGTCGGCAGGTCGCCGGCGTTGCCGGGCAGGATCGGCAGGTCCGCGCGGTGCACGACGAGGTCGAGCAGCCAGTGCGAGAACACGACGGCGCCGAGGACCAGGCCGGCTTCCCGGCCGAGCCGCCACGCGGCGACGGCGCCGAACAGCGCCGCGAGCACGAGCGCGCCGACGAGGGAGTGCGTGTAGTCGGCGTGGATCACGCCGCCGCCGTACCCCTCGCCGTCGATCGTCTCGACGCCGGTCAGGTAGAGCGGCACGAACACGACGTCCAGCCACGCGGTGGCGAGCATGAGCGTCCACACGGGAATGGCCGGGCGGCCGGCCTTGACGGCGGCCGCGAGCCCGAAGTGCCCGGCGATCATCTGCGGGCCTCCGTCCAGGGGAAACGGGCGTCGAGCACACCCAGCCCGACGGTGAACAGCAGTACGGCGATGATGAAGGTCATCGTTCTTTTTCCTTCTGTGTAAGGTTTTCCAGGCCTTGGATGAGCATGGTCTTGAGGACTTCGAAGCTCTCGCCGACGTCCTCGGGCCGCCCGAACCCGCCGGAGGCTTCGAGCCCGGCGAAGCCGTGCACGGCCGCCCGAAGACAGCGCGTCGCGTGCACGGCCCGCGCGTGGTCGAAGCCGTAGGGCCTCAGCACGGCGAAGACGACCTCGGCGACGGCGTGGGTGGCGGTGCTCAGCTCGGCGTCACCCCGATCGGGATCGGTGCTCAGAGCGGCGGTCCGGTGCGGGTGTTTCCGCAGGTAGTCGCGATAGGCATCGGCGAGGGCGGCGACGGCGTCCGCACCTTGGCGGCCGGTGGCCGAGGTGCGCAGGGCATCGGCCATCTCCTGGACGACCCGCAGGTCGATGAGCCGCCGCAGGTCCCCGAGGTTCTTGACGTGCTTGTAGAGCGAGGGCGCGGCAACGCCGGCCCGCTCGGCGACTTTGGCGATGGTGAGGTCGTTGGGGCCACCTTCGTCGACGATCTCGAGTGCGAGGTCGACGACGGCTGTGGTGGTGAGCCCGGCTCTAGGCGACATGGCTACGTTCCATAGCTTTAAAGCTACGACCCATAGCTTTCTGGGTCAAGGCGCGTTTTTGTCGGTGGTCGCTGCTAGAACTGATCCCGTCGGGAGGTGCAGGTCGGCGAGGGGAGGGGTTGGTTGAGCGGTGGGGTGCGCCACGGCGGCGGCGGTGTCCGCGGAGTCTCCAGGGGGAGTTCCGCGGGCGTGTGAGCCGGCTGAGCGGCTGTACGCGGGGGAGGCCTACGCGTTGGGCTGAACGCCGGGCCACGGGGCTGTGCACCGTGCTGGGGAGCGCGGGCGGCGTAGCCGAGTGGTGGCCAGGGGACGCATCGTGCTGGGAGCGCGGCGGTGTCGCCGAGTGGCCGGGCTAGGGAGCGCATCGTGCGGGGAGTTCGGGCGGCGTAGTCGAGTGGTGGCCAGGGGGCGCGTCGTGCTGGGGAGCGTTGCGCGCGGTTCGGCCGTGTGGCTCGTCGTCGGCCGCGGTGCCGCGTCGTCGGGGGGCGGAGTGCAGCTCAGGGGAGCGCACTTCCGTCGCCTCTTCGCGGCTGCGCTGGTGATCGGCGGCGATGCGAGTCGTCCGGAGGAGGATCGAGCCCGGGGACCGTGCCCTGACGGGGGTCAGAGCACGACGGTGAGATCCTCCTCCGCGACCAGCACCTCGCCGTCGAACTCGGCGCGGGCTTCGGCGGCCGCCGCGGCTCGGTCGGTGCCCGGCCAGAAATGGGTGAGCAGCAGCCGCCGGGCGCCGGCGGCGGCTGCCCAGTGGCCTGCCTCCGTGGCGGTCAGCAGGAAGCGGGGGCCGTCGGGTGGCGTCCGGTGGGTGGCGTCGCTGATGAGCAGGTCCGCGTCGCGGCCCAGGTCCGCCAGCACCGGCGACGGTCCCGTGTCGCCGGTGTACGCCACCGTCAGCCCGGGCGCGCTGAGCCGCACCCCGAAGTTCGGCAGGTGGTGCGGCAGCGCGAACGTCGTCAGCCGGAACGGTCCGAGCGTCGCCGGCTCGCCGAGGTCGTGCACCTCGAAAAGCTCACCCGGATCCGGCCGCGGCTCAAGCGCTTCGAGCCGCCGGACGGTACCGGGCGTGCAGTGCAACGGCAGCCGCGGCCGCTCAGACGACCGATCCTGCACGGTGAAGTGCCAGGCCCGCCCGAGCGCACTCACGTCCGCACAGTGGTCGGGATGTTCGTGCGTCACGACAACGGCATCGGGCAGCCGATCCCGGCTGTGCGCGAACAACCGCGAGGCAGCGCCGAACCCAAGGTCCAGCACCACGCGAAACCCGTCGTGCTCGAGCAAAAACCCGGCGCAAGCCCGCCCAGGCTCCGGAAACGCCCCACAACTACCGAGCACCGTCAGCTGACTCATGCACGGCAGTCTGACAGAGCGGCCGCCGCCGCTCGCCCAGTTTTCGCCGCCCAGACCACACCGCAAGCCCGCCCACCCAACGCCCCGCAACGGCCGCCGCCCCCAACACCGCGCGGTCCCTGGTGGCGCGCCATACCCGCGGCGGCCAAAGCTGCGCCGCACCCAACGGCCCGCCACGCCCGCGACCGCCAACACCGCGCGCCCGGTCGCTCCCTGCGCCAAACCCCGCACACCCCACCCCGGCCCCGCAACCCCCACACCCCCGGCCGGTAGCGTGCTGTTCGTGCTGACCGTCTCCACCGTGAACGTCAACGGCCTTCGTGCCGCCGCCAAAAAGGGCTTTGTCGAGTGGCTTGCCGCCACCAAGGCCGATGTCGTCTGCTGCCAGGAGGTGCGCGCCACCGCGGAGCAGCTTCCCGCGGATGTTGTCGACCCCGATGGCTGGTTCGCGATGCACGCTCCCTCCGCCGCCAAGGGCCGCAATGGCGTCGCCATCTACAGCCGCGTTGAGCCCGACGAGGTCCGGATCGGGTTCGGGGAGCCTGAGTTCGAGGACAGCGGGCGGTACCTCGAAGTCCACCTGCCGAAGGTCGTCGTCGCGAGTCTTTACCTGCCCAGTGGGGATGTCGGCACCGAGCGTCAGGACGAGAAGGAGCGCTTCATGGCCGCGTTCCTGCCCTACCTCGTCGAGCTTCGCGCGAAGGCCGCCGCCGGTGGGCGGGAAGTGGTCGTCGTCGGGGACTGGAACATCGCCTACGACAACGCCGACCTGAAGAACTGGCGCGGCAACCGCAAGAACTCCGGCTTCCTGCCCGAGGAACGCGAATGGCTCGGCCGGGTCTACACCGAGGCCGGCTACACCGACGTCCAGCGCCGCCTCGACCCCGAAGGCCCCGGCCCCTACACCTGGTGGTCCTACCGTGGCCAGGCCTTCGACAACGACTCCGGCTGGCGCATCGACTGCCAGCTCGCCACCCCCGGCCTCGCCGAGAAGGTCGTGGACGTCGTCGTCGAGCGGGCCGCGGCCTACGACCAGCGCTGGTCCGACCACGCGCCGGTCACCGCCACCTACGACATCTAGGCCGCGCGGGCCGTCCGCCAGGTCTCGCTGTCGACGAAGTGGTTGTCGAAGCGTTCCTGCGACGCCAGGATCTCCGCCGGTGACGCCTCGCCGCGCCGGATCCGGTCGATCATCCGGAAGTACTCGAAGCGCTCGACGCCCGGCGTGAACACGATCAGCACGTCCGCGCCGGACCGCGACGTCGCGCCGAAGGCGTGCGTCGTGTGCGGCGGCACGAACAGCATGTCGCCCGTCCGCACCGTCACCACCTCCTCGCCCTGCAGCACCTCCAGCTCCCCGTCGAGCATGAAGAACATCTCCGCCGACGAGGTGTGGAAGTGCGGGGTCGCGCCGTCGCGCCCGCGGCTCAGGCAGGCGCGGTTGGTGCTCAGGTGCCCGCCCGTCTGGGAGACGTCGGCGAGCAGCGTCATCGTGTCGGGCGTGGTGCCGAGCTGCTCGGCTTCGTCGTGGCGTACCAGCAAGGTTGTCATGCCGAGATGGTTCCATGGCTGATAGTTCGCTGTCAAACTATCTGGGAGCGAATAGACTGCCCGAGTGACTGACGAAGACGCCGTCGACGCCGTGGTGTCGGCGTGGGCCCGCGAACGCCCCGACCTCGATCTGACCGCCATCGGCGTCGCCGGCCGGCTCGGCCGCCTGAGCCTGGTGCTCGGCCCGGCGCAGGAGCGCGTCTTCGGCAAGTTCGGCCTGCAACGCGGGGAGTTCGACGTCTTGGCCGCGCTCCGCCGTTCGGGGAAGCCCTACACGCTGATTCCGTCGGAGCTGTCCGCGACGCTGATGATGTCCCGCGCCGGCATGACGAGCCGTCTCGACCGGCTCGAAGCCGCCGGGTTCGTCGAGCGCACGCTCGATCCGAACGACCGCCGCAGTTTCCGGATCCGCTTGACGGACCGGGGTTTCGAGGTCGTCGACGCCGCGATGACCGAGCACACCGCGAACGTCACCGAGCTGCTCTCTTCGTTGCGGGGCAAGGAACTCGGGCTGCTCGACGACGTCCTGCGCAAGCTGCTCCGGGAGTACGACACCCCGTGAACGCGCACAGGGCCTCCCCGGATGGGGGAGGCCCTGTGCGACGAGCCGGAGGTCAGCAGGAAAGGTTGTCACCCGTCGGGACGCCGAGGATCCCGGTGATCTGCGTGTACTTGTCGACCCGGCTCTGCACCTGGGCCGGGTTGCCGCCGTTGCACTCGATGGACCCGTTGATGCTGCGGATCGTCTCGCCGAAGCCGCGCTGGTTGACCATCGCGTCGTGCGGCGTCATCGTGCCCGGGCCGGTCTGCGTGTTCCAGTACCAGAGCCCGGTCTTCCACGCGACGGCCGCGTCCTGCTCGACCAGGTACGGGTTGTTCAGCAGGTCGATGCCGAGCGAGTCGCCGGCGGCCTTGTAGTTGAAGTTCCAGCTGAGCTGGATCGGGCCGCGGCCGTAGTAGGCCGCGGTGCCCGCCGGGCAGCCGTAGGACTGACTGGTGTCGCAGTAGTGCGGGTAGTTCGCGGTGTTCTGCTCGACGACGTAGACGAGACCGCCGGTCTCGTGGTTGACGTTCGCCAGGAACGCCGCCGCTTCCTGCTTCTTCACGGTGTCGTCACCGGTGTTCGCGAAGCCGGGGTACGCGTCGAGCGCCGCGGTCAGGCCGCTGTAGGTGTAGAAGCTGTTGCGGCCCGGGAAGATCTGGTCGAACTGGGCCTCGCTGACCACGAAGGAAGCGTCCGAAGTGGACGGTGCGGCGGACGCGGTCGTGGTGGGGAGCACGACGGCCGCGGCGGTGGCGGCGAGTGCGCCCACCGCCACTCCGGCGCGCTTCAGGAACCGGGGGAACGACATGCGGGACTCCTCTGCTGTCATGCCCGGTCGTGCGCGGTCCGACCAAGCCGGTGAATTTCTTACGAGCTACACCAAGAGGTATAGACCAATCACCAACGGGTGAAACGGGGTCGAAGCGAAGAGGCCGCGATCGGAGCAGCGTGAACTGCGTCAAATGGCAGAACGTGAGGTGTCACTACGGTGAATGGGTGACCAATCGCCGGACAACGATCAGTCAGGCTCTACTTTGGGTATAAGCGTTCCGTCTTCCGCAACACCGTTCGGGTGATCGATGTGAACCCTGGGGGTGCCCGGATCGTGGTCACTGGTGGGCGCTAGTCTCGGCCCCCGAGTCCAACGGCCCACCAGGCCTTGACACGCTCGGTAGTTTTTTGACCAGTAGCACGCAGCGTCTCACTCGTATGGGTGAGCGTCTCGCTCGTCACTCGCGGGAGGCACTCCGGTGCGCAACCCAGGTCAACTCCTGATGCGATCCACGCTGCGCGGGTTCCGCGCGGTCGCGGTCATCGCGCTCGTCCCGGCCGGCCTGCTGGCCGCGGGAGGGGTCGCGCTGGCCGACGTCACGACCGCGCAGGCCGACACCAACACCGACAGCTTCGGTGTGCTGGGCCCGGTCGGCCTGGTCGCTGTCGCGCTCGGCATCGTCGGGATGACGCTGGGTGTGCTGCGCCAGCGCCGCAAGACCCGCTCGACCGCCGAGATCGTCGAGGCCGTTCCGGTCGTCCCGGAGGTCACCGGCCCGGTGACGGCGCTGGCGGAGGCCGTGCTGTCCGAGCCCGACGCGGCCCCGACGCGCCCGTTCCTGGCCCCGCACCCGCACGCCTGAGGCCCCTCGGCGCCGTCGGTGCGCCGCGGCCTGGAAGAATCCTCGCGTGTCCGAAGAGCAGATCGCAGCCGCCCGCCGCCCGCGGGTCCTGTCCGGGATCCAGCCGACCGCCGACTCGTTCCACCTCGGCAACTACCTCGGCGCGCTGCGCCAGTGGGTGCGGATGCAGGACACGCACGAGACGTTCTACTGCGTGGTCGACCTCCACGCGATCACCGTCGAGCAGGACCCGAAGGTGCTGCGCCAGCGCACCCGCGTCTCGGCCGCGCAGCTGCTCGCCATCGGCATCGACCCGCAGCGCAGCGCCCTGTTCGTGCAGAGCCACGTGCCGGAGCACGCCCAGCTGAGCTGGGTCCTGGAGTGCCAGACCGGCTTCGGCGAGGCCGGCCGGATGACGCAGTTCAAGGACAAGTCCGCGAAGCAGGGCTCGGACCGCTCCAGCGTCGGCCTGTTCACGTACCCGATCCTGCAGGCCGCGGACATCCTGCTCTACCAGGCGGACGCCGTCCCGGTCGGCGAGGACCAGCGCCAGCACCTGGAGCTGACGCGTGACCTCGCGCAGCGCTTCAACAACCGGCTGGGCAAGACGTTCGTCGTGCCGGAGCCGTACATCATCAAGGACACGGCGAAGATCTACGACCTGCAGGACCCGACGAGCAAGATGAGCAAGTCGGCCTCCACCGCGAACGGTCTCGTCGAGCTGCTCGAAGACCCGAAGCGCTCGGCGAAGAAGATCCGCTCGGCGGTCACCGACACCGGCCGCGAGGTCGTGTTCGACGCCGAGAACAAGGCGGGTGTCTCGAACCTGCTGACGATCTACTCGGCCCTCACCGAGCGCACGATCCCGGACCTCGAAGCCGCCTACGAGGGCAAGGGGTACGGCGACCTGAAGAAGGACCTCGGCGAGGCCTTCGTCGACTGGGTGACGCCGATCCAGGACCGGGTCAAGTCCTATTTGGACGATGTGACCGAGCTGGACAAGGTCCTCGCGGCGGGCGCCGAACGTGCGCGCGAGGTGGCGTCGAAGACGCTGGCGAAGACGTACCAGCGGATCGGTTTCCTGCCGCCGGTGCGGTGACGCGCGCGGCTCGCCCCACGCAATGGCGGGCCCGGTGCCCGGCACAGGGCCCAAGCTGCAACGACGCGCGGCTCGCCCCGTGCAATGGCCGGGTCCCCGTGCCGGCACAGAGCCCCACCTGCAACAGGGCCCGCCCGCGCCAAGTCCAGCCCAGCCCGCGCCGAGCCCAGCCCAGCCCGCATCAAGCCCCGCCCCCGCCCTCTCCTGGGGGGCTGCCCCGTGTCCAGTTTATCGGTGGCTGCCGACAATCCCGGCTTTTGCGCTGCTCGGGTGTGCGGTTGTCCACATCTGCCGGGGGGTGTGGACAACGGCCTGCACGTTCCTCACCTGCGAGTTTGCGGACGCCCGGCAGGCTCGGACGGCTTGGCGGGGTGCGGACGCGAAGTTCGCGAGCGAAACGCCGGGGGCCCGGCGAAGATCGGGTTTGCGTCAACCCTGGGGGAGACCTGAGTTCTGTGCCGAGCGGCGGGCGGCGAGCCTGCCGGTGATCAAGATCTGACCTACCAGGCCCTTCTCGCCTCCCTCACGCAGACCGCTCGCGTTGCGGGAGTCACCCGGCGTGGTTAGCGTTTCACGGTGGCGAACGAAGAAACGAAGGAAAAGCTCCTGCCGCGGCTGCGGCGGAAGTACCCGTGGCTCGATCACCTGATCCGGGCGAACGAGGCCTTCACCGAGCGGTACGGCAACCACTACGCGGCCGCCATCACCTACTTCAGCGTCCTGTCGGTCATCCCGATCCTGATGGTCGCCTTCGCCGTGGTCGGGCTGGTCGTCAACCACGACCCGGCCGTCATCAACCAGATCAAGAGCAGCATCAACGACTCGGTGCCCTCGGGCCTGCGCAGCCTCGTCCAGGGCATCGTGGACGCCGCGATCGGCGCCGGCAGCGGCATCGGGATCTTCGGCCTGCTCATCGCGCTCTACTCCGGCATCGGCTGGATGGCGAACCTGCGCGACGCGCTCACCGCGCAGTGGGGTCAGGAGAAGCAGCCGCAGCCGTTCGTCAAGCAGACGCTCAAGGACCTTGTCGCGCTGGTCGGGCTGGGTGTCGCGCTCGTCGTCTCCTTCGCGCTGACCGCGATCGGCGGCGGTGTCGGGAACTTCCTGCTCGGGCTCGTCGGGCTGGCGGACGAGACCTGGGCGAAGGTCCTGCTCCGCATCGCGACCATCGTGCTCGGCCTGGCCGCCAACACCCTCGTCTTCCTCTGGGTCATCGCGCGCCTGCCGCGCGAACGCGTCGCGCTGCGCAGCGCCGTCAAGGGTGCGGTGTTCGCCTCCATCGGGTTCGTCATCCTGCAGCAGGCCGCCACGTTCTACCTGGCCAGCGTCACGAAGTCGCCGGCGTTCGCGCTGTTCGGCCCGGTCATCGGCCTGCTCGTGTTCGCCAACTTCGTCTCGCGCTTCCTCCTGCTCGTCACGGCGTGGACCGCGACGGCCAAGGAGAACCAGCGCAAGGTCATCGCGCCGCCGGTGCCGGTGCGGCTCGAGCAGAACGTCACCGTGCAGCGCGGGCCGGGCCTCGGCGCCGTCGCGGGCGCGTTCAGCGCCGGGGCGCTGCTCGCGTGGCTGGGTGGCCGTCGCAAGTCTTGACAGCGAGCAGGTCGGTAAAGAAACTGAACCGGTAAGAATTCTGAACCGGAGGTTTCATGCTGGACGCCGCCCGCGAGTGTGCCGCCCTCGCCAAGACGCTCGCGCCGGTCACCGAGCGGAACCGCGCGCTGCCGGCCGAGCTCGTCGCGAAGCTGACCGACGCCCAGCTCCTGCGCAGCGGCGTGCCCGGTTACCTCGGCGGCCCCGAAGCGACGCCCGCCGTCAGCCTCGAGACGGCGGAGACGGTCGCGCGCGGCGACGCGTCGGCCGGCTGGTGCGTCTCGATCGCCGTGACGAGCAGCCTGCTCTCGGCCTACGCCCCGCGGAAGTGCGCCGAGGAGGTCTTCGGCGACCCGCGCACGGTCGCGGCCGGCGTCTGGGCGCCGCGGGGGGCCGGAAAGAAGGTCGACGGCGGTTACGTCGTCTCCGGCCGCTGGCCGTTCTGCAGCGGAATCCCGCACTGCGACTGGCTTTTCGCCGGGTTCGTGCACGAGAGCGCGTTGTACGTCGCCGCGTTGCCGAAGGCGGAGATCGAGGTGCTCGACACCTGGCACACCAACGGCCTGCGCGGCACCGGCAGCCACGACTGCGTGGCCGACGACCTGTTCGTCCCCGACCACCGCGTCTTCTCGGTGATGGGCGGGCCGCCCGAGGAAGCCGTTGCGCTGCACCGGTTCCCGCTCTTCGGGTACTTCGCGCTGTCCGTCGCCGCGGCCGCGCTGGGCAACGCGCGCGGCGCGATCGACGACCTGGTCGAGCTCGCCTCGACGCGCAAACCGCTCGGCTCCAGCCGGTCGCTGGCCGAGCGGTCGCAGACCCAGGCCGCCGTCGCGGAGGCCGAAGCCGCTCTGCGCGCGGCCCGGCTGTTCTACTACGCGAGCATCGACGACGCCTGGCAGGCCGCGCAGGGCACCGACCCGGTGCCGGACAGTCTCAAGCTCGGCCTCCGGCTGGCCGCCACGCACGCGACGCGCACCGCCGCGAAGGTCGCGGACAGCATGTACGACCTCGCCGGCGGCGCGGCGATCTACGAGACGTCGCCGCTGCAGCGCCGGTTCCGCGACGCCCACACCGCCACCGCGCACTTCCAGGTCAACCCGGCCAGCTTCGAGCTGTCCGGCAAGCTGCTGCTGGGCGTCCCGGCCCGCACCGAACAGTTCTGAGGAGTCCCGTGCCCGTCAACGCCCAGTACCGCCTCGCCGCCCGGCCGTCCGGCCTGCCGAAGGACGAGGACTGGCAGTACACCGAGGACGCCGTCCCGGCGCCCGGTGACGGCGAGTTCCTCGTCGAGGTCAAGTACCTCTCGCTGGACCCGGCGATGCGAACCTGGATGAACCCGGGCCGGTCGTACGTGCCGCCGGTCGGGATCGGCGAGGTCATGCGCGCGGCCGGGATCGCGGAGGTCGTCGAGTCGAACCACCCCGGGTTCAAGGCCGGCCAGAGCGTGTTCGGGACCTTCGGCGTGCAGAACTTCGCCGTCTCGGACGGCAAGGACGTGCAGGTCGTCGACACTTCGCTCGCCCCGGCGCCGACGTTTCTCGGGACGCTCGGCATCAGCGGGATCACCGCGTACTTCGGGCTCTTCGACGTCGGCCGCCCGGAGCCGGGCCAGACCGTCGTGGTGTCGGCCGCGGCCGGGTCGGTCGGCATCGTCACCGGCCAGCTCGCGAAGATCCACGGCTGCCGCGTCGTCGGCATCGCCGGCGGGCCGGAGAAGTGCCGCACGCTGGTCGAGGAGTACGGCTTCGACGCCGCCGTCGACCACCGCGCCGGGAACCTGCGCGCGGACCTGAAGGAACACGCTCCCGACGGCATCGACGTCTTCTTCGACAACGTCGGTGGTGACGTCCTCGAGGCCGCCCTCGCCCGGCTCGCGCGCGGCGCCCGGATCGTCCTGAGCGGCGCGGTTTCGCAGTACAACAGCACCGAGGGCCCCCGCGGCCCGGCCAACTACATGCAGCTGCTGGTGCGGCGCGCGTCCATGACCGGGTTCGTCTTCTCCGACTACGCCGACCGGTACCCCGAGGCGATCGAGGCGCTGGCCGGCTGGGTGCGCGAAGGCCGGCTGAAGGCGCGCGAAGACGTCGTCACGGGCGGGATCGCGAAGTTCCCGGAGACGCTGCTCAGGCTGTTCCGCGGCGAGAACACCGGCAAGCTGGTGCTGGCGCTGTGACCGACCTCCGGCACCGGTTCACGGCGGACTCGGTCGGCCGGGCGCTCGACCTGGTCGGGGAGCGGTGGAGCCTGCTGATCCTGCGGGAGTCGTTCTTCGGCGTCCGGCGCTACGGCGAGTTCGCGCGCAACCTGTCGATCCCGCGCCCGACGTTGTCCGCGCGGCTGAAGACGCTGGTGGAGGCGGGTGTGCTGGAGCGCGTCGAGTCCACACCGGACCGGCCGGAGTACCACCTGACGCAGGCCGGGCGGGACCTGTTCGGCGCCGTCGTCACGCTCATGCAGTGGGGCGACAAGCACCTCGCCGGTCCGGACGGGCCGCCAATCCTGTTGCGGCACAACGACTGCGGCGAGATCACCGACACTTACGTGGCCTGCGGGCACTGCGGCGGCGCGATCGCCACCGACAGGGTGACCCCGGAGCCCGGGCCCGCGTTCCGCTAGTTCCCCGCGGCCTTCTTGCGCTGGTGCCCGACCACGAACCCGCCGACGATGATGAGGAACACCACCAGCGTGATGATCCAGCCGGTGACGCCGAACGGGTCGTCCTTGGCGGCCGCCGCGGTGGACGTGCCGCTGTTGGTCGCGGTGCTGCCGTCGGGGAGGATCGTCGGCTCGCCGCTCTCGGGCGTCGTGGCGGGGGACTGGTAGGTGATCCGGCCGACCGGCTCGGCGTGGTCGTCCTCCAGCGCGAAGCCGTAGTCCAGCAGCTTCCCGGCCTGGTCGACGACCTTGGTGGGCTTCTGCTCGGCCCGCAGCATGACGACGGCGAGCCGCTTGCCCTTCTGCTGCGCGGCGCCGACGTAGGTGTGGCGGGCGTCGTCGGTGAAGCCGGTCTTGCCGCCGAGGAAGCCCGGGTAGACGCCGAGCAGCTTGTTGTCGTTGTAGACCGGGATGGCCGGTTTGCCCCCGGCCGGCGGGATCTCGAAGTCCTTGGTCGCGACGGTCTTCGCGAACTCCGGCTGCTTCATCGCGTAGTGGAAGATCAGGCTCAGGTCGTAGGCCGACGTCGACATGCCCGGCCCGTCCAGCCCCGACGGCGTCGCGGCGCGGGTGTCGAGGGCGCCGATGCGGGCGGCCAGGGCGTTCATCTTCGTCACCGTGGCGTCGACCCCGCCGAGCGCCGTGGCGAACACGTGCGCGACGTCGTTGCCCGAGTGCATCAGCAGGCCGTGCAGCAGCTGGTCGACGGTGTAGCTCCCGCCGGCGACGATGCCGACGCAGGTGCACTCCTGCTCGGCGTCCTCCTTCGTCGCGACGAGCGCGCGCTCGGGCTTCAGCTCGGTGACGACGAGGAGCGCGAGCAGCGTCTTGATCAGCGACGCCGGCCGCTGCCGGGCGTGCGGGTCCTTGGCCGCGATGACCGCGCCGGTGTCGAGGTCCTGCACCACCCAGGACGCGGCGGTGTTGCCGTCCGGCGGGTTGAGCGCGCCGTTCGGGGTGATGAGGCCGCACTCGGCCAGCCGCGGGCCGCCGACCGGCGCCTGGGGCACCGGCAGGGGCGCGGGGGCGACCCGGCCGGGGGCCGGCTTCTCCGACGTGTCGACCGCGGGCGGCGGTGCCTGGTGGTTCGCGCACTGCGCTCCCTGCGGCGGCGCGGCGGCCGCGAGGACCGGCGTGCCCATGGCCAGGAGACCGGCGGTGAGCGTCGTCGTGAAGACCTTGAGCGACCGGGAGGCGACGGAGTGCACCCACGCAATCTAGCGTCGCCGGCGCCCGCGCATACTCAGGGGCATGCGGATTTCCAAGGGCACGTCGTGGTTCCTGCTGGCCTTCGGCGTCTGGTCGTGGATCATCTGGATCACCTTCGCGAAGAACCTGTGGGCGAGTGACCAGTCGTGGGCGGCCGACGGCTCGGCGACCGCGTACTTCGTGGTGCACGCCGTGCTGACCGTCGTGTCGTTCGTGCTGGGGACGCTCATCGGGCTCCTGGGCTGGCGCGGCGTACGGGCCGCTTCCTGACTTTGGTCGGTGGCGCCCGGTTGCGCCTCGGTTTAGGTTGACGCCACCGAACATGGAGGTGGTATGTCCCGTTTACGCCGAATGGCGGCTCCGCTGGCGCTGGTCGTCGGGGGTGGCCTGCTGGCCGTCGCGCCGGCCGCCGAGGCCGCCCCGGTCGCCTGTGACACCACGAGCACGGCCTACACGTACGTCGTCACCTACCAGCCGGGCACGCGCGCGTCGGCCGTCGACCAGGAGCTGGCCGCGAAGTGCGGCACGAAGGTGGCGTACTACGGCGAAATCGGCGTCGCGATCGCCAGCTCGCGCAACGCGGACTTCCAGCAGAAGATCGGCGTCTACCGGGCTTACTCGGGCGGTAAGGACGTAGCTTCTTCTTCGGGCGCGACCGCTCGCTCGCTGGGCGCGGTCCGGACGCTGGAGGACACCCGGTCGGTGGCCGCCGCGGGTAACCTGTCGGCGCAGCAGTGGGACATGAAGGCGATCCACGCGCCGGAGGCGAACAAGAAGTACCAGGGCAGCCGTTCGGTGACGGTCGGCGTCCTGGACTCGGGCATCGACGCCACGCACCCGGCGCTTCGCGCCGCGATTTCTCCTTCGGAATCGGCGGGCTGCATCACGGGAGCCGCGGACACTTCCCCGGCGTCGTGGGCCCCGACGACGTCCGACCACGGCACGCACGTGGCGGGCACGATCGCGGGCAAGGACCCGGCGGCGGGCTTCACGGGCATCGCGCCGGGGGTGCGCCTGGCCTCGGTGAAGGTCGTCAACGACGACGGTTACATCTTCCCGGAGTCGGCGGTCTGCGGCTTCGTCTGGGCGGCGAAGCACGGCTTCCCGGTGACGAACAACAGCTACTACATCGACCCGGGCATGTTCTTCTGCTCGCGCGAACCGGGCGACGCGGCGGCGTACGAAGCGGTGCGCCGCGCGATCACGTACTCGACGCACCACGGCGTCCTGAACATCTCGGCCGCGGGCAACTCGGGCTTCGACACGACAACGCAGACCACGGACCCGAACCGCCCCCACCCGGTGGACAAGTCGTGCGGCATCCTCCCGAAGGCGATCGACGGAGTGGTGACGGTGTCCTCGGTGGGCTACGCGGGCACGAAGTCGTCGTTCAGCAACTACGGCTCGATCGACGTCACGGCCCCCGGCGGCGACTTCTCGCAGACCCCGCCCGCCGGCGCGGGTCCGTCTTGCCCGCTGTCGACGACGGTCTTCGGCGGGCTGTACGGCTCGAAGTGCGGCACGTCGATGGCGTCCCCCCACGCGGCGGGTGTCGCGGCGCTGATCGCTTCGAAGTACCGCTGGCTCCCGCCGCAGCTGCTGGCGAAGGTCCTGACGGGCGAGGCGGACCCGGTTTCGTGCTCCACCACCGAAGCGACGTGCACGGGCCCGGCGAAGAACAACTCCTACTACGGCCACGGCCTGGTCAACGCCCTGGACGCAGTCCACTAACCCTCCCGCTCAGTTGTCCGTGAAGGCCACATTGAGGGACTCTGAGTCCCTCGATGTGGCCTTCACGGCTTTCAAGCAGCTTCATCCGCAAGGAAAACCGCAGGACGCGGGCGAGCCGAGGCTTCCTGGTAGGCCGACCGGAGTTCCGCTAGAACACCCATGGGGTCGCTTTCCAGGCGCGACGGGAGGGTCTGGACGACGGTGATCCCGGCCGCCGCGTACCGGTTGTTCCGGTGCAGAGTTCTGGCGTAGCCGTCCCGGTAGAAGTGGAAGTCGACCGAGTCGATCTCCCACGCCAGCGCGACATCTTCCCACCAACCGTCCGGGCGGCCGATGTAAGCGCCCGCGGCGTTGTGGATCGCCGAGTTCCAGTGGCTCGGCGGTACGGGGAGCTGTCGGCTCAGCTGCCGGGCCCGTGCTTCGGCTACCGACCGGAGATCGGCCCATTCCGCAAGGAGACGTCGTGGCATGGCGGTGCCGCGTTTTGTGCCTTGGTCGAGCTCCCTGCTGATCGCTTCGGGCGAGCAACGGCCTCGCTGGATCGCTTCGATCAGGAGCCTGCCGATGGGTTCGACGGCCCGGGTTCGCCTGACCGTGTCGGTCGTCGCCCGGACCATCGGCGCGAGCGGAAGGCCGTCCCTCAGCCAGGGGCCCGGTAGTCGTGCGGTGCGTTCGATCGTGACGAATTCGCTGCTGAGGATCTTCCGCCCGTGTGGCACCAACACGTGTACGTCGGTATCCGCGAACTCCGCGGGAACGTGGAGGCCGTATTGGCGGCACGCCGCCGCTCCGGTGATCATGCTTTGGGGCCCGGCGTAGAGCAGCGCCGCGATGAGCCGTTCGCGGGCGGTCGGTTGCGTGTTGTGCAGCAGGATGATCCCCGGGAGCAGCCGCTGCCACGGGCCGCCGGGAAGACACCGGCGATAGATGACCTTGCTGCTCATTTCGAGAGATTCCAAGCTGAGTGCCCGGATCACCCCTTCTCGACTGCGTTCCTTCAGCAGTTCGGGATGCTGAGCCCATCTCCCCCTCTTCGGCATCTTTCGATCTTGCGGCGGTACGGACACCGATACCAGCCCCGAACCTCCAGGCTGTGGATAACCCGCCTGTTGTGGATAACTCCGGAAAGCCGTGAAGGCCACATTGAGGGACTCTGAGTCCCTCAATGTGGCCTTCACGGACTGTCTCGCGTGAAGAGCGTCAGACGCGCTTGAAGAGCAGCGCGCGCTTCACTTCCTGGATCGCCTTGGTCACCTGGATCCCTCGGGGGCAGGCGTCCGTGCAGTTGAACGTTGTGCGGCAGCGCCAAACGCCTTCGCCGTCGTTCAGGATGTCCAGGCGCTCCTCTGCCCCCTCGTCGCGGGAGTCGAAGATGAAGCGGTGGGCGTTCACGATCGCCGCCGGGCCGAAGTACGAGCCGTCGTTCCAGTACACCGGGCACGAAGACGTGCAGCACGCGCACAGGATGCACTTCGTCGTGTCGTCGAACCGGTCGCGATCCGCCTGCGACTGGATGCGTTCGCGCGTCGGCTCGTTCCCGTACGTGATCAGGTACGGCTTGATCGCGCGGTACGCCTCGAAGAACGGGTCCATGTCGACGTAGAGGTCCTTCAACGTCGTCAGGCCCTTGATCGGGGCGATCGTGATCGTCGTCGGCTTGCCCGACGACGACAGCAGGTCCTTCATCAGGACCTTGCACGCCAGGCGGTTGATGCCGTTGATCTGCATCGCATCCGAACCGCACACGCCGTGGGCGCACGAGCGGCGGAACGAGAACGTGCCGTCGATGTAGTCCTTGACGTAGAACAGCAGGTTCAGCAGCCGGTCGGTGCGCTGCGCCGGGACGTCGTACGACTCCCAGTGCGGCTCCGTGTCGACCTCCGGGTTGAACCGCAGGATCTTCAGCGTGACGGTGATCGGCGTGTGGTCCGAGTCCGTGGAAGCGGCCGGAGCTTCAGTTGCCGTGGTCATCAGTACTTCCGCTCCATCGGTTCGTAGCGGGTGAAGGTAACCGGCTTGTAGTCCAGCCGGATGTCGGACGCCAGCGCCGTGCCCTGCTTGTACGCCATGGTGTGCCGCATGAAGTTCGTGTCGTCGCGGGTCGGGTAGTCCTCGCGCGCGTGGCCGCCGCGGGACTCCTTGCGCGCGATCGCGCCGATGACCAGGACCTCGGCCAGCTCCAGCAGGAAGCCCAGCTCGACGGCCTCGAGCAGGTCGGTGTTGTACCGCTTGCCCTTGTCCGCCACGGTGATTCGCTCGTAACGGGCTTTCAGCGCCTGGATGTCGGTCAGCGCCTGCTTCAGCGTGTCCTCGGTCCGGTACACCGACGCGTGCGAGTCCATCGTCTGCTGCATTTCCTTGCGGATGTCGGCGACGCGCTCGTCGCCGTGCTCGGAAAGCAGGCCCGCCAGCTGCTCCTCGACCACCGTGGTCGGGTTCTCCGGCAGCTCGACGTGCTCGTGCGACAGCGCGTACTCCGCGGCCGCGATGCCGGCCCGGCGGCCGAAGACGTTGATGTCCAGCAGCGAGTTCGTGCCCAGGCGGTTCGAACCGTGCACGGACACGCACGCGACCTCACCCGCGGCGTACAGGCCGGGGATCACGTTCTCGTTGTCCCGCAACGCCTCGCCGTGGATGTTGGTCGGGATGCCGCCCATCACGTAGTGACAGGTCGGGAACACCGGCACCGGCTCCTTCACCGGGTCGACGCCCAGGTAGGTCCGGGAGAACTCCATGATGTCCGGGAGCTTCGCGTTCAGCGTCTCCTCGGGGATGTGCGTGACGTCCAGGACGACGTAGTCCTTGTTCGGCCCGCACCCGCGCCCCTGCAGCACTTCCTGCACCATCGAGCGCGCCACGATGTCGCGCGGCGCGAGGTCCTTGATGGTGGGGGCGTAACGCTCCATGAACCGCTCGCCGGACGCGTTGCGCAGGATCCCGCCCTCGCCGCGGACGGCTTCGGAGATCAGGATGCCCAGGCCGGCGAGGCCGGTCGGGTGGAACTGGAAGAACTCCATGTCCTCCAGCGGCAGGCCCTTGCGGAAGATGATGCCGAGACCGTCGCCGGTGAGGGTGTGCGCGTTCGACGTCGTCTTGAAGATCTTGCCGGCGCCGCCGGTGGCGAACACGATCGACTTCGCCTGGAAGACGTGCAGCTCGCCGGTGGCCAGCTCGTAGGCGACGACGCCGGACGCGACCGGGTTGCCGTCCTCGTCCGGGCTGGTGACGAGGTCGAGCACGTAGAACTCGTTGAAGAACTCCGTGCCGTACTTGACGCAGTTTTGGTAGAGCGTCTGCAGGATCATGTGGCCGGTGCGGTCCGCGGCGTAGCAGGCGCGGCGGACGGCGGCCTTGCCGTGGTCACGGGTGTGCCCGCCGAAGCGGCGCTGGTCGATCTTGCCCTCGGGCGTGCGGTTGAACGGCAGGCCCATCTTCTCGAGGTCGAGGACCGCGTCGATGGCCTCCTTCGCCATGATCTCCGCGGCGTCCTGGTCGACCAGGTAGTCGCCGCCCTTGATCGTGTCGAAGGTGTGCCACTCCCAGTTGTCCTCTTCGACGTTCGCCAGCGCGGCGCACATGCCGCCCTGGGCCGCGCCGGTGTGGGACCGGGTCGGGTAGAGCTTGGTGAGGACCGCGGTGCGGGCGCGCTGGCCGGACTCGATGGCCGCGCGCATCCCGGCGCCACCGGCGCCGACGATCACCACGTCGTACTTGTGGAACTGCATGGTGGGAGGTCTCCGGGCTTCAGTTCGCGGGCATGTTCGGGTCGAACGTGAAGATCACCATGGTGCCGACGGCCAGGATCAGGACCATGGACACGTACAGCAGGATCTTCAGCCAGAACCGCGTGCTGTCCTTGCGGGCGTAGTCGTCGATGATGGTGCGCAGCCCGTTGCCGCCGTGGATCTCGGCGAGCCAGAGCATCGCCAGGTCCCAGAACTGCCAGAACGGGGACGCCCAGCGGCCGGCGACGAAGCCCCAGTTGATCCGGTGCACACCGCCGTCGAGGATGTTCATGATCAGCAGGTGGCCCAGCACCAGGATGATCAGCGCGAGGCCGGAGATCCGCATGAACAGCCAGCTGTAGAGCTCGAAGTTGCTGCGGCGGGCGGCGGGGCGCTTCGGGGCGCGGGGGTTCGCGAGGGCGAGGTCGGCCATGTCAGTTACCCCCGAAGAGCGTTTCGACGGTGCGCTTCAGCATGAAGAACGCACCGGGGACCATCACGACGACCCAGACCACGCCGATCACCCACAGCATCGCCTTCTGCAGCTTCGGGCCCTTCGACCAGAAGTCGACCAGCATGACGCGGATGCCGTTGAGCGCGTGGAACAGCACCGCGCCGACCAGGCCCACCTCGAGGAGGTTGACGATCGGGGTCTTGTAGGTCTCGATGACCTGGTCGTAGGTGTTCGGCGACACGCGCACCAGCGCGGTGTCGAGCACGTGCACGAACAGGAAGAAGAACGTGAGCACGCCGGTGATGCGGTGCAGCACCCAGGACCACATGCCGGGGTCGCCCCGGTAGAAGGTCCCCTGCCGGCGTGAGGCACCCGCCCGATCGCTCGCCCCTGCCTCCGGGGCAGTGCTCGCCGTGGTGGACATCGGTGAACGGCCTCCAACGTCTGACTTGTGCCCGGGTGACCGGTGAGGTCCGCACTGATCGTCGCTGGTCCACTGGGGACGAACTACGGCGGCAATGCCGAGATCAAGGGTCATCGAGCGTGGATGCCAAGGATGCTAGACCCGCCTCGGACGGACGGCTCACCTCCGGGTTCCCCTCTGTGATGGACCAGACACCGGAGTGGGGCCAGGGCCACCCGGCGGTGTGGTCTGGAGCACACGGACGACGGCTTTCGGGGCGCCGCAGGGGGTATCGGCGTGACCTGCGGCGGCGGCACGGCGATGGCGCGGTGATGTGGGCGCCGTCACAGCCGATCGGGGTCCGCTGTGGACGCTGGGTGGCGGGTTGCGGCTGGTTCGCACGCTCGAAGGACGCTCGGTCGGGTGGTGGTCGCGGTCTCGCGCGGCGCACGCACACGCACGAGGTTTCGGGTGGAGGCTCCGCTTGGCGGCGGGCTCGGGGCCGCGGTGGCCGGATGCGGAGGAGGCGCCCGCCGCTGCTGGGGACAGTCGGGTCGGATGAAGGTGAGTGGCTTCGGGTGGTGACCCGGTTGCCGGAGGGCTGAGGTGGTTCCCGCAGCGGCGGACTCGGGGAGCGGTCGCTGGGCGCGGAGGTGCCGGGTGGGTTCTCGCGGCGGTGGGCTTCGGGCGGGGGTGTGGGAGTGGGCGCCGGGTGTTGGCGTGCGGCTGGGCGCTGGGTGTGGATGGAAGGGCGAGTGGTGTCGGGTGGGTGCCGGCGGTGCTGGGTTCCGGGCGGGGGGTTGCCGGGTGTGGGAGTGGGTGCCGGGTGGGTGCCTGGGCGGTGGTGGGTTCCGGGCGGGGTCACCGGGTGCGGAGGAGTGGCGCCAGGTGTCGGCGGGCGGTCGGGCGCGGATCAGGCATGAGTGATGTCGGTGGGTGCCCACGGCGGAGGGGATCCGGGCAGGGTTTACCGGGTTCGGAGGGGTGTCGGCGTGCGGCTGGGCGCTGGGTGTGGATAGAAGCGTGAGTGGCGCCCGCGGCGGTGGGCTCAGGGCAGGGCCACCGGGTGGAGGCGCCAGGAGTCGGCGGGCAGTCGGGTGCGAATCAGGGCACGAGTGGTTTCGGGTGATGACCCTGGTCTGGGAAGGCCGGGGGCGCGGCCTCGGCGGTGAGCGCGGGTAGCAGTCGCCGGGTCTAGAGGGTGGCGTGGATGGTCTCGCGTGGTGACCCCGTTCCGCTGGAGGTCTGAGATGGGCGCCCGCGGCGGTGCGCTCGGGGCAACGCTCGGCAGCCGCGGCATGGCCCCGTGCCGTGATCACCGACCGTGGCCCCGGCGCCCCGCCAAACCACGTCCAAACGAGGGCACCCACCCCTCGAACCCGTCGTCTCACAGGGTGACCGTGCTGGCCGTCGATCACGGACACCCGGCACAATCGGTGACGTCCGGCGGCATTTTGGCCGTCATGACCCCCGCGAACCCGGCGAAAGTGGCCTGCGGCGCGCCCGATGATCACGTTGGGTATACATCCGGTCGCGCGTGCGACTCGTGAGTAAACGTTTGTGTTACGTAGCGTGCCTTTCCTATGGCGCATTCCTGTCCGTTGGGTACGGTCTGGCGGTCGACCCGGCAGTTGGGCCGGGACGCGCCCTTGACCATCCGCTGGATCAGCGGGGAGGGAGACACACGTTGCGTCGCATGCGTGGAACCGCGCTGGCCGCCGTGGCCATGGCCGGGGTGCTCACCCTGGCCGGGTGCGCCAAGGACTCGAGCGGTGGTAGCAGCAACAACAGCGCCGCGCCTTCGTCGGGCGGTTCGGACTGCGTGACCGCGCAGAAGCCGCCCGCCGCGCCCGCCGCGTCGAGCAGCACCGCCGCCGCCGGTGGCAAGGTCGACGGCAGCAAGCTGAAGATCGGCCTGGCCTTCGACGTCGGCGGCCGGGGTGACGCGTCCTTCAACGACGCCGCCGCCGCGGGCACCGACAAGGCCAAGTCCGACCTGGGCGTGACGACGGTCAACGAGAGCACCGCGTCCGCCAGCGAGGCCGAATCGGCCAAGCAGCAGCGCCTCGACCAGATGGCTTCGCAGGGCCTCAACCCGATCGTCGCGGTCGGGTTCGCCTACGCCGACTCGGTCAAGGCCGTCGCCGCCAAGTACCCGAACACCAAGTTCGCCATCGTCGACGACGACTCGATCACGCTCCCGAACGTGACGCCGCTGGTCTTCGCCGAGGAGCAGGGCTCGTTCCTGGCCGGCGTCGCCGCCGCGTACAAGAGCAAGAGCTGCCACATCGGCTTCGTCGGCGGTGTCAACACCCCGCTGATCCAGAAGTTCGAGGCCGGCTACCTGCAGGGCGCGAAGACCGTTTCCAGCAAGATCAAGATCGAGGACGAGTACCTCACGCCGGCCGGTGACTTCTCCGGGTTCCAGGACCCGCCGAAGGGCAACGCGAAGGCGCAGGCCGAGATCGCCAAGGGCGCGGACGTCATCTACCACGCCGCCGGGGCCTCCGGTAAGGGTGTCTTCGACGCCGCCAAGTCGGGCAACGCGCTGGCCATCGGCGTCGACTCCGACCAGTACAACCAGAAGACCGTCGCGGCCGACAAGGACGTCATCATCACGTCCATGCTCAAGCGCGTCGACGTCGCGGTGTTCTCCTACATCGAGGCCGTCGCCAAGGGTGACCTGACGACCCTGCCGAAGCGGTTCGACCTCAAGGTCGACGGCGTCGGCTACGCCACCTCCGGTGGCAAGGTCGACGACATCAAGGACGTCCTGGACGGGTACAAGGCCCAGATCATCTCGGGCGCGATCACCGTTTCGGACAAGCCGCAGAAGTAACTGACAACGCGGGCAGGGCTCGGAGGGCAAGCGCCCTCCGAGCCCTCACGTGTTTTGACAGAGATGGAACTCTCCCGCCCATGAGCACTGCCGAGGCCCCGGCCGCGGCCGTCCCCGACCGGGGCGTGCCCGCCGTCCAGCTGACCGGGATCACCAAACGTTTCCCTGGCGTGGTGGCCAACTCCGACGTCAACCTCACCGTCGTCACCGGCGAGGTGCACGCCATCTGTGGTGAGAACGGCGCCGGCAAGTCCACCCTGATGAAGATCCTCTACGGCATGCAGCCGCCGGACGAGGGCACCATCGCGATCAACGGCGACGAGGTGAGACTGCGCAACCCGCAGGACGCCATCCGCGCCGGCATCGGCATGGTGCACCAGCACTTCATGCTCGCCGACAACCTCACCGTCGGCGAGAACGTCTTCCTCGGCGCCGAGGGCCTGCACGGCATCGGCCGCGCCGCCCGCGCCCGGCTGGCGGAGCTCGCGCAGCGCACCGGCCTGCACGCGAAGCCGGAGACGCTGCTGGAGGAGCTCGGCGTCGCCGACCGCCAGCGCGTCGAGATCGTCAAGGTGCTCTACCGCGGCGCCAAGATCATCATCCTGGACGAGCCGACCGCGGTGCTCGTGCCGCAGGAGGTCGACGCGCTCTTCGCGACCGTCCGGGAGATGAAGGCCGACGGCTACACCTTCCTCTTCATCTCGCACAAGCTCGACGAGGTGCGCGCGATCGCCGACACCGTCACGGTGATCCGGCGCGGCACCACCGTCGGCACGGCCGACCCGAAGACCATCACCTCGCGCCAGCTCGCCGAGATGATGGTCGGCTCCGAGCTGCCCAGCCCGGAGACCCGCGAGTCCACCGTCACCGACCGGGCCGTGCTGCGGCTGACCGGGCTGACGCTGGGCGCCGAGGGCTCCGACCGCAACGCGCTCGACGACATCACCTTCACCGTGCGCGCGGGCGAGGTGCTCGGCGTCGCCGGGGTCGAGGGCAACGGCCAGACCGAGCTCGTCGAGACCATCATGGGCATGCGCAAGGCGTCCGGCGGCACGATCGAGCTGGTCGACGCCGACGGAAAGGCCCGCGACCTGACGAAGGCGGGCACGCTGGCGCGGCGCGAGGCGGGCATCGGGTACATCGCCGAGGACCGCACGCGGCACAGCCTGCTGCTCACGCAACCGTTGTGGGTCAACCGGATGCTCGGTTACCAGACCCGCGAACCGGTCTCAAAAGGACAGTTGCTCGACATCGCCGGCACCCGCTCGGACACCGAGCGGATCGTGCGCGAGTACGACGTCCGCACGCCGGGGATCGACGTCCCGGCCGCGGCGCTTTCGGGCGGCAACCAGCAGAAGCTGATCGTCGGACGCGAGCTGTCCGGCAACCCGGTGCTGCTCATCGCCTCGCATCCCACGCGCGGGGTCGACGTCGGCGCGCAGGCGCTGATCTGGGAGAACATCCGCCAGGCCCGCGCCGCCGGCCTCGCCGTGCTGCTGATCTCGGCCGACCTCGACGAGCTCATCGGCCTGTCCGACACGATCCGCGTCATGCTGCGCGGGCGGCTCGTCAGCGAAGCCGACCCGGCGACCGTGACGCCGCAGGAACTGGGCTCGGCGATGACCGGCGCCGGAGAGGGTGACGACGAATGACCTCCTGGCGCACGAAACTGCTGCCACCGCTGCTGGCGATCGCGTTCGCCGTGCTGCTGTCGGCGATCGCGCTGATCGTCTCGGGGGCCGACCCGCTCCAGGCGTACGGCACCATGATCGGCCAGATGTTCAAGGGCTCGACCGCGGTCGACACCGTGAACCTCGCGACCGTGTACTACCTGTCCGGGCTCGCGGTCGCCATCGGCTTCCAGATGAACCTCTTCAACATCGGGGTCGAGGGCCAATACCGGTTCGCCGCGGTCGTCGCGGCCATCGTCGGTGGTGCCCTGCAGCTGCCGCCGGTGATCCACACGCTGGTGATCCTCATCGTGGCGGTCGTCGCCGGCGCGTTCTACGCGGCCATCCCGGCGGTTCTGAAGGTCACCCGCGGGGTGAGCGAGGTGATCGCGACGATCATGCTGAACTCGATCGTCGGCGGGATCATCGCCTTCCTCATCAACGCCGACCAGTTCGGCGTGCAGCGGGGCAACAACATCGGGACGCGGGAGATCGCGCCGTCCGGCCGGATCCCGGGCATCCCGCTCGGCTCGGGCACGCTCTTCGGGTTCGTGATCATCGCCGCCATCATCGGCGCCGCCTACTGGTTCATGCTCAACCGCACGCGGTTCGGCTTCGAGCTCAAGGCGTCCGGCGAGTCGACCACCGCGGCCGCCGCGGGCGGGGTCAACGCCAAGAAGATGACGCTGATCGCGATGGTGCTCTCCGGCGGTGTCGCCGGCCTGGTCGCGATGCCGGAGCTGCTCGGCCGCGACTACACCTACGGCATCACCTCGACCCAGATGTACGGCTTCACCGGCATCGCGGTCGCGCTGCTGGGCCGCAACCACCCCGGCGGCATCGCGCTCGGCGCGCTGCTGTGGGCGTTCCTCGACACCTCGGCGGTGTCGCTGGAGCAGATCAACGTGTCCAAGGAGATCGCGACGATCATGCAGGGCATCATCGTGCTGTCGGTCGTCGTGGCGTACGAGATCGTGCGGCGGGCCGACCTGGCCGCCGAACAACGCAGAGTCGGCCGGGCACTCGGCGCCAAGCCCGCCTCGGTCGCCGGGGGAGGTGCCGTCTGATGGCCGTCACCGACGTTTCCCGCCCCGACGCGGGCAGCCCCGGCGCCATGCCGGTGCACCGCAAGCGATCCCGCATCCCCGGCTGGCTCCGCGGGGTCATCTGGGCCGTGATCGCCATCGCCGTGATCTCGACGGCGTCGTACTCCACCGGCGTCTCGGCACTGACGTCGTCCAACACCGCGTCGACGGCGCTGCGCCTGGCGCTGCCGATCCTGCTGTGCGCGCTCGGCGGCCTCTGGGCCGAACGCGCCGGCGTCGTCAACATCGGTCTCGAGGGCATGATGATCCTCGGGACCTGGGGCGCCGCCTGGGGCTCGTACAACGGCGGTGTCTGGGCCGGCCTGCTGGCCGCGATCGCGTTCGGCGCACTGGGCGGCCTGCTGCACGCGGTGGCGACGGTGACGTTCAACGTCAACCACATCGTCTCCGGTGTCGCGATCAACCTGCTGGGCCTCGGCGTCACGAAGTACCTGGCGAACCTGATCTTCGAACCGCTGTCGGGCAACCCGCGGCAGTCGCCGGTGGTGCCGAAGTTCGACACCTACTCGGCTTCGGGCCTGTCCGACTGGCTCGGTGACCTCGAGAAGGAGCAGCGCGTCGGGATCTCCGACGTCGCGGGCGTCCTGCGCGGCCTGGTCACCGAGGTGGCGCCGCTGACGATGATCGCGATCCTGCTGGTGCCGATCAGCTTCTGGGTGCTGTGGCGCACGCGCTTCGGCCTGCGGCTGCGCTCGTGCGGTGAGAACCCGGTGGCCGCGGAGTCCCTCGGGGTCAACGTCTACCGGCACAAGTACGTCGCGATGCTGATCTCGGGCGCGTTCGCCGGCATGGGTGGCGCTTCGCTCGTGCTGCTGCGCGGCGGCGCGGACTACCTGGAGAACCAGACCAACGGCCGCGGGTACATCGGCCTCGCGGCGATGATCTTCGGCAACTGGCGCCCGGGCGGCCTCCTCGGCGGCGCGGCGCTGTTCGGGTACGCCGACGGCCTGCAGCTTTCCGGTGGCGGCGAAGCGGTGCTCGCGCTGCTGTACGGCGCGGTGATCCTGGTCGCCGTGATCGTCGTCGTCCAGCTGTTCCGCCGGCAGTGGATCGCGGCCGGGCTCGGCGTCGTCGGCGCCGGGATCCTGTACTTGATCTACTGGTCGAACGACACGCTGCCGTCGGACCTGATCCCGTACACCGCGCACTTCGTGACGCTGATCGTGCTCGCCGTCGCTTCGCAGCGGCTGCGGCCGCCGAAGGCCGACGGGCAGCCGTACCGGCGAGGTGAGGACTAGTGTCCACAATAGACTGGGACGCTCTGCGTTCTCAGGCGATCGAAGCTGCTTCCCATGCGTACGCGCCTTATTCGGGCTTGCACGTCGGCGTCGCCGGGATCGTGGACGACGGCCGGGTGGTCGTCGGCTGCAACGTCGAGAACGCGTCCTACGGGCTCGGGCTCTGCGCGGAGTGCACGATGGCCGGCCAGCTGCGGCTGTCCGGCGGCGGCAAGCTGGTCGCCGTCGCGTGCCGCAGCGGCGCCGGTGACCTGCTGATGCCGTGCGGCCGGTGCCGTCAGATCCTGTTCGAGCTGGGCGGGTCCCAGTGTTTGGTGGACACGCCGAGCGGCATCCTGCCGATGTCGGACGTGCTTCCGGACGCCTTCGGCCCGGACGACCTACCGTGACCGCGTTCTCCGCGGTCGACGTCATTCGCGCCAAGCGGGACGGCGGCCGGTTGACCGACGAGCAGATCGACTGGGTCGTCGACGCCTACACCCACGGTGTGGTCGCCGAGGAGCAGATGTCGGCGCTGGCGATGGCGATCTTCCTGCGGGGCATGGACTCCGACGAGATCTCCCGCTGGACCGGCGCGATGATCGCGTCCGGCGAGCGGCTCTCCTTGGACGTGACCCGGCCGACGGTCGACAAGCACTCGACGGGCGGGGTCGGCGACAAGATCACGCTGCCGCTGGCGCCGCTGGTGGCCGCGTGCGGCGCGGCCGTGCCGCAGCTGTCCGGCCGCGGTCTCGGGCACACCGGCGGCACGCTCGACAAGCTCGAGTCCATCCCCGGCTGGCGGGCTGCCCTGTCCACGGCGGAGATCCAGGCGCAGCTGGAGGACGTCGGCGCGGTGGTCTGCGCGGCGACGTCCGGGCTGGCCCCGGCGGACAAGAAGCTGTACGCGCTGCGGGACGTCACCTCGACGGTGGAGTCGATCCCGCTGATCGCCAGCTCGATCATGAGCAAGAAGATCGCGGAGGGCGCGTCCGGGCTGGTCCTGGACGTGAAGTTCGGGTCGGGCGCGTTCATGAAGACGCTGGACCAGGCGCGGACCCTGGCTTCGACGCTGACGTCGATCGGCGTCGACCACGGCGTCCCGACGACGGCGCTGCTGACCGACATGAACGTCCCGCTGGGGCGGGCGGTCGGCAACGCGGTCGAGGTCGCGGAGTCGGTTTCCGTCCTGCAGGGCGGTGGGCCGTCGGACGTCGTCGAGCTGACCTTGGCGCTGGCGCGGGAGATGCTGGCGCTGGCCGGTGTTTCCGCGGATCCGGCGGCGGTGCTGGCGTCGGGCGAGGCGTACGAGACGTGGTGCCGGATGATCTCGGCACAGGGTGGTGACCCGTCGGCGCCGCTGCCCAAGCCGTCGCACGTCCACACCGTGGTCGCTCCGGCTTCCGGGGTGCTGGCGTCGCTGGACGCGTACGCGGTGGGCGTCGCGTCGTGGCGGCTGGGCGCGGGCCGGGCCCGCAAGGAGGACCCGGTGCAGGCCGCGGCCGGCATCCTGTGCCTGGCGAAGCCCGGCGAGGCCGTCACCGAGGGTGAGCCCCTGCTGGAACTGCACACGGACACGCCGTCCGCGGTCCCCGCGGCCTTGGCGGCGCTGGAAGGCGCCTACTCGGTCGCCTCCGTGGCTCCCGCCCCGTCGCCGATCGTCCGGGAGACGATCCGCGGCACGGTGTGATCATCATCGCGAAGATGATCACCCGTCCGAGTGACTCTTGACGCGAAGAGGCCCCCACCGGCATGCCGGTGGGGGCCTCTTCGTTCGTGCTGCTTACTCCGTGGGCTCTTCCGAACCTTCGCCCGGCTTGGCCTTGGCGTCGGCCGGCTTCGGCGCGCGGCCGTTGCGCGAGCTGCGACGCGGCTGGCGCGGGGCCGGGGGCGGCGGCGCGATCTGCTGCACCGCGGGGCCGCCGCCGAGCATCAGCTCCGCGAACGTCGCCATCGCCTCGTCGAGCTGGCCGCCGATGCGGCGGACGCTCTCGTCGTTGCTCTTGCGGACCAGCGTGTCGACCGAGTCGGTGTCGGGCTGCTTCGACAGCGTGCCCTCGACCTTGGACAGCCCGGCCTTGAGCGCGCCGTCGAGGTCGCCGATGCCGGAGAGGAAGCCGTCCTCCACCTTGTCGAGGCGGCCGGCCAAGTCGTCGAGGCGGGTGGTGACCGTCTCGAGGCGGTTGCCGAGCTTCTCCAGGCGGTCCGAGGCGTCGATCATCTCGCCGGTCTCGGTCAGCGCGACCTTGAGCGCCTCGGTGTTCGCGCCGATCCGCTCGCCGGTGACGCGGTCCAGCTCGCCGATGCGCTCCTGCGTGACGCGGCTCAGCTCGTCGACCTTGCCCCGCAGCTCGTGGTCGGCGTGGTCGACGCGGTCGCGCAGCGACGCCTCGGCCTGCTCGATCCGCTCGCGGACCGGGCCGAGCACCGACTGCGGGATCGAGTCGAGCTTCGCGTCCTGCTTGTCGAGGTGGCCGCCGACCTCGTCGATCCGGCGGTGGATGTTCTGGAGCTTGTCCTCGAGTCCGTCCATCCGGCCCGCGACGCCCTCGAAGCGCGCGGCCATGCCGTCGAGGCGCCCGTCGAGCTGGGCGAACGGCTTGGCCAGCTTGTCGACGATGCTCTCGACGGCGCGGGTCAGCGCGGCGATGGCGTTGTCCTGGGCCTCCAGCCGGGACATCGTCTCGTCGAGGCGCTCGGCCAGGACGCTGACCTCGGTGCGGTCGGGCATCTCGGAGAGCCGCTTGCGGACCGCGCCCAGCGAGTCCACCGGCGCGAGGCGGGCGTAGATGTCGTCGAGCGCGTCGAAGATCTGCTGCTGCTCGCTCTCACGCACTTCGGCCGCGCGCACCAGCATGTTGCGCATCCGGTCGAAGGACGGGGCGGCAATGTGGTTGTCAGTGGTCACTGCTGTGTGTCCTTCGTCGGCGGGGAAATGGAGGGACGTGCCACGAAGCTTAACGATTGCGAAATTGCTGTGCGTATGGCCCCCGTGAAGCGGGTATTGCGGAGGCCGCCCCCGGATGGCCGATTCGTTACCTGATCCTCGACGCTCAGGGTTAGCCCGAGGCTGAGGGTTACGGCCATGTAGGGGAATGACAACGAGGTTACCGTTGGGGGATGCCTGACGAAAGCCCTGATCTGCCCATCGAGACGCTCCGCCGCGCGCCCAAGGTGCTGCTGCACGACCACCTGGACGGCGGCCTCCGGCCGTCGACCGTGGCCGAGCTCGCCGACGCCACCGGTTATGCCGGCCTGCCCACCACCGACGCCGCCGAGCTGGGCAGCTGGTTCCGCCGAGCGGCCGACTCCGGCTCACTCGTGTCCTACCTCGAGACGTTCGCGCACACGTGCGGTGTGATGCAAACGGAGGAATCCCTGGTCAGGGTCGCCGCGGAAGCTGTCGAAGACCTGGCCGCCGACGGCGTCGTCTACGCCGAGGTGCGCTACGCACCGGAGTTGTTCGTCGAACGCGGTCTGTCACTCGATGCGGTGGTTGAGGCGGTCCAGGCGGGGTTCACGGAGGGCACACGGCGCGTGGCCGCGGCCGGCGGTTCGATCCGCGTCGGGACGTTGCTCTGCGCGATGCGCCAGCACGCCCGGGCCCTCGAGATCGCCAGCCTCGCCGTCCGCTACCGCGACGCCGGCGTCGTCGGGTTCGACATCGCCGGACCGGAGGACGGATTCCCGCCGACCCGCAATCTCGACGCCTTCGAGTATTTGCGGCAGAACAATGCGCATTTCACCATTCACGCCGGAGAGGCGTTCGGACTTCCGTCCATTTGGGAGGCGATTCAGCACTGCGGCGCCGAACGGCTGGGGCACGGCGTGCGGATCATCGAGGACATCAAGAGCGACGCCGACGGCACGGTCCACCTTGGACGGTTGGCCGCCTATGTCCGTGACCGCCGTATCCCGCTGGAGATCTGCCCGACGTCGAACGTCCAAACAGGCGCCGCGCGCTCGATCGCCGAGCACCCCATCGGGCTGCTGGCGAAGCTGCGCTTCCGGGTGACCGTCAACACGGACAACCGGCTGATGAGCGGATGCACGATGACCAGCGAATTCGCCACGCTGCACGAGACCTTCGGCTATGGCCTGGACGAGCTGCGCTGGTTCACGATCAATGCGATGAAATCCGCCTTCATCGATTTTGACTCCCGCCTCGCGCTGATCGACGACGTGATCAAGCCCGGGTACGCCGCCCTGCGCTGACCTGCCGGCTCCGGACCGTGGCCGCCGATCGGTGGTTGCGGTCCTTAGGCACGACAACTATCGTTCACCATGTAGGAGGTTGTTCTCAGATTTTGAGACGGTGACGACGATGGCGCAGGTCGCGGACGGTTCGGTCGAGCAGGTGCAGGCGAGTTCACGACGGTGGCTCATCCTCGCGCTCGGCCTCGCCGCGCAGACCGCGAGCTGTTCGTTCCTCTACGGCCTCCCGTTCCTGGTCCCGGCCATGCGGGCGGCGGAAGGGCTGACGCTGGCCCAGGCCGGCACGGTCGTCGCGGCCCCGAGCATCGGGTTGTTGTTCACCCTGATCGTGTGGGGCGCGGCTGCGGACCGTTACGGAGAGCGTCTGATCATGGCCCTCGGGCTGGGGGCCTCGGGGTTACTCCTGGTGTACGCCGGGCTCGGCGCTCACTCGGTCGGGCTGCTCTTTGGGGTGTTCCTGGTGGCCGGCGCGTGCACGGCGTCGGTGAACGCGGCGAGCGGCCGGGTCGTCATGGGCTGGTTCGCGAAGTCCGAGCGCGGGGTCGCGATGGGGATCCGCCAGACGGCCCAGCCGCTGGGCGTCGGCGTCGCGGCGCTCGGGCTGCCGCCGCTGGCCGCGCACTTCGGGTTCCGCGCGGCGATGCTGCTGCCGGCCGGGCTGGCGATCGTCGTCGCGCTGCTGGTGGCCTGGCTCGTCACGGACCCGCCGCGGCCGCCTCGGCCGGCTTCGGGTGAGAAGCCGCCTTCGCCGTACCGGCACGCGACGCTGTGGCGGGTGCACGGCGCGAGCGCGCTGCTGGTGGTCCCGCAGTTCGCGGTGTCGGCGTTCGCGCCGGTCTACCTGGTCGCGGTGCAGCACTGGAGCCCGCTGTCGGCGGGCTGGTACCTGGCGGTGGTCCAGATCCTGGGCGCCGCGGGCCGGCTCGGGTCGGGCTGGTGGTCCGACCGCGTCGGCAGCCGGCTGCGCCCGATGCGGCAGCTCGCGGTGCTGAGCTGCCTGGTCATGCTGCTGGTGGCGCTGGGGGACACGACGTGGCCGTGGCTGGTGCTGCTCGCGCTGGCCCTGGCGGGGATCATCACGGTCGCCGACAACGGCCTCGGCTTCACGGCGTCGGCCGAGCTGGCGGGGCTCGCGTGGTCGGGCCGCGCGATGGGCACGCAGAACACGGGCCAGAACATCGCGGCGTCGCTCACGCCGCCCCTGCTCGGCCTGGTCATCGGCGACAGCCGCTACGCGCTGGCCTTCTGCGTCGCGGCGATCTTCCCGGCACTGGCGGTGCTGGTGGTCCCGACCCGCGCGGAGCCCCGCGACTGACCCCGTGTCGTCCACCCAGGTACGCGTGTCGTCCGCCTGGGTACGCGTGTCGTCCCCTCAATCACGCGAGTCGACCCTCCAATCACGCGTGATGCCCTCTCAATCACGCGAGATGCCTCCCCAGTCACGCGAGATGCCCCGCTGATCACGCGAGTTACGCCCCCGATCACGCGAGTTCGGCGTTCCGCGCGTGCCTGGATGGACGACACGCGTGCTTGGACGGACGACACGCGTGATTGGGGAGACGACACGACGAAGGCCACCTCCCGAACGGACGGGGAGGTGGCCTTCGACGAACCAAAAAGATCAGGCGACCGTCAGGCGGTTCTCGAACGTCTCCACCAGCTTGCGCCACGAGCCCTGCTCCGCGTCGAACGGGGCGCTCGGCTCGAGGCGCGTGGGGTCGGGGCGCAGGACGAACGAAACCAGCCAGCCCAGGCTTTCGTTGCCCGCCAGTGCCGTCTCGGCCGTGTCGTCGCCCGCCCAGTCGGCCGCGTCCGTGATCAGCTCGACGGCCAGCTCCAGCTGCGTCGGGTCGATCGCCTCCGGGCCTTCGGCGATGTCGGCGTCGATGCCGGTGAGGACGTACGTGTTCTCCTGGTCGACCTCGATCTCGAGCTCGCCGGCGGTCGCCTTGGCGAGCACCTCTTCCCAGGTGGACACGTCGGCGAGGTCGGTGTCGGCGAGGTCCTTGCCGTCGGCCAGGGCCCGCGCCAGCGCCTTCTCGGACGTGTAGACGTCGATCTCGCCCTCGCTGCCGAGGAACACCGGCGCGTCGTCGAGGTAGCAGCGCAGCGTGTAGTACTCCGCGCCGGACGTGATGATCTTGATCGGGTCGATGCCGACCTCGGCCCAGAAGCCGACCGGGCCCTCGTCCTCTTCTTCGTCCTCGTCCTCGTCGTCATCGGCGTCGGCCGAGTCGATGGCCTCGAGGTCCTCTTCGCCCTCGGCGCCGGCTTCGGCCTCCGCGGACTCCTCGTGGAACGCCGCCAGCTCCTCGGCGGTCTGCTCCAGGACCTTCTCGTCGACGTCGGGCGCGGTCACCAGGCCGTCGATCGCGTCCAGGATCGTGTCCCACTTGGTCGACACGGTCTCGGACAGGTCGTTCCACACCTGGACGCCGACGCTCCCGGTGAACGGGAGGGTGCCCTGGTCGAGCAGCGAGAAGCCCTCGGTCGAGTCGAGGATCTCGTGGACCTCTTCGAGGTCGCAGACGTCGGCGAGCGAGCGGACGATGCCGATGATCTCGGCGAGCTCCGCGATGTGCCACATGTCCGGCTCTTCGGCGACGAGCTCGGGCACGCCGACGAGGTCGTACGTGTGGTCCTCGTCCGGGATCAGCTCCGGGACGTTCAGCGACGGCACGGCGTCCCACGCCGGGTGGTCCAGCAGGTCGTGGCGCTCGGACGTGCGCACGAACGCGGCTAGGTGCGCTGCGTCCGGAAAGGCGTACAGGTCGTCCTCGTCGCCGAGGAACGCTTCCCACTCCTCGCCGTCTTCCCGCCAGCGCGGCGCCCACAGGGTGACGACGTCCCCCTGCGGCAGGCCGAGTTCGATCGGGATGATGTCCTGTGCCATTCCTAAGCCCTCCGGATTACCGCCCGTGTGCGCGCGAGACCGAATGTATCCCCCGGTCGATGCGCGGTACCGCGAAGCCTACGGGTTTACCACGCGCGACGCGATTGCCCCTGCCGACTTTGCGACGAGCGGATGGCACGATGGACGCCTGATGACTCTCACAGACCTCCTGCCTGCGGATCCCGACCCCGACACCCTGTTCGAAGCCTTCACGACCTGGACGGCCGAACGGGGCATCGAGCTGTACCCGGCGCAGGAGGAGGCGGTGATGGAGGTCGTCTCCGGATCGAACGTCATCCTCTCGACGCCGACCGGCTCCGGGAAGAGCCTCGTCGCCGTCGGCGCGCACTTCACCGCGCTCGCCCACGGCCGCCGCAGCTACTACACCGCGCCCATCAAAGCGCTCGTGTCGGAGAAGTTCTTCCAGCTCATCGAGATCTTCGGCGCGGACAGCGTCGGGATGATGACCGGGGACTCCGCCGTCAACCCGGACGCGCCGATCATCTGCTGCACGGCCGAAATCCTGGCGAACATCGCGTTGCGGTTCGGGGCCGACGCCCCGGTCGGGCAGGTCGTGGCCGACGAGTTCCACTTCTACTCCGAGCCCGACCGCGGCTGGGCGTGGCAGGTGCCGATCCTCGAGCTGCCCAAGGCCCAGTTCGTCCTGATGTCGGCGACCCTGGGCGACGTGTCCTTCTTCGAGAAGGACCTCACCCGCCGCACCGGCAAGCCGACGGCGGTGGTCACGTCGGTGCAGCGCCCGGTGCCGCTGACCTTCCGGTACGCGCTGACCCCGCTGCACGAGACCATGTCCGAGCTGCTCAACGGCGGCCAGGCGCCGGTCTACGTCGTGCACTTCTCGCAGGCCGCGGCCATCGAACGGGCGCAGACGCTGATGAGCATCAACGTCACGACCAAGGCGGAGAAGGAGGCCATCGCCGAGCTGCTCGGCGACTTCCGGTTCTCCGCCGGCTTCGGCAAGACGCTCTCGCGGCTGGTCCGCCACGGCATCGGCGTCCACCACGCGGGCATGCTGCCGAAGTACCGCCGACTGGTCGAGACCTTGGCCCAGTCCGGGCTGCTGAAGGTGATCTGCGGGACGGACACCCTCGGCGTCGGCATCAACGTACCAATCAGGACAGTGGTCTTCTCCGCGCTCACGAAGTACGACGGCGTCCGCCAGCGCCACCTCAAGGCCCGCGAGTTCCACCAGATCGCCGGCCGCGCCGGCCGGGCGGGCTACGACACCGACGGCTACGTCGTGGTGCAGGCGCCCGACCACGTCGTCGAGAACGCGAAGGCGCTGGAGAAGGCGGGCGACGACCCGAAGAAGAAAAAGAAGATCGTCCGGAAGAAGGCGCCGGAGGGCTTCGTCAACTGGACCGAGAGCACGTTCGACCGGCTGATCGCGGCCGAGCCCGAGCCGCTGACGTCCAGCTTCAAGGTGACGCACTCGATGCTGCTGAACGTGATCTCGCGCCCGGGCAACGCGTTCGACTCCATGCGCCACCTGCTGGAGGACAACCACGAGGACCGCGCGTCGCAGCGCAAGCTCATCCTGCGCGCCATCGCGATCTACCGCGCGCTGCTGTCCGCCGGTGTCGTCGAGCGGCTGCCCGAGCCGGACGAGCAGGGCCGGATCGTCCGGCTCACCGTCGACCTGCAGTTCGACTTCGCGCTCAACCAGCCGCTTTCGCCGTTCGCGCTGGCCGCGATCGAGCTGTTCGACCTCGAGTCGCCGAGCTACCCGCTCGACGTCGTGTCCACTGTGGAATCCACTGTGGACAACCCGAGGCCCGTGCTGTCGCAGCAGCAGTTCAAGGCGCGCGGCGAGGCCGTCAACGCCATGAAGGCCGAGGGCATCGAGTACGACGAGCGCATGGAGCTGCTCGAGAACGTCTCGTACCCGAAGCCGCTGGAAGAGCTGCTGCAGGGCGCGTTCCACAGCTACCGGCAGGGCCACCCGTGGGTCGACGACTACGAGCTGTCGCCGAAGTCGGTCGTGCGCGACATGTACGAGCGCGCGATGAACTTCGTCGAGTACATCGGTTTCTACCAGCTCGCGCGGTCGGAGGGCCTGGTGCTGCGCTACCTCGCGGACACCTACGACGCGCTGCGCCACACGGTGCCCGACGAGGCGAAGACCGAGCCGCTGCAGGACCTCATCGAGTGGCTCGGCGAGCTCGTCCGGCAGGTCGACTCCAGCCTGCTCGACGAGTGGGAAGCGTTGCGGCACCCCGACGAAGAGGGTCCGGTGTCGAACCGGCCGCCGTCCGAACCGCCCGCCGTCACGCGCAACGAGCGCGCGTTCCGCGTCCTGGTGCGCAACGAGCTGTTCCGCCGGGTCGAGCTGTTCGGGCGCCGGGCGTGGAACGTGCTGGGCGAGCTGGACGCGGCGTCCGGCTGGGACGCCGGGGCGTGGGAAGACGCGATCGAGGACTACTTCGAGGAGTACGACTCGCTCGGCACCGGCCCGGACGCGCGCGGCCCGGCGCTGATCATCATCGAGCAGCTGCCGGACGTCTGGAAGGTCCGCCAGATCTTCGACGACCCGGCGGGCGACCACGACTGGGGCATCAGCGTGGAGGTCGACCTGGCCGCGTCCGACGAGGCCGGCTCGGCCGTGGTCCGGGTGCTCGAGGTGGGTGCGCACTAGAGCGTTGCCTTTTCCTGACTGCTCAGGCATCGTGATCGCATGGTGGCGACGGTCGTGGAGCACCGGATCGGTGACGTGCGCTGGACGGTCGTCCGAGGCCCTCGCGAAGCCGCTTTCCGCGAGCTGGGGGCGTGTGCGGCCGACGACATCCGGACCGTCCTCGACGGACTGGCGTCCTGGCCGGTCACCGAGCGAGCGCGGCGGTCACCGGTGCTGTTCCGGGCGATCGAATCGGCGTCGCAGGTCGAGCACCCGGACGCCTACGCCGAGCTGACGGCGCTGGCCGCGGGCGCCGGGGTGCCGTTCGACGACCTGCTGCTGGCCAACCTGCGCGGCGACCTGGGCCGCGGCGACGGCACCGGCTGCACCGACCTCGCCTGGGTCGGTGCGCCGAGCCTGCTGGGGCACAACGAAGACGGCGCGCCCGTGTTCGACGGCATCGGGCGCCTGCTGACCCTGCTGATCGACGGGGAACCCGGCGTCTGCGTCTGGTGGTACCCGGGTTTCGTGCCCGCCAACACGTTCACGCTCACCACGCACGGCCTGGTGTGGGGGATCGACAGCGTCGACGTCGTCGCGTCTTCGCCGTGCGCCGGGCGGCACTTCCTGGCGCGCTCGGCGCAGCGGGCCGTCACCGTGGCGGAAGCGGTGTCGCTGCTGCGTTCGCACGCTTCGGCCGGCGGGTTCGCGTACACGATGGGCCAGGTCGGTGCGGCCGGGGTGACGGTGGTCGAGAAGGCGGGCCACGAGACGGCGGTGACCACTGTGGGCAGTGGGTTTTCCTGGCACACCAACCACTTCCGCCAGCTGCCGCCGGACCTCGACGCGGCCGCGGAGGAGAGCCTGGACCGCGCCGAGGTCTGCGCGCACCTGGCGCCGGTCGCGCCGGACGCGAAGTGGCTGGCGGACACGCTGACGAACGACGTGCACCGCAACGCCTCCGGCGGCGACCCGCTGCTGACGTTGAGCACGCTGGTCACGGACCTGGCCGACGGCACGGTGACCCTCATCCCGCGCGGAGGCGCACCTCTGCGGGCCCGGGCCGCGGACCTGGCGGCCGGGAACGTCTCAGCCGTCGGCTGAAACCAGGATCGCCTGGGCGTCTTCGCCCGCGAACCACAGGCCGATGGCGAACGCCGCCGTCGCCTCCAGCAGGTGGGCGCGGTCCAGGCCACCGCCGAGGACGGGCGTGCAGCCGACGTCGCGGACCAGCGTGCGGACCGCGTCGAGGGCGGCCGGATCGTCGCCGCAGAGCGGCACCGTGAGCGTCGCCGGCGGCTTGCGCCAGACGTCGGCCGAGGCGAGGTTGAACGCCTTGACGACGTGCGCGCCCGGCGCGGCGGCCGCGATCCGCGTCGCCACCGGGGTGCCGGGCGGGGGTTCGGTGCCGGTCGGGCCGGGCTGGTTTGTGCAGTCGATCAGGACTTTTCCGCGCAGCGGGCCCGCTTGCGGCAGGACTTCGAAGACGGCGTCCGCGGGGATCGCCAGGAGCACGGCGTCCGCGAAAGCCGCCACCTCGGCCCACCGGCCGCGGCCGGCCACGCGCAGCTCGTGGCCGGCGTTCGTCCAGTGCGTGCCCAGCGCCGTCGCCATCGCGCCGGTGCCGAAGATCCCGATCCGCATGCGTCCTCCTCGTGCTTTGCTGTACCAGCACGACGTTAGGGACACCGGAAGGAACCGGAAGGTAACCGATGGACTGGCTCGCCGACTGCCCGACGCGGCTCGCGTTCGACCTCGTCGCCAACACCTGGAACCCGGTGGTCGTTTGGGCGCTGCGCCACGGCCCGCGCCGGCACGGCGAGCTGCGCCGCACGATCGGCGGGATCAGCGCCAAGGTGCTCACGGAAACCTTGCGGCGCCTGGAGTTCGACGGGCTCGTCGAGCGACGCGAAGGCGCGTACGCCCTTACACCGCTGGGGGAGACGCTGCTGGAGCCGATCGAGGGCTTCGGGCGGTGGGCGGCCGATCACGGCGACGACGTCCTCGCCGCTCGAGACCGAGCACGATCAGCGTGACCAGCGACAACGCGGGCAGCGGGTAGCCGGCGGCGAGCCCGGCGCCGACGTCGACCGCGGGCGCGGCCACCCCGGCGACGAACACCCAGGTCGGCGCGGTCGGCGGTTTCGGGGCGGGCGACCACGGCGTCCGCTTCCCGGGCTTGGCGATCGAGAGCCACGCCTGGAAGGACAGGGCGCTCGCCATCAGGGAGGCGCCGGCGATCTGCAGCCCGGTGGCGGTGGCCGTGTCGGCGGACTCGCGTAGCGCGGGGGAGAGCAGGAAGATCCCGGCGTAGAGCTGGATGAACGTCAGGGCGAACTTGGTGAGCACCCAACAGTGCCGGAAGTAGCCCCACGCGGTCGCGCCGGCGAGCACGAGGCCGGTGAAGGCGGAGACGTTGGCCATCGGGGCGAGGAGCACGGAGTCGAGCCGGTCGGCCATCGAGGTCGCGGCGGCGCCTGCGCGGGGCGCGTGAGGGCCAGCGACATCAGCACGACGAGCGCGAGGGCCTGGCTCATCCAGGCGACCGACGACACGACGTGCAGCCAGACGACGGCCTGCCGCCAGCGCGGGGAGGTCTTGGTTCGGGTCACGCCGTCCAGGCTCACGGAGAAGCCGCGCCCGCACATCGGGCGTAACCCCGGACCCCGCGACCGCCGATCTGCACCCGCTGGGGTAGGACGCTGGGCGGGATGTACTCCCTGGTGAGTACTACTCAGCGAGGAGGGTTCTTGGCTGCCAGGGCCAGGAGGGGGACGGCGGCTGCGGCGTCGGTGATCAGCGTTGAGACCATGCCCGAGCGCAGGACCGCGTCCACCGCCGAGGCTTTTGGCTTGCTGTAACCCAAGGCGATCACCTCCGGCACCGCCATCAGCTCCTCGTGGCTGATCGCCAGCACGTGGTGGGCCAGGCCCGTCGACAGCGCGTTGCCGGACGCGTCGAACAGGCGGGCCGCGACCTCCGCCGTCGCGCCGCGGGCCGCTATCGCCGCTCGCTCCGCCTCGTCCAGCGCGTCGTAGACCGTCGACTCGCCCGGCTGCCACGCGCCGATGCTCACCACCGCCTTGGTCAGGTTGCGGAACTGGCCGAACGTCTCGGCGATGCCCGGCTGCCGCCGCAGCGTCTCCGTCGTGCGGCGGTCCGGCAGCACCAGCGGGCCGAAGATCGGGTAGGCGTCGCCGCCGGACACCGCCGTCACGCGGCTGACCGTCTCGACCGAGCGGCCGCGCATGTCCATCCCGGCCTGCACCCCGCAGAGCTGGACGATCGGGCAGCGCGGCAGCGTCCGGATCGCCTCGGTCATCGCGTTCACCGAGCGCGCCCACGAGAGCCCGACGATGTCGTCGGTCCGCACGACCTCCTCGAGCAGCCGGGCCGCCAGCGTGCCGATTTTCGCCCGGACGACCTCCTTCGGCTCCCGCTCGGTTGAGCGTTCGAGCACCAGGGCCCGGTCCAGCCCGTAGGCCGAGCGGACCTCGTCCGACAGGGCGAGGTCGACCGGCGCCGGCAGCGCGAACTCCACCCTGACCAGGCCGGACTCCATGGCCGTGTCGAGCATCCGGGCGACCTTGAACCGGCTGACGCCGAACTCGTCGGCGATCTCCAGCTTGGAGCGTCCCTGCACGTAGAAGCGCCGGGCGACGGTCGCGAGGAGCATAGCTTCGGTCAGCGACGACTGCTTCTTGGACGTGCTCATATGAGCACTATAGCTAGAAATCTGCCCGAAAGGTTGACGTAACACACAGGTCAGTCCTGTAATGCCTTCACATGTTCTCGACGCCATAGGTCAACGACGCTCATATGAGCGCGAGGAAGGGGCTTGGCATGCGTGCCGCCATCATCGATCGGCCCGGGGAGATCCGGGTCGGCGAGGTGCCCGATCCAAAACCGGGGGAACGGCAGGTCATCGTCAAGGTCGGTGCGTGCGGCATCTGCGGCACCGACCTGCACATCGCCGACGGGCACTTCCCGCCGACTCCGTACCCCATCGTCCCCGGGCACGAGTTCGCCGGGGAGATCGTCGAGCTCGGCGTGGACGTGCCGGGCGACTGGAAGATCGGCGACCGCGTCGCCGTCGACCCCTCCCTGTTCTGCGGCTACTGCGGCCCGTGCCGCTCCGGCCACGGAAACCTGTGCGCCAACTGGAACGCCACCGGTGACACCGTCGACGGCGCGTTCGCGGAGTTCGTCGCCGTGCCGTCGGCCAACTGCTACCGGATGCCCGACTCGATGACCTGGGAGCAGGGCGCGCTGGTCGAGCCCGTCTCCTGCGCGGTGCACGGCGTGCGCCGCGTCGGCGTCGAAGCCGGGGAACGCATCCTGGTCGTCGGCGCCGGCACGATGGGCCTGATCATGCAGCAGCTGCTGCAGCGCTCCGGCGCGCAGGTCACGATGGTCGACCGCAACGCCTCCCGGCTGCCGCGGTCGAGCAGCCTCGGCGCCGTCGCCACCGCGTCGGACGTCAAGGAGCTGAACGGCGAGACGTTCGACGTCGCCGTCGACTGCACCGGCGCCGCCCCGGCCATCGAAGCCGCCTTCGACTCGGTCCGGCGCGGTGGACGGCTGCTCGTCTTCGGCGTCGCCCCGGCCGAAGCCCGCGTCGCGCTTTCGCCGTTCCGGATCTACAACGACGAGATCACCATCGTCGGCTCGATGGCCGTGCTGAACAGCTTCGGCGCCGCGCTCGACCTCGTCGCGAACGGTGCGATCGACACCGATTCGCTGCTCACGGACACCCTGCCGCTGGAGCAGTACCCCGAGGCGCTCGCGAAGATGCGCAGCGGCTCGGGCCTCAAGGTGCAAGTACTTCCGGGAGGTAGCCGTGCGTAAGCTGCTCACCCTCCTCGCCGCGACGTCGTTGCTGGCCACCGGCTGTGCCGGCGCCGGCTCGGTCGGCACCGGCGGGAGCACCCTCGTCATCGCGATCGTGTCCAACCCGCAGATGAAGGACGCGATCTCGCTCGCGCCGGAGTTCGAGAAGGCGACGGGGATCAACCTCAAGTTCGTCTCGCTGCCGGAGAACCAGGCCCGCGCCAAGATCACCGCGTCGACCGCCACCGAGGGCGGCGAGTTCGACGTCGTGATGATCAGCAACTACGAGGCCCCGCAGTGGGCGGCCAACGGCTGGCTCGAGAACCTCGAACCGCACATGGCGGCCACCCCGGGTTACGACGAAGGCGACTTCATCCCCAGCATCAAGCAGTCGCTGTCGTACCAGAACCAGATGTACGCGGTGCCGTTCTACGGCGAGTCGTCGTTCCTGGCCTACCGCAAGGACCTCTTCCAGAAGGCCGGGCTGACCATGCCGGCCAAGCCGACCTGGCCGCAGATCGCCGACTTCGCCGCGAAGCTCGACGACAAGGCCAACGGCGTCTCGGGCATCTGCCTGCGCGGCAAGCCCGGCTGGGGCGAGAGCCTCGCGCCGTTCACCACGGTGGCCAACACCTTCGGCGCGCAGTGGTTCGACAAGGACTGGAACGCCAAGCTGACGTCGCCGGAGTTCAAGGAAGCCGCGAACTTCTACGTCAATCTCATTCGCGACCACGGTGAGGTCGGCGCCTCCAGCGCCGGGTTCTCCGAGTGCGGCACGCGCTACACGCAGGGCAACGCCGCGATGTGGTACGACGCCACGGTCATGGCGGGCACCAACGAGGACCCGTCGAGCAGCAAGATCGTCGGCAAGTCGGGGTACGCGCCGGCCCCGGTCGTCAAGACGCAGGCCAGCGGCTGGCTCTACACCTGGGCCCTCGGCATCCCGAAGGTCGCCAAGGACAAGGACGCGGCCTGGAAGTTCATGGCCTGGATGACCGACAAGGCGTACGTGCAGAAGGTCGGGGCGACCTACGGCTGGAACCGCGTCCCGCCGGGTGTGCGTCAGTCCACTTACGACATTCCCGACTACGCGAAGGCCGCGGCGGCCTACGCGAAGCCGACGCTGGACGGCATCGCGGACGCGAACCAGCAGAAGGCCATGGCGAACCCGGTGCCCTACCCCGGCATCCAGTTCGTCGGCATCCCCGAGTTCCAGGACCTGGGCACCCGGGTGAGCCAGCAGCTGTCGGCCGCGATCGCCGGCCGCGAGTCGGTCGACGACGCCCTGAAACAGTCCCAGGACTACGCCCTGACGGTGGGCGACTCCTACAAGGCGGTGCAGTGATGTCCACGCTCTCCGTAGATACCCCCACCTCCCACTCCCACGCGAAGGCCGAGGAAAAGAAGGGCCTGAGCTCCGCGGCCAAGCGGCGGCTGCCGCTGCTCCCGGCGTTGATCTTCGTCATCGCCGTGACGCAGCTGCCGTTCCTGCTGACCGTGTTCTACTCGTTCCAGTCCTGGAACCTGGTCCGCCCGGGTTCGCGGCACTTCGTCGGCCTGGACAACTACATCGACGTCTTCAGTGACACGACGTTCCTGGTCGCGCTGCTGAACACGGTGCTGCTGACCGTGGTCTGCGTGCTCGTCGCGCTGCTGCTCGGCCTCGGCCTGGCGATCCTGCTGGACCGGAAGTTCATGGGCCGCGGGTTCGTCCGGACGCTGCTGATCACGCCGTTCCTGATCCTGCCGGCGGCGGGCGCGCTGCTGTGGAAGACGACGATGTTCGACCCGACCTACGGGCTGCTGCACTTCGTATTCGGCACCGACACCGACTGGCTTTCGGAGTTCCCGCTGGCGTCGGTGATGGCCCAGATCGTGTGGCAGTGGACGCCGTTCATGATGCTGCTGATCCTGGCCGGCCTGCAGAGCCAGTCCAAGGAGGTCCTGGAAGCGGCCTCTGTGGACGGTGCGAACCGGTGGCGGACGTTCGTCTCCATCACGCTGCCGCACCTGTCCCGGTTCCTGCAGCTGGCGACGCTGCTGGGCGCCATCTACATCGTGAACAGCTTCGACGCGATCTTCCTGATGACGCAGGGCGGGCCGGGCGTGTCCAGCACCAACCTGCCGTACTACATCTACCAGCGCGCGTTCGAAGGCTTCGACGTCGGCCAGTCGTCGGCGATGGGCGTGATCGTCGTGATCCTGACGATGATCGTCGCGACCTTCGCACTGCGCTTGATGTTCCGCACCTTCTCGGTGGACGGAGGCGTCAAATGACCACCCTCGAAACCCGCCCGTCGTCCGCTGCGACCGCGGCTCCGGCGCGCAAGCCGAAGCGCAAGCTCGGCCCGGGTTCGCTGACCGTCGTCACGTGGATCATCGCGATCCTGTTCGTCTTCCCGCTGCTGTGGATGATCCTCACGGCGTTCAAGCAGGAGGCCGACGCCTACACCGACCCGCCGAAGCTGTTCTTCAGCCCGACGTTCGACCAGATCGCCAACGTGCTGAAGGGCGGGTTCCTGCCCTACCTCTCGAACTCGGCGTTCGTCACGGTGCTCTCGACGCTGCTGGTGCTGCTCCTCGGCATCCCGGCCGCGTATGCGCTTTCGCTGGCACCGGTGAAGAAGACGTCCAACGCGCTGGGCTTCTTCCTCTCGACGAAGATGCTGCCGATCGTCGCGGCGATCATCCCGCTGTACATCATCTCCCAGAACACCGAATTGCTGGACACGGTGTGGGCGCTGGTCATCCTCTACACGTCGATGAACCTGCCGCTGGCCATCTGGATGATGCGGTCGTTCTTCCTCGAGGTGCCGCACGAGATGATCGAGGCCGGGCGGATCGACGGCGCCAACCTGCCGACCCTGCTGCGCAAGATCATCATGCCGGTGGTCGCGCCCGGGATCGCGGCGACCGCGCTGATCTGCGTGATCTTCTCCTGGACCGAGTTCTTCTACGCGGTCAACCTGACGGCGGCGCGGGCCGGCACGGTGCCGGTGTTCCTCGTCGGGTTCATCACGAGTGAGGGCCTGTACTGGGCCCAGTTGTCCGCAGCCGCGTTGCTGGCCTCGCTGCCGGTGATGATCGTCGGCTGGTTCGCGCAGAACCACCTCGTCCGGGGTCTGTCCATGGGAGCGGTGAAGTAGTCATGTCAGGTGTCGAATACCAGCAGGCGTCGCGGATCTACCCGGGTGCTTCCTCGGTGAAGGCGGTCGACCAGCTCGACCTCTCGGTGCCGGACGGCGAGTTCCTGGTGCTGGTCGGCCCGTCCGGTTCGGGCAAGTCGACGGCGCTGCGGATGCTCGCCGGGCTCGAGGACATCGACGAGGGCGCCATCCGCATCGGCGACCGCGACGTCACGAACCTGCCGCCGAAGGACCGGGACATCGCGATGGTGTTCCAGTCCTACGCGCTGTACCCGCACATGACGGTGGCCGACAACATGGGCTTCGCGCTTCAGCTGCGGGGTATGTCCAAATCGGACATCGCGGCGCGCGTGGGTGAAGCCGCCGAGATGCTCGACCTGACGCGCTTCTTGGACCGCAAGCCCAAGGCGTTGTCGGGCGGGCAACGGCAGCGCGTCGCGATGGGCCGGGCGATCGTGCGCGAGCCGAGCGTGTTCCTGATGGACGAACCACTGTCCAATCTGGACGCGAAGCTGCGGGTGGAGACGCGCGCGAACATCGCGCAGCTGCAGCAGCGCCTCGGCACGACGACCATCTACGTCACGCACGACCAGGTCGAGGCGATGACGATGGGCGACCGGGTGGCGGTGCTCAAGGACGGCGTCCTGCAGCAGTGCGCGGCCCCGCGTGAGCTGTACGAGAACCCGACGAACTCGTTCGTGGCGGGCTTCATCGGCTCGCCGGCGATGAACCTGGCGCAGCTGCCCCTGACTGAGGGCGGCGTCAAGCTGGGCGACGTCACCCTGCCGTTGCCGCGGTCGGTGGTCTCCGCGGCGTCATCGCAGAACCTCACGGAGGTCACCTTCGGCGTCCGCCCGGAGTCGCTGGAGCTGGTCTCCGAAGGCGGCTTCGAGCTGGTGGTGGAGCTGGTCGAAGAGCTGGGCGCAGACGCGTACCTGCACGGCAAGGTAGGCGACGACCGCTTCGTGGTCCGAGTCGACGGCCGAACCCCACCCCGCATGGGCGACAACGTGAGGGTCGGCCTACGCGGCGAGGGTGAGACCCACGCCTTCAACCCGGAGACAACGCTGCGGCTTTCGTAGACCCAGACTTGTCGTGAGTGTTTAGGGCGGTTAGAACCGCCCTAAACACTCACGACATGCACCGCTCGCAAGTCGGCTCGCGGTGCCCGGTCGGATCCCAGCCCTCGCGGAGCAGAACCTGCCGGACTTCGTCCGCGACCGTGCACGGTTTGGTGTGCACTTCGTTCCAGCCGTAGACGAGCCGGGCCCGGCCGGCGAGTTCGGCGGCGTTGTCCCGGCGACGGTCCCGGAAGGCGACGCCTGCCACGGCATGGGTGGCTCGGCCGTCGAGCCGGACTGTGACCGCGGCGCCATGGCTGTCGTAGGTCACGTCTTCCCACAGCGTCTTCCCGTCCACGACGAACGGCGTCTGCCGATCACCTCGTGGCAGGCCGTGCTCATCCTCGACCAGCTGGAGGTACTCCACTTCGAGGGCGGACATCAAGCCGTTGCGCACTAGGCCAAAGCCTCGACGGATGGCAGCTCGGTAGCGGTAGGGCGGACGTTGCGTGACACAGTTCTCGACGGCTTCGAGCGAGATCGGACCTCGGCTGACGAGGTCGACGATGAGAAGCGTCGCCTCCCTGGCCGTCTCCTGCGAAACGGCCAGGTCGAGGACGGTGTCCGGGCCGCGGGTCCGAGGTGGCGTGACCGCCAGCGTCGTGTGCGCCAGTGCGCGTGAGCGATGCACCACGACGAGCGGCGGCTGGGAGATGGCCGAACTCGTATAGGGCACGGTGATTTCGACCGGCCGGTCGGTGATCGGGACGAGGCCCCATTCTTCCGCTGCCGAGTGATGGCTCAAGATCGCGTGCTTGCCGCCGTAGAGCAGCGCGGCCGCCATGCGCGCGGGCCGGGGCAGCGGACCGGTGAACGTCGCGTATACGCCGGGCAGCACGCGTTGCCACCGGCCGGCTTCCACGTTGGCTGTCAGGTCGGCCTTGGTATGGCCGTAAGCGCGGAGCTGTCCGAGACTGAAGATGCCGGACTGTTGTTCGAGAACGACTTGCCAGCTGGGTCTGGCCGGTTCCGGCAGCTCGTCGGTCGACCACCGTCGGTGAAGAGGCATACCTCGACCATGATCGACTCCGGTGGCTCATGGGAGTCGCCTGGCAAATCTGTGGACAACCAGGGCCGATGTGGATAACTCTGTCGTGAGTGTTTAGGGCGGTTAGAACCGCCCTAAACACTCACGACCAGCCGCGGCAGACCTACTTACTCCTGCTACTCCTGCAGGGAGAGGGCCTGGCTCGGGCAGACGTGCACCGCTTCGCGGGCCTTTTCGACCAGCTCACCCTCGGGCGTCTCGTTCAGGACGATGACCGTGCCGTCGTCCTCGCTCTGGTCGAACAGCGCGGGCTCGGTGAGCACGCACTGACCGGCGCCGACGCACTTGCCGGTGTCCGCGATGATCTTCATGGTTCTTCTCCTGTGGTGGGAGGGCCGTCCGTTCGATCTCTACCAGGTCACCGGCAGCCGGTACAGGCCGTAGATGTTCGCGTCGTCCTTGAACGGCAGGTCGTCCACGTCCGCGCCCAGCTCCAGCGTCGGGATGCGGCGGAAGAGCGTGTCGAAGACGATCTGCAGTTCCATCCGGGCGAGGTTCTGGCCGAGGCACTGGTGCGGGCCGAAGCCGAACGCCACGTGGTGGCGCGCGCCGCGCTCGATGTCCAGCTCGTCGGCGTTCTCGAACGCGCGCGGGTCGCGGTTCGCCGCGTAGCCCAGCGCCAGCACACCCTCGCCGGCGCGGATCAGCTGGCCGCCGACCTCGACGTCCTCGACGCACAGGCGCGCGGTCGCCGCGTCGACGATCGTCCAGTAGCGCAGCATCTCCTCGACGGCGTCGAGCGTCTTGCCGGGGTCGGCCTTGATCGCCGCGAGCTGCTCCGGGTTGCGCAGGAACGCCACGGTGGACAGCGAGATCATGTTCGCCGTCGTCTCGTGCCCGGCCACCAGCAGCAGGAACCCGGTCGCGGCCAGCGACTCCCGCCGGTAGGTGCCGTCCTCGCGGAGCTTGACGATCTGCCGCCCGAGCAGGTCGTCCGGCGGGTTCGCCTCCTTCTCCGCGATGAGGTCGGCCATGTACCCGCGGATGGTGTCGAACGCCGCCCGCCGCTCCTCCGGCGACGTCGAGCGCTTGATCAGCTTCGCCGTGTGGGTCTGGAAGAAGTCGTGGTCGGCGTAGGGCACCCCGAGCATCTCGCAGATCACCAGCGACGGGACCGCCAGCGACAGCGTCTCGACCAGGTCGCCCGGCTTCGGGCCGGCCAGCAGCGCGTCGATCTGCTCGTCGACGATCTCCTGGATCCGCGGCCGCAGCGCCTCCATCCGGCGCACGGTGAACTCGCCGAGCACGGCCTTGCGGGCCGGCCCGTGCTCGGGCGCGTCCATGGTGATCATGGTGCGCTCGTCGCCCTGCCGCCGGAACCCGCCCTTGACCAGCTGCGGGAAGTCCGGGTGCTGCCGGTCGGCGCTGAACCGCCGGTCGTTCAGGACGGTCCGGACGTCCTCCAGCCGGGTGACCACCCAGGCCTGGCCGCCGTCGGGCAGCCCCACCCGTGTGACGGCGTCCTCCTCGCGGATCTCCTCGTACGCCGGCGGCGGCGCGAACGGGCACGTCCGGGTCATCGGGAATTCGTGCTTCTCGACAGTCGTCATGGCTTCCCCCTTGTCACCAGGTCACGGGCAGGCAGTACAAACCGAAGATCTGCGCGTCGTGCTTGAACGGCAGCTGGTCGACCGGCGCGGCCAGCTTCAGCTCCGGGATGCGGCGGAAGAGCGTGTCGAAGACGATCTGCAGCTCCATCCGGGCCAGGTTCTGGCCGAGGCACTGGTGCGGCCCGAAGCCGAACGCGACGTGGTGGCGCGCGCCGCGTTCGAGGTCGAGCTTGTCGGCGTCTTCGAACGCGGCCTCGTCGCGGTTGCCGGAGTAGCTCAGGCCCAGGACGCCCTCGCCCGCGCGGATCAGCTGCCCGCCGATCTCGACGTCCTCGGTGGCGACGCGCGAGGTCGCGAACTCCGCGATCGTGAAGTACCGCAGCAGCTCCTCGACGGCGTCGAGCGTCTTGCCCGGGTCGTTCTTGATGATCTCGAGCTGGTCCGGGTTCTCCAGCAGCGCGACGGTGCCGAGCGAGATCATGTTCGCCGTCGTCTCGTGCCCGGCGAGGAGCAGCAGGAACGCCAGCGAGACCAGCGAGTCGTGGTCGGCGTCGCCGTGCTCCTCGCGCTGCTTGAGGATCTGGCGGCCGAGCAGGTCGTCGGTCGGGTCGGCCTCCTTGGCGGTGACCAGCTCGTCGAGGTAGCCCTGCATCTCTTCGACGGCCAGGATGCGCGCCTCCTGCGTCACCTCGCGGTTCAGCAGGGTGGAGCTGCGCGACTGGAAGAAGTCGTGGTCGGCGTACGGGACGCCGAGCTGCTCGCAGATGACCAGCGACGGCACCGGCAGCGAGAGCGCCGAGACCAGGTCGGCGGGCTTCGGGCCGGCCAGGATCGCGTCGATGTGCTCGTCGACGATCTGCTGGATCCGCGGCTGCAGCGCCTTCATGCGCTTGACCGTGAACTCGCCGACGACCTCGCGGCGGGCGGCACCGTGCTCCGGCGGGTCCATGTTGATCAGCGACGCGGTGAACCGGCGGCGCTGCGGGCGCCCGCCCTTCGTCAGCACCGGAAAGCCCGGGTTGAACCGGTTGGAGCTGAACCGCGGATCGGTCAGCATCTCCCGGACTTCCTCCAGGCGGGTGATGGCCCAGGCGTCCGAACCGTCGGGCAGGCCGACGCGCTGGACCGGGCCCGCTTCGCGGAGCTTTTCGTAGGCCGGCGGCGGCGCGAACGGGCAGCTGCGCACCAGAGGGAAGGCCTCTTCCCCGGTCGCGGTCGTGGTGGGTTCGGCGACTTCGGTCATTTCGGATCCCCAAATCGGACGGAAAGTATGTGGAGGATTACATTCCGGTTCTAGTGTCCAACGTACCGAAGCGGAAGGAAGTCGTCCACTAGCTAACGGGTGACATCTTGCGGATGCACTGTGTGGCTGCCTGACCATGCGAGAATCACCCCGCGCCAGATTCAGCGAGAGGCGAACGGCATGACGGCAGACCCCGAGACCAGCCTGCGGGCGGATGCGCGGCGTAACCGCGACCAGATCCTGGCCGCGGCGAAGAGCATCTTCGCCGCGTCCGGAGCCGAAGTGCCGATGGAGGAGATCGCCCGCGCGGCCGGCGTCGGTGTCGGCACCCTGTACCGCCGCTTCCCGGACCGGGACGCCCTGGTCAGAGCGGTCGCGATGGACAACTTCGAGCGCGTGCTGATCGACGCGCGCCGGATCGCCGCGGAGGAGACGTCACCGTGGAACGGGCTCGAGCGGCTGCTGCGGCAGTCGGTCGAGCTGCAGCTGGTCGTCCAGCTGGCGATGGTGTCGCACCGGGCTCTGGTGATCCTGAAGGGCGACCCCGAGGTCCGCCGTCTCCGTGACGAGATCCTCGTGGTGCTCGACGACTTCGTCCGCGGCGCCCAGGCCGAGGGCAAGCTCCGGATGGACGTCGGCGCGGGGGACATCGCGATCCTGTTCGCGACGCTGCTGCGCCAGATGCGCGCGAAGACGGACGAGGTCGCGGCGATGGCGGCGAGCCGCTGCGTCGGCATCATGATCGACGGGCTGAGCGCGCGCCCGGGAACGCCGCTGCCGGGCCGTCCGATCACGTCCCACGACCTGGATCCCGAAGAACACTGATCGTCATTTTCCCGTGTTAGGGTTCCGCCTCGTTCTGCCATTGTTGACGAGGCGGGAAAATGCGACGAAGAACCCTTGCTGCTTTGTTGGTCGTTCCCTTCTTCGCGCTCGCCGCGTGCGGGCAGGACGACGGTTCGGCGGCTCCGGCCGCGGTGTCCTCGGTCATACCGCCGCCGTCGACTGCTTCGACGTCCTCGACGCCTTCGGCTCCGGTGACGTCCAGTGCGGCGCCCACCTCGGTGCAGTCAAGTACGTCCCGACCTGCGCCAAGTCCGCCTTCGGTGACGCCTTCGCGCAACTGCGGCAGCCCGGAGTTCACCACGAGCGACGCCGACGGCGGCTGGTCGGACGGCGGCTACTACGTCCACAACAACATGTGGAACTCGGGCGAAGCCGGCCCGGAAACGCTGCGGGCGTGCGCGTACAACAATTGGTATGTGGATTCCACCCAGCCGTCGACGACGTCGGTGAAAACCTATCCGAACGTCCACAAGGACATCAATGACCAGAACGGGAAACCGTTCAACGACTATTCGGTGATCCGGTCGACGTTCGCCGGCCGCGGCCCGGGCACGGGCATCTACGACGTCGCATACGACCTCTGGCTCAACGGCGTCGGCGACGGCAAGGGCGTGACCGAGGTGATGGTCTGGACGGAGAACCTCAAGCAGCAGCCCTCAGGCGACAAGGTGGCGACGTACTCCGCGGGCGGCCACGCGTACGACGTCTGGGCGGACGACGACGGCTACATCGCGTTCGTCTCCCAGTCGACGCAGTACTCGGGCGCGGTGGACCTGAAGGCGATGATCGCGTGGGGCATCGGCAAGGGCTTCATCCCGCCGAACCCCACGGTCAACCAGATCGGCTACGGCATCGAGTTCTGCTCCACGGGCGGCGGCAAGGCCAGGTTCACCCTGACGGACTTCTCGGTGACGATGAGTTAGCGCGCGTACCGCTGGATGGTGCGCGGGGAGGGCCGCAGCACGGGCAGCCCGATCGCGAGGTCGACGCAGCCGAGGACGAACGCGACCAGCGGCATGACCATGAAGACGAAGATCCCGAAGCTGATCTGGATCTCGCCGTCCACCTGGGGTTCGGACCAGGTCAAGCCGCTGCTGTAGGAGAGGTAGAAGAGCGGCATCACGACGATCGACACGGCCCCGCCGCACAGCGGCCCCACCGAAATGGAGGCCGGGCGGAGTCGCAAGATGGGACCGGTGCCGGCGCGGTGGTGGCCGACCTCGACCCAGGTCGGGGCGAACAGCAGCGCGATGCCGGTCATGAGCAGCATCACGGCGCTGAAGACACCGAGCATCACGGGGATGCCGTTGGCGGCGTTGTGGCTGGTCGGCAGCGTGTAGCCCAGGACGGGAACGGCAATGCACATCGCGACGGCGACGACGGTGGTGAAGCCGCCGAGGAGCGGCAGGGTGCGCCGGAGCCTGGTCGCCATCCGGGGCGGGATCCACACGTAGGCCCGCGGGTCCATCGGAAAGTCGATCACAAGCCCCTCCCTGAGCACTCTCTGTGATCCTAACGTCACCATGAACGCGTGAAGGCCACCACCCGGCTGATCCGGGTGGTGGCCTTCACCAGCGAAAACTCAGACGCCCAGCGGGTGCCAGACCGTCTTGGCCTCCAGGTAGCGGCGCAGCCTCGCGAGGTCCGGGGCGATCGTCCAGTCCGGCTCGGCGTCCGGGACCGTCAGGACCCGCTTCACCGTGTTCGCCGCTTCGCGGGCCAGCCCGGGGCGGTCCGCCGGGAGGGCGCCCGTCGGGTCCAGGGCGTTGACGTCGCCGTGGGAGGCCAGCCAGGAGCCCAGCTCCGAGGCGTGGCCCGTCAGGATGTTCGCCACTCCGCCCGGGACATCCGACGTCGCCAGGACCTCGGACAGGGTGATCGCCGGCAGGGGGCGCTCCGCGCTCGAGACCACCACCGCCGTCGAGCCCGTGGCCAGGACCGGGGCCAGGACGCTGACCAGGCCCAGCAGCGACGACTGCTGCGGCGCCAGGATGCCCACCACGCCCGTCGGCTCCGGGACCGTGAACGAGAAGTACGGGCCCGCCACCGGGTTGGCCGCTCCCAGGACCGTGGCGATCTTGTCCGTCCAGCCCGCGTACCAGACCCAGCGGTCGATGGCCGCGTCCACAATGGACTCTGCCTTCTTCGGGGCCAGGCCCTCCGAGGCCGAGACCTCCGTGATGAACTGGTCTCGGCGGCCCTCCAGGACCTCGGCCACCCGGTACAGCACCTGGCCGCGGTTGTACGCCGTCGCCGCCGACCAGCCCGGGAACGCCTTGCGGGCCGCGACCACCGCGTCGCGGACGTCCTTGCGGGACGCGTGGGCCGCGTTCGCCAGGAACTTGCCCTTCGCGTCCGTCACCGGGTAGACCCGGCCGGACTCCGAGCGCGGGAACTTGCCGCCCACGTACAGCTTGTACGTCTTGGCGACGGAGATTCGGTCAGACATTCAGGTACGCCTCCAGCCCGGTGCGGCCGCCTTCGCGCCCGAAACCGGATTCCTGGTAGCCGCCGAACGGCGCGGCGGGGTCGAAGCGGTTGAAGGTGTTGGCCCAGACGACGCCGGCCCGCAGCTGGTTCGCCATCCACAGGATGCGCGAGCCCTTCTCGGTCCAGATCCCGGCCGAAAGCCCGTACGGCGTGTTGTTCGCCTTCGCGACGGCCTCGTCCGGCGTGCGGAACGTCAGCACCGACAGCACCGGGCCGAAGATCTCCTCGCGCGCGATGCGCATCGACTGGTGGACGTTCGCGAACACCGTGGGGGCGAAGAAGAACCCGCGGTCCGGCACCGGGCACGGGCTGGTCCAGCGCTGCGCGCCCTCGGCGTCACCCGCTTCGACGAGCCCGCGGATCTTCGCCAGCTGCTCGGCCGAGTTGATCGCGCCGATGTCGGTGTTCTTGTCCAGCGGGTCGCCCAGGCGCAGCGTCGAGACGCGGTAGCGGAGCTTCTCCAGCACCTCTTCGGCGATGGATTCCTGCACCAGCAACCGCGAACCCGCGCAGCAGACGTGGCCCTGGTTGAAGAAGATGCCGTTGACGATGCCTTCGATCGCCTGGTCCAGCGGCGCGTCCTCGAAGACGATGTTCGCCGCCTTGCCGCCCAGCTCCAGCGTCAGCTTCTTCGCCGTGCCCGCGACTTCGCGCTGGATCGCCTTGCCAACCTCGGTCGAGCCGGTGAACGCGATCTTGTTGATGTCCGGGTGCTCCACAATGGACGCACCGATGTCGCCGGCGCCCGGCAGGATGTTCACCACGCCCGGCGGCAGTTCGGCCTGCTGGCAGATCTCGGCGAACACCAGCGCGGTCAGCGGTGTCGTCTCCGCCGGCTTCAGCACCACGGTGTTGCCGGTGGCCAGCGCCGGAGCGATCTTCCAGGCCAGCATCAGCAGCGGGAAGTTCCACGGGATGATCTGCCCGGCCACGCCCAGGGGCTGCGGGTTCGGCCCGTAGCCGGCGTACTCCAGCTTGTCGGCCCAGCCCGCGTGGTAGAAGAAGTGCGCCGCCGCGGTCGGGACGTCGGAGTCGCGCGACTCCTTGATCGGCTTGCCGTTGTCCAGGCTCTCCAGCACCGCCAGCTCGCGCGAGCGCTCCTGGATCAGCCGCGCGATGCGGAACAGGTACTTCGCGCGCTCGGTGCCCGGCATCTTCGACCAGACGCCGTTGTACGCCTTGCGCGCGGCCTTGACCGCGGTGTCCACATCGGACTTCGACGCGGTGCCGACCTCGGCCAGGACCTCTTCGGTGGCCGGGTTGATCGTCTTGAGCGGCTCACCCGAGCCGTCGACGAACTCGCCGTTGATGAACGGCTTGTAGTGGTCCTTCAGGTTCGCGATGGCGCGCGACTCCGGCGCCGGTGCGTACTCGAAAACAGGCATCAGTCCACCGTCACGTAGTCGGGGCCGCTGTAGTGGCCGTCCACCTGGGTGCGGCGCTGCAGCAGCAGGTCGTTGAGCAGGCTGGACGCGCCGAAGCGGAACAGGTCCGGGGTCAGCCACTGCTCGCCGGCGACCTCGTGCACCGCGACCAGGTACTTGATGGCGTCCTTCGTGGTCCGGATGCCGCCCGCGGGCTTGACGCCGCGCAGCTCGCCGGTCGTCACGTGCCAGTCGTGGACGGCCTGCAGCATGATGTGCGTGACCGGCAGCGTCGCGGCGGGGGAGACCTTGCCGGTGGACGTCTTGATGAAGTCCCCGCCGGCCAGCAGCGCCAGCCACGACGCGCGCCGCACGTTGTCGTAGGTCGCCAGCTCGCCGGTTTCGAGGATGACCTTCAGGTGGGCGTCGCCGCAGGCGGTCTTGATGGCCTGGATCTCTTCGAAGACGTCCATGTAGCGGCCTTCGAGGAAGGCGCCGCGGTCGATCACCATGTCGACCTCGTGCGCGCCCGCGTCGACGGCGATCTTCGTGTCGGCCAGCTTGATCTCACGGCTGGTGCGGCCCGCGGGGAAGCCGGTCGCGACGCTCGCGACGTGCACGCCGCTGCCCTTCAGCGCCTCGACGGCCGTCTCGACCATGTCCGGGTACACGCAGACGGCGGCGACGCGCGGGGCGTCCTGCCGCTCGGGGTCGGGGCGGACCGCCTTCGCGGCGAGCGCCCGGACCTTGCCGCGGGTGTCGGCGCCCTCCAGCGTGGTCAGGTCGACCATGGAGATGGCGGTGTCGATGGCCCACCGCTTGGCGTCCTTCTTGATGCTGCGCGTGCCGAGGCCCGCCGCGCGCTGCTCGACGCCGACCTGGTCGACACCGGGCAGCCCGAGCAGGAAGCGGCGCAGGCTCGCTTCGTCGCGAGTCGCGTCCGCCAGCGGTGCCGGGGTGGCCGGCGCCGCTGACGTGCTGGTCGTGGCTGTCATGGGCCTGAGTCTAGGCGGCGGGTCCGACACCGCGCGGCGTCCGGCGGAGGGTCACCCGGTGTGACGCTTCAGGTGGCAAGTGTCACGTAAGTCGGTGCGAACGGGCCGTTCGCGACGCGGGTGGGGTGCGAACGGACCGTTCGTGACGCGAGGTGGGTGCGCGAGTGGACCGTTCGCGCCCTGCGGGAGGGCACGAGTGGACCGTTCGCGCCGGTGGACGGCACACGAATGGGTCGTTCACGTTGTCGCGGAAACCGAGGTCGTTGATCTTCGACGCGGGGGAATGGGCGTTAATGCGGCGGCGCAACGCCGCGGGTCAGGCGCCTTCGATCTGCGGCGGCTCACTCCGCTTCGCCGGCTTCCGGTACACGACCACCCCGCCCCAGAAACCCAGCCCGTTGATCTTCACCGTCGGGGCCGTCGGCGGGGCGGGCGGTGCTCCCGACTTGTCCTCCAGGACGAAGCCGCCCATGAAGCCGATGCCCGTGACGTCCACGTTGATGTCGTCCGGGACGGTGATCTGGATGCCGCCCATGATGGCGACCGCCGTGATCGTGCAGTGCTTCTCCGCGAAGCGGGCCTGGCGCAGGTCGATCTCCGCGCCGCCCCAGAAGGCGAAGCTGTTGTGCTGCGGGGGCAGGACCCAGCTGCCCTTGCGGATCGCGCCGGACATGACGCCGATCGACACCGGGGAGCCCGGGTGGCCGCCGATGCGCTGGTCCGGGAAACCCAGCGCGCGTGACGTCGCCTGCTCGACCGCCGCGCCGGACGACGGGAGGTCCACCGTCACCGGCTTGAGGTCCCCGAGCGTCTTGGCGGCGTAGACGGTGGTGAGCCGCTCTTCGAGTTCGTTCACCGTGATTCGCCCTTCCGAGAGGGCGTTGTGCAGCACCTGGGCGACGCGCTCACGGTCGGCGTCGGAGGCCCGCATCTGGTCGGGCGTCAGTTCGCTCACCCGGGGGAGCTTAGTGGCGAAAACCACCCACCGTGTCCATCTTCCGAAGGACACTGGGCCGATGGGATCACCGACAGTCGAGTTCCCGGACGGCACCCGGGTCCGCGGCCGGGGACTGGGCCGCCCGCGCCCCGACGAACCCGCCCCGGACTTCGGGCTGTACCTCGGGACGAGCCGGTTGCGGCGCAAGCACGGCGGCGGCATCACCTGGCCGCACGAGTGGGTCACCTGGCCCGATTTCCTGCTGCCGGCCAAGCCCGCGGAAGCACGTCGTCAGATCAAGGCCCTGCACGCACGCGCCAAGCTCGAAACCGTCGAAGTCGCCTGCTACGGCGGTGCCGGGCGGACCGGCACGGTGATGGCCTGCCTCGCGGTCCTTTCGGGAGTCCCGGCCGGCGACGCCGTCGCGTGGGTGCGGGAGCACTACAACCCACGCGCCGTCGAAACACCCTGGCAGCGCGGCTGGGTGAAAAGGTTCGCCGACCGGCTAAGTTGACCTGCATGGATGTGCACGTCGTCGACCACCCCCTCGCGAAGGCCCGGCTCTCCACCATGCGCGACGCGCGCACGGACAGCGCCGCGTTCCGGGCCGCACTGCACGAACTGACCGTCATGCTGGTCTACGAAGCCACGCGCGACGTGCCGGTGAAGACCGAGCGGATCCACACGCCGGTCGCGCGCACCGAGGGGTACAAGCTGGCCAGCCCGCCGTTGCTCGTCCCGGTGCTGCGGGCCGGGCTGGGAATGGCCGACCAGGCCCACAAGCTGATCCCGGACGCGCAGATGGGCTTCGTCGGCCTCGCGCGCGACGAGGAAACCCTCAAGCCGACGCCGTACCTCGAGTCGCTGCCGGAGTCGCTCGCGAACCGGCCGGTGCTGGTGCTCGACCCGATGCTCGCCACCGGCGGCTCGATGGAGTACACGATCCGGCTGCTGACCGACCGCGGCGCCGACGACGTCACGGCGATCTGCGCGCTGGCCGCGCCCGAAGGCCTGGCCCACCTGGAGAAGACCGGCCTGCCGGTCCGCGTGGTCACGGCCAGCATCGACGAGCGGCTCAACGACTCGGGCTTCATCGTGCCGGGTCTCGGCGACGCGGGCGACCGCCAATACGGCGCGGTCTAGCCCGGTACAACATCCCGGGCGGTGCCGGCCACAGACGGGTGTGAGCAGTCATCTGGGGGTACCGGTGGGCCAGGCCGGCGACCGGGAACTGTGGGACCGGGCGGCCGCGGGTGACGAAGACGCGTTCGGCGCGCTGTTCGAGCGGCACGCCGAGGCCGTCTGGAACCACGCCTACCGGCTGACCGGGTCGTGGTCCGGCGCCGAAGACCTGACGTCCACGACGTTCCTGACCGCCTGGCGCCGCCGCGCCGACGTCACCTTGGTGCGCGACAGCGCCTTGCCATGGCTCTACACCGTCGCGGGCAACGCCGCCCGCGACGAGTACCGCGGCGCGAAACGGCGATCGCGGCTGCTGCGGCGGATCCCGGACCCGCCGGTGGTGTCCGACCACGCCGACGCCGTGGCCGAGCAGCTCGACGGCGAGCAGCGGCTGCGCCACGTCGTCGAGGCCGTCCGGACGCTGCCGAAGGCGCAGCGTGAGGTCGTCGAACTCTGCCTGCTCGGGGACCTGAGCACCGGTGACGCGGCCGCGTTGCTGGCCGTCGCCGAGGTCACCGTCCGCTCCCACCTGTCCCGGGCCCGCGCCCGGCTGCGTGCCCTGCTGGAGGCGAAATGAGCATCGAAGGCCTCCCGGCGCGTCGCGAGCTGCCGGACGACGTCCGCGACCGGCTGCGGGCGAACCTCCGCGAGGGCATCGCGAAACCACCCCGGAAGACCCACGTCTGGTACGCCGCGGCGGCCGCGGTGCTCGTCCTGGCCGCCGGCGCCGTGGTCGTGACGCGGCAGCTGCGGCCGCCCGCCGACACCGCGCCGGCACTCACCGGCGGGCTGACGCTCGACGCCGGGCTCGCGACGGCTTCGCTGGACCGCTGCTGGGCCGCGGTTCGAGCAGCGGGCAAGACCGATCGGGTGCCCCCGCGCGCGGAGTGGGTCCCGCTGTTCACCGCGGAGCAGGAGGGCGACGCGGTGGTCGCGGCGACCGCCGCCGGCAAGCCGATGTTCTGCGAAACGACCGGGACGACCGTGACGCTGTCGGACCCGGGGGCCACGCCCTCGTACGCGCCCGGCACTCGGACCGGGCTGCTGCTGCGGAGCGCGACCGGGCTGGCGGCCGGGGTTCTCGACCCGGCCGTGCCGCGGGCGGACTTCGCCGTGAAGACGGGCGGTGGCTCCGCGAGTTCGTGGCGGCTCCGCTTCTCGCCGGTCAGCCGCCAGTTCGCGGAGTTCACCGGCGCGCTACCGGCGAAGGCGGAACTGGCCGTCGGGGACGGGCGGATGAACACCCTCCCGGACGCGCCGGCGCCGCTGCTCGCGGTGACCGACCGCCCGGAACCGGCCGACCGCACCTCGGCCGCGGGCCGGGCCCTGGGCGACTGCCTCACCGACGCCGGCGAGGTGATCCCGGACGCCGCGGCCTACCGGCCGGGACCGCTGGTGAAGGAAGGTGACTACCAGGTCGTCATGGGCCGCCGGGGCGACCGGGTGATCGTCTGCACCCTGGAGCCGGACTACTGGCGGCCGGGGACCAACGCCCGCGCGTACCCCGATCTGGCCGGCAACCGGCAGGTCCCGGCCCGGGTCCTGCGGGTGGACACGCTCGGCAGCCCCGAAGCGGGGGCGGCACCGGGCCGGGCCCGCATGCCGCTCGCCGTGGTGCTGCCCGCCTCGGCGACGTCGGCCGGCTTCGAATTCGGCAACGGCGACGGCGCCGACGCGGTGGTCACCGACGGGATGGCCCTCGCCTGGGTGCCGCGGGGCTACGCCGGGAAGGTGCACATCCGGGCGTTCGACGCGGCCGAAAAGGTCGTCTACGACGGGACGCTGCCGCTGGGGTGAGCCAGCCAGCCGGCGGCGTTCGCGCGCAGGGCCGTCTCGTACGTGCTCGTGACGTCGAACTCCTCCGGCAGGTTGCCGGTCAGCTCCAGCGAAACCAGCCCGTGCACGAACGCCCAGCAGGCGACCGCGATCGTCGGCGGGGGGACGTCCAGGAAGACGCCGTCCGCCACCGCGCGGGTGATGATGCGTTCCAGTGGCTTGAGCGTCTCGCGGGCGAGCTGCTCGGCGTCCTCGTTGGGCTCGAACCCGGGGACGGACCTGGTGAACATGATCCCGTAGAGGTTCGGGTCGGCCAGCGCGCTCGCGCGGTAGGCGCTGCCGAGCGTCACGAGGTCCTCGACCGCGTCACCGGTCAGCGCGGTCCCGGCCATCCGGGCGCCGAACCGGCGGAACCCCTCGGTGTAGAGCGCGTTCACCAGATCGGGTTTGCTGCCGAACAGGGAGTACACGGCGGTGGTCGACGTCCCGGCGTCGGCGGCCAGCTTCCGCAGGGAAAGCGCCTTCGGCCCGTCGGCGGCGATCAGCTCTCCGGCGCGGTCGAGGAGCTTCAGCCGGAGGGCTTCGTCGTGCGTACGTGGTCGAGCCATCTACGCAGCGTATCGGAACGCTGTTATGAATGGCCAGAGCTCGGAGTTGACCTGGAGTGCACTCCAGGTCGTAGTGTCGAGGTCATGAGCTACTCGATAGCGGAAGCCGCTCGACGTAGCGGGCTGTCCATCGACACCCTCCGGTACTACGAGCGCATCAAACTGCTCGACCCGCCCGCCCGCGACACCGCCGGTCGCCGGGCCTACTCGGACGAGGACCTCGGCTGGCTGGCCTTCCTGACCAAGCTGCGGACCACCGGGATGCCCATCAAGAGCATGCGCGAGTACGCATCGCTGCGCCGCCACGGCGTCGCCAGCGCGGGCCGTCGCAAGGCGCTCCTGGTGGACCAGCGCCGGTCGGTCGCCGAGCGGATCGCCGAGCTGCAGGGCTGCCTCGACGTCCTCGACTACAAGATCGACAACTACGCCCAGATCGAGCGCAAGGCGTTCGGTGTGGAACCCGACATGGAGGGAATCTCCGCGTGAAGACCAGGAAGCTCGGCGAACTGGAAGTCGGTGCCCAGGGGCTGGGCTGCATGGGGATGAGCCAGGCCTACGGCGTCTTCGACAACGAGGACGAGTCGATCGCCACGGTCCACCGGGCGCTCGAGCTCGGCGTCACCCTGCTGGACACGGCGAACGTCTACGGACAGGGCGCCAACGAAGAGCTGGTCGGCCGCGCGATCGCCGGCCGCCGCGACGAGGTCGTGCTCGCGACGAAGTTCGGCATCGTGTGGGGCGAGGCCGGCGCGATGGGCGCTCGCGGTGACGCCGAGTACGTCAAGCAGTCCTGCGACGAGTCGCTGCGGCGCCTCGGGGTCGACCACATCGACCTCTACTACCAGCACCGCGTCGACCCCGACACGCCCATCGAGGAGACCTGGGGCGCGCTGGCCTCCCTCGTCGAAGCGGGCAAGATCCGGTACGCGGGCATCTCGGAGGCGAGCGCCGCGACGATCCGCGCCGCGCACGCCGTGCACCCGGTGACCGCGCTGCAGAGCGAGTGGTCCCTGTGGACGCGTGGCATCGAGGGCGAAATCCTCAGCACGTGCCGCGAGCTGGGCATCGGTGTCGTGCCGTTCTCGCCGCTGGGCCGGGGTTTCCTGACCGGCGCGGTGACGTCGATGAAGGACCTGCCGGAGGGCGACATGCGCCGCGGCCTGCCGCGGTTCGCCGAGGGCAACTTCGAGCGCAACATGGCGATCGTCGACGCGCTGCGCAAGCTCGCCGAGGAGAAGGGCGTCACCGCCGGGCAGCTCGCGCTGGCCTGGGTGCAGTCCCACGGCGAGGACGTCGTGCCGATCCCGGGCACGAAGCGGCGCAAGTACCTGGAGGAGAACGTCGCGGCGGCTTCGCTGGAGCTGACGGCGGCCGACGTCGAGGCCATCGAAGCGGCGGCTCCCGCCGAGGCGATCGCGGGGGAGCGTTACCCGGAGCGGCTCGCGAAGGCCGCCGGCAAGTAGCACGCTGCGAGTTGCCTCTGAAGGTTTTCTGAGATCTCCGGGGAAGGCTCGGTGCCGATCATGTGATCGGTGCCGAGCCTGGAGGTCGTCGTGTCGGAGGAAGTGCTCGATTATCTGGTCGTCGGCGCGGGGCCGGCCGGGTTGCAGCTGGGGCAGTTCCTCGGCCACGCCGGGCGCCGGTACCTCGTGCTGGAGGCGGGATCCGCGCCCGGCACGTTCTTCGCGACCTACCCGCGCCACCGGACGCTGATCTCGATCAACAAGAAGTACACCGGCTGGACCGACCCGGAGCTGAACCTCCGGATGGACTGGAACTCGATCCTCGCCGACGGCGACGACGACCCGGTGCTCTTCACCGACTACAGCGAAAAGCTCTTCCCGGACGCCGAAAACCTGCTCCGCTACCTCGCCGACTACACGGCGAAGCACCGGATCAACGTCCGCTACGACACCCGGGTGACGCGGGTGCACCGCGAGCCGGAAAGCGCTCTCTTCGTCGTCACCGCCGGTGACACCGAGCTCCGCGCGCGACGGCTGATCATGGCCACCGGCGTCAGCAAGTCCTACGTCCCGGACATCCCCGGCATCGAGCTGGCCGACCAGTATTCGGACGTCTCGGTCGACCCGCAGGAGTTCAAGAACCAGCGGGTCCTGGTGCTCGGCAAGGGGAACTCCGCCTTCGAGACCGCGGACAACCTGATCGAGACGGCCGCGATCGTGCACGTCGGCGGCCCGCGGCCGGTGAAGCTGGCCTGGCGCACGCACTTCGTCGGCCACCTGCGCGCGTACAACGCGGGCATCCTCGACATGTACCAGCTCAAGCTGCAGCACGCGATCCTCGACGGCGACGTCCGCGAGATCCGCAAGGACGCCGACGGGTACCACGTCAAGTACGCCTTCGCCCGCGTCGACGAGGTCGTCAAGGAGATCCGCTACGACCGCGTGATCATCTGCACCGGCTTCCGCTTCGACGCGAGCGTGTTCGACGACGACTGCCGCCCGCAGCTCACCATCAACGACCGCTTCCCGGCGCAGACGTCCAGCTGGGAGTCGGTCAACGTGCCCGGCCTCTACTTCGCTGGCACGATCACGCAGGTCCGCGACTTCAAGAAGGCCACCAGCGCGTTCATCCACGGCTTCCGCTACGGCGTCCGCGCGCTGGCCAAGGTCCTCGGCGAGCGCTACCACGAGACGCCGTGGCCGAGCACCGAGCTGCCCGCGAAACCGGACGCGCTGACCGAAGCCGTGATCACCCGGATCAACCGGACTTCCGCGCTGTACCAGCAGTTCGGCTTCCTCGGCGACGTCCTCACGATCGACGGCGACACCGCGCGGTACCTCGAAGAGGTGCCGGTGGCGCGGCTGCTGGACGACCCGCCCGAGAACGCTTTCGTCGTCACCCTCGACTACGGCCCGGACCACGACAAGATCGACCCGTTCGACTTCGTCGCCCGCGCCAGCCAGGACCAGGCCAACGACCACGGCGAGGGCCACTACCTGCACCCGATCGTCCGGCACTACCGCCGCGGCGAGCTGGTCGCCACCCACCACGTCACCGAGAACCTCGAGAACGAGTGGGACCGGGAAGTCCACATCGGACCGTTGGCCGCCTTCTTCACGAAGGAGCTGTGATGCGCACGATCGCGGAGTTCGAAGCGGCGGCGCGGCAACGGCTCGACCCGGTCCACTACGACTACTTCGCGGGCGGTGCGCAGGACGAGATCACCCTGGCGGAGAACGAAACCGCGTTCCGGAAGCTGAAGCTGCTGCCGCGGGTGTTGCGCGGCAGCGACAAACGGGACCTGAGCACCGAGCTGCTCGGCTCCCAGGCGTCCATGCCGATCCTGATCGCGCCGACGGCGTTCCACCGGCTCGCCCACGCCGACGGCGAGCTGGCGACGGCCCGGGCCGCGGCGCGCGCGGGCACGATCATGATCGTCAGCATGGCCTCGACCACGGCCATCGAGGACGTCGCCGCGGCGGCGCGGGAGGTCGCGCCCGACCCGGCGCTGTGGTTCCAGCTCTACCTGCAGCCGGACCTGGAGTTCACCGAGGCGGTCGTGCGCCGGGCCGAGGGCGCCGGCGTCAAGGCCTTCGTCGTCACCGTGGACTCCCCGGTGCTCGGCCGCCGCGAGCGCGACGACCGCAACGACTTCCACGACCTGCCGCCGGGATTCGCCGTCGAGAACCTGCGCGACATCGGCGAGAACCGCAGTGGCGGCAACGCCAGCCACGTCCGCGACATCGTCATGTCGGCCGGGCTGAACTGGGAGCACATCGCCTGGCTGCGCTCGAAGACGAAGCTCCCGGTGCTGATCAAGGGTGTCCTGCACCCCGAGGACGCGCGCCTCGCGGTGCACCACGGCGTCGCCGGGATCGTCGTGTCCAACCACGGCGGCCGCCAGCTCGACACCGTCCCCGCCACGATCGACGTCCTCCCCGAGATCGCCGCCGCGGTCGGCGGGGCGATGCCGGTGCTGCTCGACGGCGGGATCCGCCGCGGCACCGACGTCGTCAAGGCCCTCGCGCTCGGCGCGGACGCGGTCGGCGTCGGCCGCCCGGTGGTGTGGGGGCTGGCCGCGGGCGGGCGCGAAGGCGTCTCGCAGGTGCTCGAACTGCTGCGGGAGGACTTCGACCAGGCGCTCGCCCAGTGCGGCGGACGGCGGCCGGCCGACCTCACCCCGGACCAGGTGCGGCGATGATCGGGAAAGCGCTTGCCGCAGCCGCCTTGGCGACGGCGCCCGCGTGGCTGCCCGGCCGTGTCGTCGCGCTGCGGGTGAAGATTTTCTCGCTGGTCAACGGCGAGGACACGGTGACGATCCCGGGTGAGCGGATCGGTGCCGAGGACTTCCGGCGCGTCTACGCCGACCCCGCGGCGAACGGCCGCAGCAAGGGTGCCGCGCTGTCGGACCTGTTCTGGTACTGGCTCGCGCCGGGCCCGGAGGTGCACCAGGAGCACCTAGAACCGGGGCCGCGCTACGACGAGGTCGCCAAGTGCACCCGGCACATCCTGGTCAAGTCCAAAAAGGACTCCGAAGAGCTGACGCGCCGCGTCGCCACGCACGTGCTGGACCAGCTGGACGGCGGCCTGGTCCGGCTGCGCGACGAGATGATGCCGATCTGGGCCGAGCTGTACTACGAGCTGGTCTTCGACGAGCCGTGCCCGCCGGAGGCGCGCGACCTCATCGTGGCGAACGCCGACGACGTCGTCTCGGCCCTGAAGTGCGTGCGGCCGCGGAACATGCGCCGCCGTGCGAGGCTCACGAAGTACCTGCGAAGGCGTCTCGACGACGTCCCGCACCCGCTGCCGGAGGCGTTGACCCCGCAAGAGCAGGTCTACTACCTGCAGGGCACGTTCTTCAACACCGCCGTCGTGCAGATGTCCGAGGCGATGGCCCACCTGCTGATGATCGTCGCGCAGCACCCGGACGTCCAGCGGCGGCTGGCCGAGCACCCCGAGGACGACGCCTACCTGGACCGCGTCATCGACGAAGGCCTGCGGACCTACCCGCTCTTCGGCATCGCGCACCGGATTTCGACGGCGGACATCGAGCTGGCGGACCTGACCATCCCGGCCGGCACCGTGCTCTGCTTCAGCTACCCGGACTTCCACCACGCGGGGTTCGAGCACCCGGAGGAGTTCGACCCGGAACGCTGGTGCTCGCACGCCGTCCAGGCCAAGAAGGACGTCAACTTCGTCCCGTTCGGCATCGCGCAGAACCGCGCCTGCCCGGCGCGCGGACTGGCCCCGCTGACCATGCGCGTCGTCGCGCGGGAGGTGCTGCGCCGGTTCAGCCTCGCCTCGACCGCCGGGCACACGCGCTCGATCCCCAACCGCGGGCCCGCCCTGCTGACGCCCCGGGGCGCCCGCCGCAAGCGCGCGCCGCTGGTGTGGCTCGCGGTGCGCGACCGCTGGGAAGACGTCTGGCGCAGCCTGGCCCAGCTCGTGTTCGGCACGTACATGGTCGTCGACGCCCGTCGCCAAGCCCTCTGCTCGACCTACTTCGCCGGAGGAAACTCATGAGCCCGACGCTTGCCGCACCGGCGTTCTTCCTCGCCGTCGCGGTCATCCTCGTGGTGTGCCGGGGCGTCTGCATGGTCGCGGTGCGGCTGGGCCAGCCGCCGGTGGTCGGCGAGATGATCGCCGGCGTGCTGCTCGGCCCGTCGCTGCTGGGGCTGGTCCTGCCGGGCGTGCAGACGGCGCTGTTCCCGGACGGCATCCGCCCGCTGCTCTACGTCGGCGGCCAGATCGGCCTGGTCATCTACATGTTCGGCGCGGGCTACGAATTCAGCCTGCGCAGCATCCGCGGCTCGGCCAAGTCGGTCGGCGCGATCTCGCTGGCGGGCACGGTGGTGCCGCTCGCGCTCGGCGTCGGCGTCGCGGTGTTCGGCACGAGCTGGGCGGGCATCGGCAAGGACGGGGTGTCGCTGACGACGTCGGCGGCGTTCGTCGGGGTGGCGCTCGCGATCACGGCGTTCCCGATGCTCGCCCGGATCATCACCGAACGCGGACTCGGCGGCACCCGGTTCGGCTCGCTGGCGCTGGCCTGCGGAGCCCTCGACGACGTTCTCGCGTGGGTCCTGCTGGCCGTCGTCCTCGGCATGCACGCGGGCTCGGCCGGGCCGGTCGCCATGGCCGTCGGCGGCGGGCTGCTCTTCGCGCTGCTGCTGGTGCTGGTCGGCCGCCGGGTGCTCGCGAAGGCGATGGGTAGCGGGCGGATCTCCGCGGACCAAAAGATGCTGATCACGGCGTTGACGCTGTTCGCGGCCGCCTGGTTCACCGACGTCATCGGGCTGTACGCGGTGTTCGGCGCCTTCTGCGTCGGCATCGTCTTCCCGCGGATGCCCGCCGCGGACGCCGTGATCGCGAAGATCATGCCGATCGGGCGGATCGTGTTCCTCCCGCTGTTCTTCACCTATTCCGGCCTGAACACCCGGTTCGCCCTGCTCGCCGACCCGAAGCTGCTGCTGTTCGCGGTGCTGTGCGTCGCCGTGGCGATCATCGGCAAGTTCGGCGCGTGCTGGGGCGCGGCCCGGCTGGTGGGGGAGTCGCAGCCGGTCGCACTGCGCGTCGGGGCGTTGATCAACGCCCGCGGGCTGATGCAGCTGATCGCGCTCAACGTCGGGCTCGCGGCGGGGATCGTTTCGCCCGCTTTGTTCACCGTGCTGGTGCTGGTCGCCTTGGTGACCACCGTCATGACCGCGCCGGTGCTCAGCTGGCTCGACCGGCGTGATGCCCGCAGAGGGACCACAGAAGTGGTCTTGATGGCGGAGCCGGTCCCGGTAACCGGGAAAAGTTGAGGGTTCAATACCAGAAAATAACTGCCAGTATGGGGTCGTGCACGATGCGGCGGAGAAACCGAGGGTGCTCCTCGTCGAGGACGACCGCGAACTCGCGGGCCTGCTCGCCGAGCTGCTCGCGGACGAAGGCTACGAAACCGATGCGGCGTACGACGGCCAGCGGGGGCTGCACCTCGGCCTCACCGGGCGGTACGACGTGATGATCATCGACCGCAGGCTGCCGGTGCTCGACGGCCTGGAGCTGCTCGCGCGGCTCCGGGCCCGGGCGGTCACCACCCGCGTCCTGGTGCTGTCGGCGCTGAGCACGCTCGCCGACCGCGTCAGCGGGCTGGACGCCGGCGCCGACGACTACCTCGTCAAGCCGTTCGAGACCGAGGAGCTGCTCGCCCGGCTGCGCGCGCTGGGCCGCCGTGACCTCGACGGCGCCGAGTCCATCCCACTCGGCACCGCCGCCCTCGACCTGCAGCGTCACGAGGTCGTGCTGCCGCGCGGCGAGCGGATCACGCTGTCCGGGCGGGAGTTCGAGCTGCTCCGGGCCCTGGCCCAGCGGCCGAAGGCGATCCACCCGCGGGCCGCGCTGCGCACCCGCGTGTTCGCCGACTCGACCGGTGAGTCCATTGTGGACACCTATGTGTACTACCTGCGGCGCAAGCTCGGCCGGGACGTCGTGCGGACGGTGCACGGGCTCGGCTACCAGATCGGTGCGGTGTGAAGTCCCGCGGCGACCCCGAAGCCCGCGCCCTGCACCGGGCGCGGTGGGTGATCACCGCGCAGATCGCCGTGGTGGTGTCGCTGCTGGTCGCCGTCGCGGGCGGGATCGCCTACGGGATGCTGCTGTCCGGGCAGCACGCCGACGCCGACCGCACGCTGGCCCGGACCATCGAGCTCGGCCCCACCGCGACGCCGCCGGGCTGCGTCTGGCTGTTCACCCCGGCGCTGCACGCGCCGCCCGGGCCGTCGCCGGCCGGGATGCCGATCGCCGGGCTGACCGCGCTCGCGTCGTCGCCGGGTGACGTCCACACGGAACGCCGGTCGTTCGGCGGCATGACGTACACGATCCGCGTGGAGAACCGCGGTGGCGTCGTCTCGCAGGCGTTCTTCGAGGAGCGGTACCAGATCCAGGACCGGTCGTCGCTGCTGTTCGGGCTCGGGGTCGCCGAGCTGCTGGCGTTGCTGGCGGCGGTGGTGTGCGGCCGGCTGCTGGCGTCCCGGGCGATCCGGCCGCTGGCCGACGCGCTGCGGCGGCAGCGCACGTTCGTCGAGGACGCGTCCCACGAGCTGCGTGCCCCGCTGACCCGGCTGCACACACGTGCGCAGCTGCTGGCCCGGCGATCGTCCGGCCGGGACGGTGACGACCTGCAGCAGCTGGTGCGCGGAACGCGTGAACTCGGCGAAGTCGTCGAGGACCTGCTGCTGTCGGCGCAGGCGTGCGGCGGCCGTCCGGAGCTGGTGCCGGTGGAGCTGGGCGTGCTGGCCGACGAGGTGGTGGCGGCGGAGGCGGTGCGCGCGGGCGCCGGCCGGATCCGGATCGCGGTGACGCGGGAGCGCGGCCCGTACGTCGTCCAGGGCGTCCCGACGGCGTTGCGGCGCGTGCTTTCGGCGTTGCTGGACAACGCGCTGGGCCACACCCCGCCGGGCGGCTCGATCGAGGTGTCGCTGGGCGCGCCGGACGACGAGCACGTCGAGCTGCGCGTCCGCGACACGGGCGTCGGCTTCCCGACGGCGGACGCGGACCGCATCTTCGAGCGCTTCGCCCGCGGCACGGACGGCGACGGCCGCCGCTTCGGCCTCGGCCTGGCGCTGGTCCGCGAGGTGGTGACGGGCCACGGCGGCACGATCGCCGCCGTCGCCCGCCCCGGCGCGGGCGCCACGTTCACCCTCCGCCTGCTGCGCGCCGACCTCACGTGAGTCAGGTGCCGAGGCTGAGCCGGATCCCGCGGGCCAGCGCCGGTTCGAGGCCGATGCAGGCCGCCTCGATCTCCGCGCGCAGCCGCGCCGACGGTTGCGTGTAGACGTTCGCCATGTGGTCGCGGCAGGCGTACAGGTCCTGCTGGGCGCCTTCACCCAGCTCCGGGTCCCGCAGCAGCGTGAGGTCGGTATGCAGCCGCAGCCAGGTGTCGCGGTCGCGCAGCAGGGTCGCGGCCGCCCGTCGCGTGTGGACCGGGTTCGCCGGACTCAGCAGCGTGCGCAACGCGGGCACGTCGACCAGCGCCGGTTTGCCGCGCAGGAACTCCACGACCTGACGCGTCACGGCGGGGGAGGGGTCGGTCAGCAACGGCCGCACCGCCGTCGACTCCGAAGCCACCCGGCGCAGGCCGCGGACGGCCAGCGCCCGGAACCTTGGCCGCTCGTCGGCGAGGTTTCGCTCCAGCCGTCCGGCGTCCTCCGAGGTTCCGGTCTCGCCGAGCCCGGCGAGCACCCCGGCGGAGTCCGGCAGCTCGCGGTAGTGCGCGGCCGGGTCGCCGCCCGCCTTCAGGACCAGCGCCTGAGCCATCGAGCGCACCGCCGAAGCCCGGTCGGCCAGGTGGGCCACGGCGGTGTCATCGCCGAGAAGGGTCAGGGCGCGCATGCGGACCGGCGGCGTCCCGTCGGCGAGCAGTTCTTCGACGGCTTCGCCGCGGTCCAGCAGGGCGTCGCCGCACGACGTCCGGATCCGAAAGTCGTTGTCCCGTAAGGTGATCTGCCGTAACCGATCGGACGACAGGAGTCCGGCGCGGATCGCTTCGCCGTGCGCCCAGCGGCGGCTTTCCCGATCACCCAGGGCCAATGCGCCATCGAGCAGACTCGGCAGCGCGTCCCGAAACAGCGTGGTCATCCAGCCGTCGACCTGGCGCCGGCGCAGCATGGCGACCAGCGGCAGCATCGCGCGTAGCGCGGATTCGTCCAGTTTGGAAACCACGGCTCCCCGCGCTGCGTCCCGGACCTGCGGGACCCAGTCGACGCAACGGATCAGCAGCAATGGCAGCGCTTCGGGGTCCGGACCGACCGCGAGCCGCGCGACGGCGGCCTCCCGCAGCCGGCCGTCAGGAGCGCACGCGTCGACGGCCGCCGCTTCTCGCGGGGTCCGGGGAGACCCGCGGTACCACCACGTCCGTCGCACCTCGACGTCGAAGTCCACCCACCGCCGTACGTCGCCCGCGAGCACCTCGTCAAGAGTCAGCATCCGGCATCCCCCTCGGCGCCCAGGATGCCTGGGCGCCGAGGGGGAGTCGAACCGATTTCAGCCCAGCAGCGCGCGGACCGACGCGGGCGCGTCCGCGATCGCGACCGGGTTCTGCTCGCGGGTGGCGAGGCTGCGGACGGTCACGTTCCCGGCGGCCCAGTCCTCCTGGCCGATGATCACGACCGCGACCGCACCCGCCTTGTCCGCGCGGGTCAGTTCCTTGCCCAGCTTGCGGTGCTCGATCGGCGTCGACGTCCGGAGCCCGGCCTGGCGCAGCGACTGCGCCACCGAGCGGGCGGCGTCCGAGAGGTCCTCGGTCACCGGGATGACCATGACGTCGACCTCACTGCGCGGTGCCGGGGTGAGCCCGTGCGTCTCGAGGAAGTCGATCAACGTCACGTCGCCCATGCCGAACCCGATGCCCGGGATCTGCTGCGCGGTGAACATCGACGCGAGGTCGCTGTAGCGGCCGCCGCCGAACAGGGCGCGGCGGTTCTCCGGCGAGGTGTCGAAGACCTCGAACACGGTCGACGTGTAGTACGCCAGCCCGCGCACGATGATCGGCTCGTACTTCACCAGCGAGCCGGCGCTGCTGTTGAGCACCTTCACCAGGTTCGACTGCTCGCGCACCGCGGCCGGCAGCTCGTCGAGCAGCGCCTCGCCCATGTCGAGCGTCTCGGCCAGCTTGTCGAACTGCTTGTCCGACAGCCCGATGTCCGCGGCCCCTTCGGCCAGCTTCTCGCGGGGGTACTTCTCCCAGCGGTCGACCAGCGCGAACACCTGGGAGAGGTGGTCCTCGGAGACGCCGGCGACGTCGGTGAGCGCCGACGTCAGCAGGTTCCGGTCGTTGACGCGCAGCACGAACATGTCCGGCGTCGCGCCCAGCGCGGCCATCATGTCGTGCACCAGCTCGAAGATCTCGATCTCGCAGTTGGCGCTGTCCGAGCCGAAGATGTCCGCGTTGATCTGCCAGTGCTCGCGCACGCGGCCACGCTGCGGCGCCTCGTACCGGTGGCAGTTCGGGTGGCTGTACCAGCGCACGGGGAACGACAGCGACTTCGCGCTCCCGGCGATCATCCGCGCCACGGACGGCGTCATCTCCGGCCGCAGCGCCAGTCGCCGCCCGCCCTTGTCGGTGAGCGTGTACAACTGCTTGTCCGCGAGCTCCTGCCCCGATTTCCGTTCGTAGATCTCGGCCGACTCGAGGATCGGGCCGTCGTAGCGGAGGAAACCGCGGCGCTCGAGGACGTCGTAGAGATGACCGAACACCTGCGTGCGCACGGACATCTCGGCGGGCAGGAAGTCCCGGGTCCCCTTGTAGGGCGCGGTCGGCAGGTATTCAGGCACGTGACCAGCTTAACGACCGGTTTTGTCAGGCGAAGGCGACCCCGTAGGCGGTGAGCAGGGTAGCCGCGCCGAGCAGCACAGCCCCGACGGACGTCACCCGCCCACCGAGCCCGCCCCGGTTCGGGACCAGGTGCAGGAAGAACCCGCCGGACTGGGCCAGGATCCCGAACAGCAGCAGGAAACTGGTGACCCACAGCGTGGCGTCGGAGAGGGTTGTGCGACTGAGGATCTGCAGGGCGACCAGGGCGAGGATCAGCAGTACCCCGGCGTGCGCGTGCCCGGCGCGGAACATCGCGCGCTGGTGCTCGGTGAGTTTGCGGTCCCGCATGACGCCCATGAGGGCGTAGCCGCCATACATCACGGTGGGCAGCGAGACCAGGGCGATGACCGTGAAGAGCTGGATGGGTCCGTGCATCGGGGGACTCCTTGCTTTTCGAGTGGATGCAGCTGACGGTAACACTGTTTTAAAACGGTGTCACGGAACTTGGCAGTCCCTGATCGGGGAGAGTGCCGGGAGGGACTTTGCCGGAGGGGAGAGGCGGGTGCTGTTGGCGACGCGGTGGCTGGGGGTGGTTCCAGCCGGGCGGGTGACGTGGGGGGAGGGCGCGAGTGGCCCTTTCGCGCGCCGTGGCGGGTGCGAGTGGTCCGTTGGTGACGATGGCGGCGCGAGTGGCCCTTTGGCGCGCTCGCGACGGGTCGGTGGCGCCAGTGGGCGGTGGTGCCGAGGGGGTGCGAGCGGCCCTTTCGCGCCGCAAAGGGTGCGAGCGGCCCTTTCATGCACTCGGCCAACCAGTGCGTCTAGCCCTCTTGTGCTGTGGGCTTGCGATACGAGCGGGCCGTTCGCGCCCTGTGCGGGTGCGAGTGGCCCTTTCGTGCGTTGGCGGCGTGCCGAGTGGCCCCACTCGTGCCGTGTGCGGGCGCGGGCGAGCCGTTCGCGCTTCATACGAGGGGTGCGAGTGGCCCGTTCGTGCCGGTGGCGACGCGAACGGCCCGTTGGTGACTGTGGCGGCGCGAGTGGCCCGTTCGCGCCGTGCCCGTCAGGGTGAGTGGCCGGTTTGTGCTCTGTCGCGGGTGCGAGTGGCCGGCAGTGGCGGTTGGCGGCGCGAATGGCCCTTTCGTGCTCGGGGCGTGGGGGGTGGGTGCGAGTGGGCCGGTTCGTGCCATGAGTTGCGAGTGGCCCCGTCCAAGCGGGGGTTGGCCCGAGCGGTCCTTTCGCGCCGTGGGGGCGCGGGTGGTCCTTTCGCGCGCTTGCGCGACCAGCGCGAGTGGCCCGCTCGTGCTGCAAAGGGTGCGAGTGGCCCTTTCGCGCGTTGGCGGCGTGCCGAATGGTCCGTTCATGCCGGGGCGGGCACGAACGGACCGTTCGTGCCCTTGGGGCAGTGGCGGCGGTGCGAGTGGCCCGTTCGCGCCGATAAGAGCACCAGCGGCCCTTTCGCGCGCGCGACCAACCAGCACGAGTGGCCCGTTCGCGCCGCAAGAACCACGAACGGCCCGTTCGCGACCTAAGCCGCGAGCCCCCGAGCCAGCACCAGCAGCGGGTTCCGCAGCGCCGCCAGCGAAGCCAGCGGATCCCCCTCCACAACCAGCACATCCGCCGCCAGCCCCGGCTCAAGACGGCCCGTGACACCCGCCAAACCGAGCCCCGCCGCGCTGTCCTCCGTGGCGATCTCCAAGATGCGCCGTCGACCGAACCCGAGCCACTCGTACAGCTCCAGCGCGCCCACCGGGTCGTCGAAGACCGAGCCCGGCAAGCCCGCGTCCGTCCCCGCCAGTAGCCGGACCCCGTGCTCCTCCAGCCACGGCAAGCGGCCGTACATCGCCTGGGCTGTGTCGTCGCCCAGCTTCTCGACGATCATTCGCCAGTTGCGGCTGCTCGTGGAGCACGCCGAGATTCCCTGGGCGGCCATCGAGGCAGCCACCGCATCCCGCCGGTCGAAGGAGCGAGGGCCCGTCAGGAAGCTGCAGTGCTCGATCGTCGACACCCCGGCCTCGACCGCCGCCTCGATCGCGTCGGCGCCGTGGGCGTGGGCCGCCACCGGCAGGCCGTGGGAAGCCGCGTGCGCGACGATCACCGACAGTTGACGGGCGTCGAACTGCGACTCCCACATGTCCGCGCCGCCCTCGGTGATCTGGCCGCCGCTGGCCATCACCTTGATCACGTCCGCGCCCGCCTCGGCGTTCTCGTCGATCAGGGTGCGGATCGACGCGTCGGACGTCGTTGCGCCGCCGAAGAAGTGGCAGTGGCCGTCCGGGACCGTGATCGGCGGGCCCGACACCAACAGCCGCGGCGCGGCCACGCCGTCCAGCGAACTGCGCACCGCCGCGCCCAGGTGGCCGCGATCGCCCAGGTCTCGCACCGTGGTTACGCCGCTGCGCAGCATCGACGTGAGCCGGGAGCGAGCCTCTTCCAGAGGCGAGCCGGCCAGGAAGTGGGCCAGCATCTCGCGGGACGCGTCGAAAGCCAGGTGCACGTGGACGTTGAACAGGCCCGCCATGACCGTCCCGGTCGGGAAGTCGTGCCGCGCAAAACCGGGCGCCGCCTGGGCCAGCACCTCCGCGCGCGGGCCCACCGCGGCCAGCACGCCGTCGCGTACCAGGACCGCGCCATCAAGAACCGGTGTCGACGGCCGAGGCAGCACCCGGCCGGCGGTGATCAGGGTGTCCACGGGGGTCACGCCCCCATCGCGGCCGAGAGGGCGAGCAGCGGCCGGACGTCGGACTCGATGTCGTCCGCGCCCGCGGGCAGGACCTGCTTGGCGCGGCCGTCGCTCTCCTCACCGTCCGCATGCCGCCGCAACGCCGTCTTCAGCGCGGCCGCCGCGGCGCCCGGATCGCTGGCGACGACCTCGCCGAAGTCCGCGTCCAGGTACGGCGAAAGCTGCACCAGGCCGTCGCGGATCTCGATCACCCGGCGGTAGTAGACGCGGTGCACGCTGCGCGGCGAGAACCGTTCGCGCGGCGGGGTCCGCAGGACGATGCTGGGGAACGCCTTGACCAGAACCGTCCACAGTGGAGCCAGCGCCTGGTGCTCGTGGCGGTGCCGCCGTCGCCGCCGCAACGCCGACAGCCGCGCGCGGACGCCGGGGTAGGTCACGCCGGCCAGGAACAGCGCGCCGCCGAGGATCACGAACGGCACCCCGAGCAGCAGCAGGATCTTCACCACCGGGCCGAACGCCCACGCCACCACGATGTACAGCGCGCGGAAGATGCTGCCGACGGCCGCGCTCGCCAGCCCGACCGCGCCCAGCCTCAGCCCGATGCGCAGGTTCCGGTCGGCGACGCGCAGGTAGCGCACGATCCAGGCCGTGCAGGCGATCAGCGCGTAGATCAGGTACAGCCCGGCGCCCAGGTAGAATAGCGCGACGCCGCTGTCGTGGATCGTCTCCGGCCCGAGCGCGGCACCCCGCAGCTCCGGGGGTGTCACGCTCATCGCGACGATCATCAGCACGATCGCCGCGGCCAGCGGCACCAGCTCGGCGACCACGCGCCCGTAGCGGCGGACCGGCCCCAGCGCCGAGCCGAGGAAGAACAGGATCAGCGCGCAGACGCCGCAGGCGAGCAGCGCGTTGTTGGCCACCCGGGCGGCGCCCAGGCCGAAGACGTCGTCGACGGCGTCCGAAATCACCTTCTGCTGCAGCAGGAACGCGGCGGCGAAGCCGGCGATGCACGCGGTGACCGACCAGTTCGGCAGGGTCGGGGCCCGGACCACCTGGTAGATCCGCCACGACAGAGCCGCGGCGAACAGCACCATCGCGAGAACGTTCACGGGGCTGAAAAGTGTGCTCACAACCACCCTTGGTGATCGCCCAGCGCCCCCTGGATCCGGCGAAGATCCCGGTCCGCAGCGCGCCGCGGGATCGTGTAGTTCAGGACCGACGCCCACTCGAGGATGATGGTCGCTACGGTCTCGGCTTCCCACTCGTGGGCGTCATCGTAGGACGTGCGGCGCAGTGCGCGGTGTACGGCATCCGGGTCAAGATCGGGAGCCGGGCCGCGCAGGAAGTCCGCCGGCTCGGCGTCGCCCTGCGGGTGGTGGTCGGCGAGCATGTGGCCCAGCTCGTGCAGGATGATGTGATCTTGGTGCGACTTCGTCGTTTCGGCCTGGTAGAAGATGTAGTCCGCCGCCGAGGTCGCGATCCAGCAGCCGAACGGGCCGGGCACCTCGAGCGGGTAGGCCATCAGCCGGATCGGCTTCCCCCGCTGCTCACCCACTCGCGAGCACAGCAGCTCGACGTCCAGCGGGGGCCCGATGTCCAGGTCCTTCAGCAGCTTCCGGCACCGGCGGCGCAGCTCGCGTTCCTTCATCGCGGCGTGTCCTCCGGGTTCCGGCCTTCGCGTTCGGCGCGTTCGTAGCGCTCCACCAGCTCCAGCAGGTCCATCACCTGACGGCGGCCCTGCGGCGACAGCTCCTGCGCGCGCATCGCCATCAGCTGCACCTCGCCCGCCGGGGCCGGCCCGGTGGCCTCGGCGTCGAAGAAGTAGGTGACGGGCACGCCGAACAGCCTGGCCAGCGCCTCGACGTAGTGGATCTTGGGGTTGACCCGCTTGCCGGTCGCGAGCTGCTGCAGGTAGGCAGGCGACATCGCCGGCCCGCCGGCCCGCTCGACCGCCGCGGAGATCTCGCGGTAGCTGTGCGGTGCCTTGCCGTCCAGTCGCGCCGCGTCGATCAGGGCGCTCAGGCGTTCCGCGAACGTGCGCTCTTGTGCCATGGCCGCCCCCTAGGTTCCACCGTGAAAATTCTAGCCGGGAAACCACTGTACGCACATGTTGACAGCTATCGTATGCAGTGGTTTACAGTGGCCTCGCCTCTCGCCTTGCCGTCCGTACCCTGGGGGTGTACAGAACCACAAGGCGAGAGGCGACCATGCCTCCGACTCGTCATGATCGGCCGTCTGTAGTACGCTTCATAGCACCAAGGTCGATCGCCTCGCGGCGAACCCTTGGCTACGGCCTGTTGCCGGAGGTCGACCCCCAGGGCTTCCGGTGACAGGCCTCTTACTTTTCCCAGGTCATCGGCTCTCAGGACATCAGCGTCGCGGCCAGCGTGCCGCCCAGCTCGGTGCACGCTTCCAGCACCTTGCGGTCCGGCTCGCCCGTCGCGATCACCGGATCCGCCGCCTTCGCCCAGGCCAGGCCCGTCGTGATGGACAGCAGCTGCCGTTCGGTGCCCGACGTGTCGCTGTTCCCGTGGATCCAGTACCCGAACGGACGGCCCCGCGTCTCGTCGAGGCACGGGTAGTAGACCGTGTCGAAGAAGTGCTTCAACGCGCCGCTCATGCTGCCCAGGTTCGCCGGCGTCCCCAGCAGGTAGCCGTCGGCCTCGAGGACGTCCGGGACCGTGGCCGCCAGCGCCGCGCGGCGGACCACGTCGACGCCTTCGACGTCCGGATGCGTGGCACCCGCCAGCACCGCCTCGAACATCGCCTGCGTCGAGGGGGACGGCGTGTGGTGCACGATCAGGAGCTTCGGCATCAGGACAGCAACGCCTCCACGTCGGCCCGCAACGCCGTCAGCCGCTTGCCCGCCGCCGTCCGCGCGTCCGCCAGCGACTCGCGCACCGGCTCGACGACCTGCAGGTACGCCTTCAGCTTCGGCTCGGTGCCGGACGGGCGCACCACGATCCGGACGCCGTCGCCGGTGAGGCGCAGGACGTCGGCGTCGGGGAGCAGGTCCTCCAGCGCCACGGCCACGCCGCCGACCTCGGCCGGGGGCGCCTCGCGCAGCTTGCCCATCAGGCGGCCGCGCACCGACAGGTCCGTGACGCGCAGCGAAACCTGGTCGGTGACGTGCACGCCGTGCCGCTCGGCCAGCTCGTCCAGGACGTCCAGGGGCGTGCGGCCCTCGGCGCGCAGCCGCGCGGTCAGCCCGGCCGCCAGCGTCGCGGCGGCGATGCCGTCCTTGTCCCGCACGAACCCCGGGTTGACGCAGAGGCCGAGCGCCTCCTCGTAGGCGAACACGAGCCCGTCGCCGGCGCGGACCAGCCACTTGAACCCGGTGAGCGTCTCCGCGTAGCGGGCGCCCTCGGCCTTCGCGATTTCACCCAGCAGCGACGACGAGACGATCGTCGTGGCCACCAACGGGTCCGGCATCGTCGTGCGGTCCACAGTGGACAGGATGGTCGAGCCCAGCAGCACGCCCGTCTCGTCACCGCGCAGCATCCGCCACGAGCCGTCCCGTTCGCGCACGCCCAGTGCGCAGCGGTCGGCGTCCGGGTCGAGCGCGATCGCCAGGTCGGCGTCCACTTCGGACGCGAGGGCCAGCAGCAGGTCGGTCGCGCCCGGCTCCTCCGGGTTCGGGAACGACACGGTCGGGAAGTCCGGGTCCGGCGTGGACTGCGCCTCGACCAGGTGCAGGTCGGTGAACCCGGCCCGCTCGAAGGCCGCGCGCAGCGTGTCGGCGCCCACGCCGTGCAGCGCGGTGGCGGCCACCCGAACGACGCGATCGGCGCCCAGCGGGAGTTCGGCGACCTCGTCGAGGTAACTGCCGAGCAGGTCGACGACCCCGGCGCCCGGCTCGCGCGGCACGTCCACCGCGGCCGGCGCGGCCTGGATGGCCTGCTCGATCTCACCGTCGGTCGGCGGCACGATCTGCCCGCCGGTCGCGTCGTAGAGCTTGTACCCGTTGTCCGCCGGGGGGTTGTGCGACGCCGTGATCTGGATCCCGGCCACCGCGCCGAGGTGCTTGACGGCGTAGGCGAGCAGCGGGGTCGGCAGCGGGCCGGGCATGACCTGCACGGTGAACCCGGCGGCGGTCAGCACCTCCGCGGCGGCCGCGGCGAACTCTTCCGAGCCGTGGCGCGCGTCCCGGCCGACGACGACCAGCGCGCCCGCGTGCCCGTGCGCGGTCAGCCAGGTCGCCACCCCGGCCGTCGTGCGGGTGACCACGGCGACGTTCATCCCGTTCGGCCCAGCGCGCACCGGCCCGCGCAGCCCGGCCGTGCCGAACTCCAGCGGCCCGGCCATCCGGTCGGCCAGCTCGTCGGCGGCACCCGGCTCGCCGCCCAGCGCGCGGGCGACGACCCCCTGCAGTTCGTCGCGGGAGGCGGGGTCCGGGTCGTCGGCGATCCAGCGGAACGCGGCGTCCCGCAGCGTGGAGGTCAAGGTCACCGCGCCAGCCTACGGGCTAGGGTCGGGCCGGTGCGCTTGCTCTTCACCTCACTGGGGTCCTTCGGTCACACGTTCCCGCTCCTCCCGCTGGCGCTCGCCGCGCGCGACGCGGGCCACGACGTCGTCTTCGCCACCTCCGAAGACTTCCTGCCCCAGCTGCGGAAAGCCGGGCTCGAGACGGTCGCCGCCGGGCTCGCCATCAAGGACGCGTTCGGCCAGGCGTTCGCCGAAGCGGGCCCGGCCGGCCCGCGGCGTCCGCCGGGTGAGGTCCCGCCGGAGGTGCTCGGCCCGATCGTCGCGAAGGTGTTCGGCGATCTCATGCCGAAGCGGTTCATCGCGGACCTGCTGCCGGTGTTCGCCCACGTCCCGCCGGACCTGGTCGTAAGCGAGGTCGGCAACTCCGGAGGCGTGTTCGCCGCGATGCAGGCCGGGATCCCCGTGGTGACGCACGGTTTCGGCCGGGTCTCCGGCGACGACCCGTTGGTCACGCACATCCGCGACGCGATCCGCGCGAACGCCACGGACCTGGGCATCGTCCTCGACGGGGACCTGTCGTCACAAGGCCGGTTCATCGACATCTGCCCGGAATCGGTGCAGGAGCCCGGTTTCGTGGCGCGGGCGGGGGCCGACCGCGTGCCGCTGCGCCCGGTCGGCTGGAGCGAGCCCGGCGAGCTGCCCGCGGGCGTGCTGGACAAGCGGCGCCCGCTCGTCTACCTGACGCTCGGCACGGCGATGGGCCACGCCGGGGTGCTGGGCGCGGCGATCGCCGGTCTGTCCGGTTTGGACGTCGACGTGCTGGTCGCCACCGGCCCGACCGTCGACCCGGCCGCGCTGGGCGAAGTCCCGGCGAACGTGCGGCTCGAGGCGTGGGTGCCGCAGTCGGAGCTGCTGCCGCACGTCGACCTGGTGGTGCACCACGGCGGCAGCGGCACGACGCTCGGCGCGTTCGGCGCGGGCGTCGGCCAGCTGCTGCTCCCGCAGGGCGCCGACCAGTTCGCCAACGCCGACGCGGTGCTCGCGGCGGGCGGCTGCGCCCCCCCGCTCCCCCCCGCGGGCCCCCCCGACGCCGCCGCGGAGAAGGCCCGCCCCCCCCCCGCCGGGTCGCCCCCCCCCC
>NZ_JAYFSI010000040.1:0-308 GCF_034929455.1 Amycolatopsis heterodermiae
GGCGGCCCGCCCGACTTCGGCTGGACCGCCTACACACCCCTGTCCAACGCCATCCACTCCCCCGGCGTCGGCGGCGACCTGTGGATCACCGGACTGATCGTCACCGGCCTGGGCACCATCCTCGGCGCCGTCAACATGGTCACGACCATCGTCTGCCTGCGCTGTCCCGGCATGCTCATGTGGCGCATGCCGATCTTCACCTGGAACATCCTCTTCACGTCGATCCTGATCCTGCTGGCGTTCCCGATCCTCACCGCCGCCCTCTTCGGACTGCTGGCCGACCGCCACCTCGGCGCCCACGTCTTCGA
>NZ_JAYFSI010000041.1:0-233 GCF_034929455.1 Amycolatopsis heterodermiae
GAGACCGACACCTGGAACCGTTCCGTTGCTCGTCGCAGTGGCCATCGGTCGTCGACGACGCAGCGGGCCAGGCGCAGTCTGCCGGTCGGGGTCAGGGGTGCGTTAGCGTGGGTCACGAGGGCCTCCGTTGGTCGGTGTAGACGTCGCAATCCACACCGAACCCGGAGGCCCTCCCTTACGCCAAGATCATCCGGTCACGTGTCGCACTGATCGCAACCTCCCCAGACAGAACA